>JAGQTV010000039.1 GCA_020438845.1 Mycobacterium sp. | reverse complement strand
GGGCGGGCGGGGCTCGAACCCGCGACCAGCGGATTATGAGTCCGCGGCTCTAACCAACTGAGCTACCGCCCCGTACGCGCCGACGCGCCCGGCGCCCCGCCATCCTAGTGCGTTCGCTCCCGCATGGAACATCTGCCCGCTGCAGGTTCACCGGAGTAGTGCATCTGGTGTCCGCCAGCGCACCCCATCAAACCGGCCGAACTCACTGTCGTAGCTGACGACCATGGCGCGGTACTCAACAGCAAGAACGGCCGCAAGAACGGCCGCATGACCGTCATTGACCAGGTTTCCACCGGTACCGATACGGGTCAGCAACCCGGACCGGACATCGACATGGCGCCGCGTCGGACCGATACAGACCGCCCCCGGCCCGCCAAGCCAATCGGCGACCTGCCCCATCGCCTCCGCCGGTCGCAGGGGCGACGGGAACAGACCAACCTTTTGGTCACCAACCGCACAAAGGCAAGTAAGGGCAGCCAGGCCAGACCCACGCTGTCGCCGCCTGATAGGGCATCGTCTAACCAACGCTGACTTGATCTGTGATGTTCGCTGGCCGAATTGACCGCGTACAGAAGCACATTGGCGTCGACGATCTTCGTGCGCCCCGGCGCTGACGGCGAAGCAATTCCTCGTCTTCGAGTTCAGCCGCAATCTGAAGGGCACGGTCGAGATTGACCGCCGGCACGCCGAGATCAGCGGTTCGGGTCATGAACGGAACCGGCGCCGGTCGCTCTTTGGCGCCTTCCCGGATCGCATCGTTGAGTGCGGCCTTGAAGGACACGCCGCGTTCCCGCATGCGCTGCCGGATCAATACCACAGGTCATCGTCCAAGTACGTCCTCGCAATCCGACCGCCCATCAACTCAGCGTGCGTCACCCTCTTCGCGCACCGGCGTCCTCACTTCGAGAAATGACTCCGGTAACCGGGCTCAGTTCGGGGCAGGCCGGCTCGCGAGGTCGGCCGATCGCGGTGGTCCGGCTGGCGTCTGACGCAGCGTGCGAGCCAGGCCCTTGTTGATCGCCTTCAGCGTCGCCACGCGTGCGAAGTACTTGTCGTTGGCAGGAATGACGTGCCACTTTGCACCGTCGGAGGCCGTCCGCAGGATCATCTGGTCGACGGCCTTGACGTAGTCGTGCCACCGCTCGCGGTTGCGGTAGTCCTCTTCGGTGATCTTGTGCTTCTTGTACGGGGTCTCTTCACGGGCTTTGAACCGCGCGAGCTGCTCTTCCTGGGAAATGTGCAACCAGAACTTCGCAACGTAAAGGCCGCGTTCGACCAGTTGGCTCTCGAAGTCGTTGATCTCGTCGAAAGCCCTTTGCCACTCTGCCATCGTTGCGAAGCCTTCGAGCCGCTCCACCAGCACCCGGCCGTACCAGGTGCGGTCGAAGATGACGAACTTGCCCGCCGGTGGCAGGTCGCGCCAGAACCGCCACAGATAGTGGAACTTCCGCTCCTCTTGGCTCGGGGCGGCCACCGGGATCACCCCGAAGTCGCCGGCCTCCAGAGCGGCCGTGATGCGACGGATGACACCGCCCTTCCCCGCGGCGTCCCAGCCCTCGAATGCCAGCACCGTGCTGACGCCCCGCTTGCGGGCCTCAATCGACAAATCGTGCAGGCGGGCCTGTTCCTTGGCCAGTGCTCTGCGGTATTGCTCGCGGCTCATGGTTTTCGAAAGATCAACGCCGGAAAGCACGTTGGCCTCTTCGTCGAACTCTCCGAACACCGATTCGGCAACGGATGGGGTGGACGGCTTGGTGGGTTCTGCCATCCGCGCGGTGATGGCAGCCAGGATTGTCCGGGCTACCGTCAGATCGCGGTAGCGTTCGTCGGTTGACTCCACGATGGTCCACGGCGCTCCGGGCGCGCTGGTCTCGCGCAGCATGCGTTCGGCGATCGGCAGCACCGGTCCCAGCGTGTCCAATGCCGCCCAGTCGCGCTTGTCCACCTGCCAGCCGCGCTCCGGGTGCTTTTGGGCCTCCCGGAGCTTCTTCTTCTGCACCTTCGCCGGGGTGTGCAGGAAAAACTTCAGAACAAGCGCACCGTCGTCGACAAGAGCTTCCTGCATGCGGGCGATGTGGCTCAGCCATGCGGAAAACTCCGCCTGGGTGAGTTCGCCCTCAGCGAGCTGGCTTGCCGCGCGCATCAGTCCTCCCACGAAGAAGGACGCCGCCCCCTTCGGCGGAAGCGATCGCCAGAGCCGCCACAATTGCGGCCTTTGACTTTCCTCCTCGGTGCGCTCGGCGAAGACGCGGGTGCCGATGAACCGCGAATCGAACCACTCATTGAGTCGGTTCACCAAAGCGTTGGCGGCCAGGCGATCGTCTCCGGCGATCCAGATGATCACCGGGAAGTCGGCATCACGAAGGTCGTACTGGGCGTTGATCAATTTCACCCTGAGTTCGGGAACCTCGGCCTTGTAGTCCTCTTTGCTGACCTTGTTACCGACCTCGCATACCTCAAGCATGAGGTCACGCTATTGCCGACGGCTCGCGCACGGGCCGGAATCGGCCCATTAAGTGACGTTCAGGTGAACTGAATATGTCCGTCAGGAATTCACTGCGCCTGGCTCACCGACGACATGCGGAAATCGGGGATCCGCAGTGTCGGCATCACTGCCCGAGTGGCCCAGTCGCTCCACTCCCGTGGCAGGGTCGCCTCAGCCACGCCGGCCTCGGTGGCTCGGCGCAGAAGATCCAGTGGGCTCTCGTTGAAACGGAAGTTGTTCACCGCAGCGGTTATCTCGCCGTCCTCGATCAGATACACCCCGTCCCGGGTGAGGCCGGTCAGCAGCAGCGTGATCGGGTCGACGGTGCGGATGTACCACAGGGTGGTGAGCAACAGTCCGCGTTCGGTGGCGGCGACCATATCGGCCAAATCGGCTCCGCCGCCGGTCATCAACAGATTGTCGGCCGGCACGGCTGCGCTGGTGCCGAACTCGGCGGCGGCCGCTCGCGGGTAGGCCAGTGCTGCGATGGCGCCGTCGCGAATCCAGTCCACCCGTTCGATGTCCATGCCGTTGTCGAACAACGACATCCGCTCCGAGCCGGCCGTGGTGTGCAGGAACGGCGCGCACTCCAGACCGCTCGCGAACGGGTCGGAGTACATGGTCAACGGAAGGTCGGTAAGCCGCTCCCCCACCCGGGTTCCGCCACCCGGCGCCGACAGCGCGTTGCGGCCTTCCTGGGCACCCCGGCCGTCCATGGTCCAGTTCAGGTAGATCATCATGTCGGCCACCGTCGAGGGCGGCATCAGCGTCTCGTAGCGTCCGGCCGGCAGTTCGACCGTGCGGCGCGCCCAGCCGAGTCGCATCTCCAGATCGGCCAGCATCGACTCGACCGGGACGTCGGTGAACCAGGGCGTGCTCACTCCGGTCCAGGCACTGGCGCCATCCCGTTTGGCCGTGATTTCCACCGACCCGGTCGGCTGGGTGAAACGTCGACGCAGACCCGTCGACGTGGCCAGGAACGTGGTCTCCACGACGTGGTGGGCGTAGCCGTACAGCCGGTCGCTTCGAGCGAAACCGGCCGACAGCGCCTGCGCCACCTCCGCGAAGGCTCCGGCCCCGGTTCCGGGCACCGGATCGCCCCAATTGATCGTCTCGCCGAAGCCGGTGAGCAGCGGGGCGTTGTCGCGGGCTTGGGGCGCGGATTGTGCGGCGGCTTGGGAGTCGGTCACCAGGTCGGCGACGGCCCGCGGATCCGCGACGCTGGAGCTTCGCACCCCGACACGCGCTGTATCACCTTGCCGCACAATGGAGATGACGGCAGTTGAGCGGCTGGTCGAGGCCCCGTTGGTGGTCATCGAGTTGCCCGCCCAGCGCAGCGACGCCTCTGCCCGATCGGTGACGATGACGATGGTCTCGTCGCAGCGGCCCGCCGCGGCGGTGGCCTTCAGTGCGAGGTCGACGACCCCCTGTGCCGGGATCACGCGTGGGCTCCCTCGGCACGGGTGTTCAAGACGTTGACGCCGCGGAACAACGCCGACGGACAGCCGTGGCTGACCGCGGCGACCTGACCGGGCTGGGCCTTGCCGCAGTTGAACGCCCCGCCGAGCCGCCAGGTGGCCGGACCGCCGACGGCTTCCATAGAGTTCCAGAAATCGGTGGTGGTGGCCTGGTAGGCGACGTCGCGGACCTGGCCGTCGAGCCTGCCGTCGCGGATACGGAAAAACCGCTGACCGGTGAACTGGAAGTTGTAGCGCTGCATGTCGATTGACCAACTCTTGTCGCCAACGATGTAGAGGCCGTCCTGAACCCGACCGATGAGGTCCTCGGTGCTCAGGTTGTCGATGCCGGGTTGCAGCGACACGTTGGGCATCCGCTGGATCGGAACGTGGTGGGCAGAGTCAGCGTAGGAGCAGCCGTTGGAGCGGGCCAGCCCGAGCTTCTTGGCGAACACACGGTCGAGTTGGTAGCCGACGAAGATGCCGTCGCGCACCAGATCCCATTTCTGGGCACTGACACCCTCGGCATCGAAACCCACCGTAGCCAAGCCATGTTCTACGATTCGGTCAGCGGTGACGTTCATCACCGGTGAGCCGTAGCGCAACCTGTTCAGCTTGTCGGGGGTGGCGAACGAAGTGCCGGCGTAAGCGGCCTCGTAGCCGATTGCCCGGTCGTACTCGGTGGCGTGGCCGATGGACTCGTGAATGGTCAGCCAGAGGTTCGTCGGGTCGATGACCAAGTCGGTCGGACCCGCAATCACACTGGGCGCCTTGGTCTTCTCCGCCAGCAAGACTGGCAATTCGGCCAGCTCGGCGGTCCAGTCCCAGACGTGGTCGTCGCACACCGCCTCCCAGCCGCGAGCCGTCGGCGGGGCCAGGGTGCGCATCGACTCGAAACTTCCCGCAGAGGCGTCGACGGCGACAGCTTCCACCACCGGCATGGTGCGGACACGCTGCTGAACGATCGAGGAGCCGAACGTGTCGGCGTAGAACGTCTGCTCCTTGACAGCGTTGACATGCGCGGACACGTGGTCCACCCCGTCGGCTGCCAGTAGCCGCCGGGAATACTCACCGAGTAGCCCGATCTTTTCCGCGGTGGGGACGGCGAACGGGTCGATGCGGTAGTCCGACACCCATCTGGCATCCAAGTAGACGGGCTCGTCGGCCAGTTCGATGGGCTCGGCGTTGAGCGCCGACAGGGTCGCCGCCACCCCGACCGCGTGGCGGGCGGAGTCCGCCGCGATGTCCGGGGTCAGTCCGGCATGGGAGGCGAAGCCCCAGGTTCCGTCGACGATCACCCGGACCGCCAGGCCGATGTCGCGGTCGAGTACCGCCGACTCCAATTCGCCGTCGCGCAGATGGACGATCTCGGTGGTCAGGGCGTGTACGCGCAGGTCGGCGTAGCTGGCGCCGCCGGCGGTGGCCGCCGCCAGCGCGGCGTCGGCCAGCCGGTTCAACGGCAGCGCAAGAAAGTCGTCGTCAACGCCACGGTGGCCGGGCCGGTGTTTCACGGCTCCACCGTAGCCGGGGATAACCGTGGCCACGGCGGCAGGCAATCGCGCCGGGACCGGTGTCACCAGGACGGTCCAAACTGCGACTGGCCCCCGGTAGGGTCTTGACCATGTCGGATCTGCCGTTGATGTCCGGTTTCCCGCCCGCGCCCGACTCGCGCGTGAGCCTGGTGAACTGGCAGGACCCTCCATTCAACCGCTGGTCCTTTCAGCACCTTCGAGAGTTGATCCCCACCCAGCGGATCCCCCGCGGTTTCGGACCGGTGAGCGTGCAGCCGCGGGACCCGATCGCCCTGGACCCGACCACGGTGGAGGTTCACCGGCTGGACGGCCGGATCGGAACGCTGGCCGACGTGCTGGCCGACACCTGGACCGACGCCGTGGTGATCGTGCACGACGGCCGCATTGCGCTGGAGAGCTACGACAACGGAATGGCGCCGGATACCCCGCACCTGCTGATGTCGGTGACCAAGTCGGTGGTCGGTTGCATCGCCGGCATCCTCACCGAACGCGGCGATCTCGACCCGGCTCTGCCGGTCGAGACGTACGTACCTGAGGTCATCGACTCCGGCTACGGCGGCGCGCGCGTCCGCGACCTGCTCGATATGCGGACCGGGGCGGCCTTCAGCGAGGACTACACCGACCTCGATGCCGAGGTCCGGGTGATGGAGCGCTACATGGGCTGGCGGCCCGGGCTCAGCCCCGGCGACAACGGCGGGATGTACGCCTATCTGGCGACGCTGGACTCGACGGGCCCGCATGGCGGCGAATTCGTCTACCGCTCCGCCGATACCGACATGCTCGGTTGGGTCTGTGAGCGCGCTGCGGGAGTGCGCATGGCCGATCTGGTCTCCTCGTTGCTCTGGCAGCCGATGGGGGCGGAGTACGACGCCGAGATCACCTGTGACGGAGTCGGTTCAGCCATTTCCGACGGCGGCATGTCAGCGCGGGCGCGGGACATGGCCCGGTTCGGCCAACTGTTGCTGGACGATGGATTCGTCGACGGCGTCCCGGTGGTGCCCAGGCGCTGGCTCGCCGCCTCCCGCACGCTGGACCCCGACATCCGCGGCGCCTTCGCCGCGTCAAGCTCCGAATCGGTGTTGACCGGCGGGTGGTACCGCAACCAGTTCTGGTTCGTCCCGGGGCTTGTCGGGGACCTGCAACTCTGCCTCGGCATTCACGGCCAGATGGTGTTGGTGGACCGCGCCACTCGGACCGTGGCGGTGAAGATGTCGACCTGGCCCACGGCTCAGGAGCCCACCTACCTGATCGACACTCTCCGGGCGTTCGCGGCGACCGGCCGGCATCTGGCCGGACTGAACGGCCGCGCCAGCGACCGGATGGCGATGCCCGGGGTGGTCGGCGTCGTGGAGGGACGCGAACGCGGGCAAAGCTGAATTGCTGGGCGGGCTATTTGACCCAGCTGATCGGGACCACCATCGGGGCCTTCGGCAACGGCTCGCTGACATACATCGAACGGACACCGGAGATGTAGTTTCGGCACCGCTGAGTGAGTCCGTCGTCGGTCTGCATGCGGCCCTTCGTCACCAGGATGCCCAGATCGGCCCCCTTGAACCGGTAATCGCCCGGCCCGTAGACCCGCATGAAGAAGGCCTCATCCTCGTGGGTGACGTCGTGCCAGTCATTGGTGACTCCGATGTAGCTCAGTTCACCGTCTTCGTTGAGCCGATAACGGCCGGTGGCAGGGGCAGCCAGAATCCGCTCGACGGAGTCCTCGGGCTCCTTCATGATCAGCTGCGCCCACACGTCGACCGCGGCTAATTCTCGCCATCTCTCGTTGATCTCATCGACGTCGAGGCTGTATTCGACGCCCATGAACTCCAGCAGGTGGAATAGGAACAGCGGGATGTCGGAGTAGGCCCCCGCGGTGACGTTCGTCATCGAGGAGGCGCCGGAGATGCGCGGGTTGAGCTCGCCGAGGTACACCTCGTCGGAGTCCAGGTCCACCAGGACGTCGACCTCGAAGAATCCGCGGTACCCCTCCTGCCGCAGCCGGTCGCCGAGTCGGCGCACGTGCCCGATCGCGATGGCGCGGTGGGCCTCCGACAGCGCCTCGGGGTAGAGATCGTTGCCGCACCAACCACCGCGGTAGGGCGTCAACTCCGGATAACCCGTCAGGTCGGTCATGAACGGGCCCACCACCGTGCCGTGCCGGGTGTTGACGGCCTCCACCGCCACCGCGCGATTGTTGATCCGCTTCATGATCTTCAGTTCTTCGCCGACGATGTCCTCGCAGTTGCGGTCCCAGTCGGCCTCGGAGGCGATGAAGAAGGTCGTCTTGCCCGAGTCTCCGTACGGAGTCTGGACCACCAGGTCAGTACCGAGCTTGTGCCTCCGGGCCAGATTGATCAGCCTTTTGTAACTGTCGGCGTGCCCCAGGACGTTGGGCACCGAGGGGGCGCCAGCCTCCTCACCGAGTTTGGTGGTGACGATCTTGGAATCCAGATGACGGCGCAGTTCGTCCTTCGGAAGGATCAGGTTGTAACCCAGTTCCTCGCAGATCTCCTCAGTCTCGGCGTCGAAGAAGACCATCGCCACCATCGGCTTGAGACCGGATGCAGCGCAACGTGATTCGATGAACCGCTGAACTTCGGGGTCGCGCAGAAGGTAGTTGACGATCTCTTCGCTGCTCTGAAACTCGACGTAGGGCCGGTTGCTCGGCGCGAACACCCGCGGATGCGCCCCGTCCCAGGAGTCGTAGTACACGATGTACTCGAAACCCCGGACCCAGCGGTCGATACCCAGAAGGTTGAAACCCGTCGGGCCGACGAAGAAAATCGGCTGCTCATTGGTCCGGAAAAACGTGCGGATTTCCGAGATTCCGTTGAGTCCCCGGGACCCGAACACCTTGGACAACAAGCCCTGTCGTTCGCTCACAATTGACCTCGCCTTGCACTCGCCGCAAATTGTTGCATGCCGCGGGCAAAGCTGCCGGGAAACGGAGCAGTCGTTCTTTTACCGGCTATTGGAGGGGGGCGCGGGCGTTAAATGACTCTCGTGAAACCTCGGCACACCCGGTCCGCCCTCCTGGGCTACGGACTGCTGGCGCCCAGCCTGTTCGGGGTCGCCTGCTTCCTTCTGCTGCCGATGCTGGTGGTGGTCTGGCTGAGCCTGCACCGCTGGGATCTCCTGGGTCCGATCCGCTATGTGGGACTGGACAACTGGCACTCGGTCCTCACCGATCCCGCATTCGGCAACTCACTGCTGGTGACGTTGGGGTTCATCGCGATCGTCGTCCCGACTCAGATCGCGTTGGGTCTGGGGGTGGCGGCGATGCTCGCCCGCGGCCTGCCGGGCAGTGGCCTCCTCCGGGCGTTGTACGTGATCCCGTGGATCTGCTCGCCGCTGGCGGTGGCCGTGCTGTGGCGCTGGATCCTTGCCCCCACCGACGGGGCGGTCAGCACGATGCTCGACAGGCGGATCGAGTGGCTCACCGACCCTGGAATGGCATTGCCGGTGGTCTCGGCAGTCACCGTGTGGACCAACGTGGGCTACGTAGCGCTGTTCTTTCTGGCCGGGATTCTGGCCATCCCGCCGCAGATCCACGCCGCGGCCCGGACCGACGGGGCAACGTCATGGCAACGGTTCTGGCGGATCACGCTGCCGATGTTACGGCCCACTTTCTTCTTCGTGTCGGTGACTGGGATCGTCAGCGCAGCACAGGTTTTCGACACCGTCTACGCATTGACCGGCGGCGGGCCGGCCGGGCGCACGGACCTGGTGGCGCACCGCATCTACGCCGAAGCGTTCGGGGCGGCGGCCATCGGCAGGGCGGCGGTGATGGCGCTGGTGTTGTTCGCAGTACTGGTCGGGATCACGATCGTCCAGCACGTCTATTTCCGTAGGCGGATCAGCTATGACCTCACGTAACGCGCTGATCTACGCCGGTCTGCTTGTCACTGCCGCGGTGACCGTGGCCCCCTTCGCGTTGGGACTACTGACGTCGTTTACCTCCGCGCAGCAGTTCTCCACCGGAACCCCACTGTCGCTGCCACGGCCACCGACTCTGGCGAACTACACCGCCCTGACCGATGCCGGCTTCGGCCGGGCGATTGCGGTGACCGCGCTGATGACGGCGGTGATCACCCTCGGACAGCTGACCTTCTCGGTGCTGGCCGCCTACGCCTTCGCTCGGCTGGAGTTCCCCGGCCGCGACGCGGTGTTCTGGGTCTACGTCGCCACCCTGATGGTGCCGGCGACCGTGACGGTGGTGCCGCTCTATCTGATGATGGCGGAATTGGGTCTACGCAATACCTTCTGGGCGTTGGTGATTCCGTTCCTCTTCGGCTCCCCGTACGCGATTTTCCTCTTGCGGGAGTACTTTCGGGCCATTCCGAAAGACCTACTCAATGCCGCGCGGATCGACGGTGCCAATACCCTCGACGTGATCGTTCACGTCGTGCTCCCAACCAGCAAGCCCATCCTGGCGACATTGACTTTGATCACCGTGGTCTCGCAGTGGAACAGCTTCATGTGGCCGCTGGTGATCACCAGCGGGGGCCGCTGGCGGGTGCTGACAGTGGCCACTGCCGGTCTGCAGTCGCAATACAACGCGCAATGGACTCTGGTGATGGCTGCCACCACGGTCGCGATCGTTCCGTTGGTGCTGGTGTTCATCGCCTTCCAGCGTCACATCGTCCGATCGATCGTCGTCACGGGTCTGAAATGATTGTCCGGCCCCGGTCCTCCACCCTCGCGCTGGTGGCGTTGGTCGCCGTGGCCGCGCTGTTGGCGGGCCTGGTTGCACTCCTGGGCCGCACCGCGGAGCCGGCAGGCCGAACCGTCGTCACCGTGCGACTGTGGGACGCGCAAGTGGCCACCGCCTACCGGGAGTCCTTCGCCGCATTCAGCCACGAACACCCCGATATCGAGGTGCGCACCAACGTCTTCTCCTATGCCAGCTACTTCGACACCTTGCGCACCGACGTGGCCGGCGGCGGTGCCGATGACATCTTCTGGATCAACAATTCACACTTCGCCGAGTACGCCGACAATGGCCGGTTGATGCCGGTCACGCCGTCGGCCGACTGGGAGCCGTCGGTGGTGGGCCAGTTCACCCGCAACGGTGAACTGTGGGGAGTCCCGCAACTGACCGACGCCGGGATCGCGCTGTACTACAACGCCGACCTTCTCACGGACGCCGGTGTGGACGCGGAAACCCTGGGCAGGGCCCGCTGGGACCCTGACCCGGCCAAGGACACCCTGCGTCCCATCCTGGCCAGGCTCACCGTTGACTCCGGCGGAAACCCGGCAGGCAGCCCCGGCTTCGACCCCCGCAGGATTCGTCAATTCGGCTACAACGCCGCCAACGATCTGCAGGGCATCAACCTCAACTACATCGGCTCGGCCGGAGGGGTGTTCGCCGACGGCGACCGGTTCGCCTTCGACAACCCACAAGCCGCCGAAGGACTCCAGTATGTCGTGGGGCTGATCAACGCCGACCACGTCGCACCACCGGCGTCGGACACCAACGACAACGGCGATTTCTCCCGCAACCAATTCCTGGCCGGGCGGATGGCTGTGTTCCAGTCGGGTACCTACAACCTGGCGCAGATCGCCGAGCAAGCACGGTTCCGCTGGGGTGTGGCGATGCTGCCGACCGGCCCGGCCGGACGGGTCAGCGTCACCAACGGCATTGTCGCAGCGGGCAATCCGGCCACCCCACATCCCGAGGCAGTCCGCTCGGTGCTGGCATGGCTGGGAAGCCCGGCCGGCAACGAGTACCTGGGCCGGCGCGGCGCGGCGATTCCGGCGGTGCGACCGGCGCAGCGTTCGTACTTCGACTATTGGTCCGACCGGAAGGTCGACGTGGCGCCGTTTTTCACCGTGCTGGACGGCCCCCGGATCCCGGCCCCCGGTGGAGCCGGCTTCGCCGCCGGCTACCAGGCGATCAAGCCGCTTTTTGACGAGATGTTCCTGGGCCGCTCGCCGGTCGGCGCGACCCTGGCGGCGGCCCAGCGGGCGGCGAACACCGCCGCTGAGCGCTGAGCGTCAGCCGTGCGGCGTGTCAACCCAACCCACGAACCTGCAGTGTGATGGCAACGGCACACGCCACCGCGACGATCGTCAGCACGACCCAATCATTACGCCGGGGCCGTGACCGCGCCGCCGAGAACTGCCCGGTACCACCGCGGGCCGTGATGGCGTCGCCCATCTCGTCGGCCCGCCGAAGCGCCACGGCCAGTCCCGCGGCCAGCAGATCCACCATCTCGATCAGCCAGCGATGCCGCTGGGTCGTACCGGCGGGCAAAACCCGCCTGGGCCGCAGCCTGCGAGCGGCATACAGCAGCCGGAACTCGTCGAACAGGATCGGAAACGAGCGCAACGCCAGCGCCAGCGCCACCGCCCAGTCGTCAACCGGGATGCGGAATATCCGCAAGGGTCTTCCCAGCAAGGCGACGGCGGGCGCCACGTCGGCGGCGTTGGTCGTCCACGACACCAATGCCCCCAGCACCACCAACACGATCGACAACGAAGTGATGCGCAGGAACTTCAGCGCACCACCGGCCTCAAGATCCAGCGACCCCAGATGCAGAACCGGCTCTCCACCGCCAATTGCTGCCGTAACCGCCCCCAACAGCAGCAGAAACCACAGCCAACGTGGAATCGACGGCCACGCTCCCCGTGGGACACGCGCCAAAACCAACCCCGTCACCACCAACAGCGCAGCCAGACCAATCGCAATCCAACCGGGGTAGAACGCCAGCAACAGCGAAAGGACAAACACCACAATCAGTTTCGTGCCGGCCCACAATTCGTGGACGACAGAGGTACCGGGAATCGGACGCAACAACACCACGGGCCGACGACGGCGGCTTGACGTCATGAACTTCCCCCGATGACTCCCGACGCGGGCGTCAGACGTCCGCGGTCGAAATGCAGGATTCGCGGGCACAGGTCCTGCAGGCCGACAAAGTCATGGGAGATCACCACGACCGTCAGCCCGGCGTTACGACGCAGGTCGGTGAGCAGTCCGAGCAGTCCGCGTTGGCTGTCGGCATCGAGCCCGGCCAGTGGCTCGTCGAGAATCAGCGCCTGTGGCCAACGAGCCAGCAGACCGGCGATCACCACCCGACGCATCTGGCCGCCGCTGAGTTGGTCAATCCGGCGGCGAGCCAGGGACCCGTCGAGACCGACCGTCGCCAGCGCCGAAACCACCCGTTCGGTGTCGTACTGCGAAAACCCGGCCGCTGAAGCCACTTCGAGGTCGACCCGGCTGCGCAGCAATTGCAGCCTCGCGGCCTGGAAGGCGATCGCCACCTCGCCGACGGACTCGTGCGCCGGCCGCCCCCGCACCAGACAACGCCCGGACGTCGGCCGGGTCAGCCCAGCCATGATCCAGGCCAGCGTGGATTTTCCGGACCCGTTTCCGCCATGGATGAGCACGCCGTCGCCCTCGTTGACGGTGAAGCTGACATCACGCAAAGCGGTCTTGGACCACGGAGTTCCCATCGCGTACTCGTGTCCGACGCCGTCGAGTTGGAGCACCGGCACGCTGCGCTTCGCCGCCCGGCCCACGGTCGTGCCCGGTGCGGTCTCCGGGGCGGGCCCCGCGGTAGGCGCAGCAGCAGGGCCCGACGAATGCACCGGGGCAACCATGACCATGTTGTCCGCCGACGCACTGAGATTGATGATGCGGTCGGCGTTGTCGGCTTCGTTCCGGTAATGCGTGATGTGCACCAACCCCATCCGATGCCGTTCGGTGAGTCCGGAGAGCAGCCCGAGCAGCGCTTCGCGGCCGCGCTGGTCGACCATGCTGGTGACCTCGTCGGCGATCAACAACGACGGCTCCCGGGCCAACGCGGCAGCCACCGCGAGCCGTTGCAGTTCACCACCGGAGAGTCCACCGGTGTCGCGCTCAGCCATACCCGTCAGCCCGACCTCGTCGAGTAATCGGCCGACGTCGGGCTTGGTTCCCGGCGGCAGACCCCACACCACGTCGTCCGCGACCCGCGCGCCCAGCACCTGACTCTCGGGATGCTGCAATACAACCGAGGTGCCGCCGGCGTGCCCAAGTCCGACGGCACCGGGCCGCTCGATGCGCCCGGAGGTGGGCTGGCGCCCGCACAGCAGCAACATCAGCGTGGTCTTTCCCGACCCGTTGGCCCCGGTGATGGCGACGTGCTCGCCGACGTCGATGGCGAGGCTCAGCGGGCGCAGGGCGTCATGGTCGGCGTTCGGATACCGGAACCGCACATCGACGAGGCGAACGGGAAGGGGGGCGATCGGCCCACCCTCTGCGTCGTCCGTCGCATCCAGTTTGTGGACGTCAGGAATGCCGCTGAGCCGCTCCAGCACACCCGCAAGCACAAACCACCCGATCAGCGACACCACCACGATGCTGAAGATCGAGTAGGCCATGATGAACACCGGCCAGTACATCAGCCCGAGCTCAAAGAGGGCGCGGACCTCCTCGGCGGATTCCCGGAACGGCTCGCCGAACAGCGACAACACCCTGACCACTCCGTCGATGTTGGCGGTGATCGCCTCGAAGGTGACCGTGCGCAGCCGTTCCAGAAAAATGAGCAGGGCGACACTGATCAGTCCCAGGATGGCCCCTGCGACGATCGAGGCCACGATCACCGCCGGTGTGCCCCGGCCCCGACGCTTGATGATGCCCGTCATCCCGCCGACGTAGGCGCAGTTGAGTACCACCATGAACCCACTGATGCCGGCGATCAGGAAGGCGATCGAGCTGGCCGCGAACGCCGCGGCGACCAGCACGCGGAAGCGGTAGCGCAGGGCGAGCAGACCCATGGGGACCGTCACCAGCAGCGCCAGACCACCGGCGAACGGCACCACGACCGACGCGATGGACAACGCCGAACTGAGCGACCCCATGACCGCGGCCTGGGCCATCTCCACCGGTGTGAGCGACCGACCGACCCGCGCGGGCGCGTCCGGCCGCGTCGAGGTCATCTTGACGATTCTGCCAGTCAGAGCGGGCATCGCCCTGCTCCCGTCACATCCAGACGGTCGCGTCGTCACCTTCCCGCGGTCGAGCCAGCGGATGATCGGCACCGAGCAGGTTGGCGGTGACGGTGCTGCAGATGCGGTACATGGGTATGTCGAAGACACGGTTGCTCATCGGCTGCTCGATGAAGTGGCCGAGGCGTTCGGCGACGATGAAGGTGCCCATCAGCAGAACCCCCACCACGATGTTGCCGACCGCGTGTTCATTGCTGGCATCCAGCCGACTGAAGGCCATGACGCCGAAGAACCAGGCCAGTGCCTGAATGAAGAGGTCGTAGTGCAAAGGCAGTGGCTCGTTGCGGATTCGCTCCAGTCCGCTCTGGGCACTGGCCGCTCCGGTGTTGGCCGCCATCAACACGACGCGGGCCTGACCGTCGATGTGTCCGTCGGCTGCCAGGCGGGCCACGTCGGCTGCCTGGCGATTGAGCAGTTCGGTGGCCGAGGTGTCGGCGGGATCCTCCGGTGTCAGGCAGATGACCCCGGCAAGCGGAGCGACAGCGCGCAGTTCAGCCGCCAACTGCCAGCAATAGCGAACCTGACGCCGGCGCATCCGGTCCAGCACCTGGGCCATCCCGGGTGAGCCGTTGTCCACCGAGGTCAGGCCATTGTGAGTCGTCCTTGAGTTGATGATCATGCCACCCCACAGGGTGCGCGCCTCCCACCAGCGGTTGTAGGCGGTGGTGTTGCGGAAGCCGATAAAAACCGAGGCCCCGATGCCCAGCACAGACAGCACGGCGGAGGCGTACTGGCTCTGAGTGGAATCCGGGACCGGCAGGAGGGCTCCGGACACGATGACAACCGCCAGCAAGGTGTAGCGCAGCTGCCAGAGCACCACAACGCTTGCTTTGGCCAGGCCGAGGCGGCCCGCACTTCGGATCACGCGTCAGCCGCAGCTATCAGGGCCAGGAGTCGCGGTTGAGCGTGTCCCCGGGAGCCATCGGATTGTTGGCGACATAGCCGAGGCAGGTGCCAATGCGACCCGGCATGCACGGGCCACCGCCGACGGTCGGCGAGCCCTGGCCGGTCATCTGCCAGCAATTGCCAGAGTTCGGGTCGGCCATGTACCCGGCCGCACAGTTCTGACCGGGCGACGCCGGGGCCGGCGGGAGCGCTTCCACCGGAGCCGCCGCGAACAGCGCCACGGCAGCACCGATCAGCGTGGCGGACACTCTGAGCCGGGAGATCATGGTGTGGCGTCTCCGTCAGGTCGAAGTCGGTGGAGAAGTGCCCGGAATCGGCACTGGAGGTGAGCCTAGCGGTATTTGGCTCCCCCGGATGGACTCGAACCATATCTTAAGCCCTGTTCCGGTGGCCGCATAGCCTCTGAACTGCGAAATGACATCAGTGTGATTCACGGTAGATATCTGTTACCGCGGGAAAGTTGTGGGCAAATTGTGGGCGCGGGGGGGGTGGCCTCGTCCGCTCCGCACGCACGGACGAGGCCACCGTCAGGGAACCGCCACAACCGCGAGGGAGGGGAAGGAGCAACCCCTGCAAGCCCGCGGCGGCGGCCCTGGTCTACATGGCCCGCACTCGGTACCGGTTGAGCACCGCCAACTCGGCCAACGTCCACCCGTTGAAGAACGAGCGGACCGTCTCGGAGAACTCGCCCATCGTTTGAGCGTGGTCGGTTTGGCGGGTGTTGGCGGCCAGGCGCACCGACGCGGTCGTGATCACCGCGGCGATCTCCTCGCTCGGATCGCCATCGTCATCGAAACCGCGTCCGCGGGTGTACGCCTTGGCCATCGCGGTGATCAGAGGGACCGCGGCCGGAACAGCATCACCGATGTTGCCCTGCGCGGCCAGCGTGGCAGCTGCATCCTCAATGCCCATGACTGCTAGCTGCCGCCCTCGGCGTTCAGAACGAGCACAGCCGCCGGCTGCAAGAGTCCGAGGTCGTACCGGGTGACCACCCGGATGCCGATCTGGTCGTACTCGGCGTAGCGCTCGGAGAGGATCGTCACCGACGGTGCGAGATCGCGGGCGATGGCAACCTGGCTCATGTCGGCCAGCACGGCGGTGCCTTCGGGCAGCTTGTTGGTCACCGTGACCGGGATGCCGAACAGCCGGTAGGTGGGGCCGGCGGTGACGTCGGACTCCAGCAGGTACTTGGAGCTGGTGTCGGTTTCCTTGAGCTTGCGTAGGGCGATGAAGTCATCGCCGTTGATCAGCCACCGGTTGGGCATCACCTCGGCCGCCGAGAGTTCACCGATGGCCGTCAGCAGGCTGTCGGCGTCGGTGACATCGAGCGGGGCCTCCAGGGCGCCCTCCTGGAAGATCAGGCCGGTGATGGTGTCGTTGAGGCCGTCGCCGGTCAGCAGCGCGGTGTCGAGCTTGTCGGAGACCACCTTGACCAGACGGTTCTTCAACACAGCGTCGATGCCGACGACGGACTGGCGGACCAACTCGTTGGTGTAGCGCTCGATGACCTTGATGCTCTTGCGGTCGGCGGGCATGAGCACGATCTCGTCGAACGTGGTGCCGTGGGTGTCGTCGATCTCTTCGCCTTCACCGACGAATCCGACCGCCGAGCTGCCGGTGAGTTTCGGGATGCGCAGAACGCCGGAGGTGTCGAAGATCCGCGGCCCGGAGGACAGGACGACCGAGGCGGCTTCCAACGGCTGAACCAGCAAGCTGGCAACCTGGTCGGCGAGCAGAGCGGGGTTGGCGGACGTGGTTTCAGCCATGATGAGAGTCCTTACGTGACAGAAGAATTGGATTCTGTGGAACCCGTGTCACCAGGACAGCGATGGGGCCGGCCACCAGGACCGACCACACCACTATACCCCTGAGGGGTAGCTATCCGGCTCTGCCTCGCAGGATGGCGGCCAGGTCCACGGTACCGGCGGATGGTGCTGCGCCTTGCCCGATGTCGCCGACTGGTTTGCGGTTGGACAGGTGCGGCTTGCGGGCCAGCAGGTCATCGAGAGCTAGTGACAACTTGTCACCGTCTTCGAGGTGCTCGGCGTCGAACGGAAGGTCGGTCGGGTCGGCCAATCGCCCTGTGGCCCTCACCAATTCGGTGTGCAGTCGTTGGGCGTAGGTGTCTGCCTGTGCGGCGCGTTGCCGGTAGCGGCCGTTCTCCTGGCGCAACTCCTCGACGTAGGTGCGGGGGAAGGTATCGGGCTCGTGTTGCTGCGGCGCACTGCCGCCCTGGTCATCCCCAGGGCTGTCCACAGGTGGGGATGTTTGGTCCGCGGCCGTGTCGACTGTGGTTGCCTCGGTGGTGGTTTCATCGCTCATGCTTGGTTCCTCTCTAATTTGCGGGTGTACTCGGTGGATTGAATCTCTTTGGCAAGAACAACTTTCGGCTGACAATTGCACCCTTTGTGGGACTGGAACGGGTGGTTCTTCGGCCAGATCCGGCCCGTGCGCCACCACCAGGTGCACAGTTGGCAAGGGTCGGCATCCATCTGCCGTGTCCAGCCCTCCACCAACGGCTGCGCGTCCATGACCTCGACGGTGGCCTTCTGGGCGGTCTCCAGTGGCTCGGCGCGGGCCAGGCGTTCGAAACGAACCTCGGCCGCACTCACCGGGTCTGGCTGGTCGTCGTCGATCTCGTCATCGGCTGCCGATGTCTTTTCACTGACGGCAGTAAAAAGGTCGTCGAGGATGGTGTGGGCGGCCAACTCCAGCCGGGCAGTGTCGTCGGCCGGCACCACACCGACGGTCGGTGTCGGGTAACCGATTTGCACCTCGATCTGTGCGGAGATGAACGCGTCAGCGAGGGTGGCCGCCGTCGCGTTGGCCAGATTGATCACCGAGGCCACCAACTGGGCTGTCTCGGCCTGGGTGATCTGCCCGGCCTGGAAAGCGGCATAGATCGCGCTCACCTGTGTCACTGTGCCGGCGGCGAGCGCCGCGGTCTGGGCTTGGTAGTCCTCGATCACGCCGGCCTGCCCACCAGGTTGATTCCGGCGGTGTCGATGGCCTCACCGCGGCGGGCCACCCGAATCTGGGTGATCTCGTCATCGCTGTACCCCAACTTCGCCAGCGCATAGGTGACCGGCAGGATCCCGGCCTGCACCAGCTTCACGGTGGCGTCCGCCTCCTGGGCCACACTGCGGGTGGCCGCGTCGGCCCACTGCACCCGCGTCTGCACCAGTTGCGGATCGTGGCCGTCACGTACCGCCACCATCAGCTTGGCGACCTGTTCCCATGCCCGCCCGAAGGTGGCCTGGCGGGCCTCAGCCCGCGCGGTCAAAGACGCCTCAGATGCCCGCAGCGCATCAGCGCTACTCGGATTGTCGTGCGTGACACCGATGTAATGGCTCGGCAGTGTCGATACCGCCATGATCTGACCGAGCAGGATATTCACGGCGTTCTCGTAGCCGGTGAGAGTGGCGGCGTCGAGCTGACCGAACTTGGCCTCCGCCTGCTCGGCGATCATCGCCCTATTGCCCTCCGGGATCGGCGACACCTCGGTAGTGACCGGCAACCCATCGCCATCGAGGACCGGGCTGCCCTCATCGTCGAGCACCGGCCGTTCAGTGACCTCGATGCCCGTAGCCCACCGACGCGGCCGGCCGGTGAACTCCGAAGTCGTCATCAAATCGACCAGCAGCTTGTTCAGCGCATCCACCAGAGGCTTGAGGTCGTCAATCTCCGAGGAGCCGTAGCAGTCCAGGATCCGATCAGAGTTGCGAATGTTGACCACCGGCACCGCCCCGAGCGGGTTGGCGATCTCGTCAACCACTGTGAACCCGTTCAGAGTCGCGCCGGTTGCGTTCGACCGGTACCGGGTGATCCGATCCGCCTCATACAGGACGGCTTCGGTGGTGGTTTTGGTTTCCCACCGCTTCACCGCCGCCGTGATCTGCCGGGTGCCAGGATCGGACAGCACCGCGACCTGATTCGCTGATTCCACAGTCACCCGCGGGCGGCCGAAGCTGTCGGCCCACACGATGACGAAACTGTCCCCGAGAAGTAGCGCTTCGCGGTGCGCCACCCCGGAGAGCTGGTCGAGGTCGTTGCGGATCCAATCGGCCCACAGATCACCACCACCGGAGAAGCCCGTAATCCGCAGGCGCTCAGCCAAAGCGGTCACGGCCAGGCGGGGGATGTTGGAAGCCATGCGGCCGAACCTGCTACCCAAGGCCACCTTCGCCTCCGGGGACAGGAACGCCAGCGGCTGCTCACCGCGGTAGTACAGGGACAGCTCGTTGTAGCGGGCGGCCGGCTCGTCGAGCCGCTGCAACAGGTTCAGCAGTAGTGGGTTGTCAGTGCTCATGATGCAAAACTCCAGCTTCTTCTGCGTTTTTTGTGGGTTGAGCGCCAGACGGCGCGTGAGTGGGCCATGACCAGGCAGGCAGCCAGGTCGATCTTCGGTGCGGTCCGTGACCGCGACTGCTTGGACAGACGCATCCCGCGGGCGTCCTCAACGATCACCGCGGCCCCGACATGAGCGGCCAGACGCGGATCACCGGAATGGGTCAGCCGCCGATTCACCGCCGCGCTGTACAGATCCGTCGTCGCCGCCGTCAACCGGCTCGGGGAGTGTGGGAACTCCACCACCGGCAGCTTCTCGGCCTCCAGGGCTTGCAGGGTGCGGGTCCACCGGAACGGGTCGGCGACGATCTCCACGACCTGCCAGCGCCGGCACGCCCGCCGGATCATGTCCTCGACATCAGCGATCGGAACCCGATAGTCCTCGTCTTTACGGCTCGGACGTTCCCACACCGCCACGACGTCGAAATGTGGCTCCGCGCTGACGGTTCCGGCCAGCAACGCGGTCGTGTCATCAGAGAACGAGCCATCAAGGGCGATAACAACCTCGGCCCGATCCGGGATACCCTCACCGGTGGACAAGCCGTCCCACACCTCGGCGGGCAGGAACTTACCCTCGGCATCGGCGGCGAGCTGACACAACCGGGCCCGCCGAAACGTCGACTCCCGAGTCTTCGGCGGCAACAACGCATGAAGCGCGTCGCGGTGCAGGAAGTCATCCAGCGCCGGGTTGGCCAACTCCCAACAATGGGCGCAGTCCGCCGGATGATCCTCGAACCCGGCCGCCGAGAACTCCCGCCACACCAGGCTCCGGTCGTCAGGATGCTCTGCCGCATAGGCGCGGAGGTCCAGCAGCACCTGGTCCTCAAGGTTCGGGCCAGGGGTGCCGATCGCCACCAGGGTTGAACGTTCCCGCTTACCCTGCGCCAGCGTCAGCACCTCGTAGGAATCGCGGTTGGCCACGCCGGCCTCGTCCAGAATCGCCAGCGTGTAGTCGAGCCCCTCCAACCGTTTCGGTTCAGCTGGCAGGCAATGGAACTGGGCATCGCGGGCCGGGATCACCAGCCGTTCCTTGAACACCTGCACCCGCGACTCCAGCTGCTCGTCGAGTTCCACCATGCGCCGAGCGATCCCGAACACGATGCCGGCCTGACGCTCATCGACGGCGACCACGCACACCGTGGCCCCCTCACCGCCGGTGAACAACTCATACAAACCCCACGCGCCCACCAAGCTCGACTTGCCCTGACCGCGCGGCAACATCCACCCGGCCGTGCGAGGCTGCGGGTCAGTGTCCAGAACCGAACCCACCAGATCCCGCTGCCACGGCCGCAACCGCAACGGCGACCGCGCGCCCGTCCCCTTGGGCACCTTCACGTATCGATCGCAGAACCGGGCAAAGCGGGCCGAACCCACCGACCGCGGCCGCCACGGCAACCCGGACGGATCCACCGACGCCTTCGGCCCCGCCTTCATGAAAGGCTCCTGGCATGAAATTCTCGATCACCTGCACAGACGGCGCAGTCATCAACGGAGACACCAGCGTCGGACAAGAATTCAAAATCTCGAAGGAAACCGGCGTGCTGACCTTCCTTGACGCACCCGAAGGTGACAAGCGCAGCGCTGTCGCGCTGTCGCCCTCCGGATGGACAAAGATCTCCTACGTCCAGGAGCGCGGCAAGGCAATGTTCTTGTAGGACCGTCACGTGTGTAACGCCCCCTGCGCCTTGCCGCTCGGGGACTGGAGGGGGTCGTTCGGGGTATCTCCCCTGGTCGCGCCGGGTCGGGCAGCTCCGCGGCGCCGGTTGCATGGGCCGCAGACGACGTCGACGTCCTGGAGGCGGATGGCTTGGCCGCCGGCCTTGCGTTCCCACGCTTGTGGTGTGTGGTCGCACTGGAGGTCGTTGGTGGCTCCGCAGTCCGAGCAGAAGGGTTGTAGCCGGCGGGCGCGTTTGGACAGGCGGTCCCAGGCTGCGTCGTATCCGCGGGCTCGGTGGTTGCGGGTGTCCTTGGGTCGGTGATCGGGGCAGCGGGTGCGGTCGCTGGGCTGGCCGCATTGGATGCAGGGCTTGAGGGTCACTGGTCGCCCTCCTGGTGGTGGATCCTGCAGTGGTCGCAGTAGCCGCGTGCGACTGATGTTGGTGCCCAGAGTTGTTGACCGCAGGCGCAGCGTCCGGGCGCGGGTTGTGTGGTCAGTGGCGGGTGGGTGCAGCTCATTCGCCTGCCTCCTCGCTGCTTGGGTTGTTCTGGGTCCAGCGGGTTCGGAGGGTGTCGATGTTTCCGAGGATTCCGACCATGTTCGCGATGGTTTCCGCGGCGGCGGGTAGGCCGAAGGGGATGAACAGTTCGCCGAGGAGTGGGTCGCGGATGTAGAGCGACACGTACTCGGTGCCGTTGGATTGGCCGTAGGTGGCGTGGATCTCCTCGGCCCTGACGATGATGGTTTCGTTGGTGGGGTTGATGCGGTACGACTCGGACATGCCGGGGCTCCTCTAGTTGACTTTGTTGAGATCGCGGCGGGCGTCGTCTGCGGCGGCCCTGAGACCGGGGCGTAGATCCACACCGGCAGCTGCGACGGCGTCCAGCGTGGGCGCGAGGACGTGGCGGACAGTGAGGGACAGTGCCGTGGCGGCGAGGTAGCCGAAGTAGTCCGGAGTGATGTCTGCCCGGTTCGTCCAGCGGATGGCTACGCGGTCGGTGGCGGCGTCGTCTCCGGCGGTTTCGGCCATCTCATACATCAGGAGCGTGGCGTCGCGGGTGAGCTTGTCAAAGTCGATGTGGCCGATGGGGATGCCGTTGTCGTCGACGATGTAAGCCTCGGAGGGGATGTTCACTGCGGTGTTCCTTTCGTTTGCTGGGTGGCCTTTGCGAGGGCGGCGGCGACTCGGTCGGTTTGACCGGGGGTGTCGGCGGTGACTCCGCCGGGTGGGGTGTCATGTGGAGTGGGTGAGACTACTGAGACCACAGGAGGTTGCCCGGACTGTTTTTCCTGGTCAGGTGCGGTTTTTTCTGTAGTCTCACTGTGGTCCCACAGCGGCTCAGTAGTCTCACCCTGTTTTCGCAGGTCAGCGCCTGTAGTCTCTGTAGTCTCACCTGATTCCATGACAGGCCCTGTGGTCTCACCGACGATCCGCCAGTGGGTGACCCGAGGGAATCCGATGCCATCTACCGACATAGCCAGACCGGCGTTTGCCAGCTTGTCGAACAGGCGGAAGACCGACGCGCGGCTGATGCCTCGGTCGGCGCCAACTGCGACGGCATCCTTGGGGCGGACGTCAGCGTTGGCTTTGGCCGCGGATTCGAGGTACCTGTACAGCCACGACCCTCTGAAGTCGTCGGTGTAGTCGTGTTCGTCGAACTCCTCGATCTCCTCGGTACGGTGGGATTCGCCCAGAAGGTCTCGGGCGTCGAGGTGCGTTTCGCCGATCCATTCGACGGCGCCGAGGATGGACGGACCTTCGGCGGTGTCGATCGTTTTCGAAACGATGCGGAACTCGATCGAGCGGGCCTCCGGCGAATAGTTCGTCTTGGTGTTTGTCAGCACCCGGTTGCCGGTGTCGGGGATCTCGGCGACGGAGATGACCGAGCGGGCCACCTGAGACCACGCGATCGAGCCCAGGAGAAGCTTGCCCGGATCTCGGCTGTCTCGTTTCCCGAAGTGCGCCAAGCCGATCAGGGTGGCGCCGGTGCGGTTGCACAGCGCCCCGATGGGTTCGAGGTACTGGCGGACGGCAACGTCATCGTTGCCCTTGAAATCCGGTGGCACCAAGCCCTTGCACGGGTCGAGGACGATCATGGTCACGCCGTGTTGCCGGATTACCTTCTCGACGTTCTTCAGGTCCAGCGGGAACTGCAGCGCGCCCAGCATCGCCGCGGCCCCGCTGGTGGCAACATCGACGAACACGACGCGTTCCATGTCAGCGCCGGCGGCGATCAGTCTGGGGACTTGGGCGTGCTCGCGGGATTCCTCGGTGCCGATCCACAGCACCGTTCCTCCGGCAGCGGTTTCGCGGGCGGACCAGGCTGCGGCCAGCGTTGACTTGCCGGCAGATTCGCGGGCGGCGAGAAGGTTGATCTCGTTCTTGATGATCACGTCCTGTTCCCACCATGTGATGCGGCGGGGGGTGATGGCGGATCCTCGGGTGACGACGACCTGGCGGCTACCCGGAACGTTGTCGAGGAAGTCCCATACCGACTCGGGTTCGATAGGTCCGTCGTCGATCGCGCCGCTGGAGATGTGCGCCCAGCACCGTTTGTTGTCGCTGCCGTCGATGTGAAGGTATCGGCCTTGGTCGCGGGAGTAGATGGAATCGAGCCCGCAGGCAGGGCAGGGTCCGGGGACGGCCACTGCGACGCCGTGCGTGAGCTCGTACTCGGCGGCGCGGTCTTCGGCCGTTGTAGTAGTCAAGCGATCCTCCGGGGGATGTAGGCGGAGCCGCGAGGACGGGCGGTGGCCGGCCAATCAGCAGAGGCTGCAATAGCTTTGGATGCGTCGGCCATCGCTTCCTGGCAGGAGTCGACGCGAAGCGCCCAGTGTTGCGCGGCGTCGTAGAGCGCGGCCAGCTTGGCGGGGTGATCGTCGGGAAGGTGTTGCCAAGTGAGAGTCCCGGCCATCGGCCAGGACCTCACCCCCTCCAGCGTTGGTAGTACGAATTGGTGGACTGACCACCAGTCCACGGTGCGGGATTCGATTGCGGTCACTTGGCACCGCCGAGCAGGTCGACGGCGGCCAGCAATACCTTGGAAACCTCGACGGCCTCGGCGGCGGTGAGTACGTGGCCCCACTCGACCCACTTACCGGCGGTGTTCTGTTTCCGCACCGTGAGACTTACGAACGTGTTGCCTACCCCGAATATCCCTATGGAGACGTCGACGCTGGCCTGGTCCAGGTAGGTGCCGTCGTTCAATCCTCGGCCGTTGGAGGCAGGGACCCGTACAACGGCCGACCGGTAACAGTGCCCCGACATCGAGTTGAGCACTTGGTCTTCACCTTCATCGGCCCACACCGGCCGCGGCCCGGGCATCACATGCCCGGCGTTGCCGTTGTGGTATAGCGCCAGGACTTCTTCGAATTCCTCGACAAGTTGTTTCCACCGCTCAAGGGCCGGTAGCGGGTCGGGCTGGTCGAGGTTGACGACAGTGCCGTGGGTTTCCGCGGGATCGAGGCTCGAATCGACCGGAAGCCAAAACCCAGCATCGTCGGGGCCTGGGGCGGCGGGCTGGCTGGTGTCGGTGGTGTCTGACATGATTGAGATGCCTTTCTGTTCTTCGGTGAGTGGTTGGGTGCAGCGGTCCCCGCTCGGTGTTGGAGCACCGAGGCCAACGGGGGCCGTTGTCGTTGTGGGGTTAGGCGGCATCCGGGCCGCCGACCCTGTTGTCCGCGAGGTACTTCAGAACGTCCTCGCGGAGGTACCGAACGCGCCGACCTACGCGCGTGAAAGGCACACCACGGTGCAAATAGCGATCCTGGGCGAGGCTGGCTTCGCTCGTATCCAGGAAGCTCGCTAGCACCTTCGCGGTGAAGATGGCCGGCAGTTCCTCTTCCATGCTTGGGATTACCTCCATTCAATTCAGTCAGGCCTCTATTGTTTAGAGGTCCGACTTCAAGAGATATCACGCTCGATCGCGACACGCAAGAGTTGCTTGCCTGAGTTCATCTTTTGGAGGCAAAATGCAGCATTGTGGCCGGAAGGAAACTCGAGCTAGGCGACACGGGGGCGGCCGTTGCGCGCAACGTTTCTCGCCTGCGGAAGGCGATAGGACTCAACTACACCGACTTGTCGACGAGACTCGCCAACATTGGCCGGGACATTCCTCCGCTAGCCGTGCGCAGAATCGAAGAGGGCAATCGGCGTGTCGATGTCGATGACCTTGTCGCGTTGGCTATCGCGCTGGGGGTTTCGCCGGCGACTCTGTTGATGCCAGCTCACGAGGCCGCGGACAGCCCGGTGTCAGTGACAGGCGCTGAGTCTCTGGTTACCGCGCGCTCGGCGTGGTACTGGCTGGCTGGTCAGGATCCGATACCGCCGATGGTCACCCCGGATTGGACGGTGGCCAAGTTCCGGGCATACGCATGGCCCGAGTTCGTCCAGGTCGACTACGACCGCGGACGCGACCGTGAAATGGACCTCGAGCTGCGGGCGCAAGGATTCAGATTCCCCGATGGCGACGATCAGTAAGTACCAAACCGCCTCGGGTGCAACGTTTTACCGTGTCCGCTATCGCACGCCGGATCACCGCCAAACCGATAAGCGTGGTTTCAAGACAAAGCGGGACGCCTCGGCCTTCGCGACCGAGGTTGAGAGCCGCAAGTTGCGCGGCGAGTACGTCTCCCCCGCGCTCGGCAAGGCCGCGATCGGGGAGCTGGGCGAAGCGTGGCTGGAGCGCCAGAAAGGGCACCTGAAGCCCAACAGCTACAAGTCGGTTGAGGTGTCGTGGCGGGTCCATCTCAAACCGCACTGGGCTCGGTGGCCCGTCAGCGAGGTCATGCCGTCTGACATCAAAGCGTGGGTTGCCGAGTTGGCGCAGCGCCGCGGCGCGAAGGTGGTCCGGGCCGCGCACGCGGTGATGTTCTCGATCCTGGAAGACGCCAAGGACGACGGCCGGATCGGTTCGAATCCGGCGACGAAGACCGACAACCTGCCCGAGATCACCAAACGGCCGAACGTGTATTTGACCGGCGAGCAGCTGCACGCGCTGGCGCGGGAATCGGGCCGCTACCGGTCCCTGGTCCTGCTGTTGGGTACAGCCGGCCTTCGATGGGGCGAGGCGGTCAGCTTGAGGGTTGCCGACGTCCAGGACCGGCGGCTGGTGATCCACAAGAACGCGACGGGCGGCACCACCGGCACACCGAAGGGCGGCGATCACCGGACGCTTGTGCTGGCCCAGTACGTCGTGGACGAGTTGGCGATCACGGTCGCCGGGAAGGCCGATAGCGATCTGATTTGGCCGTCGCAGACCGGCGGGCATCTAAAGCCACCGGGCTCGCATGATTCGTGGCTGTCTGGGGCTGTCAGGCGGTGCCAGCGGATCGCGGAAGCGGCCCGGATAGCCGAGCAGAAGGCCGAGGTGGACCGGAAGCTTCAGACGCCGGTGTTCCCGCGCATTACCGCTCATGACCTTCGTCACACGGCTGCGAGTTTGGCGGTTCAGTCCGGGGCGAATGTGAAGGTGATT
This sequence comes from Mycobacterium sp., assembly GCA_020438845.1. Lineage (GTDB taxonomy): Bacteria > Actinomycetota > Actinomycetes > Mycobacteriales > Mycobacteriaceae > Mycobacterium. Next base: position 100,039 of record JAGQTV010000039.1, on the reverse strand, counting down.
CAGCGGATGCTGGGGCACAAGTCGGCGGCCATGACACTGGACGTTTACGCCGACTTATTTGACGACGACTTAACTGCAGCTGCCGACAAGTTAGATCAAAGTGTGGGCAAATTGTGGGCGCCAGCGCTGAAACTGGTGACCGGATAGGTGTTCTGACCAGCGTTTTCGCTGGTTGGAGCTTGGCTCCCCCGGATGGACTCGAACCATCAACCGCCCGATTAACAGTCGGGAGCTCTGCCAGTTGAGCTACAGGGGACCACTCCCGCGACAGCTGCAGCGGGCCGGGAGAGACTCTAGCTTACCGGAGGGCGTCGATGCCAAGGCCGGTCCGTTGTCAGGCAGGATGGTATCGACCCCGGTGTTCGATTGGGGTCTTGCGACCCCGGTGTTCGTTTGGGGTCCGACGGAGTGGAGGGAACCGCGTGATCGGTTATGTGGCTGTGCTGGCCGCTGGGTACGTGCTGGGCACCAAAGCCGGCCGACAGCGCTATGAGCAGATCGTCGGCACCTACAAGGCGGTGACCGCAAACCCGGCCACCAAGTCGGTGATCGACGCCGGTCGTCGCAAGATTGCCGAGCGGGTCTCCCCCGACCCCGCGATGGCGGAACTGACGGAGATCGAAATAGACGCTGGTACGACGGTGCTCCGGCCTGAGGTCAGGAATCCCCAGACTTAGGGGTTAATGCCCTGAGTGAAGGTCTGACCCGGCAACAGCGGACCGCTGGTGACCCCCAGGCCATTTCCGTAGCCTGGGCCCCATATGCCGAAGTTGGGGGTTCCGATGGTAGTCCCGGAGCCATTGGAGTAACCGATGCATTGACCATCGTCGCGGGAACCGAACCACGCCAGGCAATTGCCCGTCGCCGACACCTCCGGCACAGCCGGCACGCTCAACGCCGCCACGACCGGACCTGCGAGCGCAGCCACTGCCAAGGCACCTGCGGCCGCCCACCGCGTGTTCAAGTTAGCCATACCCGACCTTTCGCTGACGACCGTGAATTCGTTAACCAACGATCGCTGGCAGTAACGATAGCCGAAGGCCGGTCATGCGGTCAGGTCGTCGCCGCTGGCCTGCTCGAGCAGACTGCGCCGGTAGGCCTCCAAGGCGACGAGGTCGCCGAAGAGTGCGTGGTACTCGTCGCCCTGCTCGACAGGGGACATTCGCTGCAGTTTGGATTTCACCTCCGCGACCTGCCTGCCCACCCACACTTCCTGCAACCGGGCCAGCACGCCGCCGACGTAGCGTGGCAACCGGTCGTCGTCGTCGATCTTGATGGTTTCCACGCTCAGTTCAGTGATCAAACCGGTGGCAGCGGGTGAACCCGCCTTTTCGCGCACCTGCTCGATCCACTGCGCCCCGGTGAGCCCGGCCGCGGTGCCGCCCGCCGCCGCGATCGAGGTGCGCACGGCGATATAGCCCGGATGGGTGAAGTTCTCGGTCGTCAGCGAGTCGAACACCGGACCGGCCAGAGCCGGGTACTGAAGGGCGGCTTTGAGGGCTTCACGCTGCGGCCACAGGGTGGGATCGCGCGGATCCGGTCGCGCTGGCGCTGCAGCCTGGCCGGTCTGGGCCGAACGGGGCGCCCCCGAAGCAGCGGCACCACGACCTGCGCCGCGCTCGTTCGGTTTGCGGCCGGCCTCTTCCCGGACCCGGGAGATGACCTGGGCGACGTCGGCCCACCCGGTCCAACCCGCCAACTGGCGTGCGTACTCGTCGCGCAGTGTGGGGTCCTTGATCTGGGCGACCATCGGAACGCAACGGCGCAGCGCGGCCACCCGCCCCTCGGCATTGTCGAGGTCGTGCTCGGTCAGCGCCGTGCGAATGGCGAACTCGAAGAGCGGGGTGCGCCGGGCCACCAGATCCCGCAGCGCAGCGTCACCGGAGGCCAGCCGCAGATCGCACGGGTCCATGCCGTCGGCCGCAACGGCGACGAAACTCTGCCCGGCCAGATTCTGTTCGCCGGCGAAGGCCTTGAGCGCTGCGGCCTGGCCGGCGGCGTCGCCGTCGAAGACGTAGATGAGCTCACCGCGGAAAAATTTGTCGTCCATCATCAAGCGCCGCAGCATCGAGAGGTGCTCGTCGCCGAACGCGGTTCCGCAGGACGCGACGGCGGTGGTGACCCCGGCGAGGTGCATCGCCATGACGTCGGTGTACCCCTCGACGACGACGGCCTGATGGCCTTTGGCGATGTCGCGCTTGGCCAAGTCGATGCCGAAGAGCACCGACGACTTCTTGTACAACGTGGTCTCGGGGGTATTGACGTACTTCGCCTCGATGGGGTCGTCGTCGAATATGCGCCGAGCCCCGAATCCCACCGTTTCACCGCTGACGCTGCGGATCGGCCACAGCAGGCGGCGATGAAACCGGTCCATCGGGCCGCGCCGCCCCTCCCGGGAAAGGCCCGCGGCCTCAAGTTCCTTGAACTCGAATCCCTTGCGGATCAGATGTTTCGTCAGCGAGTCCCAGCCCGAGGGGGCGAACCCGCAGCCGAAGTGGCGGGCTGAGCCGGCGTCGAAGTTTCGTTCCGTGAGGTACCGGCGTGCGGGGGCGGCTTCATCGGATTCCAAGGCAGCGGAATAGAACTCCTGCGCGGCCGCATTCGCGGCGACGAGCCGGCTGCGGCTGCCGCGATCGCGCTGAACGGTGTTGCCCCCGCCGGTGTAGGTGACCGTGTACCCGATTCGGTCGGCCAGCAGTTCGACGGCTTCGACGAAACTGACGTGTTCGACCTTCTGGATGAAGGCGTAGACGTCGCCGCCCTCGCCACACCCGAAACAATGGAAATGACCGTGGTTGGGGCGGACATGAAACGACGGCGACTTCTCATCGTGGAACGGGCACAGACCTTTGAGTGAATCCGCTCCGGCACGGCGCAACTGCACGTGATCGCCGACGACGTCCTCGATGCGCGCCTGTTCCCGGATCGCGGTGATGTCACGGTCGGGGATGCGGCCCTTGCGGCTTCCGCCTCCGCCCGCCGCAGCTGTCACGGCCTCAGCTTAATCGCGGGAGCGGAGCCGTCGAGGCGCTCAAGTCGGCCCTCGGTGTATGACGCAATCTGGTCGACGATCACCCGCATCCGGCCTGCATCGTCACCGGCGGCGTTGAACGCGGGGCCAAACAGTGCATCCAGGCTGGCCGGCGCCCGGGCCGCGAGCCAATCCGCCACCCGGTGGACCCGTTCGCGCTGTTCTTCCTGCGTCCTCAGGTGGCGCGGGTCGGACATGATGAACTGCAGCGCCAAGGTCTTCAGGACCGCGACCTCGGCACGGATCTCCGGTGGGACGTGTAACTCGGCCCGGTAGCGCACCAATGGGTCCGGCCCGGCCACCCGGCGGGTCTGCGCGATGGCAGCCGAGGCGAATCGGCCCACCAATTCGCTGGTCAACCGCTTGAGGGCCACCGCGGAAGTCAGGGTGCCGTCGTACTTGCCCACTGCGGCCACCACCGGGAGTTCGGATAGGCGGCGGGCGGCGGCCTCCAGATCAGCCGCGTCGAGCCCGCCCCCGTACACCGAGGTGCCCAACCCCGCCAGCGTCCCGGCGGCGTCGCCGTCGGCCAGCACCCGCAGGTCGATTCGCCCGGATACGACCCCGTCCTCGACATCGTGGACGGAGTAGGCGACGTCGTCGGCCCAATCCATGACCTGGGCCTCCAGGCAGGGTCGGCCGGTCGGGGCGCCGGCGCGAACCCAGCCGGCGATCTCCAGGTCGTCGGCGTAGAAGCCGAACTTGCCGCTGTTCCCCGCTCCGGGACCCCCGCCTTTGGGCCACGGGTATTTGGTCACCGCGTCCAGTGCTGCGCGGGTCAGGTTGAGTCCGACGCTCCGCACGTCGGGACCCCGCAGGTCGGGACTCCGCGCATCCGGCCCGCGGCGGTCCAGGACCTTCGGCTCCAACCGGGTCAGGATGCGGAAGTTCTGCGCGTTTCCCTCGAAACCGCCGAAGTCGGCGGCGAATTCGTTGAGAGCCCGCTCGCCGTTGTGCCCGTAGGGCGGGTGGCCGATGTCGTGGGCGAGGCCGGCCATGTCGACCAAGTCGGGGTCGCAGCCCAGCGGGACGGCCATCCCGCGGCCGATCTGGGCAACTTCCAGCGAATGGGTCAGCCGGGTGCGGGGGTTCTCGCTCTCCCGCGGGCCCACCACCTGAGTCTTGTCCGCCAGCCGGCGCAGCGCCGCGCTGTGCAGGACCCGAGCCCGGTCGCGGGCGAAGTCGGTGCGGTGGTCGGTGTTGGTTCCGGGCAGGGCCGCAGCCTTCGCCGGCTCGGCTACCAGGCGCTCGCGATCGGTTGCGTCATAGGGTTGGAACCGGTCGCGGTCGGCCTCATTCTGGGCCATCGTCATTCTGGGTCATCGTCATTCTGGACACAGTCTGCCAGGCTGCCCGATGCGCTCGTCGCGAAGTTTTCCCGGCGCGGCGGCCGCAGGCCACTAGATTGACGGTCATGCGTCTTGCCCGTCTGTTCAGCCTGCTCGCCGCGATGCTGACGGCTGCCGTCCTGGTGGCGCCGTCGGCAGTGTGCGAACCCCCGTTCCGGTTGCCGGACTATGTCACCGACAACGCCGGCGTCCTCGACAGCCGGCAACGAGCCGACGTGCAGAAGGCCGTTGACCAGCTCTACAGCGAACGGCATGTTCGGCTGTGGGTGGTCTACGTCGACTCGTTCGCCCCGCAGGGCGCCGTCGGCTGGGCTCAGCAAGCCCGGAGCATCAGCGATCTCGGCAATGAGGACGCCATTCTTGCGGTGGCCACCGGCCAGCGTTCCTATGCGTTCCTGGTTCCGCCCGCCGCAGCGGGCGGGAGTTCGACGAAGGTCGACGCCGTCCGCCGCGACCGGATCGAACCGGCCCTGCGCGCCCAGGACTGGGCCGGGGCGGCCGTCGCCGCGGCCAACGGGCTTGCCAGCCTCGGCAAGGGCGGCGGGTCCGGCACCGACGGCCACGTGTCGCTGCTGCCGCTGTTGTTCATCGCCGGGATCGGCCTGCTGGTGATCGGGTCGATGATGCTCTGGAGCCGCCAACGCCGCAAAAAGCGCCACGAGGCCGACGTGAGGGCCGCCGAGAAACTGGACCCCACCGATCCGGCTGCGTTGGCCTCGGTTCCGATCGACGCCCTCGAAGAGCTGTCGCGCACGATCGTCGTTCAGGTGGACAACGCGGTACGTACCAGTGCCAACGAACTGGTACTGGCTGTCGAAGAGTTCGGCGATGCCCAGACCAAGCAGTTCGCCGCGGCCGTCGACAACGCCAGGCTCATCCTCAAACAGGCGTTCAATGTCCGCCAGAAGCTCGACGACGACATCCCCGAGCCGCTGCCGGAGCGGCGTGACCTGCTGACCCGTGTCGTGGTGTCGGCGGCGAAGGCCAATAGGGAACTGGATGCCCAGACCGAGGCCTTCCATCAGATGCGGGACCTGGTCTTCAACGCCCCTGAGCGGCTCGACGCGCTGACCCAGCAGTTGGTGACCGTCACCGCCCGGGTGGAACCCTCCCAACAGCAACTGGACCGGTTGCACACGGAGTTCACCGACTCGGCGCTGGCCTCGGTGTCGCGCAACGTCAACGCCGTCAAGGAGCGGCTGGCCTTCGCCGAGGAGGCGATCACCCGGGGCCGCCAGCTGGCGGCCAAGCCGGTGGCCGGCGAGGTCGGGGATCTCGTCGACTGTGTACGCGGCGCCGAATCGGCTCTTCAGCAGGCCAGTTCGATGCTCGATGCTGTCGACAGCGCGGCCAGCGACATCCGCCGCGCCGTCTCCGCGCTACCCGCCGCCATCGAGGACATCCAGCGCGGCATCAACCAGGCGGCCCAGCAGCTCGCCCAGGGGGGCCTGGACAAGGCAGCCGAGTTGTCCTCGGCCCGCGACGCAGCGGTCAAGGCGGTTGCCGAGGCGCAGAGCAACGGCGCCGCCGACCCGCTCGGCGCGTTCACCACCCTGACCCAGGCCGACGCCGACCTGGACCGTCTGCTGGCCGAGGTGGCCGAGGAACGGGAGGCGACCGAGCGGCTGAACAAGTCCTACGATCAGGCGCTGTTCACTGCGCAGTCCAGGGTCCGTTCGGTGTCGGACTACATCGACACCCGGCGCGGCAGCATCGGCCCGGAAGCGCGCACCCGGCTCAACGAGGCGGTTCGCCAGCTGGAGGCCGCCCAGAGCACCCGGAAAACCGACATCAACGAGGCGATCAGGCGCGCCAACGGCGCCTCGATGCTGGCCGCCCAGGCCCAGCACCTGGCCAACAACGACGTCCAGGCCGGCCAGCGCCAGTACCAGGCCCACTACCGCGGCGGCCAGTCCGACATGGGCGCGATGGTCGGCGGCATCATCCTCGGCAACATCCTCCGAGGCGGGTTCGGCGGTGGATTCGGCGGCGGCCATTCCGGAGGAGGCGGCTGGACCTCGACGACCTACGGCGGATCGCAGGGCGGCGACGGCGGTCTGTTCGGCGGGGGTGGGCGGTTCTAGGCAGCCCCTGCCCGCCGAGCGGGACTAGCAGCCCACCAACCGGGCCGCCAAGTAGGCCACCACGTTGTCCAACCCGACCCGCTCCTGGGTCATGGCGTCACGGTCGCGCACGGTGACTGCGTGGTCCTCGAGGGTGTCGAAGTCCACCGTGACGCAGAACGGGGTGCCGATCTCGTCCTGGCGGCGGTACCGGCGGCCGATGGCACCGGCGTCGTCGAACTCGATGTTCCAGTTCTTCCGCAGTTCGGCCGCCAGGTCGCGGGCCTTCGGGCTCAGATCGGCGTTGCGTGACAGCGGGAGCACCGCTGCTTTCACCGGGGCCAGCCGCGGATCGAGCCTCAGCACCGTGCGCTTGTCGACCCCGCCCTTGGCATTGGGCGCCTCGTCCTCTGCGTAGGAGTCGACGAGGAAGGCCATGAACGAGCGGGTGAGGCCGGCTGCCGGTTCGATGACGTAGGGGATGTAGCGGGTGTCGGTGGCCTGGTCGTAGTACGACAGGTCGACCCCGGAGTGCTTCGAGTGGGTGGTGAGGTCGAAGTTGGTCCGGTTGGCGATGCCTTCGAGCTCGCCCCACGGGTTGCCGGCGAAGCCGAATTTGTACTCGATATCGGTGGTGCCGTCCGAATAGTGCGACAGCTTCTCCCTGGGGTGCTCATAGAGGCGGAGGTTGTCCGGTTCGATGCCGAGGTCGACGTACCACTGCAGCCGGGTGTCGATCCAGTACTGATGCCACTGCCTTGCGGTGTCCGGCTCGACGAAGAACTCCATCTCCATCTGCTCGAACTCCCGGGTGCGGAAGATGAAGTTGCCGGGGGTGATCTCGTTGCGGAAACTCTTGCCGATCTGACCGATCCCGAACGGGGGCTTCTTGCGCGACGTGGTCACCACGTTGGCAAAGTTCACGAAGATGCCCTGTGCCGTCTCCGGGCGCAGGTAGTGCAGGCCCTCCTCGGTCTCGATGGGCCCGAGGTGGGTCTTGAGCATCATGTTGAACTCGCGCGGCTCGGTCCACTGGCCCTTCGTGCCGCAGTCGGGGCAGACGATCTCGGTCATCGGGACCGACTCGGGGTCCGTGAGGCCCTCTTTCGCCCCCTTCTTTTCGAAGTGCGCCTCCTGCATGTGGTCCTGGCGGTGCCGCTTATGGCACTGCAGGCACTCCACCAGCGGATCGTGAAACACCTCGACGTGACCGGAGGCCACCCACACCTCGCGGGGCAGGATGATCGAGCTGTCCAAGCCGACGACGTCCTCGCGACCCGTGACGACCGACCGCCACCATTGCCGCTTGATGTTCTCTTTGAGTTCGACGCCGAGCGGGCCGTAGTCCCAGGCAGACCGGGTGCCGCCGTAAATCTCGCCGCACGGGTACACGAGCCCGCGGCGTTTGGCCAGGTTGACGACGGAATCAATCACGGACGCCACGTCGTTGTCACTCCTCTGGTCGAGAACCAGCCTCACAGCGTAGCGAGCCATTCCACCGGGAAGCTTTGACACACCCGTCTGGGGCGTGCGAGGTTAACCGAAGTGGCCTCTTCCAACGATCCCGCCCGGGCAGTTCGGTCTACCCGCCAGCGCTCGGCGATCGCCGAACTGCTCGACGAGCTCGGCGAGTTCCGCTCAGCTCAAGAACTGCACGACGAGCTGCGTCGGCGCGGAAACACCATCGGGCTGACAACCGTCTACCGCACTCTGCAGACGATGGCGGCCGCCAACCTTCTCGACACCGTCCGCACCGACACCGGCGAGTCGGTCTACCGGAGGTGCTCCGAGGTTGCCCACCATCATCATCTGGTGTGTCGCAAGTGTGGAACAGCAGTGGAGGTCAGCGGCCTGGCCGCCGAGACGTGGGCTGCCGAAGTTGCTGCCGCCCATGGCTTCTCCGACGTGAGCCACACCTTTGAATTGTTCGGAACCTGCGCCGACTGCCGCTAGACGCCAGCGTCAAACGTTTGCTCCATTCGGCCCGGCGGCACCGGCATTGCCGCCCTGCGGATTTGCGGCCCCACCCGGGCCACCGACACCGCCGCGGCTCTGGTCATGGTTGCCGTGGGCGTCGCCACCGGCACCGCCTGTTCCACCTGTTCCCTCTTTGCCGCTGGTACCGCCTCGACCGCCCCGACCGCCGATTGCCACCACGTTGCCCGGGAGAAGTTGGGCCACCACGCCCGCACGGCCGCCATCACCGCCCCGACCGCCATTACCCCTCGGACCGCCTTCACCGCCGGCGCCCCCGGCACCCCCGGTGGTGTTGGCATCCCCGTTGGGGTGCAGCAGATCATCGGCGGCCTGGGCGAGGGCCTGCCCACCCGGACCGCCAGCTCCGCCGGCCTTGTAGGTACCGGTGCTCTTGCCTCCGTCGCCTCCCGATCCGCCCGTCACTTCCGGGACCGGCTTGAAATATTCGCTCTGGGCATCGATTCTGGCCAGTCCGCCTGCCCCTCCGGTACCGCCCTGTCGGCCGTCACCTCCCGCACCACCGCCGCCGCCGGTCGCGGCTCCGGTTACGGAGGTCTGGCCTATGCCGCCGTTGCCTCCTGCGCCACCGTCGCCCTTCGACGCGGCGCCACCGGCCCCGCCGACACCACCAAGCGCCGTTCTCGGCTTGGCATCTACGCCCAGTGCCTGGGCGCCGCCGCCGTTGCCGCCCCGGCCGCCGTTGCCCGACAACGGACCTCCTTCCCCACCGGCGCCGCCAGCGCCCCCGACGGCCCGGCCGGCCATGACCTGCGCAAGCCCACCGCCGCCGCCTACCCCGCCCGCACCGCCGCCGGTCGAGGAGCCGCCTCTCCCGCCGGCACCCCCCAACGCTTCAGCAGCCACATAGCTGACTTCGCTTTCCGGCGTAACGAACGCCAGACCGCCGCTACCGCCATTTCCGCCCACGGCACCGTCACCACCGTCGCCACCTGAACCGGCCACAGCCCGGCCTCGTTGGGTGAAGACGCTGCCGCCCTGCCCACCCCAGCCGCCGTCACCCAAGAGCCCACCGCTTCCGCCGCCACCGCCGTTTCCGCCGGTGACCACGTCAGGGCTGGCCGGAAGGTCGAGCAGGCTGTTGTCCTCTCCGCCGGCCCCTCCGTTTCCGCCGTGTCCAAAGATTCCCCCCCGGCCGCCATTGCCACCGGCTTTTGCTGCGCTCAAACGCGCGCCCGTCATGGGGTCATAGACCGCGAAGGCCCCGTTTCCGCCGTCGCCCCCTGACCCGAACAGCCCCGCGTTGCCCCCGTCGCCGCCATTGAAGCCGGCACCGCCGTTTCCGCGAAGCCGCCCTCCGTTGCCGCCGTTGCAGACGGCAGCACAGTCACCCGCAACGCTGCCGTAGCTGTAACCGTTACCTATGAGGAGACCGGCGTCGGGGTGATCGGCGGTACCGTTGCCGAACAGTCCGAGGAACGCAACCAGTTGCACATCAAGGGAATTGACAACGACAACCCGCTCGGCAACCGGTCTCGTCGGAATTGTGTCCGGCAGGCCCGCCGGCACCAGACCTGCGGCTACAACCACCCCCGCCGCAGGAAGTGCGAGCCAGGTGCGGCCTTGGCTCCACGAACGATCAGTCCTGCACTCTGAGCGCTTCACAGCAAACTCCTATCGCCGCGGTGAGTCACCACGTTACGCGGGTTCAACTGGTTTTAAAGCGAAATGCCCGAATTTTTTGGCAAATACGATCCGTGATAACGCGCGGCCCACTCGGCGCGCCATCACCGGCCGCGGGCAGGAATGGTGTCCAATCCTGGTCGTCCGATTCGGCGGACGACCCACCAATTCAGCCCGCGACGATCCGCCGGACCTCCGCACCGGTGGCCAGGACCAGCATCACCAGAGTTTGAAGTGCCGAGTCGCTCAAGCCCCCGGCCGGAAAGTTGTAGCGCAACACCACGTCCGCCTGATCTCCCCGTGCGACCAGCGAGACTGTGCCGAGGGTGGTCTTCCCCGCCTGCTCGGTAACGGTTCCGCGCAAATCGTCGTCGAGGGGCAGGTCCCAGGCCAGCATCTGGGTCAGCGCCACCATCTGCAACCCGTCGGCAATGGTCACCGGCCGCAGCGAGGCGAAGGTTCCGTCGTGTCCGACCGTCAGGGCGCTGTCCTCGCTCAATTCCACCGGCAGGATCTCGGCGAGGACCTCATGGAGATCCGCGGCGCGCATGGCTTCGTCGGCTGCCACTAGGCCCGACCGAACCGTCGGTTTCGGTGCACGTACTCCTCGCAGGCCGCCCACAGGTCCCGGCGATCGTAGTCGGGCCAGAGCTTGTCCTGGAACACGTACTCAGCGTAAGCCGCCTGCCAGATCATGAAGTTACTCGATCGTTGCTCGCCGGAGGTCCGGATGAAGAGGTCGACGTCGGGGATGTCGGGGCGGTAGAGGTGCTTGGTCAGGGTTGCCTCCCCCACCCGCTCCGGGTCGATCTTCCCGGCTGCTGCTTCGCGGGCGATTTGTTTTGCCGCTTCAGCGATTTCGGCACGTCCGCCGTAGTTGACGCAGTAGTTCACCGTGATGACGTCGTTGTCCGCGGTCATCTCTTCGGCGATGTCGAATTCCTTCATGACGCTGCGCCACATTCGCGCCCGGGACCCGACCCAACGCATGTTCACGCCCATGATGGCGAGGTTCTCTCGGCGCCGCCGCACGACCTCGCGGTTGAAGCCCATCAGGAAGCGAACCTCCTCGGTGCTGCGCTTCCAGTTCTCGGTGGAGAATGCATAGACGCTGAGGTGTTTGATCCCGAGTTCGATCGCGCCACAGGTGACGTCGATGAGGACCGCCTCGCCCATCTTGTGACCCTCGGTGCGGCCCAACCCCCGCTGTGTGGCCCACCGGCCGTTGCCGTCCATGACGATGGCAACGTGCTTGGGCAACTGGTCGGCGGGGATCGCCGGCGGGACCGCCTTCGAGGTGTGTTGCGGTGGCCGGCAAGGGCCGCCGCCCGGGGCTGGCGGTAGTTCGGGAAAGATCACGGGCCAGGTCGAGGTGTCGGGGAAGACCGGGTAATCGTCGGGCGGCGGCGGAAGCTGCGGAAACTGTTCCTGCCGCCTGCGCTCAGCCCCCCGCCAGGAACTGGTCAACCGGTCCATCGCCATGGGCCACATCCTGCCTGAAGATCTCTGCTCGGTGGTCGGCGGGCTGCCGATCGGTGCGCTCCACCAGCGGTAATGTTCGCAACGTGCGCTCAAGATGCCACTGCAGGTGAGCAGCGACCAAACCGCTGGCATGGCTGCGATGGGCCGGGGATGAGTCCTCGGCCACCGTCCAATCCCCCTCGTAGAGCGCCGACATCAGATCCAGGACGGCCTGCGGCGGGGTGACCGACCCCGAGGGGCGACAGTGCATGCAGACGCTGCCGCCGGCACCGATATGAAAGGCGCGATGCGGACCGGGCGCGGCGCAGCGAGCGCATTCGGTCAGCGACGGCGCCCAGCCGGCGATACCCATGGCGCGCAGCAGGTAGGCGTCGAGGACCAGTTCACGAGGACGGGCGGCATCGGCCACTGCCCGCAGCGCCCCGACGGTGAGCCGGTGCAGCGCCGGGACGGGGGCGCGCTCCTCACCGGCCAGCCGCTCGGCCGCCTCCAGGACTGCACAGGCACAGGTGTAGCGGCCGTAGTCGCTGACGATGTCGGCGGCGAACGCGTCGATGGACACCACCTGGGTGACGATGTCCAGATTGCGGCCGGGATGTAGCTGGACGTCGATGTGGGCGAACGGCTCCAGCCGGGACCCGAACTTGCTGCGGGTGCGGCGCACACCCTTGGCAACCGCACGAACCACTCCGTGGTCGCGGGTCAGCAGGGTGACGATGCGATCGGCCTCGCCGAGCTTGTGCTGGCGCAGCACGACCGCCCGGTCCCGGTAAAGCCGCATGGACACAGTCTGTCACCGGTGCGGGACATCCCCAGGTACCCGCGCCGGTCAGAGCAGTCACCCGCGCCGGTCAGAACCCGAGCCTGCCGAGAAGTTTCGGGTCTTGCTGCCAGTTCTTGGCGACCTTGACCCGCAGACTCAGATAGACCTTGGTGCCCAGTAGCTTTTCGATCTGGCGTCGCGCGGTGGTGCCGACCTCCTTCAGCCTCGCTCCGCCCTTGCCGATGACGATGCCCTTCTGGCTGTCCCGTTCGACGTAGATCAGCGCGTGGACGTCGATCAGATCGTCCCTGCCTTCGCGTTCATTGACCTCATCGATCACCACCGCAAGCGAATGCGGAAGTTCGTCACGAACCCCTTCCAAGGCAGCCTCGCGGATCAGCTCGGCCATGAGGACTTCCTCAGGCTCATCGGTCAGCTCCCCGTCGGGGTAGAACGCCGGGCCGGGTTCGAGTTGGTCAACCAGAACGTCGATGAGCACGTCGACCTGCTCGCCGGTGGTCGCCGAGACCGGGACTATCGCCGCCGCGTGATCGCCCGCCAACTCGTTCACCGCCACCAATTGCGCGGCCACCCTGTCCTTGGCGACCTTGTCGATCTTGGTGACGATCACCACCAGGGCGGTTCTCGGGGCGACGGAGCGGATCTGCTCGTAGATCCAACGGTCGCCGGGACCGATCAGCTCGTCGGCGGGGATGCACAACCCGATCACATCGACCTCGCCGTAGGTGTCCCGAACCAGGTCGTTGAGCCGTTTGCCGAGCAGCGTGCGGGGCCGGTGCAGGCCGGGGGTGTCGACCAGCACGATCTGGAAGTTCTCACGGTGCACGATGCCGCGGATGGTGTGCCGGGTGGTCTGGGGACGGTTGGAGGTGATCGCGACCTTGCTGCCCACCAGGGCGTTGGTCAGAGTCGACTTACCGGTGTTGGGCCGACCCACCAGAGAGACGAAGCCGGATTTGAACTCGCTCACTCTGCCGTCTCCGTTCGTGGTTCCTCCACCGGGCTCACGAGCACCGTGCCGATACGGAACCGGCCACGCTGATCGGGGCCGCCCTCGGCAAGCAATCGCAGCCCGTGCGAGACCACCTGGGCACCTGGCAGCGGAACACGGCCCAATTCCAACGCCACCAGGCCCCCTACTGTGTCGAAGTCGAGATCATCGCCGAACTCGATCTCATAGAGCTCGCCGAGGTCCTCGATGGGCAGCCGGGCCGAGACCCGGAACCTGTTGTCACCCAACTCTTCCACCGGAGCCACCTCGTCGGTGTCATATTCGTCGGCGATCTCCCCGACGATCTCTTCGAGGACATCCTCGATGGTGACCAGTCCCGCGGTGGCACCGTACTCGTCGACCAGCAGGGCCATGTGGATGCGGTCGAGTTGCATCTCCTTGAGCAGGGCATCCAACGGCTTGGAGTCCGGAATGAAGACCGCCGGACGCATCACCTCGGCCACGGTGATGTCGCGGGCTGCCGCTGCGGAGTAGTTCGTTCTACGCACAAGATCCTTCAGATAGACGACGCCGAGAATGTCATCGACGTTGTCGCCGATGACCGGGATGCGAGAGTGCCCGCTGCGCACTGCCAGCGAGGTGGCCTGGGCGGCCGACTTGTCGGCTTCGATCCACACCATCTCGGTACGGGGCACCATGACCTCGCGGGCCGGGGTGTCGCCGAGTTCGAAAACCGACTGGATCATCTTCCGCTCGTCGTCGGCAACGACGCCGCTCTGCTGTGCCATGTCGACAACTTCGCGCAATTCGATCTCCGAGGCGAACGGCCCGTTGCGAAAACCAGGTCCGGGTGTCACCGCATTTCCCACCAAGACCAGCAGTCGGCTGATGGGAGTCAGCAGAACTGAAATGGCCTGCAGGGGAACGGCTGACGCCAACGCGATCGAATAAGCCTTCTGCCTGCCGAGAGTGCGCGGACCAACCCCGACGAAGACGAAGCTGACGACGGTCATGACCGCCGCAGCGATGAGCAGCGCCGGATCCAGAGCCATCCGATCATGCAGGTAGGCCACCACCACCACAGTTGCCGCGGTTTCACACGCGATACGAAGCAGCACAACGAGATTGATGTAGCGCGGACGTTCTGCGAGAACCTGCGCCAGATGCACCGCGCCGGGACGCTCCGCCCGCACCAACTCCGCGACCCGCGCCTTGGACACGGTGTTGATCGCGGCATCGATAGCCGAGAACAGTCCACCGAGCAGAACCAGGGCAACAGCGCCCAGGAGCGGCATCAATCCGGTCATGGTCGGTCGAAATGCCGGGACTTGTCGAGCAAACGCCGATCCCGTTCGGCCTGGCGGTCGCGCTGGTAGGACTCGACCTGCTCGGCAACCCATTCCTCAAGCAGTTGCCGCTGCAGGGCGAACATCTCCTTCTCCCCTTCCGGGTCGGCGTGGTCGTAACCCAGCAGGTGAAGCACGCCGTGGACCGTCAGCAGCGCCAGTTCCTGCCCGAGGCTGTGGCCGGCGGCTGCAGCCTGCTCGGCGGCGAACTCCGGGCACAGCACGATGTCACCCAGCATCGACGGGCCGGGCTCGGGGGCGTCGGGCCGACCGCCGGGTTCGAGTTCGTCCATCGGGAAGCTCATCACGTCGGTCGGACCGGGTAGATCCATCCACCGCATGTGCAGGTCTGCCATTGCCGCCAAGTCCAGGAGCAACATCGACAGCTCGGCAGCCGGGTTGACCTTCATTCGCCGGATGACGAAACGGGCGACGCTGATCAGTTCCTCTTCGGAAACGTCGATTCCGGACTCGTTGGAAACTTCGATGCTCATCGGGACCTACCGTTTCGACGACCGGCGCTGCGCCCGGTTCCCTTGTTGTTCAGCGGCCTTGGCATACGCATCGACGATGTCGGACACCAGCCGGTGCCGAACCACGTCCGCGCTGGTCAGTTCGGCGAAGTGAATATCATCGATGCCGTCGAGAATGCCCATCGCCGCCCGCAACCCCGACGTGGCGCCGCCGATGAGATCGACTTGCGTGATATCACCGGTGACAACGATTTTCGAGCCGAAGCCCAACCGGGTCAGGAACATCTTCATCTGCTCGGCCGTTGTGTTCTGGGCCTCGTCGAGGATGATGAACGAGTCGTTGAGGGTGTTGTGGGTCAGCAGAAAATCCTCGGTGACATAGAGCGAGTCGGCCGCCGCAACCCGGATGCACAGCGCTTCCCGGGTGCCCACGGATTCGATGCGGTGAACGTAACGTTTGGGCACTTCCCCAGCGCAACGGGTAGCCCGGCAGCGGCGGAACGCAGTCACGCCCTGCGGCAGTCGAATGTCGAGGGAGCGTTCGTCCGAACCGGTTCCGTTGCCCTCCACGGGCGCCGACCTGCTGGCGGTGCCGCCCATGGACTGAACCAGGAACACAACGTCGTCGAGAAGCTGAGGGGAAGCCGTTGCGAACCGAATCCGCCAGGTTCCCCGCCGTCCGGTGACCATATTCCCGGCGGCGTCCAGTACCCCTTGGAGAACGGCCAGACGAACGTCTGCCGAGTTGAACAGATATTCCGTCGGCAGCGCAACCGCCTGACTAACGAGGCAGTCTTCGCCCGCTCTTACCCCGATAGCGTACGGATCCGACGCAACCGGTCGGGAGTCGAAGTGCACGGGGGCGGAGAGCAAGGGTAATTCGTAGCGGTGGGAACGCCCTTGCCGGAGGTTGCCGATCATCTCCTTGGTCTGCAGCACCTGCGGCGGCTTTCCGCTGCTCCGCTCGCTGCGCGGATAGACAGCCCACAGATGATCGCCGGAGGCCAGAGTCGACGATCCGTCCTGTGTGTGCAAGCGATAGATCTCTTTGAAACCCTGCGGATAGACGCCGAGTACCTCGGTGGGCTTGCCATCTGAGCCGACAACCAAGTCGCCGACCGACAATTCCCCGATCGGGCGAAATCCCGACGGCGTCAGCACCTTCGCAGACACCGGCTGCGCTCGGCCCCGCATGTAGGCCAGCGGCGCCACCTCGATCACGCCGGCGCTCATCAGCTTTGGGATCGCTTCGGGATCCATCATGTCGTGCAGTGCATCGTAGAGCGGACGCAGGTACGGGTCGATCTTCTCGCTCAGAGTGCCCGGCAGGAACCCAAGGCGCTCACCGGCCTCCACTGCCGGACGCGTCAGAATGATTCTGGTCACCTGCTTGGTCTGCAACGCGCTGACGGCCTTGGCCATTGCCAGGTAGGTCTTTCCGGTGCCGGCGGGGCCGATGCCGAACACGATGGTGTTGGTGTCGATCGCATCGACGTAGCGCTTCTGGTTGAGCGTCTTGGGGCGAATGGTCTTTCCCCGCCGGGACAGGATGTCCAGGGTCAGCACCTCCGCGGGCGAGGTGCCCTCGGACCTGGAAATCATGTTCACGCTGCGTCGCACGGCGTCCGGCGAGAGCGGCTGTCCCTCCGCCACGATGGCGACCAGTTCGGAGATGACCTGCTCGGCCAGCGCCACGTCGGCAGCCTCGCCGGAGAGGTTGACCGTGTTGCCCCGGACATGCACCTCGGCCGCGAGGTTGGCCTCCAATGCGCGCAGGTTCTGGTCGGCTGAGCCCAGCAAGCCCACAACCAGGTCGGGCGGAACGGTCATGCTGGCGCGCACCGGCACAGCAGCTGAGGGTTCGCGGGGGGGCAGGTGGCTGTCGATGCCGGAATTCTACCGTTGACGCCCTCCTCGCAGCTGTAGCTGGGGGATTACAAACTGCTGCTAGGCGGTTTGGAGCAGTAATTCCTGCCGGTCAGTCGAACGACCATCGAGGCGTGAGAACACCCAGTGCGCCCAAGGCAACCGCTGCTGCGGTCGAAGTGCGAAGCACCGTGGGGCCCATTCGGACCGCCACTGCCCCGGCGGCGGTCAGCAGGTCGAGTTCGCCCTCGGTGATCCCGCCCTCCGGGCCGACAACCATGACGATCGAGTCCACTTCCGCCATCGGAATATCCGCAAGCGAGGTTGTCGCCGACTCGTGCAGAACCAGCACTGCCGCGCCGGCACCGACACGGTCGGCGATCCGATCAGCCAGCGACCGCGTCGTTACCGGACCAGTGACCTCGGGAAGGTAGGGGCGCCGGGACTGCCGTGCCGCAGACCGGATCACCGCGCGCCATCTGCGCAAACCCTTCTCTGCACGGTCAGCGTCCCACCGCGCCACGCAACGGTCGGCCTGCCAGGCGACGAACTCGTCGGCCCCGGCCTCGGTGGCCAACTCGACAGCCAGTTCCGAGCGTTCCGACTTGGGGATGGCCTGCACGACGGTCACCGACGGATCGGAACGCGGGGCCATCCGTCGGTTCTCGACCCGGGCGGTCAGAGTTCGTTTGTCGGCCGACTCGACGACGCAGTCGGCCACGGTGCCGGCACCGTCGGAGAGCACCAACTCCTCCCCTGGCCGGATCCTGCGCACCGTTGCAGCGTGAAAGCCCTCCTCGTCGTCCACCGTCGCGAGACCGCCAATAGCAGGAATGACCTCAGCGTAGAACAGAGCGGCGACCATCTCCGGATCGGAAGATCAACGGCCGGTGAAGGTCTCGCGCAAGCGACTGAATATCCCGCCACCGGACTGGCTGTTCGCGGCAGAGGTCGGTTTCACCGCGGCGTGATCCTGGCTCCGGCTCCGGATTTCACCGAGCAGCTCTTTGGTACGAGCATCCAGCTTTGTCGGGACGGTGACCTCGACGTGGACGTAAAGGTCGCCACGGACTCCCGACCTCAGGCGCGGCATACCGCGGCCGCGCAGGGCGCTGATCGCGCCAGGTTGGGTGCCGGGGGCGACGGCGACCTCGACCGCATCGTCGAGAATCCCGTCAACCGTCACCGCGGTGCCCAAGGCCGCATCGACCATCGGAACGGTGACGGTGCAGTGCAGGTCGTCGCCGTCACGGAGGAAGAACTCATGGGGCTTCTCGTGAACCTCCACGTAGAGATCCCCCGCCGGGCCGCCGCCGGGGCCAACCTCGCCCTGGGCGGCCAGGCGCACCCGCATGCCGTCGGCGACGCCCACGGGAATCTTCACGCTGATCTCTCGGCGGGAGCGCACCCTGCCATCGCCCCCACAGCGGTGGCAGGGGTCGGGAATGACTTCACCGACCCCGGCGCACGTGGGGCAGGGACGGGCGGTCATGATCTGGCCCAGGAGCGAACGTTGCACGCTTTGGACTTCGCCGCGGCCACCGCAGGTGTCGCAGGTGACCGCCTGGGAGTCGCCGTGGGTACCCTTACCCTGACACAGGTCGCACAGAACGGCAGTGTCGACGGTGACCTGTTTGGTCACCCCGGTGGCGCATTCGTTGAGGGTCAGCCGCATGCGCAGCAACGAGTCCGATCCGGGGCGGACCCGACCGACCGGACCACGTGAGCCGCCCCCACCGCCGAAGAAGGCCTCGAACACATCACCCAGACCGCCGAAGCCAGTGAAGCCGGCCCCTGGGCCGCCGCTTGACAGCGGATCGCCGCCGAGGTCGACGATGCGCCGTTTCTCCGGGTCCGAGAGCACCTCGTAGGCGGTGCTGATCTCTTTGAACCGCTCCCCTTCGTCAGGGTTGATGTCGGGATGCAGTTCTCGCGCCAGCCGACGGTACGCACGTTTGATATCGGCGTCGCTGGCGCCCTTGCTCACTCCCAGTAAGCCGTAATAGTCGCGTGCCACGTTGACCTTTCGTCCCGGCATCAGCCAGCGCGGTTGCCCAGAACTTCGCCGATGTACATTGCAACCGCGGCGACGTTGGCCATAGTCCCGGGGTAGTCCATCCGGGTCGGGCCGACCACGCCCATCCCGCCGAAGACCGTTCCGGAGCTGCCGTAGGTGGTGGTCACCACCGACGTTCCGACCATCTGTTCCGCCTCGGTTTCGTGCCCGATGCGCACCGTCACCTTACCGGCCTCTTCTTGAGCGGCCAGCAGCCGAAGCACGACCACCTGCTCCTCCAGGGCCTCCAGCACCGATCGCAGCGATCCCCCGAAGTCGGCGGTGTTGCGGGTCAGGTTGGCGGTGCCGCCCAGCAAAAGCCGCTCCTCGGGGTGTTCGACCAGCGACTCCAGCAGAACCGTCGCCGACCGCCCGACTGCATTCCCCAGCTTTCCCGCTCGGTCGTTGAGCCGGCCGGCAAGGTCGGCCACCGCGACCGAGGCCGCCGAGAGCTTCTTGCCCTCAAGAGCCTGAGCCAGCAGATCTCTCAACTGGGCGAGCTCGTGCTCGTTGATGGCGTCGCCGAGTTCGACGATGCGCTGGTCGACGCGGCCGGAGTCGGTGATGACGACCATCAGCAGCCGGGCGGGGGTCAGTGCAACCACCTCGAGGTGACGCACGGTCGAGGCCGAGAGCGTCGGGTACTGGACCACCGCCACCTGACGGGTGAGTTGGGACAGCAGGCGTACCGCGCGGCGCAGCACGTCGTCGAGGTCGACGCCGGACTCCAGGAAGGACAGAATGGCGCGACGCTCGGGGGGCGACAGCGGCTTGACGTCATGGATTCGGTTGACGAAGTGGCGGTAGCCCTTCTCGGTGGGCACCCGCCCGGAGCTTGTGTGCGGCTGAGCGATGTACCCCTCTGCCTCCAGCACCGCCATGTCGTTGCGAACGGTGGCACTGGACACACCCAGGCTGTGCCGCTCCACCAAGGCCTTGGACCCGATGGGTTCCTTTGTCTCGACGAAGTCGGCGACGATGGCGCGCAGCACTTCGAAGCGACGGTCGTCGGCACTCCCCATCTACTCACCTCCAAGCCGGGCCTCACCTCCGGTGGACCCTAGTTTACGGGTCTTCAGCAGCAGAGTTAGCAGACAAGCCGAAGGAGTGCCACGTGTCAGTCGTCGAGTAGTTCGCGCACCACGGCGTCGGCCAGCAGCCGCCCGCGCCGGGTCAGCGTCAGCCGCTCACTGCCACCGGTCAACAACCCTTCCTCGACGGCTCGCTCGGCGCGCTCAAGCTCGGAGGGGGTCAGCACGCCTACGGCCAGTCCGCTGCGCAACCGGATGCCCAGCATCACCGCTTCGATGTGGCGATCCCGGTCGTCGAGCCACTCGAATCCGGCTATCGGGTAACGACGCTCGCCGAGCGCTTGGGCATAGAAGTTCGGGTGCTTGACGTTCCACCACCGCAGGTCTCCGACGAAGCCGTGTGCGCCCGGCCCCGCACCCCACCACTGACCACCGTTCCAGTAACCCAGGTTGTGCCGGCACTCCCCGCCCACCCTGCTCCAGTTCGACACCTCGTACCAGGTCAGGCCAGCCTCGGCGAGCCGCTGATCGAGCAGCTGGTAACGGTGTGCGAGCAGGTCGTCGTCGGGGGCCGCGAACTCACCGCGTCTTACCTGTCGGCTCAGCGCCGTACCGTCCTCGACCACCAGCGCGTAGGCCGAGACATGATCCACACCGGCCGCCACCGCCGCGTCCACCGAGGCCAGCAGATCATCGTCGGACTCGCCGGGCGTGCCGTAGATCAGATCGAGGCTGACGTGGGTGAAGCCGGCAGCGAGCGCTTCCCGGGCCGCCATAGGCGCCCGCCCTGGGGTGTGGGTGCGGTTCAGTACGGCCAGCACCCGCGGTGAGGCCGACTGCATACCCAGCGAAATCCGGGTGTAGCCGGCGGCCCGCAGAGTCTCGAAGAAGGCCGGCGAGGTGGACTCCGGGTTGGCCTCGGTGGTGATCTCCGCATCGCAGGCCAGCGGAAAAGCGTCGCGGACCGCGTCGAGCACCGCGGCCAGGCGCTCGGCACCCAGTAACGAGGGTGTCCCGCCGCCGACGAAAACGGTGTCGACGGGTACTGCACCGACGCGCTCCGCGGCTAACGCCAGTTCGACACGCAGGGCGCCCAGCCAGCCGTCGGGGTTGGCCCCGCCCAGTTCGGCCGGGGTGTAGGTGTTGAAGTCGCAATATCCGCACCGGGTGGCGCAGAACGGCACATGCACGTAGATCCCGAACGCCGTCCCGGGCGAAAGCCTGGCCTCAGGCACGGGCATCGATGGAGCCGCCATGCGGCGAGTCTCCCAGAACACCCCGAAACCCAGAACACCCCGAAACGCTGAATTACGCCATCGCGGCTGATCGTGGCACAATCGGGTGCTATGACCGCCTTGGGATCGACGGTGCGCAACATTGCGCTGGTGTCTCGGCGGCATGTCGACTTCAAGCGCGTTTGCAGCTGCTGTTGTTGTCCGGCTTGATGCCGTAGACCCGTCCCACTGCACGACAGCTGGCCGCCGGATCTGCGCCGCCGGACCAGTGTTGCTCCGGTGATCTGCGTGGTTCGCCTTGGCCGGCTCCTAGACCCAGGAGCATTACCATGACCGCAAGCACTGCCGGGGCCGCCAAGCGCCGAAACGAAGGCCAGTGGGCCCTTGGCGACCTCGAACCGCTGAACCCCAATGAGGTGTTCAAGAAGGAAGACCCCGCGCTCAACGTTGCGGCCCGCGTCAAGGACGTCTACTCCAAACAGGGTTTCGACAGCATCGACAAGACCGACCTGCGCGGCCGGCTTCGTTGGCTCGGTCTCTACACGCAGCGCAAAGAGGGTTACGACGGCACGTTCACCGGCGACGAGAACACCGACCTGATCGAGGCCCCTTTCTTCATGCTGCGGGTGCGCACCGACGGCGTCGCACTGAGCGCCGCCGCCTTGCGCACTCTGGGGACGATTTCGACCGAATTCGCCAGGGACACCGCCGACATCTCCGACCGGCAGAGCCTGCAGTACCACTGGATCCGGATCGAGGACATGCCGGAGATCTGGAACCGGCTGGACAGCGTCGGGTTGAAGACCACGGAGGCCTGCGGCGACTGCCCGCGCGTTGTGCTGGGCTCCCCATTGGCGGGCGAGTCACTCGACGAAGTCCTTGACGCGACCCCGGCGATCGAGGAGATCGTGCGCCGCTACCTGGGCAAGCCGGAGTATGCGAACCTACCGCGTAAGTTCAAGAGCGCGGTCAGTGGCCAGCAGGACGTCGTCCACGAGATCAATGACATCTCCTTTGTCGGGGTGAACCACCCCGAGCACGGCCCCGGCTTCGACCTCTGGGTCGGCGGCGGGCTGTCCACCAATCCGATGCTGGCCCAGCGACTCGGATCGTGGGTGCCACTGGACGAAGTGCCCGATGTCTGGGAGGCGGTCGTCAGCCTGTTCCGCGACTACGGCTACCGACGCCTCCGCGCCAAGGCCCGGCTGAAATTCCTGGTCAAGGACTGGGGCGTTGCAAAATTCCGCGAAGTTCTCGAGACCGAGTACCTGAAGCGGCCCCTGATCGACGGACCGGCGCCCGAACCCACCGTGCGCCCCATCGACCACGTCGGCGTGCAGCGACTGCGCAACGGCCTCAATGCCGTTGGTGTGGCACCGATCGCCGGCCGGGTATCCGGCACGATCCTGACCAGGGTCGCCGACCTCGCCGAGGCGGTGGGCTCGGACCGCATCAGGTTCACCCCGCACCAGAAGCTCATCGTTCTCGACGTCCCCGACGACAAGGTCGACGAACTGGTCGCCGGGCTGGAAGCCCTGGGCCTGCAGTCCAAGCCGTCGCAGTGGCGGCGAAACCTGATGGCCTGCACCGGGATCGAGTTCTGCAAGCTGTCCTTCGCCGAGACCCGGGTGCGGGCCCAGAGCCTCGTTCCGGATCTGGAGCAGAGACTCGCCGACCTCAACGACGACCTCGACGTCCCGGTCACCGTGCACATCAACGGCTGCCCGAACTCGTGCGCCCGCATCCAGGTGGCCGACATCGGGTTCAAGGGTCAGATGGTCGACGACGGCGACGGCCCCACCGAGGGCTTCCAGGTGCATCTGGGCGGCAGTCTGGGACTGGACAGCAACTTCGGCCGCAAGCTGCGGCAGCACAAGGTCACCAGCGGTGAGCTGGGTGACTACATCGAACGAGTGGTGCGCAACTTCGCAGCGCAGCGCGAACCCGGAGAGCGGTTCGCGCAGTGGGCGATCCGTGCCGATGAGGATTCTCTGCGATGAGTGTCGAAATCGACGCATTAAGCGAGCAAGAGTTGCGTGGCCTGGCCGAGCAGGGTGCCGCGGAGCTGGTAGGTGCTACTGCCACCGAGATGTTGGCATGGACCGACGCACATTTCGGCAAGCGCTACGTGGTGGCGTCGAATATGCAGGACGCCGTGCTGATCGACCTGGCCGCGAAGGTTCGGCCCGGGGTGGACGTGCTGTTCCTCGATACCGGATACCACTTCGCCGAGACCATCGGCACCCGGGATGCCGTCGAAGCCGTCTATGACGTCGTGGTGGTCAACGCGAGGCCGGAACACACTGTGGCCGAACAGGACCGGCTGCTGGGTCGTGACCTTTTCTCCCGCGATCCGCACGAGTGCTGCCGACTGCGCAAGGTGGAACCATTGCGGCGGGCGCTGAGTGGATACTCGGCCTGGGTCACCGGGATTCGCCGGGTCGAATCGCCCACCCGGGCGAACGCCCCGGTGATCAGCTTCGACGAGGCCTTCAAACTGGTGAAGATCAACCCCTTGGCCGCCTGGACCGATGCGGAAATGAGGGACTACATCGAGGCCAACGGCGTCCTGGTGAATCCGCTTGTCGACGAAGGCTATCCATCGATTGGTTGCGCACCCTGCACCACCAAGCCGATCGATGGAGCCGACCCGCGCAGCGGACGTTGGCAAGGCCAGACGAAGACCGAGTGCGGGTTGCACGCCTGATGAGGCTGATCCTGACCGCACATGGCAGCGTCGACCCGCGATCGGTGGCGACCAGCCACGCAGTGGCTGACCGCATTCGTGACTTGCGGCCGAGGCTGGACGTTCGAGTGGCATTCTGCGAGAAGAGCACTCCGAATCTTCGCGAAGTGCTGGCCGAACTGGACGGCCCGGCGGTGGTCACTCCCCTGCTATTGGCCAGCGCCTATCATGCCCGGGTGGACATCCCGTCCATCATCGCCGAGTCCGGAGCAGACGTGGACCAGGCCGAAACCCTCGGTGAAGATCTCCGCCTGGTTCGGGTGATGCACCAGCGTCTGGCTCAATTGGGCGTCGAACAACAGTGCTCCAAGACCGGTGTGCTGGTGGTGGCCGTCGGCTCGTCGCACACGGCAGCCAATGTCCGCACCGCCGCTGTTGCCGGGATGTTGGCCCGCGGCACCGGATGGGCGGGAGTGCAGGTAGCCCATGCAACCGGTTCCGGACCCTCGGTTAGCGACGGGATTGATCGGCTGCGACAGGTCGGTGCCCGACGAATTGCTCTGGCGCCGTGGTTCATTGCACCCGGCCGGATCACCGACCGGGTGGCCGCGTCAGCACAGGAAGCGGGCGTCGCGATGGCTGAACCGCTGGGTGCCAGCCGGCTGCTCGCCGCGACGGTGCTCGATCGTTTCGACCTCGCGGTGGCCCAGCGACTGGCCGCTTAGCGCTGACGGCTCATCCACTCTGCGCCAGGGGCATCGATTCTTCAGAGTGGATAACGCCGAGTGGATTGGGGCCGTTTAGCCCGAAGCCCCGTCGGCGCCATCGGTGCCATCGGCACCGTCAGCGCCGTCGTCCCCGAAGAGGCCGCCCTTGCCACCCTTGCCGCCTTTACCGCCCTGTCCCCCTTGACCACCCTGACCGCCTTTACCGCCGGCGCCACCAGCCCCGCCCTGACCGCCATTGCCGCCGGCACCACCGTTACCACCGTTCACAATGCTCTCCTGCGTTGGTGCACTATCGGGCTTACCGGAGGTGGTCGTGCTGCAGCCCGACAGCGCGGCGCCCAGGCCCGTCGCCAGGACCGCGCCAATCCCCAATGTCGAAATGAATCGGCGAACCGAGTGAGTCATTTTTGTCCTTCCGTCGGGACTACCTGATCGGTTCCCGCGATCGGCGGAATCCGTGTCGCCCGTACGTACACAGTATCCCCGTCCTTGAGGGCCAGTGCCTCGGCGTCACCGCGAGTGATCTGGGCGATGAACGGGGCGCCGTCGGTCTGACTGGTCATCGCGACGCGGACCTCGAAGCCAAGATAGACCACGCGGTCGATGGTGGCCGTGACGACACCACTGTGGGCGACCGCCGCGTCCCCGATCGCCATGGCCGGCGTGCGACCGACCCGAATGTCGTGCGGGCGCACGAGGACGCCGTTCAGCGAGGACACCGTTCCGAGGAAGGACATCACGAAGGGGTTCACCGGGCTGTCGTAGACCTCTGCCGGGGTCCCGATCTGCTCGATGCGGCCTTTGTTGAGGACCGCGATCCGGTCTGCGACGTCCAGCGCCTCGGACTGGTCGTGGGTGACCAGCACCGTCGTGACGTGCACCTCGTCGTGCAGCCTTCGCAACCAGGCCCGCAGGTCGTCGCGGACTTTGGCGTCAAGAGCGCCGAACGGCTCGTCGAGAAGCAGTACCTGCGGATCGACCGCCAACGCGCGCGCCAGCGCCATGCGTTGACGCTGACCCCCGGAAAGCTGGCTCGGATAGCGGGTCTGAAACCCCGCCAGACCGACGACCTCCAGCAGGTTGTCCACCTTCTCCTCGATCACGGCCTTGTCCGTCTTGCGGATCTTCAGTCCGAAGGCGACGTTCTCGCGCACGCTCATGTGCTTGAAGGCTGCGTAGTGCTGAAAAACGAAACCGATGCCCCGCCGCTGCGGTGGCACATTGGTGACGTCCTGGCCGTTGATGATGACGGTTCCGCTATCGGGTCGGTCCAGCCCGGCAATGGCGCGCAGCAAGGTTGATTTGCCCGAACCGCTGGGCCCGAGCAGCGCAGTCAGCGACCCGGACGGCACCGTGAAATCGACATTGTCCAGCGCGTTGAAGTCTCCGTAGCGCTTGTTGGCGCCGGTGACGGTGATCGCGTCAGCTTTTTGTTTCATAACGTGGGTTTCTTCGCCGGGATTCCTCATCGGGTCGCTTTGCCGCGCCGGGCGTCCAGAATGACCTGGGCTACCAGGACGAGCACCGCGACCATCATCAACAGTGTGGAGAGTGCGTATGCGCCGTACTCTGCGCCCCGGCTGTAGCGGTCCGACACCAGCAGCGTGAGCGTCTGTGATTTTCCGGGCAGATTCGACGACACCATGAGCACCGCGCCGTACTCCCCCAGGGTGCGGGCGACAGTGAGCACGACGCCGTAGGTCAGACCCCACCGAATCGAGGGCAGCGTGATCCGCCAGAACGTCTGCCACCACGTCGCACCGAGGGTGGCGGCGGCCTCCTCCTGGTCGGTTCCCAACTCGTGCAGGACGGGTTCGACCTCGCGGATGACGAACGGCACCGTGACAAAGATGCTCGCCAGCACGATGCCCGGCAGACCGAAGATGATCTTCAGCCCGAGTCCGTTCTCAACGACGCCGAGCAGCCCGGCGCTCCCCCACAGCAGGATCAGCGCCACCCCGACGATCACCGGCGAGACGGCGAACGGCAGGTCTATGGCTGCCTGAAGCAGGCCCTTGCCACGAAAGCGCTTGCGCGCCAGCAGCAAAGCCGTGGGCACGCCGAATATGACATTGAGGGGCACGACGATGGCGACCACCAACAGCGAAAGGTCCAGCGCCGAGATCGCCGCCGGGGTGGTGATCGAATCGACGAAGGCACCGAAGCCGGGCCTGAAGGTGCGCAGCAGGATCAACCCGACCGGCACGACCACCAGAACCGTGACATAGACCAGCGCGACGGACCGGATCAGATACCGGGCCCACGGCGAGAGCGTCACGGCGCCGACTCCTGCCGCCTGGCTGCCCGCGAGCCCAGAATCCGCAGCGCGAGAAGAATCAGAAACGAGACGGCGAGCAGGACCACGGAGACCGCGGCCGCGGCGGTGCGGTCGTCGTTCTCGATCAGGGTGCGGATCCACTGCGAGGACACCTCGGTCTCACCGGGCACCGCCCCACCGATGAGGACCACCGACCCGAACTCGCCGATGGCCCGGGAGAACGCCAGACCGGCGCCGGACAGCAGGGCCGGCAACAGCGCCGGCAGGACCACCCGGCGGAAGATGACCGGAACGTCAGCCCCCAACGAAGCTGCCGCCTCCTCGACTTCGCGGTCCAATTCCAACAGGACGGGTTGGACCGAGCGGACCACGAACGGCAGGGTCACGAACAACAGCGCAACACCCACACCCCACCTGGTGTGCTGCAGATGCAGGTTCACCGGACTGCCCGGCCCGTAGAGGGCGAGCATCACCAGGCTCGCCACGATGGTCGGTAGCGCAAACGGCAGATCGATGACTGTGTCCACCAACCGCAGGCCCGGGAAGTCGTCGCGGCTCAACACCCACGCGACCAGGAGACCCAAGACCGTGTTGACCACAGTGACGCCCAGGGCGACGATCAACGTAACCCGGAAAGACTCCAGGGCAGCCGTGGAAGTGATCGCCGCCCAGAACTGGCTCCATCCGCCCTGGGCGGACTGCCACACGATGGCAGCCAGTGGCAGCAGCACGATGACGCTTAGCCAGATCGACGCGGCACCGACCAGGCCCGGCGTGGCAGTGTCGCGCCGGGCCCAGGTCGGATCCTCAAGAGCGGATGTCACCCGGTGGCCTTCTTGTAGATGGCTGTGATCGCCCCGTTCTCCTTGTCGAACAGCCCGGCATCCACTGCCGTCCAGCCGCCGAGGTCGGCGATGGTCCACAGCTTCTGCGGGACCGGGAAGTCTTTAGCGAATTCCGCGGCGACGCCGGGATCGACCGGCCGGAAACCGGCCTGCGCCCAGATCCTCTGGCCCTCGGTGGTGAACAGGAAGTTCTTCAGCGCGACGGCCTTCACCAGGTGAGCAGTGGTGGTCACGACCGCTACCGGGCTTTCGATCTTGAACGTCTGCGGCGGGTTGAGGTGCTCGATCTCGCCGCCCTCCTTATCGAGCCCCTGTCGTTCGATGTTGATCGCCTCGTTCTCGTAACTGACTAACACGTCCCCACTGCCCTGCAGGAATACGTCGGCGGCCTCGCGGCCCGAACTCGGCCGCATTCTGACGTGGTCGCTGACGAGCTTCCTGACGAAGTCCAGTCCCGCCTGTTGGTTCTTGCCTCCGTCGCTTTTCGCGGCGTAGGGCGCAAGCAGGTTCCACTTCGCCGAACCAGAGCTCAGCGGGCTGGGCGTGACCACTTCAACGCCGGGCTTCAGCAGGTCGTCCCAGTCCTTGATGTTCTTGGGATTGCCTTTTCGGACCACCAGCGTGACCACCGAACCGAACGGGATGCCTTTGGTGACGTCGGAGTTCCACTCCGGGGAAACCTTGCCGGCTTTGACCAGCCGCGCCACGTCCGGCTCGATAGAGAAGTTGACGACGTCGGCGGGCTTGCCCTCCGCCACACCACGGGACTGGTCGCCGGAGGCGCCGTACGAGGCCGTGACGCCGACCCCCTTGCCCTCCGGGGTCGCGCTGAACGCCGGGATGATCTTGCTCCACCCAGGCTCGGGCACGGAGTAGGCGACCAGGTTGAGGGTGGTGTCCGCATCCTCCTTGCCCCCGCCGACGACGTCGCTGGGCCCCCCGCCGCAAGCAGCCAGCACCGCAACGGCGGCGGCCAGCGTAACGCCGGTGCGCCAGCGCGAGACCACGGAGATCTTCATGAGCAGCCCTTCTTGTGATCTGGTGCAGGAGGATGCCCGTCACAACAGCGTGGCAGTGCGCACTTCTAACGACACCGACACCTCAACCGCGAACGGACGGCGGGGTCAGCGACAACAGCAAACGTCGGCAACGCCACGGACATCGTGGGCGACGACCGTCGCCGCGCCGATTCCAGCAGTTGCCGACCTCATACCGCGAAGCGTAGCAGGGGTTCGGTCAGCGATTGAGCAACCAGACCAGCACAACAAGCACGAGCAGGGCCACCAGTGCCAGAGTCACCCTGGATCGCGGCATCCCGCTCACTGCCGGACCCTGTCCCGAGCGGGACCGTCTTGCTCCACCCCGGGATCGTGGAGTCGGCGCAACACCTTCAGTCCCGGGGCGTCCTCGACGCCACGGAAGGCCCGGATGCTCATACCCAGCAACGCGTCCACCCCGACGGCGACCCCGAAGGCCAATGCAAGCACGACTGGCATGACGATGACGGTCTGCAGCACGAAACCCCGCCCGGACAGCCACAACTCAGCGCCATCCCACCAGTTCAGGAACCCGGCCATCAACCAAGCCTATGCCCCGGACGCTCCAGAGCGGCGAAAGACTGTCGTCTGTGCGCCGAGTGCGCGATGATGTCGCGATGGCTGAGCACGTCGAACCGGCAGATATGCAGACCGGCGGTGACGATCCGCCGTCGGCAACCAGATCAGGATCACACGGCCCAAGTGGCGCGCTGCGAAGCTCGTTCCCACCGATCGCCGACTACGCCTTCCTGTCCGACTGCGAGAACACCTGCCTGGTATCGGCGTCCGGTGCGGTGGAGTGGATGTGCGTGCCGCGGCCTGATTCACCCAGCCTGTTCGGGGCGATCCTCGACCGGGGCGCCGGCCATTTCCGGCTCGGACCCTACGGTGTGACGGTGCCGGCTGCCCGCCGCTACCTGCCGGGCAGCTTGATCATGGAGACCACGTGGCAGACGCCCACAGGTTGGATCATCGTGCGCGACGCGCTGGTGATGGGCCCGTGGCATGACCTGGAGGCGCGGTCGCGGACCCACCGCCGCACCCCGATGGACTGGGACGCGGAACACATCCTGCTGCGCACGGTGCGCTGCGTGAGCGGCACCGTTGAACTCATCATGAATTGCGAACCGTCGTTTGACTACGGTCGCATCAACGCGAAGTGGGACTACTCCTCCAACGCCTACGGCGAGGCGATCGCCCGGGCCCGTACCGACCCCGATGCCCACCCGACCCTGCGGCTGACGACCAACCTCCGCATCGGTCTGGAGGGCCGGGAGGCCCGCGCCCGCACCCGGCTCAAAGAGGGTGACGACGTCTTCGTCGCACTGTCCTGGTCGAGACATCCGGCACCGCAGACCTACAAGGAAGCCACCCAGAAGATGTGGCAGACCAGCGAGGCCTGGCGTCAGTGGATCAACATCGGCCATTTCCCCGACCACCCGTGGCGCGCCTACCTACAGCGCAGTGCGCTGACCCTCAAGGGCCTGACCTACTCGCCGACCGGCGCTCTGCTGGCCGCGAGTACCACCTCGCTGCCCGAAACTCCCGGCGGTGCCCGCAACTGGGATTACCGCTATGCCTGGGTCCGCGACTCGACCTTCGCCCTGTGGGGTTTGTACACCCTGGGGCTTGATCGCGAAGCCGACGATTTCTTCTCCTTCATCGCCGACGTGTCCGGGGCCAACAACGGCGAGCGTGAACCGCTTCAGGTGATGTACGCCGTCGGCGGAGAGCGGGAGTTGGTCGAGGATGAGCTTGACCACCTGTCCGGCTATGACGGCGCGCGGCCGGTCCGGATCGGCAACGGTGCCTACAACCAACGCCAGCACGACATCTGGGGAACCATGCTGGATTCGGTGTATCTGCACTGCAAATCGCGGGAGAACATCTCCGATTCCCTCTGGCCGGTGCTGAAGGACCAGGTCGAGGAGGCGATCAAGCACTGGCGCGAACCCGACCGCGGAATCTGGGAGGTCCGGGGCGAACCGCAGCACTTCACCTCCTCGAAAGTGATGTGCTGGGTGGCATTGGACCGCGGTGCGAAGCTGGCCGAGTTGCAGGGCGAGGAGAGCTACTGCCAGCAGTGGCGATCCATCGCCGAAGAGATCAAAGCCGACATCCTGGCCAACGGGGTGGATTCCCGCGGCGTTCTCACCCAGCGTTATGGCAGCGACGCCCTGGACGCCTCCTTGCTGCTGGTTCCGCTCCTGCGGTTCCTGCCGTCCGACGATCCAAGGGTGCGCGCCACGGTGCTGGCAATCGCCGACGAACTGACCGAAGACGGGCTGGTGCTGCGCTACCGCACCGAAGAGACCGACGACGGACTTTCCGGGGAGGAGGGCTCGTTCACCATCTGCTCGTTCTGGCTGGTGTCGGCGTTGGTGGAGATCGGCGAATTCAGCAGAGCCCGCCATTTGTGTGAGCGGTTGCTGTCCTTCGCCAGCCCGTTGCATCTCTACGCCGAGGAAATCGAGACCAGCACCGGCCGCCACCTGGGTAACTTTCCGCAGGCCTTCACCCACCTGGCGCTCATCAACGCGGTGGTCCACGTCATCCGCGCCGAGGAACAGGCGGACAGCACCGGGGTGTTCCTGCCGGCCAACTCTCCGACCTGACCGGCGGTGATCTGACTGCCCGTTTAGGCAGTCGGATTCGGGGCTACCCGACAACTATGGTCCGGGTACTGACTGTCGGCTACGGAGTCCTCTGCTATCTGGTTTTTCTGGTTGTCTTCGGCTACCTTGTCGGCTTTCTCGGGGGCTTCCCTGTCCCCCGAACCGTCGACGACGGCATCGGAGCGCCCCTCGGCCAAGCCATCGCGGTCAATCTGGTGCTGATCGGTCTGTTCGCCGCACAGCACACCATCATGGCCCGGCCGGCCTTCAAACGCTGGTGGACCCGATTCGCGCCGGCCGCTGTTGAGCGGAGCACCTACGTGTCGGCGTCGAGCCTCCTTCTGGCCCTGCTGTTCTGGCAGTGGCGCACCATTGCAGACATTGTCTGGGACGTGACCTGGGGGCCAGGCCGGATCGCTCTGCAGGCACTGTTCTGGGCCGGTTGGCTGATCGTCCTGGGGTCGACGTTCATGATCGACCATTTCGATCTGTTCGGATTACGACAGGTGTACCTCGCCTGGCGGCAACGGGCTTACAGCCATGTCCCGTTCCGGACCACCATGTTCTACCGGTTCGTCCGCCATCCGATCATGGCCGGATTCATCATCGCGTTCTGGGCAACACCCACCATGACAGTCGGCCATCTGTTGTTCGCCGCGGCAACGACCGGCTACATCCTGGTGGGTGTTCGGGTTGAGGAGCGCGACCTCGTTGCCGCACTGGGCAATTCCTACCGCGACTATCAGCGCCGGGTACCCAGACTGATCCCGGGCACCCACGGTGGGCCATCGGGCGGCGGGCGGGAAACCGTCGTTCGGGGAACGACCCCCGGGCACGCCTGAGCGCGGGCGCCTACTTGCCCTTCTTGTCGCCCGCCCTATCCCCGGCGGCGTCGGCGGACAGCGCAGCCACGAACGCCTCCTGCGGGACGTCCACCCTGCCGATGGTCTTCATCCGCTTCTTGCCTTCTTTCTGCTTCTCGAGCAGCTTGCGCTTGCGGGTGATGTCACCGCCATAGCACTTCGCGAGAACGTCTTTGCGGATGGCCCGGATATTTTCGCGGGCAATGATTTTCGACCCGATGGCGGCCTGCACCGGCACCTCGAACTGCTGGCGGGGAATGAGCTCTTTGAGCTTGGTGGTCATTTTGTGGCCATAGGCCTGAGCGGAGTCCTTGTGCACGATCGCGCTGAAGGCGTCGACGGCCTCGCCCTGCAGCAGGATGTCGACTTTCACCAGTGCGGCCTCCTGCTCGCCGGCCTCTTCGTAGTCCAGGCTGGCGTAGCCGCGGGTACGCGACTTCAGTGAGTCGAAGAAGTCGAAGATGATCTCGCCCAACGGCATGGTGTAGCGCAGTTCCACACGCTCCGGCGACAGGTAGTCCATGCCGCCGAGTTCGCCGCGGCGGGACTGGCAGAGCTCCATGATGGTCCCGATGAACTCGCTGGGCGCGATGATGGTGGTCTTGACCACCGGCTCGTAGACCTCGCGCATCTTGCCCTCGGGCCAGTCCGACGGGTTGGTGACGATCTTCTCGGCCCCGTCCTCCTGAATGACGCGGTACACGACGTTGGGCGAGGTGGAGATCAGGTCAAGGTCGAACTCGCGCTCGAGGCGCTCGCGGGTGATCTCCATGTGCAGCAGGCCCAGGAAGCCGCAACGGAAACCGAATCCGAGGGCCACCGAGGTTTCCGGCTCGTAGGTCAGCGCGGCGTCGTTGAGTTGCAGCTTGTCCAAGGCGTCGCGCAGGTTCGGATAGTCCGAGCCGTCCACGGGATACAGGCCCGAGTAGACCATCGGCTTGGGTTCGCGGTACCCGGTCAGCGCCTTGGTGGCGCCGTGGCGGGCGGTGGTGACGGTGTCGCCGACCTTGGACTGGCGGACGTCCTTCACCCCGGTGATGAGATATCCGACCTCGCCGACCCCGAGCCCCTGGGTGGGTTTGGGCTCCGGCGAGACGATGCCCACCTCAAGCAACTCGTGGGTGGCGCCGGTGGACATCATCTTGATGCGCTCGCGCGGGGTGATCTTGCCGTCCACCACCCGGACGTAGGTGACCACGCCCCGGTAGATGTCGTAGACGGAGTCGAAGATCATGGCCCGGGCCGGGGCATCGGCGTCACCCGTCGGTGCCGGAACCTGCCGGACGACCTCGTCGAGCAGGGCAGCGACGCCCTCGCCGGTCTTGCCCGATACCCGGAGCACCTCATCGGGCTCGCAGCCGATGATGTGGGCCAGTTCGCCGGCGTAACGCTCCGGGTCTGCGGCTGGCAGGTCGATCTTGTTGAGTACCGGAATGATCGCCAGGTCACGGTCGAGGGCCAGATAAAGGTTGGCCAGGGTCTGGGCCTCGATGCCCTGCGCCGCATCGACCAGCAGCACCGCGCCCTCACACGCTTCCAGTGCCCGTGACACCTCGTAGGTGAAGTCGACGTGACCGGGGGTGTCGATCAGGTGCAGGACATACTCCTGCCCGGCCTCCGGGCCGCTGCTGACGGTCCAGGGCAGGCGCACATTCTGCGCTTTGATCGTGATGCCGCGCTCGCGCTCGATGTCCATCCGGTCCAGGTACTGGGCCCGCATCGAACGCTCGTCGACCACGCCGGTCAACTGCAGCATCCGGTCGGCCAGCGTCGATTTGCCGTGGTCGATGTGAGCAATGATGCAAAAGTTACGGATCCGCGCCGGCGCCGTGAACGTCTTGTCGGCGAAACTGCTGATGGGAATCTCCTGGTGGGCGGTACTCGGGCGGTCTTTACCGGGGCATCAGCGTATCGAGTCCGACGGGCCGGATCACAATCACGGGCCGCCGCCGATTTTTCGGCGTCGCTATGCTCTCAAGAATGGCGTCGCAGTGGAAGACGTTTCAGCACATCCTGAAGTCCACCGAGAACCTGGTCTTCAACGAGGCTCCGAAGTTCATCCGCGGTTTGCAGAACCCTGCAACCGTGCAACGGGTGATCCAGCAGGGCATCATGATGGGCATCGAAGCGCTGGTCGCCGGCGCCTTGCCGGCACCCCCGCAGGTGGAGATCACCGCGGGGCGGCCGGTGACCCAGGACAGTGCCCCGACCGCACATCGGGCCCGTCGCCTCGTCTATGCGCCCAACCTCGACGGACGCGCGGACCCGGGCGAAGTCGTGTGGACGTGGGTCGTTTACGAGGACGACCCGACCAGGGGTAAGGACCGCCCGGTGCTGGTCGTCGGCCGGGACCGCCAGACCCTGCTCGGACTCATGTTGTCCAGCCAACCCCGCCATGCCCATGACCGGTCCTGGGTCGGCATCGGGACCGGCAACTGGGACTCAAGCGACTCGGGGGGCGAGGACCGGCCCAGTTATGTGCGCCTGGACCGCGTGCTCGATGTGCCCGAGGAGAGCATCCGGCGAGAGGGAGCGATCCTGGACCGCGTCACCTTCGACGTGGTCGCCATGCGGTTGCGTGCGGACTACTCCTGGAGTTAGCCGCGGCGCCCGTGTTCAGCCTCCCTGGGTGATGTAGGCCTGCAGTTGAGCCTGCTCGGCCTGAAGTTCCTCCATCCGGTTCTTCACCACGTCACCGATGCTGACGATGCCGGCAAGCCTGCCCCCGTCGAGGACCGGAATATGCCGGATCCGCTTGTTGGTCATGAGCGCAGCAAGATCGTCGATGTTGTCGTCAGGGCAACATGTCAGCACCTCGCTGCTCATGATGTCGCCGACCTGCTTGCGCAGCAGTTCCGGGCCGTGCTCGTGCAGCTGCCGGACGACGTCACGCTCCGAGACGATGCCCACCACCCCCTCCGGGCCGATCACGACCATGGCACCCACGTTTTGCAGCGTCAGATCCGCGAGCAGGCCGGTTACCGAGGTCGTCTGGGTCACGGTGGCCACCGCCGACCCCTTGCTCCGCAGAATGTCCGCGATACGCATGGCGCCCTTCCCTATGGCTGACATCACAGTGACTGATATCACAGTGACTGATATCACATAGGCTACGCGCACGGACGCACGGCAGAAGTCCAGTCCGAGCGAAACGCGGAGGTAAAACAGTTCAATGATCGACGTCACCCTGCTCGGCACCGGCAGCCCGATCGTGGACCCCAACCGGGCGGGTCCGTCCACCCTGATCAGAGCGGGTGAGCAGCTCTTCCTGGTGGACTGCGGTCGAGGGGCCTTGATGCGCGCCGCGGCGGCCGGCGCCCAGGCGGCGGGACTGTCCGCGTTGCTGCTCACCCACCTGCACAGCGACCACATCACCGACCTCTCCGATGTGATCACCACCCGGTGGGTCAGCACCATGGGGCCGAACCCACTCCCCGTCATCGGGCCGCCCGGGACCAAGGCAGTGGTGGAGGCGACCTTGGCGGCGCTGGCGCCGGACATCTCCTACCGCATTCACCACCACGCCGATATCACCGAACCGCCCAGGATCGAGGTGCAGGAGTACACCCACGGTCAGGTGTGGGATTCCGGCGACGTGCGAATCACCGTCGCTCCCACCGACCACCGTCCGGTGGAGCCCACCATCGCCTTCCGCATCGAGCACGACGGCACATCGGTAGTGCTGGCCGGCGACACCGTGCCGTGCTCGTCGTTGGACGAACTGGCCCGCGGGGCCGACGCGCTGGTGCACACCGCGATCCGCGGCGATCTCGTTGCGCAGATGCCCGCCCAGCGGATCCGCGACATCCTGGACTACCACTCGTCAGTCGAACAAGCCGCGGCCACCGCCGCCCGCACGGGCGTCGACACCCTGATCCTGACCCACTACGTCCCACCGCTGATGCCCGGCCAGGAGGACCAATGGCGGGCGCTGGCAGCAACGGAGTTCGACGGCACGGTGGAACTCGGCAACGATTTGTTGCGCGTATCGGTGGCCTGAAAGGCTAAGCGAGCCTTGTCATCTCGACGGTGACACCCAACTGGCTGGAGCCCTGACCCAGATAGATGCCCTTCAGTGGTGTCACGTCCGCGTAGCAGCGCCCGCTGCCCACACTGATGTATTGCTCATTGATCTCGGTGTCGTTGGTGGGGTCATAATTCCACCAACTGCCGGTCCATGCCTGGATCCAGGCATGACTCTCCCCCTGGACCACTTCACCGATCCTGGCGTTCGCCTTGGGATGCAGATAGCCAGACACGTAGCGGGCGGGAATCCCCATGGACCGCAGCAGAATCAGCGACAGATGCGCGAAGTCCTGACAGACCCCCTTACCCTCTGCGAGTGCGTCCAAGCCCGAGGTGTGCACGCCAGTGGTGCCCGGCACGTACTGAAGTTGGTCGCGCACCCAGTCGACCGCGCCCAGGACGGCCTCATGCGGTTCGCGACCTTTGGCGAGGTGACGGCCCACCCGGTCGATTCGCTTGCTGCTCGGCGTGTAGGGCGTCGGGGCGAGCACTTCGTCGTACCGGTCCGCGATCGCCTCGGACTCCAGATCGTCCCAATTCGCATTGGCAGCTGGGGATTCGGCCCTTTCGGTTTCGACCACGGAGGACGACGTAACCTCCAATTCGAGGTGCGGCGCATGCAGGTCGAACGCCGTGACCGCTGTCCTCCAGTAGTCGACGTAGCGGTACGACCTTGTCGCGGGCGTAGTTTCGACTCGGTTGACGATCACGTTCTGCCGGGAATCCGACCGTGGCGTCAGCCGGGCCTCGTTGTAGGACGCAGCCGCCGGGCTTTTGTAACGATAACCGGTCGTGTGCACCACACGCATCCGCCACATCAGATCCGGCCCTCCTCAATCCTCGCTTTGGGGGCCAACTCAACGCCCGCATCGGTCCAGGACACCCACAAAATGGGCCGAAAATACTGCATTGCCAATGCCTCTCCAACCTCATGGCAGGTGACCTTCAACGACGCGAGCCGGCCCTCGAGATCATCGAGGACCTCGCCCGGACGGACGAACTCGAGTCCGCTGCGGGCGGTGCCGAGCAGTCGGCGCGCCTCGGCGCCGGGGCCGTCACGCTCGGCAGAGCCCTGCATCAGTTGGTCCAGACTGTGCTCGGCCAACCTGAGCGAGTAGAACGCCGACCGAGGGAACATCCGGTCCAGCAACATGAACTCGACAACCCGGTTGGCGTCGAGCACCCCGCGGTGAGTGCGCAGGTAGGTGTCGTGGGCTCCGGCGGCCCGCAGGACACTGACCCACGCCGGCGACGAGGCCCTATCGCCCACTCGCGCCAGCAGCAGACGCACCGTCATGTCGACCCGTTCGATCGCCCGGCCCAGCATCAGGAAGCGGTAGCCGTCGTCGCGGGACAGCGTTGAGTCCGTCAGGCCGGCGAACATGGCGGCACGGCCCTCGATGAAACTGAGGAACTCGTGCGGACCGAGCCGTCGGGCGGCACGCTCACGCTCGCCAAGCCTGTTGTAGGTGGTGTTGAGGCATTCCCACATGTCACTGGAGATGACCTCGCGGGCCGAACGCGCGTTCTCCCGCGCGGCGGTGATGGCGTCGACGATCGAACAACCGGCCGGCAGCCCCCGCTGGAACGCGACGATATCGGTCAGCGACCACATGTCCAGCTTGGTCTCCGGTGGCTCGATACCCAATACCCGCAACAGGACTCGCGAATCCTCGTCGGGGTCGACGGTGGAGTCCTCGAGCAGTTGATGCACGGCGACGTCGAGGATGCGGGCGGTGTCATCGGCGCGTTCGACGTAGCGGCCGATCCAGAACAACACTTCGGCGTTGCGCGCCAACATTACTGGTCTCCGCTCTGCTGTTGCTGTTGTTGTTGCTGCTGTTGGCCGGACTGTTGGTGCAGCGGATGCATGTCGGCGGCGCCGATGGCAGCAGGCGGCAACTTACGTACTACCTTGGCGGCGGCCAGTTCCTGGACTGCCGACGAGGTTCGGGAGGCAAGCACCCAGGTGTCCTTGGATCCGCCACCTTGGCTCGAGTTGACCACCAGCGATCCCTCGACCAGGGCCACTCGGGTGAGTCCGCCCGGTAACACCCAGACCTTTTCGCCGTCGTTGACAGCGAACGGGCGCAGGTCAACGTGCCGCGGTGCCAGGGTGTCCCCGATCTTGGTCGGAACGGTGGAGAGTTGCATCACCGGCTGGGCGATCCAGGACCGCGGGTCGGCCTGCACCTTGCGGCGCACCGCAGCAATTTCCTTCTCCGAGGCATGGGGGCCGAAGACGATGCCGTAGCCGCCGGAGCCCTCCACGGGTTTGATCACCAGTTCCTCGATGCGGTCGAGAACCTCCTCGCGCTCTTCATCGAGCCAGCAGCGCAGCGTGTCGACGTTGGCCAGTAGCGGCTTCTCCCCGAGGTAGTAGTCGATCATGGTCGGAACGTAGGTGTAGACGAGTTTGTCATCGCCGACCCCGTTGCCGACCGCACTGGAGATCACCACGTTCCCGGCGCGCGCCGCGTTGAGTACGCCGGCCACCCCAAGCACTGAGTCGGGCCGGAACTGCATGGGGTCGAGGAAGACGTCGTCGATGCGGCGGTAGATCACGTCGACCTGGCGCTCGCCCGCGGTGGTCCGCATGTAGACGGCGTTGTCGCGGCAGAACAGGTCTGGTCCCTCGACCAGTTCCACACCCATCTGCCGGGCCAGCAGCGAATGCTCGAAGTAGGCGGAGTTGAAGGGCCCGGGCGTCAGCACCACGACGGTGGGATCGGCCTCGTTGGTCGCCGCCGCGTTGCGTAATGCGCGCAGCAGGTGCGACGGGTAGTCGTCGACGGCCCGAACGCGGTGGGTGGCGAACAGGTTGGGGAACACCCGGGTCATGGCCCGGCGGTTCTCCATGACGTAGGACACCCCTGATGGTGAGCGCAGGTTGTCCTCCAGGACCCGGAAGACGCCCTGACCGTCGCGGATGATGTCGATGCCGGCGACGTGGATGCGGACTCCGTTGGGAGGGCTGATGCCGGCGGCCTCCCGGTGGAAGTGCTCGCAGGAAGTCACCAGCCGGCGCGGGAGCACGCCATCGCGCAGAATTTCCTGGTCACCGTAGATGTCGTCGAGAAACCGTTCCAGCGCGATCACCCGTTGGGTGATTCCGGCCTCGAGCTTGGCCCACTCGGCGGCGGCGATTACCCGCGGCACCAGATCGAGTGGGAAAGGCCGCTCTTCCTCGCCGCTGAGCGAGAACGTTATGCCCTGGTCGACGAACGCCCGCCCGAGCGCGTCGGCACGGGCCTCAAGCTCGTCGGAGTCCGTTGGCGCGAGTTCGGTGTTGATCCCTTTGTAAGGGGTCCGCACCCGGCGCCGCCGATCGAACATCTCGTCGAACGCGGCCGAGTACGGGCCGAGGTCGCGGTAGCCCACAAAGATGTCGGAGTCATCGTCATCGGTGCTGGTTTTGGCCTGCGGTCGTGGCGTGGTTCGCGTGCTGCTCCGCCTGGTACTCGAGGTCACCTTTCACATGCTGCATCAGAACTGCCGTTTCCGCAGGCTGACCCGCTTCATTTTGGGCATGCAATACCCAAGCTGGTATCGTCGGGTAGCGCCGCGAGGGCAATTGGCCCCGGCTGACCAAGATAAGCTTTCACCCGAAGGAACGAGCACGCGTGGCCAACATCAAGTCGCAGAAGAAGCGCAACCTCACCAACGAGCGCCGCAGGCTGCGTAACAAGTCGATGAAGTCGTCGCTGCACACTGCGATCCGCTCGTTCCGCGCCGCTGCCAGCGAGGGCGACAAGGACAAGGCGGCGGACTTGCTGGCCTCGACGAGCCGCAAGCTGGACAAAGCCGCCACCAAAGGCGTGATCCACAAGAACCAGGCCGCGAATAAGAAGTCGGCGCTGGCACAGGCGTTCAAGAAGATCTGATCGCCGCGGATCAGCGGCCGGCCACCAACTCCGCAACCTTGCGGACCGTGTTCTCCAAGACATAGTCGGCGTCGGCTGCCGCGCCTTTGACGTCGCCATTGAGTGCCGCCACCAGCCGGATGGCGGTGGCGACCTTCTCCCCTGACCAGCGGCGCGATTGCTTCTGCGCCTTCTGAACCCGCCAGGGCGGCATACCCAGCTCGCCGGCCAGCCGATACGGATCACCTGACAGAGGCCCCACCCGGGCGATCGTGTGCACCGCTTCGGCGAGCGCGTCGGCCACCAGGACGTGGGGTACCCCGCGTGCCATCGCCCAGCGAAGCGCTTCGGCCGAACCCGCGACATCGCCCAGCACCGCCTTGTCGGCGATGTCGAAGCCACTGACCTCGGCGCGGCCGCTGTGGTAACGCCTAACCGCCGCTTCGTCGACCTGGCCGCCCGTGTCGGCCACCAGCTGCGAACAGGCCGAGGCGAGCTCCCGGATGTCGGAGCCGACCGCGTCAAGCAATGCGGCCACGGTGTCATCGTCGACCTTGACCCTCAGAGCGCGGAATTCGGCGCGGACGAAGGTCGCCCGCTCTGCTGCCTTGGTGATCTTGGCGCACTCGTGGGTCTGCGCTCCCAGGTCGCGTAGCTGGGTCGCCAGTGCCTTGGCCCTGCCCCCTCCGGAATGCACCACCACCAGCACGGTTCCCAGCGGCAGGTCAGCGGCAGCCGCGGCGATCAACGCCACAGCGTCTTTCCCGGCCTCGGCCGCGGATTCCAGGACGACGACCCGTTCGTCGGCGAACAGAGACGGGCTGAGCAACTCGGCGAGTTCGTTGGTCGACACTTCGCCCGCCCGGAGTCGGTTGACCGGAACATCCTCCGAACCGGCCGAAGTTCGGGCAGCCCGCACGACGGAGCTGACGGCCCGGTCGATGAGCAGTTCCTCCTCGCCGAGGACCAAGTGCAAGCCGGGTTTGGTACTCACACATGCGATGGTGTCACGCCGGGCCGACCAGACCGGACACCGACCATGCCAGCACACAGAGTGCGAGCAGCGCGCACAGTCTCCTGAACCACAATCGAGACCACAGCAGAACCCCAGTGATGGTCAACGCGCCAACACAGGCCAACCCGGCCCAGCCCGTTGGAACCGGCACCGAGGCGCCGGGCACTTCGGCGGCGGTATGGCCAACGCTCAGCAGCCACCACAACTCCGGTCCGGTGAACCGGATCAGCAGTCCGGCGGCCCCCGGCCACACTGCTGACAGCGCGGCAGCCGCCGTTCCGAGCACGGTGATCGGCGGGATGACCACCGCGACGACAACGTTGGCCAGTACGGAAACCAAACTCAGACGGCCGGAGATCGCAGCGATGAGCGGGGCGGTCACCACGTGCGCAGCCAGAGCCACGCACACCGCATCGGCAAGCACCTTGGGCCATCCGCGCGCGACGAGCTTGCCCGACCACACCGGTGCCACCAGCACCAGCGCCGCGGTGGCCGATACGGACAGAGCAAACCCGACGTCGACCGCCAGCTGCGGAGCCCAAAGCAGCACCGCGAGAACGGTGGCCGCCAGCGCGGGGATGGTCTGATGCCGCCGGGAGGTGAGCACAGCAAGCAATGTGATGGACCCCATCACCGCGGCGCGCAGGACGCTGGCACCGGGTTGCACCACGACGACGAACATCGCCAGCGCCAGCCCAGCCAGCACCACCGCGGTGCGGGGCCCGATCAGCCCTGCACAGAGCAGAACCACACCGCAGACAATCGTGACGTTGGCACCCGACACCGCAGTAAGGTGCGTCAGGCCGGCGGTGCGGAACTCAGCGGTGGTCGCCGCGTCGACCATCGCTGTGTCTCCCAGCACCAGGCCCGGCAGGATCGCTGCCTGGCCGGCGGGCAGTACTTCGCGGGCCAACGCGCTGAATCCCTTCCTCAGCGACTGAGCCGTGCGTTGAATCAGGCCGGCCTGGCCGAATTCCGGGCGACCGGTAACGGTCAGGACTGCGACGGTCAGGTCACGGCGCTTCGGCCCGGAGATGCGAGCCCGGAACCGGACGGGCTGGCCGGCTGTCAATTCGGAGAAGTCCCGGGCTGCGGCGAACACTGTGACCGAACAAGCCATCTCCCTGTCCTCAAAGCGCAGGAGTCGAGCCCGGAACATCAGCCGGCCGCCGCCCACGGAGTGGGGGCTCTCATCCGCCGCGGCCGTCATCCAGGCGGTGTCACCGAACCGTTGGCTCAACGGATGGTGAAGGGTGGCATCGCTTCGTAGCCCGGCGGCGAGGCCGAAGCCGGCACCCACAACGGCGGCACCGACCACCCCGGCGTGGAAGGCGAGCAACATCGGGTACCGCCCGCCTAGGCGCCACCCTGCCAGCGCCCAACCCGCTGCAAGGACGGCACATCCGCTCGCGATCATCGGCCCTAAGCACCAGGTGATTGCCGCAGCAGTCGCCGCCCACGCGGCCAGCGCGGAGGGAACCAGCCGGAGGTCCAAAGCGGCGGGCACGGCTCAGACCCGCACCAACGGCCGCAGCTTCTCCAGCCGTGCCGGGCCGATCCCGTCGACCTCGCCCAGTTGGTCGACGCTGGTGAACTTGCCGTTGTTGGTCCGCCAGGCGACTATCGCGGCGGCCCGCACCGGGCCGAGACCTGGCAGTGCGTCGAGTTGTTCGACGGTGGCGGTGTTGAGGTCGACGGGACCGGCGGGTTTGGTGCCGGTGGTTGCCGGTGCTGGGGCAGCCGGTCCGGCACCGGCCGAACTCCCCAGCACCGGCGGCTTTCCGGCCGGCATCGCGATACCGACGACGACCTGCTCACCGTCGGTGACGTGACGTGCCAGATTCAGCCCCAAGGTGTCGGCGCCGGAGAGCGGTCCGCCCGCGGCCGTCACCGCATCAGCGATGCGTGACTCCGGGGCGAGGGTGACCAGGCCGGGCTGATGCACAAGGCCGACGACACTCACCACGACCGGACGCTCGGGCTGGCTGCTCGGGACCAAACTGGAGTGCGGAGCCGACGAGGAGGGCGGGGCGGCGGCAGAGGAGGACGCGGAGGAAGCCATCTCCACCGGCGGTAACTTCGCCGAGGCTACCGCGGCCGGCTGACTGCGCAGAAGAGTGAATACGGTGACCAGCACGGCCAACACAGCCACTGCCCCAAGTGCGATGCCCCCGGCCCGTCCTGGATCCGCCCGGATCGCGGCCCACCAATCCGAGCCTCGTGACGGCCGCCCGTCCGGAACCCAGCTGGGTACCGGGATCTCGCCGTCGTCGACGTCCTGAGTGCGGCCGTCGGCGTCGGATTCGGGATTCACCCGCAGGCGGTGCAGGGCTCTCAGCGGCTGCTCGGTTGGCATGGACAGAACGTAGATCGGTTGTCGGACGGCAGGGGACCGCAGAAGTCAGTAGCCCTGCAGCCTGTGGATGAAGCCCAGGGTGTGGATCAGAGGAAGCGGATCACGGAAGTCACCGATCGCCGTTCGGGCCGACGATTTCCTCCAGGCACACCACCACACCGATCGCACCCGGGCCCAGATGCACACCGATCACCGGGCTGAAATCGACGATCATCGGGGAACCGCAGCCCGGCAGAGCGCTGGCCAGCGTGGCTGCCAGATCGGTTGCCCCGGAGAGGTTATCGACGTGCTGAACGGCCAGTTTGGCTCGGCACTCCCCTACCACATCCAGCACCTGCTCGACCATGGCGACGGTCGCCTTGGTGGTGGTACGCACCCTCTGGGCGAGAACCAGCTGTCCGTCTTCCATTCGTAGTAGCGGCTTGACCGAGAGCGCGGTGCCCAGCCAGGACGCTGCGGCCCCAATCCGGCCGCTGCGGCGCAAGTTCTCCAGTCGTTGCACGACGACGAATGCATGCACCCGGTCAACAGTCGACTCTGCTTGGACCTCAACGGAATCCAGATCATGTCCCTTGCGCGCCGCATGGGCGGCAGCCAGAGCGACGAACCCGGTGCCCATGCCCGCACACCGGGAGTCCACCACTCGGACCGCGCCGTTGAAGCCGCTGGCGACGTTCCGCGCGGAGGCCATGGTGCTGGACAAGCCTGCCGAGATATGCACGGCCAGAACACCATCTCCTGCGCTGTCGGCCAGCGCAGCACGGTAGACCATAGCCAGTTCCTCAGGGTTGGCCCCTGACGTTGTCACCTGACGCTGATAAATCTCGGGTGGAATCGGGTCCATGCCATCGCGCAGGTCACGTCCGTCGAGCAGGATGTGCAGTGGAACGATCCGGATGCCCATCCGGAGGCAGAGGTCGCCCGGAAGCCGAACCGAGGAGTCGGTCACCACGACGACCGTCATGGATCAGCACCCGGATTCGCGGGGTGAAA
Source organism: Mycobacterium sp. (assembly GCA_020438845.1). Classification (GTDB taxonomy): domain Bacteria; phylum Actinomycetota; class Actinomycetes; order Mycobacteriales; family Mycobacteriaceae; genus Mycobacterium. Next base: position 55,448 of record JAGQTV010000039.1, on the reverse strand, counting down.
TGCCATCTTCGGCAAGGGCTTTGAGCATTAGCTCGGCGACCGCACGGTGTGCCTCGAAGTTCCAGTGGATTCCGTCGGGATTGCCGCGCCCGCCCAGAATGTGCTCGGCGACCCCTTCCTTGAGATCCACCAGGGGAATACGGTGCTCGGCTGCCCAGTCCGTGATGGCGTTGGCCGTACCGGGGCGACCGTGGTGAGCCCGGCCGTAGGTCGGCGCGATGTGCACCGAAGGCAGGCAGGCGACGATCGGTATTTGGGGTCGGTTGAAATCGATTGCACCACGGGTCATCTCAAGGTAGTCGACCGTCAGTTGCGGTGGCAGTGCCGAACGCGCCACTGGCGAGAGACGCGGCTGAAGCCACCCGTAAAAGTCCCGCACCCAGCGCCGGAGCCACGGCGGACGAATGTAACGGATACCTTCCCGTGCGGCGGTGGGAATGGGCGAGGGCAGCGAATCCATGCCACTGGTCGCGAAGATCACCGCACCCGCGCGGGGCAACGCCGCCCAGGCGCGGGGATCCTGGGTGGCCGCCCACCAGACGTCACGACAGGTCCATCCGATCCGTCCGATCAGTTCCAGATCCCAATCTAGCTGTTCTGCAACGATATTGGGCCAAATTCTAGGATCGTCAGCCGGCAGCCCACCTTCTGGACCGTAATAGGACAACGAGTCACAGAAGACGAGCAATGCCTGACGCGGTCGAAGGCCGTCAGAGCACATCGTTGGCGACCTGGGCCGAGGCGTTCCAGACGTCCAACCGCCAGCGCAGGTCAGCGGGGTCGGCGTCGGCGGGGCCGTGACCGGACAGCTGCGTCCAACTCGCATTGCCCATTCCGCCTAGCACCGGCCAGTTGTCCACCGGAAGGTCCAGAAGTGCTGCGCTCAACGCGGCGATCAGTCCACCGTGAGCTACCAGCACCACCGGCCGGTCGCAATCATCAACCCCCCAGCCCGCCTCACCGGCGACCAATTCGGCCACCAACGGAACACTGCGGTCGGCGACATCGATTCGGCTCTCCCCGCCGTGCGGCGCGCAGGTGGCGTCCTCCCGCCAGATCTGCCTGGCTCCCGGCGCGATGGCATCGACCTGTTGGTGGGTCAAGCCTTGCCAATCCCCCAGGTGGGTTTCCCGCAACCGCTTGTCCACCCGAACCTCGACTTCGCTGCAATCGGCCAGGGTCACCGCGGTGTCGTAGGCCCGACGCAGGTCGGAGGAGACGATGGCCAACGGCTGCCGCTTGGCCAGGACCTCGGCAGCGGCCACCGCCTGCCCCCGGCCGAGGTCGCTCAGGTCGGTGTCGAGTTGACCCTGCATCCGACTGCCGGCATTGAACTCGGTCTGCCCGTGCCGCAGCAGCACCAGGTGACGCACCCTCACAACGGCTCCTCGTCGAACTGAACGCCCTCGAGATCGACCTCGATCTGCGGGCAGTCGCGCCACAGCCGGTCCAGGGCGTAGAAATCGCGCTCGTCGGTGTGCTGGATGTGCACGACTATGTCGACGTAATCCAGCAGCACCCAGCGTCCTTCTCGGGCTCCCTCCCGCCGGGCGGGCTTGTACCCGGCCTGGCGCATCTTCTCCTCAACCTCGTCGACGATCGCGTTGACCTGCCGCTCGTTGGCGGCCGAGGCGATCACGAAGCAGTCGGTGATGACCAGTTGTTGGGATACGTCGATGATGACGACGTCTTGGGCCAGTTTGGCCGCCGCGGCCCGGGCTGCGACTTCAGCCATCTGGACCGCTTCGGCGGTGGCGGTCACGAACCGACCCCTGCAGACGAAACCTGGTGAACAGCATCGCGATACAGCCGCCGCTTCGCGACGTACTGGACAACACCGTCGGGCACCAAATACCAGATCGGGCGCCCAGAAGCCGCCCGGTTCCGGCAGTCGGTGGATGAGATCGCCAGCGCGGGCACCTCGACCAGCCTCAGCGCGTCCGGTGAAAGCTGGTCGACTGCCTCGACCACATGGGAATCGGTGAGTTCGTAGCCCGGTCTGCTGACCCCGATGAATTTCGCCAAAGTGAACAACTCCTCCCAGCCCTGCCAGGTCAAGATCGAGCCCAGCGCGTCAGCGCCGGTGATGAAGTACAACTCTGCGTCGGGGTTCTGCCCGCGCAGGTCCCGCAATGTGTCGTTCGTGTACGTCGGCCCACCGCGGTCGATGTCCACCCGGCTGACGGAGAACCGCGGGTTGGACGCGGTGGCGATCACCGTCATCAGATAACGGTCCTCGGCCGGCGTGACGTGGCGCCCCTTCTGCCACGGCTGCCCGGTGGGCACAAAAACAACCTCATGCAAGCCGAACAGGTCGGCAACTTCGCTGGCCGCGACGAGATGGCCGTTGTGGATGGGATCGAATGTCCCTCCCATAACGCCGAGCCTGCGGTGCATGGGTTGCCAGCTTACTGGACTGCCATCAGCGCCGAGATCGACGTTTTGGTGGTGTTTTCTCGCACTTTCGCGCCCGTTTGTCGGTTTGGGCGGGGAGGCCACACCCGCAGGGTCACACCGGCAGGAGTTGATCGATGACAGCGGCGAGCTGCTTGGCCGAGCGGCACTCATGCATGGTGATGACGTCCTGGTAGCGGGGCACTGCCGAGTCCCCGCTGCCCCACAGATGTTGCGGCTCGGGGTTGAGCCAGTGGGCGTGCCGGCTGGCGGTCACCATGTGGGACAGGACATCGGTGGCGGGATTGCGGTAATTGGTCCGACCATCGCCGAGGACCAGTAGCGAACTGCGCGGCGATAGGACACCAGGGAAATTCTCGGTGAAAGAGACGAACGCATTGCCGTAGTCGGAATGCCCGTCGCGGGTGAAGACCTTGGCCTCCAGGGTGATGCGCTGGATGGCAACCGCCAGGTCGGCGTCGGGCCCGAACAGATGGGTGACTTCGTCGGTGGTGTCGATGAACGCGAAAACCCGAACCCGGGAGAATTGCTGGCGCAGCGCGTGCACAAGCAGCAGGGTGAAGTGACTGAATCCGGCTACCGAACCGGACATGTCGCACAGCACCACCAGCTCTGGTCGCGCCGGACGCGGGTTACGCTGCACCAGGTCGATCGGCACACCGCCGGTGGACATCGATTTGCGCAGAGTCTTGCGCAGGTCGATGGCGCCGGCTCGGGCACGACGGCGACGCGCGGCCAGCCGGGTGGCCAGAACCCTAGCCAACGGCGCAACCACCCTTCTCATCTGGCGCAACTGGTCGCCGGAGGCGCGCAGGAACTCCACGTTCTCGGCAAGTTGCGGAATGCCGTAGGCCTGCACGTGTTCTCGACCCAGCCGTTCGGCGATGCGCCGCTTGGTCTCTCCCTCCACCATCCGCCGCAGCTGCGCGATCTTCTGCGCAGCAAGAGCTTTCGCAATCTGCTGTTGGGTGGGCGAAGGGTCGTCGCCGTATGGAGCCAGCAGGCCGGCCAACAGCCGGCCCTGCAGTTGGTCCAGCCCCATCGCCTTGAGCGTCTGGTACGACGAGTAGGAGGTACCGCGACTTGAGGTGTAGCGGCCATGGGCCGAAACGATCTGGGCGATCATCGCCACCAGCCGCTCGTCCAGGTCACCGATATCGGGGTTCTCGGCGAGCAGGTCCAGCAACATGGCCCGCATCGCCTCCAGATCCCCCGGATCCTGCCCATCTGGGACGTCGGGAACGTCGTCGGCCACCACTGTGCGACCGCCTAGGGCCGCCGGCCACCACAGATCGAACATCGCGTCGTAGGTCTGCCGGTGCTCAGAGCGCCGCAGTACCGCGCACGCCAGCCCTTCCCGCACCGCCTCCCGGTCGGCAAGGTCCAAGACGCCGAGCACCTGACCGGCGTCCACGGTTTCCGATGGGCCCACCGAGATTCCCTGCGAGCGAAGCGCTTCGACGAAACCGACCAGGTGACCGGGCAGGCCGTGGGGTGCCAGCGGCTGCGGGGGGCGGATCCTGCGGGCGGCCATGTCAGTTCAGCCGGAGCTCACCGGCGGCGCGTTGCTGGTCGGACTGGTGCTTGAGCACCACCCCCAGCGTCGCGGCGATCGTGGCGTCATCGATGGTGTCCATGCCCAGGGCAAGTAGCGTGCGACCCCAGTCGATGGTCTCGGCCACCGACGGGAGCTTCTTCAGTTGCATGCCGCGCAGCACGCCGATGATCCGGACCAGCTCATCGGCCAGTCGCTCGGGCAGCTCCGGAACGCGGGAGAGCAGGATGCGGCGTTCCAGGTCCGGATCAGGAAAGTCGATGTGCAGGAACAGACACCGCCGCTTCAGAGCCTCGGACAACTCGCGGGTGGCGTTCGAGGTCAACACCACCAGAGGCTTACGCGACGCGGTGATGGTGCCCAATTCCGGCACGGTGACCGCGAAATCGCTCAGGACCTCAAGGAGCAGGCCTTCGATCTCGATGTCGGCCTTATCGGTTTCGTCGATCAGCAGCACCGTGGGTTCGGTGCGCCGGATCGCCGTCAGCAGCGGCCGCGAGAGCAGGAACTCCTCGCTGAACACGTCGGTCTTGGTGCGCTCCCAGTCATGGTCGGTACCGGTAGCGGCCTGGATGCGCAGAATCTGCTTGGCGTGGTTCCACTCGTACAGCGCGCGGGCCTCGTCCACGCCCTCGTAGCACTGCAGTCGCACCAGGCCCGAACCGGTGGCCTGGGCCACCGCCCGCGCCAGTTCGGTCTTGCCGACGCCGGCCGGACCCTCGACGAGCAACGGCTTGCCCAACCGATCGGCAAGGAACACCGCGGTCGCGGTCGCGGTGTCGGGTAGGTAGCCGGTCTCGGCCAACCGGCGCGAGACGTCGTCGATATCGGCGAACAGTGGCGCCAGCGCGCCGGGGGTGGCAGCGGAATCAGTCACACCAATCTCCGTTCAGGCGGGGCGGATCTGGCCATCGCCGAAGACGATCCACTTGGTCGAGGTCAATTCGGGCAGACCCATCGGGCCGCGAGCGTGCAACTTCTGGGTGGAGATGCCGATTTCGGCGCCGAACCCGAACTGCTCGCCGTCGGTGAAGGCGGTCGATGCGTTGACCATCACCGCAGCCGCATCGACCCGTTCGGTAAAGCGTTGCGCCGCAGCAAGGTCACCGGTCACGATGGCCTCGGTATGACCGGTCCCGTAGGTGTTGATGTGATCGATTGCGGCGTCGATGTCGTCTACCACGGCCAACGCGATGTCCATCGACAGATACTCGGCGCGCAGGTCTTCTTCGGTCGGGTTGTCGTGCACGGTCACGCCGGCCTGCTGCAGGGCACCGACCAAGCGCGGAAGTGCGGCCTCGGCCACTGCGGCGTCGATCAACAGGGTCTCCGCCGCGTTGCACACGCTGGGCCGGCGGGTCTTGGCGTTCAACACAATCCGTTCCGCTACGTCGAGGTCCGCCCCGGAATGGATATAGACGTGACAGTTGCCGACCCCCGTCTCGATGGTGGGCACCGTCGCATCGCGCACGACGGCGTCGATCAGCCCGGCACCACCACGCGGAATCACCACGTCGACCAACCCGCGGGCCTGGATCAGGTGGGTGACGCTGGAGCGGTCGGCACTCGGTAGCAACTGAACGATGTCCTCCGGCAAATCCTCGGAGCACAACGCGCCCCGCAGAACCCGGACCAATTCGGCGTTGGAGTTGGCCGCCGACGAACTGCCCCGCAGAAGGACGGCGTTACCTGATTTCAGCGTCAAACCGAAGGCATCGACGGTGACATTGGGACGGCCCTCGTAGACGATCCCGACCACTCCCAGGGGAACCCTCTGCTGACGAAGCTGCAGACCGTTGGGCAGCGTGCTTCCGCGCAGCACCTCTCCGATCGGATCGGGCAACCCCGCGACCTGGCGCAGACCGGCGGCGATCCCGTCCACCCGGTGCGGGTTGAGCGCCAGCCGGTCGAGCATCGCCTCAGGCGTGCCGGCGGCGCGCGCGGCCGTCAGGTCTTCGGCATTGGCGGTCAGGATCTGGTGGGTGTGGGCCAGCACCGCGTCCGCTGCCGCGTGCAGAGCCCGGTTCTTGACCGTCGTGGTCAAACAACCGAGCACCCGCGCGGCTGCCCTGGCCCGCCGAGCGGCCTCGTGGACGGTTTCCCGCAGACCGGGTTCCGGCGCGGCATCAACGCTCATCGACCCAGCGTATCGGTTATCCACCAACCGGCGGGTAGGGACTCTTGTCGGAGTGGACCCCGCCCGGCCCCTTACAGCGAGTGCCGGCCGGTGGCCACTTCCGCGATACGTGCCGGACCCCCGCGGAACAGCGAACGCGCATTGTCAGTGATCACCCGCTGGAACGCCGTACCGATGGGTCCATGCACTGTGGTGAGGGTTTCCCCCACCACGTCGTTGTTCAACTGCATGGTCACGCCCTCGCCCACTTCGAAGTAGCCGTCGAGGTCGACGACAAAGCAGGGGCCGGGAGGAACGGGCGGCCGGACCAGGAACTGGGGATTGACGGCGCCGCCCTGTGGGATCGCCGCACAGCCCACGTTGAGCCCGCCGCCGCCGCCGAGGTCGAACGAAACCGCGCCCTGCAGAGTCCGAACCGGCACGTCGTCGGGTGTGATCGCCATCGCGCCGAGCGCCACCGGGTCGATCCAGGTGGCCCAGTCCCGCATGTCTGTCATCGGTTCGGGCACCCGAATTTCGTTGATGTAGCGCAACCCGATGCGCCGCAGCGCCGGGCGGATGTTCAAAGCGACGAGGGCATGGCAGGAGGCCACCAACCCGGTGAGGAACATGTCGAATTCGATGTAAGCGGTGGTCTCGTAGGTGATGGACCACGAGGTGACGGTGAGCGACTCGGTGGCGTCGGCATTGCGCAGCACCTGCGCGAACTGAGGCACCATCTGCGGCATCTGACCGGGTGCCGCCGCCGCACCCATTCCCATACTGATCTGATCGCTCAACGGGAAGCGGTCTTGCAGGGCTGCGCTAAGCGATGCCAGATTCTCTGGCTGACGCAGCCGCGGCGAATCGATGAACGTTGCCTGCGCGGTGACCATCACCACAGGCGGCTGCGAATAAACCTCGCGGTTGGGATACACGGATCTGCCTTACTTGTCGCCGGCCGTTGCGGGGCCGAAGTGGTGAGAATGCCCGACACGTGGGTGCCGGCATTGCCGGCGCCGGAATCGTAGCCCGGCGTCGACGGGTCCAGCGGCCTGGTCCTCTTTCAAAGCGTTGGGCTCACCCCTCGGGGATCTCCCGTTCGATCTCGGTCAGCCATACCGTCGCCGGCATGTCCGAGGGCGCCCGCCAGTCCCCGCGCGGCGACAACGAGCCGCCATGGGACACCTTCGGTCCGTTCGGCATCGCCGATCGTTTGAACTGGCTGAACGAGTAGTAGCGCTGTGCAAAGACGGTGAGCCAGCGGCGAATATCCTGTAGCGAGTACGCGGGACGCTTGCCGACTGGAAACCCGGGTGGCCAGCTTCCCCGTTCGGCGTCACTCCAGGCATGCCAGGCCAGGAACGCGACTTTCGACGGCCTGAACCCGTATCGCAGCACGTGAAAAAGGGTGAAGTCCTGCAACGCATACGGGCCGACCTTGGCTTCGCTGCTCTGGACCGCCTCCCCCTCCCCGGCGGGCACCAACTCCGGGGTGATCTCGGTCTCGAGCACGGACTGCAGGATCTCACCGACCTCGTCGTCGAACTGCCCGGAGCCGATCACCCACCGAATCAGGTGCTGAATCAACGTTTTCGGGACGCCGGCGTTGACGTTGTAATGGCTCATCTGATCGCCGACACCGTAAGTCGACCAGCCGAGGGCAAGTTCGGAGAGATCACCGGTACCCAGCACGATGCCGCCGCACTGGTTGGCGATCCGGAACAGATAGTCGGTGCGCAAGCCGGCCTGCACGTTCTCGAAGGTCACGTCATAGACCTTCTCGCCGCGGGCATAGGGATGCCCGATCTCGGTGAGCATCAGCGCTGCCGTGGAACGGATGTCGATCTCGGCGAATGTCACCCCGAGGGCCTTCGACAGCCGTATGGCGTTGTTCTTGGTTCGCTCACCGGTGGCGAACCCGGGCAGGGTGAAGGCAAGGATGTCGCTGCGGGGCCGCCCCTCGCGGTCCATGGCCTTGGCGGCGACGATGAGGGCGTGGGTGGAGTCCAGGCCGCCGGAAACGCCGATGACGACCTTCGGGTAGTTCAGCGCGCGCAAGCGCTGTTCAAGCCCGGAGACCTGGATGTTGTAGCCCTCGTAGCAGTCCTGCTCCAGCCGGGCCGGGTCGCTGGGTACGAACGGGAACCGCTCGACCTCGCGATACAGGCCGATGTCCCCGCCGGGAGGGTCGAGCCGAAAACCGATGCGACGGAACGGGTCCAGGCCGGCCTGGTGGTGACGGCGATTGTCGTCGAAGGTGCCCATCCGAAGTCGTTCGGCGCGCAGCAGATCCAGGTCTATGTCGGCCACCGAACGGCGGTCTCCCCTGGGGAACCGTTCGGATTGGGCCAGCAGGCGGCCGTTCTCGTAAATCATGGTCTGGCCGTCCCAGGCCAGGTCGGTGCTGGACTCGCCTTCACCGGCGGCGGCGTAGAGGTAGGCAGCCAGGCAGCGCGCGGACGCCGACCGGGCCAGCAGCGCGCGGTCCTCCGCCCGGCCGATGGTGATCGGGCTACCGGAGAGATTGGCCAGCACGGTCGCCCCGGCCAGCGCTGCCTGGGCACTCGGCGGCACCGGAACGAACATGTCCTCGCAGATCTCCACGTGCAGCACCAAGCCGGGCACGTCGTCGGCGGCGAACAGCAGGCCGGGACCGAAGGGCACGTCCGAACCCAGAACACGGATCGTCCCGCCCATGTCGTCGCCGGCAGCCATCTGGCGTCGCTCGTAGAACTCTCGATACGTTGGCAGGTAAGACTTCACCGCCACGCCCAGCACCTTCCCGCGGTGGATCACCACTGCGGTGTTGTAGATGCGGTGCAGATGCCGCAGCGGCGCGCCGACGATCAGCACCGGGAGCAAGCCGGCCGAACCGGCGACCACGTCTGCGAGCGCGGCCTCGACGGCGTCGAGCAGGCTGTCCTGAAGCAGGATGTCGTCGATCGAGTAGCCGGACAGCGTCAGCTCCGGGAACACCGCCACTGCCACGCTCTCGTCGTGGCACTCGCGGGCGATCCGCAGCACCGAGGCCGCATTCGCCGCCGGATCAGCCAGCGCCGTGCGATGCGTGCAGGCGGCCACCCGCACGAACCCGTGCCGGTAGGCGGAGAAAAAGTCCACGCCCCATTGTCGCCTGAGGGGCCCCTCGGCCACGCCGAGGTCGACGTTTTGGCGGGTTCTTCTCGCACTTGTCCGCCCGTTTGGCGGTTTGGGCGAAAAAGTAGGCTGGATGCGTGGACGCCCCAGAACTCGTCGCACTGCTGGCGGGGCGGCGGCTTGCGGTGCTCACCGGCGCGGGGATCTCTACCGACTCCGGCATCCCGGACTACCGGGGGCCGGACTCCCCGCCGGCCAACCCGATGACGATCCGCCAGTTCACCTCAAGCCGCGAGTACCGCCAGCGGTACTGGGCGCGAAACCACCTCGGCTGGCGGCACATGGCAGCCACGCAACCCAACGCCGGGCACCGCGCGCTGGCCGCCCTCGAGCGGGCGGGTGTGGCCACCGGGGTGATCACCCAGAACGTCGACCTGCTGCACACCAAGGCGGGCAGTCGCAGAGTCATCAACCTGCACGGCACCTACGCACGAGTGGTATGCCTGGACTGCGGCCACGGCATGTCCCGGGCTGCGCTGGCGGAGAAGTTGGAGGCCGCCAACCCCGGATTCGCGGAACGCACCGAACGGGTGGGGGGATTAGCGGTGGCTCCCGACGCCGACGCCGTGGTGGCCGACACCGCCACGTTTCAGTTTGCCGACTGCCCCGAGTGCGCCGGCATGCTCAAGCCCGACATCGTCTACTTCGGCGAGTCGGTTGCCAAAGAAACCGTCCGACAAGCGTATGCACTGGTGGAGGAGTCTGAGGCGTTGCTGGTGGCGGGATCGTCGCTGACGGTGTTCTCCGGCTACCGGTTCGTCCGCCATGCTGCCGCACTCGGGATGCCGATTGCGATCGTCAACCGCGGCGCCACCCGCGGGGACGACCTGGCGGCGGTCAAGGTTGAGGCCGGTTGTTCACCGATCCTCGCCCTGCTGGCCGAAGAATTGGTCGGGAGTCGGTCGACGCAACGTTGACGTAGGGTCGCCATCATGGTTTCCCTCGTCGCCGACCTGGCGGGGCGCGCCGGGCAACTCGGCGCCACCGCGGCCCAACTCGGCGGAGCGCTCGCCGGAAGCGCGATCGAACTCGGCGGAACCCTCGGCCAAAGCATGGTGCAACTCGGCGACGCCGCGCTCGAACCGGTGCGCCCACAGGATGGCCCGGCCACCCAACGCTGGGGCCTGGGTGTCGGCGAACTCGCCGCCGACATTCCCGTGGTGCCTGACCTGCTGCGCCCGATCGTGCGCCGGCTCAACCGGTTCGGGTCGGTGGTGATCAGCCCCAAGGGCGTCGAGTACGACGGCGACGAGGTCGACTGGACCGCCGTCACCGAAATACGCACCCACCGACTGGTGGGCTACCTGCTGACCGGCGCGATCGACAAGCAGGCCAGCAGGCTGCCGATGGGGTGGCTTCCCGGGCGAGCTCTGGTGATCGACGCCCTGACCAACGTCGCGCTCACCGCGGTCGCGGTGGCGGCGGACGGCCGACTGAGTGACGGGGTGTTCGCCGCCCGCATTCCCGCCGACGTGTACTGGAAGAAATTGTTGCGTTCCAAGCGCATGTCCCCGAGTGTCCCGGCAGCGCTGATACTGGCTGATCCCGCGGTGGCGGAGTGCGTAACGTCGACGGCCCGAGCCCATGGTGTGGTCGTCCATCCGGCCGCCGACGACGCGGTAGACGCCGCCGAACGCCGGGCCGCCGCGATCCGCGCGACGTTCGACCGGGCTGCGGAACTGGTCACGCGTTTCCGGAAGTGACTCAGACGGCCACCAGGTCGTCGGCGTGCACCGCCGCCCGGCGCAGTTCTGCCGGCAGGTCCGAGGTGGACCTTCCGATCATGGCGGTCAATTCGCCGGCGTCGTATGCGACGACGCCGCGGGCCACCGTAGCTCCGTCCGGGCCGTGCAACTCGACCACGTCGCCGCCAGAGAACGTGCCGCTCAGAGCCGTAATCCCGGCTGGCAGCAGGGACCGTCGGTGACTCAGCACCGCTCGGACCGCACCGTCGTCCAAAGTCAGCGAACCAGCAGACTCTGCGGCGTAGCGCAGCCAGAACCGGCGTGCCGACATCCGCCGTGGCCGGGCCGCGAACACCGTGCCCACCGTGGCATCGGTCAATGCCTGGGCGGCGTCGGTGGCGGCGGCCAGCAGCACCGGCACACCAGCGTCGGCGGCCAACAACGCCGAGGAAAGTTTGGACGCCATTCCCCCGGTGCCCAGCCGGCTTCCCTGGCCCGCGACCACCCCGTCGATGTCATGCGGGCCGGTGACCTCGGGGATGAAACGGGCGTCCCCCTTTCGGGGGTCTGAGTCGTACAGGCCGTCTATATCGGAGAGCAGGATCAGCGCGTCGGCTCCGACCAAATGTGACACCAACGCTGAGAGGCGGTCATTGTCACCGAACCGGATTTCGTTGGTGGCCACGGTGTCGTTCTCGTTGACGATCGCCACCGCGTGCAGCGCCCGCAATCGGTCCAGCGTCCGCTGCGCATTGGTGTGCTGCACTCGCTGGGAGATGTCGTGTGCGGTGAGCAGTACCTGCCCCACCGTGCGGTCATAACGGGCAAACGCGGTACTCCAGGCGCTGACCAGAGCCACCTGTCCGACGCTGGCCGCAGCCTGCTTGGTTGCCAGGTCGGTGGGCCGGCGGGACAACCTCAGCGGTTCGATTCCGGCGGCGATGGCGCCGCTGGACACGATCACCACATCGGATCCGGCCTTCATCCGGGCTTCGATGGCGTCAGACAGCTCGGCCAGGCGCCCGGTGTCGAACAGTCCACTCGGATCGGTCAGCGCGGTGGTCCCGATCTTGACGACGACGCTGCGGGCAGTACGGATGGTGTCCCGGTGGGCACTCACCGCTGGTCTTCTCCGGGTTCTTCGGCACCGTGATCTCTGCGCTGCCTGCGGGCTTCCTTGCGTTCGGCCGCGCCGACCCGGTCGTTGCGCTCCAGCCGGACGTCCGTGCCGCGGCCGGTGGGGACGACGTCCACGCCGGCCGGTGTCTGCGGCTCCCAGTCGAAGGTCATATCGCCGATGGTGACCGCGCAACCCGGCTTGGCGCCCCGCTTCAGCAGTTCGTCCTCGACGCCGAGCCGGGCCAGCCGGTCCCCGAGATATCCCACCGCTTCGTCGTTGTCGAAGTTGGTCTGGGCCACCCAGCGTTCCGGCCGGATGCCGCGCACCACGAAACCACCCCGATGGTCGGGATCGGGTTCGACGGTGAACCCGCTGGAGTCGACCGGCACCGGACGGATCACCGGGCGGCGCGGCACGGTCGGCGGAAGGGCGGCCTGGTAGGCGGAAACCATGTCCCACAGCGCAAACGTCAACTCCCGCAAGCCTTCCCGGCTCACCGTGGACACCTCGAACACTGGCCAGCCACGCTCGGCGATGTCCGGGCGGACAAAGTCAGCCAGTTCCCGGGCCTCGGGGACGTCGATCTTGTTGAGCACCACCGCCCGCGGGCGGTCAGCGAGGTCGCCCAGTGTGGTGTCGCCCTGAAGGGTGGGCCGGTAAGCCGCCAACTCCGCTTCCAGAGCGTCGATGTCGGAAATCGGGTCGCGGCCAGGTTCCAGGGTCGCGCAGTCCACGACGTGCACCAGAACCGCGCAGCGCTCGATGTGCCGCAGGAACTCCAGGCCCAGGCCCCGACCCTCCGAAGCGCCGGGGATCAGACCCGGTACGTCGGCGACGGTGAACGTGTGCTCACCGGCCGACACCACGCCGAGGTTGGGCACCAGAGTGGTGAACGGGTAGTCAGCGATCTTCGGTTTGGCCGCTGAGATGGCCGAAACCAGCGAGGACTTGCCCGCCGACGGGAAGCCGACCAGCCCGACGTCAGCGACGGTTTTGAGTTCCAGGGTGAGATCGCGAGCCTGGCCCTTCTCGCCGAGCAGGGCGAACCCGGGGGCCTTGCGGGCCCGGGAGGCCAGCGCGGCATTGCCCAGCCCGCCGCGCCCCCCCTCAGCGGCGACAAACCGTGTGCCCGCACCGACCAGATCGGCCAGCAGCCGGCCGCGCTCATCGAGGACGACGGTGCCATCCGGAACCCTGACCTCGAGGTCGGCACCGGCCGCACCGTCTCGGTTACTGCCCGCCCCCTGCTTACCCGAGTGCGCGTCGACATTGGGATGGAAGTGGAAGTCGAGCAAGGTGTGTACCTGCGGATCGACCACCAGGACGACACTGCCGCCGCGCCCACCATTGCCACCGTCGGGACCGCCTAGCGGTTTGAACTTCTCCCGATGGACCGAGGCACAGCCGTTGCCGCCATTACCCGCTCGGACATGAATGACGACACGGTCAACAAAGCGGGGCATCGAAGCGTCCTTTCATTCGCCGAGTGTGAACCTACTGCTGGAAATCGACCTCGATTTCGCAGTGGATTCACACTCGCGAAAAGAGGCCTACTCCGGGCGGGCGACGCGAACGACGTTGACGGTCCTACGCCCGCGCTTTTCGCCGAACTCCACCGCGCCGGGGGCCGTCGCGAACAACGTGTCGTCGCCACCGCGGCCGACATTGACGCCCGGGTGGAAATGCGTACCACGCTGACGGACCAGGATCTCGCCTGCCTTGACGACCTGGCCGCCGAATCGCTTGACGCCGAGTCGCTGGGCATTGGACTCGCGGCCGTTACGCGAGCTGGAAGCGCCCTTTTTATGTGCCATGTCCTCGTCGCTCCCTACTTGATTCCGGTGACCTTGAGCACGGTCAACTGCTGACGGTGACCCTGCCGCTTGTGGTATCCGGTCTTGTTCTTGAACTTGTGGATACGGATCTTCGGGCCCTTGGTGTGCTCGAGAACCTCACCGGTGACTGCAACCTTGGCCAATTCCGTCGCGTCGGTGGTCACCGCGGCGCCGTTGACGACGAGGGCAACCGGCAGCGAGACCTCCGCACCCGGCTCGGAGTCGATCTTCTCGACCTTCACCACGTCACCCACGGCGACCTTGTACTGCTTGCCGCCAGTCTTGACGATCGCGTAGGTGGCTGCGTCGCTTGCCATGATTCCTCTTCCAAGTAGGCGACGTGGCGTCGCTGTTTCGTGGGCATGCGCTACCCGGTGGTTACGCGTGCGGGTCTGGGTTGCGGGCCGCGCAGGACTTGATCGGCGGTCCCGCTGCCGCCGGCATGGCCTGGCGACAACTGCTCAAGGCTACTCCGACCAGCGCCGGAGGGTCAAACCGGCGGCCCGGCCGGACGCACCGCCGCTCGCCTGCGCGTCCGCCCGACGACGACTGGGGGCGTTTCAACCTCGACGATCTCCTCCGCCCCGCCCAGATCCCCGTCGTTCTCCCCGCCGAGATCCTCGTCGTCGTCGTCGTCTTCGTCGTCGTCTTCGTCGTCGTCTTCGTCGTCGTCTTCGTCGTCTTCGTCATCGTCGTCGTCGTCGCCGTCTACGATCTCGAGGCTCTCGTCCTCCTCGATCGCCTCGTCGTCGATGACGTCCTCGTCGACCTCGTCGAGTTCGACGTCGTCGTCCTCGTCTGCGTCGTCGTCCTCATCGTCGGTGTCTTCGCCGTCGGTGTCTTCATCGTCGGTGTCTTCATCGTCGGTGTCTTCGTCCGCGTCTTCATCGTCGTCGGCCTCAACCAGGTCCCGGTCAGCCACCCCGAACTCGCCGACCAGTTCCTCGGCACCCTCACCGTCGGCGGCCTCGTCGAGATCTTCTTCAAGGTCTTCCTCGTCGCCACCTTTGGCAGCAGCCATCGCCTTGAACATCGGGTGTTCCCCCGGCGCGTGCGTCGGCACACGGGCCGCGGCCGGCTCCTCGGCCCGAACCCTGCGGTTGCGTCGGTTCCGCCGCCCGCTGGGCTCCGCCTTGCGAGCGGTCGCTGGCGCATTGTCCACCGGATCGGCGTGCAGCAGGATTCCACGCCCACTGCATTCGGCACAGGTGGTCGAGAACGCCTCGACCAGTCCGGTACCCAGGCGTTTGCGGGTCAACTGCACCAGGCCCAGGGAGGTCACCTCGGAGACCTGGTGGCGCGTACGGTCACGGGCCAGTGCCTCAGTCAGCCGGCGCAGCACCAAGTCCCGGTTGGACTCCAACACCATGTCGATGAAGTCGATGACCACGATGCCGCCGATGTCGCGAAGCCGCAGCTGACGCACGATCTCCTCGGCTGCTTCCAGGTTGTTCTTGGTGACGGTCTGCTCCAGGTTGCCGCCAGCACCGGTGAACTTGCCGGTATTGACGTCGACGACCGTCATGGCTTCGGTGCGGTCGATGACCAATGTCCCCCCGGAGGGCAACCACACCCTGCGGTCCACCGCCTTGGCCAACTGCTCGTCGATGCGGTGCACCGCGAACACGTCCGGACCGTCCGGTCCGCCTGCCGGCTCATACTTGGTGAGCTTGGACAACAGCTCCGGAGCAACGGAGTCCACGTAACCGGTGATGGTGTCCCAAGCGCTGTCGCCGGACACGATCAATCCCGAAAAATCCTCGTTGAATAGGTCGCGGATGACCTTCACCAGGACGTCCGGCTCCTCGTAGAGGGCAACCGCTGCGCCGGCTCTCTTGGCCTTGACCTCCTCGGCCTGCTCAGAGATCTTGGTCCAGCGCTCCTGCAGTCGGTTGACGTCGGAGCGGATCTCCTCTTCCTTGACCCCCTCTGACGCCGTGCGGATGATCACACCGGCATCGGCCGGCACCACCTCACGCAGGATGTCCTTGAGCCGCTGCCGCTCGGTATCGGGCAGTTTGCGGCTGATACCGGTCGAGGAAGCACCCGGGACGTACACCAGGTACCGGCCGGCCAGCGAAACCTGGGTGGTCAGTCGCGCTCCTTTGTGACCGACCGGATCCTTGCTGACCTGGACCACGACGTAATCGCCAGGCTTGAGAGCCTGCTCGATCTTGCGGTTGGCACCTCCCAGGCCGGCCGCCTCCCAGTTGACTTCACCCGCATAGAGGACGCCGTTTCGGCCGCGGCCGATGTCGACGAAGGCGGCCTCCATCGAAGGCAGCACGTTCTGCACGATGCCCAGGTAGATGTTTCCCACCAATGAGGCCGACGCGGCAGATGTCACGAAATGCTCGACGACGATTCCGTCCTCGAGAACGGCGATCTGGGTGTACCGGGCGCCCTGATGCGGTGGTTCGGTCCGAATCTTGTCGCGGACGACCATGACCCGGTTGACGGCCTCGCGGCGGGCCAGAAACTCTGCCTCGGTCAGGATCGGGGGCCGACGACGCCCGGCGTCGCGACCGTCTCGGCGACGCTGGCGCTTGGCCTCCAGCCGGGTGGATCCACTGATGCCCTGGATCTCTCCGTTATCGCGATCGGATCGGTCCCGCGGGGCACGCTCGTGAACCACGGTGTTGGGTGGGTCGTCGGATACGTCGGTCTCACCGTTGCCCGAATCGTTGCCGGAATCCCCACCGGCCTTGCGACGCTTGCGGCGACGCCGGCGGCGGTTCGGCCCTTCCGAACTCGGCGTCTCCTCATCGGTGCCTTCGTCAGACTCCTCGCCCTCTTCGGCGGTCTGTCCCCCACCGGATCTGTCGTCGGATCTGTCACCGGATCTGTCACTGCCTTCGTCGTCCTCGGCATCGACAGCCTGCTCACCCCTGCCGCGCCCCCTGCCCCGGCGGCCCCGGCGGCGACGCCGGTTGGAAGCCCGCCCACCGGAGGTTTCGTCGCCTTCTTCGGCGGAATCGTCTGCCGACTCGTCCACCGACTCGTCGGCTACGTCGGATTCCTGTTTGGGATAAGCAACGACAGGCTGCGGGGCGACGAACAACGGAAGATAGGTCGCGTGCTCGGTCGTCGAGCCGGTCGTATCCGGGAGGTCTGGGGTCTCGAGGATCAGCCGCGACTCGGGCTCGGTCTCCACCGCATCGGGTTCAACCTCAACCGCCGACTCGGCCTCCACCACGACAGGCTCGACCACCACTTCTGGGGCCGGCTCAGTGTCGCCGTCAGCCGCCAGGAGCTCACGCACTCGCACTGCCTCGGCTTGGTCGACGCTGGAGTGCGCGCTTCGGGAACGCCCGTCAAGGGCGGTCAGTGCATCGAGAACCCGCTTACTGGTAGTACCCAGCACCCGGGCCAACGAGTGCACCCTCAGCCGTTCCGGCAGGTCATCGGCAGCGGGTGGCGCCCACGGTGCATGGGCTTCGGGCAGATCTTGGTTGAGCTCATCGTCGGCCACGTATTCTCCTTGAGCCCCCGGGCGCGTCTTACGACGCGGCCACGCGAGGGCTTCCGCTATTCGCCCGGGTCGCTGTGTCCGGGCTTGTCGAATGGTCTCGCGCCGAAGGGCTCTGATGAACGCCTTCAGCGCCTGGCTGAATGTGGCTGGAGACGGTCCGCGCCGCACCGTTGCCGGTGGTCGCGCACGTCTGAAGTCTCATTCCGGACACCCGTTACCGGGCGACCGACCAACAGTATCCCACACCTTCCGGGCAGTATTGGCGCACCGCCCAGTTCAGTGTCGGACCGCGCCCTCAGAGCGAGGGGAACCAGAGGTCGATCTCGCGGGCAGCCGACTCCGGCGAGTCCGAACCGTGCACCAGGTTGTACTGGGTCTCCAGGCCGAAATCACCGCGGATGGTCCCGGGCGTGGCCTTCTCGACCGGATCGGTCCCGCCGGCGAGTTGACGCCAGGCCGCGATCGCACGGGGCCCCTCGACGACAGCGGCGACCACGGGCCCCGAGGTGATGAACTCCAGCAGGTCGCCGAAGAACCCCTTGTCCTTATGCTCGGCGTAGTGGGCGCGAGCGAGCCCGTCACTGACGTGCTTGAGCTCGAGCGCGAGGATGTTGAGGCCTTTGCGTTCGATCCGGGCGATGATTTCTCCGATCACCCGCCGCTCGACGCCGTCCGGTTTGATCAGCACAAGAGTCCGCTCAGTCACGGTGCCGTTCCTCCTCATCGCTGCGCTCTGCATCGTCACAGGCGCGGTCACGGCGGTCAGCGTACCGGTCAGTCCTGCGAGGCTTGTTGCCCGGGCAGCTGGCCCAGTCGCTGCCGCCGGAGCACCTCAGCGCGCAGGTAGGCGATGATCCCCCAGACGACCAGAAACAGCAGCCCCATGAAACCCACAGCAGGGTAGACGACGTAGCCGGCCACCAGTATGAGTTGAGCCGCCAGGTTCGCCCAGATGGCCCACGGTCTTCCTTGCATCCCGGCCAGCAGCCCCAGCAGCACGACGAAGCCGAGTAGGAATGCGGTCGAACCCGCCGTCAGTCCTCCGCCGACGGCGCCCACGACCGGCAGGGCCAGCAGCACCGCAATGATCTCCAAGATCAGGACGCCGGCCATGACGCCACGAAAGCTCTTCCAGGGGTCATTGGGCCCGCCGGAGTTATTGGGAGCTGTCACTGCGGGTCCTTTCCGAACAGCGTGCGGGCCACGCCGGCCGTGACCACGGACCCGGTGATGACGATGCCGGCTCCGGAGAATCCGTCAGCGTCGGCCGCGGCGTCCTCGACCAAAGCGGTCGCGGCCTCGATGGCGTCGGGCAGGGTATCCGCGCGCAGCACCCGTTCCGGACCGAACACTTCCTCCGCACGCCAGGCCAGCGAGTCGACGTCCAGCGCCCGCGGCGACCCGTTGTGAGTGACCACTATCTGGTCGAATACCGGCTCCAGCGCCGTCAAGATGCCCGCCACGTCCTTCTCGGCCATGACGCTGACCACTCCTGCCAGGTACCGGAAGTCGAACTCCTCGGCAAGGGCGGCGGCAAGCGCCTCCGCGCCAGCCGGATTGTGGGCGGCGTCGATGAACACCGTCGGCGCACTGCGCATCCGCTCCAGCCGGCCCGGGCTGCGCACCGCAGAGAAGCCGGCTCGCACGGTGTCGACGTCGAGTTGACGCTGCGCGCCTGCCCCGAAGAAGGCTTCCACGGCAGCCAGCGCCACCGCGGCGTTGTGCGCCTGATGCTCGCCATGCAGCGGCAGAAACACGTGCGGGTACACCCCGCTGAGGCCCTGCAGGTCCAGCATCTGCCCACCGATCGCGACCTGTCGGCTCAGAACCGCGAATTCCGAGTCCTCCCGGGCCACAACGGCGGCTACCCGCACCGCGTGGGCCAACAGGACGTCCATCGCCTCCCGCGGCTGGCGGCCGATGATCGCGATGGTCTCGACTGCGACGGGCTCACCACGCGGCCCGCGGATCACCCCGGCCTTCTCCGCGGCAATCTCGCCGACGGTGGCACCCAGGTACTCGGCGTGGTCCATGCCGATAGGCGTGATCACGGCAATCGCTGCATCCACCACATTCGTGGCATCCCAGCTGCCACCCATTCCGACTTCGACGACGGCGACGTCCACCGGAGCGTCGGAGAACGCGGCGAACGCCATCGCGGTGAGCACCTCGAACTTGCTCATCACCGGGCCGGCCGGACCTAGCTGGCCGCCCACCGACATCTCGTCGACCATGTGAACGAACGGCTCGATCTCCCGGTAGGTCTCGACGTATCTAGCCGGGCTGATCGGCTCGTTGTCGATGGCGATCCGCTCTATGGCCGATTGCAGATGCGGACTCGTGGTGCGCCCGGTGCGCTGGTTGAACGCGGTCAGCAGGGCGTCGACCATGCGGGCGACCGACGTCTTGCCGTTGGTGCCGGCGATGTGGATGCTCGGGTAGTTGTTCTGCGGTGAACCGAGCAGTTCCATCAGCGCGTCGATGCGGATGGTGCTGGGTTCCAGCTTGGTCTCCGGCCAGCGCTGGTCAAGCAGGTGCTCGACCTGCAGCAGCGACGCGATCTCGTCGGGCGTCGGTTCAGGTGTCATGTCAGACGAGCCAGGCGTGCGCCGATCCGCTCTACTTCCTCGCCGGCCAACTT
This sequence comes from Mycobacterium sp., assembly GCA_020438845.1. Classification (GTDB taxonomy): domain Bacteria; phylum Actinomycetota; class Actinomycetes; order Mycobacteriales; family Mycobacteriaceae; genus Mycobacterium. The sequence goes on along the minus strand of JAGQTV010000039.1, from coordinate 35,450 downwards.
CTGCCGGTCGCGGATCTTGTCGACGACGTCGCCGGGGGCCTTGGCCAGAAAAGCGTCGTTAGCGAGTTTGGCCGTGGTCTGAGCCAATTCCTTCTGCGCAGCCGCCAGATCCTTCTCCAGCCGACGGCGCTCGGCGTCGACGTCGACCGTGCCGGAGGTGTCCAGTTCGACCCCGACGGTGCCGCCCGAGAGCCGGACCTCCACCTGCGCGGTCGGTGTGAAGTCATCACCAGGGGCAGTCAGCCAGGCAAGTGCGGTGACGGCACCCACCTGCGCATTCAGTCCGGCCTGCTCGATGCCGATCAGCCTGGCCGGCACCTTCTGCCTGTCCGCCAGACCCTGGTCGCTACGGAAGCGGCGCACCTCGGTGACCAGCTTCTGGACATCGTTGATACGTTGCGCGGCAACGGGATGCACGCCTATCCCGGAGGACGTGGGCCAGTCGGCGATGACCAGTGACTCACCGCCGGTCAAGGTCTTCCAGAGCACCTCGGTGACAAATGGCATCACCGGATGCAACAACTTCAGAAGCGTGTCCAGTACGGCCGCCAGCACCGCGGTGGTGTGGGCGACGACCGCCTTTTCCTGGCTGGCCAGTTGCACCTTCGCCAGTTCCAGGTACCAGTCGCAGAACTCGTCCCAGGCGAAGTGGTAGAGCCCCTCGCAGGCCCTGCTGAAGTCGTAGCGGTCCAGAGCCGAGTCCACTTCGGCCCGAATCTCTTCCAACCGTCCCAGAATCCAGCGGTCGGCGTCGGTGAGTTCCTCCGGGGAGGGCAACGGCGCGGGAGCCGCCCCGTTCATCAGCGCGAAGCGAGTCGCGTTGAACAGTTTGGTGGCGAAGTTACGGGAGGCCCGGGCGTGATCCTCACCGATCGACAGGTCCCCGCCGGGACTGGCACCGCGGGCCAGGGTGAAGCGCAGTGCGTCGGCGCCGAACAGTTCCACCCAGTCCAACGGGTCGATTCCGTTGCCGCGTGACTTGCTCATCTTGCGCCCGTGCTCGTCGCGGATCAGTCCATGCAGGAACACGTTCTCGAAGGGAACCTGTGGGCCGCGCCGACCACCGCCGGTGATGGCTTCGTCGTCGGCCACGAAGGTGCCGAACATCACCATCCGGGCGACCCAGAAGAACAGGATGTCGTAGCCGGTCACCAGAACGCTTGTCGGATAGAACTTTTCAAGATCCGTAGTGGAATCCGGCCAGCCCAAGGTGGAGAACGGCCAGAGCGCCGAGGAGAACCACGTGTCCAGCACGTCGGGGTCCTGTTCCCAGCCATCCGGCGGGGTTTCGTCCGGACCGACGCAGACGGTCTGCCCATCCGGGCCGTGCCAGATCGGGATACGGTGGCCCCACCACAACTGCCGTGAGATACACCAGTCGTGCATATCGTCCACCCAAGCGAACCAACGCGGCTCCAGACTCTTCGGGTGAATCACGATGTCGCCATTGCGGACGGCGTCGCCCGCCGCCTTGGCCATCGAGTCGACCTTGACCCACCACTGCAGGCTCAGCCGCGGCTCGATCGGTTCGCCGCTGCGCTCGGAGTGCCCGACGCTGTGCAGGTAGGGGCGCTTCTCGGCGACGATCCGGCCGTCCTCGGCCAACGCCTGGCGCACCGCGTAGCGCGCCTCGAAGCGGTCCAGTCCGTCGAATTGGGTTCCGGTGTCGGTGATCCGGCCCCTGGTGTCCATGATCGACCGCATCGGAAGGTTATGGCGCAATCCGATCTCGAAGTCGTTCGGGTCATGGGCCGGGGTGACTTTGACTGCGCCGGTTCCGAATTCAGGGTCGACGTGGGAATCGGCGACGACGACGATCTCACGGTCCTGAAACGGGTGCGGCAGGGTCGTACCGACCAGATGGCGGTAGCGGTCGTCATCGGGATGCACGGCTATCGCGGTGTCACCGAGCATGGTTTCGATGCGGGTGGTGGCTACCACGAGATGGGGCTCGGCGTCCTCAAGAGAGCCGTAGCGGAAGGACACCAACTCACCCTCCACCTCTTCGTATTTGACCTCGAGGTCGGAGATGGCGGTCTGCAGCACCGGCGACCAGTTGACCAGCCGCTCGGCCCGGTAGATCAACCCGGCGTCGTAGAGCCGCTTGAAAATGGTGCGGACCGCCCGGGACAGACCTTCGTCCATGGTGAAGCGGTCCCGGCTCCAGTCCACCCCGTCGCCGAGCCGGCGCATCTGGCCGCCAATGGTTCCGCCCGACTCGCGCTTCCACTCCCAGACCTTCTCGATGAAGCGTTCCCGGCCAAGGTCGTCCTTGTGCAGGCCTTCAGTGCCGAGCTGCTTCTCCACCAGCGTCTGGGTCGCGATGCCGGCGTGGTCCATGCCGGGTAGCCATAGCACCTCGTAGCCCTGCATCCTCTTGCGCCGGGTCAAGGCATCCATCAGGGTGTGGTCCAGAGCGTGGCCCATGTGCAGACTGCCGGTGACGTTCGGGGGCGGCAGCACGATCGAATACGCCGGCTTGCCGCTGGCCGCATTCGCGGTGAAATAACCGGCTTCGACCCAGCTCTGATAGATCGCGGTCTCTACCGCGCCGGGATCCCAGGACTTGGGCAGGGCCGTGAGGTCGGCAGGGGCGGTCGAGTGATCAACGGAGGACACCCGATGATTCTAGGAACGGGTGCGTGCGGGCCGTCGAGCGACCTACACGCACCCGCCCGATTTTCGAATTACTTGCCGCCGCGCAGCAGGCCGCCGAGAATGCTGCCGATGGCGGCACCGGCCTGGTTGTTCTGGCCGCCGCCGAGGACACTGCCCAGGATGCTGCCCAGCGGGTTGTTGGCGGCTCCGCCGCCGCCGGCCGCCCCGCCGAGGATGCCGCCCAGCAGGTCGCCCAAGCCGCCACCGGGAGCGGCCTGCGCCTGCGCCCCGGTACCGGCACCGGCACCGCTGCGCTGCGAGAGTTGCTTGCCGACGTAGGCCAGCACGATCGGGGCCAGCATCGGCAGCAGTCGCTTGATCAGGTCGCCGCCCGGCGCGCCTGCACCGGAGAGCGCCGAGGCGACCTGGCTGGTGTCGTTACCACCGAACAGGCTCGCGACCATCTGGTTGCCCTGGCCCTCGTCGAGCTGGTCGACGTTCACTCCGCCGTCGAGAAGATCGCTCTGGCCCTCGGCCACCACGGCCGACTCCAGCTTGGTCGAGTCGATGTCGTCCGACACGACGTTTTCCTGCAGGGTGCCCAGCAGGGTCGGCACCAGGGCCTGAATGGCTTGACTCACCTCACCCTGGTCGGCGCCGAGCTTGCTGGCGATATCCGCCACCGGGATCTGGTTCAGAAGGTCGTCGAGACCGGCCATGTTGAGGTTCCGCCTTTGTAGATTTCGAGTTGCCGAGAACGGAATCGACAGTAGTCCGCACGCAGTGGTTAGTGCAGGGGTTTTAGCTGTGAGCGAGTGCCGTTGTCAGTTGAGCCGGGCGGACCCCAGCGAGATGCCGGCGCCGGGGAATCGGGCCAGCAGAACGTCGCCCATCGCAGCAGCTGGAGTCAGCACTCCGAAGCGGTCCGGAAGCGCGTCGCGGTCCAGCGCAAGCGCCAAGCCGCATTCCCCCAGCATCACCGAGGTGGCCTGATAGCCGGGGTCGCCGCTCTGCGCGATCGTGGCCACGTAGCGAACGCCGGTCGTGGTGGTCGTATAAGTCTCAGCGCGGTAGAAACCCCGCTCCCGAACCTCCTGGCTGGGGCCGGTACCGGGTTTAGGGGCGACCCATTCGGCCAACCGACTCGGCAGGAAGCGGAAGAAGCGCGTTCCCAGCGCTGCGGCGCCGGCGGTGGTCGCAGTCGTCAACGCCGACGTGACCGGCGCCAGCACCGACGGACCCACACCCATGTATTCGGCGTAGCGGAAACGATGACCGTAGGCGTGGTCCAACAGCGCGTTGCTGCGCCGCACCACGCGCGTGTTGTACGGCGCCATGACGAATCCGGCAGCCCACAGCCCGGCCAGCTCCGGAGCGATCTCGGCGCCGCGCCGCCACGGCAAGTCGGGCTGCGGACCGAGTTCGGGCTCCGCAGCCCGGTCCGGAGAAAGGGTGTAGGGATCTGCCAGCAGTTTGCGGGTATCCGGATCACCGGAGGCGGCTCGGAAGACCTCCATCATCGAGGCGATCGTGCCACCGGAGAAACCGCCGGAAAAGCCACGCAGGACGAAGTTGGTGTCACCCAGTTCGCCCGTGGCGTCCTGCTTCGCGCGACGGAACAGTTCGTAGACGCTCATGTCCGACGGGATCGAGTCGAAACCGCAGGCGTGCACGATTCGTGCTCCGGTGTCGATTGCCTGCTTGTGGAAATCGTCGATGCTGCGCCGGACGAACATCGCCTCCCCGGTGAGGTCCGCGTAGTCGGTTCCGGCCTTTGCACACGAGGCCACCAATGGCAGGCCGTAGCGGCTGTACGGGCCGACCGTGGTGACGACCACACGCGTCCGCTCCGCCATCGCATCCAGCGACGACGGCGAGGACGCGTCGGCGGTGAGGATCGGCCACGTGGCCGCCGCATCACCGAGGGTCGCGCGGACCGCAGCCAGTCGGTCGGGCGAGCGGCCGGCCAGGGCGATGCGGGCCGACCCGCCTGACCGGGCCAAGTACTCGGCGGTGAGCTTGCCGACAAACCCGGTGGCACCGTATAGGACGAGGTCAAATTCACGGTCAGATTCACGGCCTGTCATAGGCCTCAACTTACCGCCGACACGCGAAGGGCCTAACCCCGAGTGGAACCCTGGCTCATCACCGACCGGCACACCTGGCCCCAGTCGACCAGGCGCAGCGGGCCGCGCCCCAGTGCCTGGCATGGTGCGGGTCCCGAACTACCGGGAACGGACGGCGCAGAGACTGCGAAGACCGTGTCGCCGCCCGCCTTGCCGCATACCGGCCAGGCCCCCATCCCCTGGCTGGCCTTGACGTTCTCAGCCACCCTGATCTGCTCCTCGCGGGAGGCCTGATTGGGCAGCCCGGTGCCCCCGTTTGACGTCCACGTGGCGGGGCTGATCTGAAGCCCGCCGAAGTACCCGTTGCCCGAGTTGATCGTCCAGTTGCCGCCCGACTCGCACTGGGCGACGGCGTCCCAGTTCACGGTGCTCTCGGCAGCGGCGGTGCCAACCCCAAGCGCGGCCACGACGAGGCCCACTCCCAGCGCCGGAGCTACCAGGGCGGTGATGCGGCACAGCGTGCTCACTGGAGAAGCCCCTTTCGAAGTGCGGTTGCGATGTGGATCGCACCGACTGCGGCAGCCGTTACAGAAGTGTCACCAGTTCTTTATGGACGGGAGCACGGAACAAAAGAGGTGGCGCCGGAATTACCGGCGCCACCGTCTTGAGCACTTCGTGGATTAGCCGCGTCGGCCGCACACCGGCCAAGCGCCGATGCCCTGGGTGCGCAGGACATTCTCTGCGACCCGGATCTGCTCCGAGCGCGAAGCGTAATGCGGCGAACCGCTGCCGCCGTTGGACGACCACGTGCCCTGCGTGAACTGCAGGCCGCCGTAGTAGCCGTTACCCGTATTGATCGCCCAGTTTCCACCGGACTCGCACTGCGCAATCGCATCCCAGTTGACGCTGTCGGCATTGGCGGTCCCGGCACCGAAAACAATCGGAGCCACGGTCGTCGCGCCGGCGATGGCGACCATCCCGAGCGTGTTGCGGAGGTTCTTCACAATCTTCCTTTCGCCGCGCACGCGCCTCGGGCGGACAGGCCGGAATCCTCCGGACCGTCCTCGGGTCGCACCGTCTCGGTCTGGTACGACAGCGGCAACTCGGCAGGCTTGCGCCTGCCGGGTTCTGCTCACGTGCAGGGTTTCAATCCGTTATTGAATTGGCCCCAACAATGGGGAACTCATAGAACGGTACGGACCGATTTGCAGTTAGTCACTTCGATGACACACCAATTTCACGCAGATAACAGTCCGATCACATTGGACATAAAGCTATCGTTTGCACAGCTCATCGGGGTGATTTTAGGAAATGTGAGCGCTGACCCGGGTCCGGGTCCATGACCTACCTCACAAAGTTTTTGCGGCCCGCGTCACAACAGGCGAATACCATCCGTCACTCCGTTCACAAAGTCAGGATGGGTCGGTCGACTCCGGCACCTCGCCGGGGAAATTGAGATTGGTCAGCACCCGGGCACCGGAATCCAGGACCAACCGACTCGTCACCGCCACGTCGGCAAGCGACCGCATGCTCCTTCGCCCGGCGGCGACCAATGCCTCAATGCGACCGGCCAGGGTGCAGCGGTAGATCCCTGCCAGGTAATGATCCCGGCCGTCCCAGGGCAGCGCGATATCGATCCCGGGGCCGTCGCAGCAGATCTGGGCGAGTTGGTCTATCAGTTCGGCAGTCAGATACGGCATGTCCACCGCGCAGACGAACGCCCGGTCGGCACCGGTCGTCGCCGCGGCCCGCAGGCCCCCCGCGACCGCGGCCAGCGGCCCCGAGCCCGGGAAATCGTCGATGATCACCTCGGCCGCCACCGACGGCAACGACTGCCCGGGCGCGGCCAGGACGAACACCGGGGCGCACCGCGAGCCCACCACACCGACGAGATGTTCGACCATCGTCAAACCGGGTGCGCCCGGGCACGGCATCGTGGCCTTGTCGCGGCCCATTCGGCGCGACGACCCGCCGACGAGCACCACCCCCGCGAGCCGATCGTGTGACGAGGTCAAACCGGTGGGTTGCATGCCGTCGCCAGAGTCGCCAGCGAACCGGATGCCGACCTGCTCCAAGCTCGCCGGATTAGCCCCGCCACTCGTCGTGCCCACGTCAGCGTCCTTCAACCGCGGCATATTGTTCTCCGCAGGTTCCGATTATGCACCCTTCCAGCAAAGATAAGCCGGGAAGACTCACCCCGATCGGTCCCGAGCGAGGATTTCGGAGCATAAGTTTTACCCATGACCGACTACCCGGGCGACTACAACGAACACCAGGTGACGGTCGGGGATCCCCGAAGTGAGGCGGCCGGAATTCGCGCAGTGCTGGTCGCCCTGCGCCGGGGCCTGACCGAGATGGGGGTTGTGCGCACCGCCCAGACCCTGGCCCGAGTGAACCAGCGCGACGGTTTCGACTGCCCCGGTTGCGCCTGGCCGGAGGATCCGGCCGGACGACGGCTTGCCGAGTTCTGCGAGAACGGCGCCAAGGCGGTCGCCGAAGAGGCCACCCGCCGGGTGGTAACCCCCGAGTTCTTCGCCCGCCACTCGGTGGCCGATTTGTCACACCGATCGGAATACTGGCTCTCCCAGCAGGGCCGGCTCACCCATCCGATGGTGCTGCGGCCCGGTGACGACCACTATCGGCCGATCCCCTGGGACGGCGACGACGGTGCCTTCGCGTTGATCGCCAAGGAGTTACGCGCCCTGACAAGCCCCGATGAGGCGGTGTTCTACACCTCCGGGCGGACCAGCAACGAGGCGGCTTTTCTCTATCAACTGATGGTTCGCAGTTTCGGGACGAACAATCTGCCGGACTGCTCGAACATGTGCCACGAGTCATCGGGCACGGCCCTGACGGAGTCGATCGGGATAGGCAAGGGCTCGGTCACCGTCGCCGACATCGAGAACGCCGACCTGATCATTGTCGCCGGGCAGAACCCCGGTACCAACCATCCGCGCATGCTGACGGTGCTGGAAAAGGCAAAGGCCAACGGCGCGAGGATCATTGCGGTCAATCCGCTGCCCGAGGCCGGGCTCATCCGGTTCAAGGACCCGCAGACGGTGCGCGGAATAGCCGGGCGCGGGGTGCCGATCGCCGACGAATTCGTGCAGATCCGCCTCGGTGGCGACATGGCACTGTTCCGCGGCTTGGCCCGACTACTGCTCGAAGCCGACGACCGCGCGCCCGGCACTGTCCTCGACCATGACTTCATTGCCACCCACTGCCACGGGTTCGACGACTACGCAGCCGCGGCCCGTGCGCTCGATCTTGCCACCGTCGTCGAGGCCACCGGTGTCGACCGCACACAACTGCAGCGCGTCGCCGCGATGCTGGCGGCCTCCCGGCGCACGGTGGTGTGCTGGGCGATGGGGCTGACCCAGCACACCCACGCTGTGGCGACCATCGCCGAGGCCACCAACGTTCTCTTGCTGCGGGGCATGATCGGCAAGCCCGGCGCAGGGGTGTGCCCGGTCCGCGGGCACTCCAACGTGCAAGGCGATCGGACCATGGGCATCTGGGAGCGGGCCCCGGAAAGCTTCCTCTCGGCGCTTGCCACCCGGTTCGGTATCGATGTCCCGCGCCGGCACGGCTATGACGCCGTCAACGCGATCCGGGCCATGCGCGACGGCCGGGCGTCGGTGTTCATGGGCATGGGCGGCAACTTCGCCTCGGCTACACCGGACACCGCCGTGACCGAGGCCGCACTTCGCAACTGCGCGCTGACAGTCCAGGTGTCGACCAAGCTCAACCGCAGCCACTTCGTTCCGGGCCGTACCGCGCTGATCCTGCCCGCCTTGGGCCGCACCGACCGCGATCTGACGAACGGCCGTAAACAGGTTGTTTCGGTTGAGGATTCGATGTCCATGGTGCACCTCTCCCGTGGACGTCTGGAACCACCCGGCGCAGCGGTGCGCAGCGAGGTTTCGATCATCTGCGGTCTGGCCCGGGCACTGCTGGGGCCGGAGCACCCAGTGCCCTGGGAGCGGTTCGCCGCCGATTACGACACCATCCGCGAAGAGATCGCCGCGGTGATACCCGACTGTGCGGACTACAACCGCCGGGTGCGAGCCCGCGACGGGTTCCAGTTGCCGCATCCGCCGCGGGACTCGCGCGAGTTCCCCACCGCGACGGGTAAAGCCAACTTTGCCGTGGAGCCTGTGCAATGGGTGCCGGTGCCGGCCGGCCGACTGGTGCTGCAGACACTGCGCAGCCACGACCAGTACAACACCACGATTTACGGCCTCTCCGATCGCTATCGCGGAGTCAGCGGCGGTCGGCGGGTGATCTTCGTCAACCCCGCTGACATCGAGGCATTCGGGTTGGCGGCCGGCGACCGGGTTGATCTGGTGTCGGAGTTTCCCGACGCCGACGGCGGCGTTGAAGAACGCCGCGTCGAGGACTTCCTCGTCATCTCCTACCCGACTCCGACTGGCAACGCCGCCGCCTACTATCCCGAAACCAATCCCCTCATTCCGCTGGATCACGTTGCCGCCAAGTCGAATACACCGGCGTCGAAAGCGGTCGTCATCAGGCTCGAGAAGGCATGAGTTCATGGGCCGGGTGACCGCCCGCCGGCGCATCAGCCGCGTCACCACGGGCGGGACCGAGGAACGGGCCGAGACACTGGTGGTCGAGGAACCTCTGGAAATACGGGTCAACGGGTCCCCGGTGACGGTGACGATGCGCACGCCGGGCTCCGACGTCGAACTAGCGCAGGGCTTCCTGCTGACCGAGGGCGTCATCGGACGGCGCGACGACGTTGCCACCGTTCGTTATTGCCAAGGCGCCGGCGCCGACGGGTTGAACACCTACAACGTGCTCGACGTGACCCTGAGTCCCGACGTGCCGCCGCCCGTACCCGAGGTCACCCGCAACTTCTACACCACCTCGTCGTGTGGGGTGTGCGGGAAGGCATCGCTGGACGCGGTGCGCTTGGCGAGCAGGCACTCCCCCGGCGACGATCCCACCGCCGTGCCTTCCGCCACGCTGGCCACGCTGCCGAACCGAATGCGCTCGGCACAGAAGGTTTTCGCCAGCACCGGCGGACTGCACGCCGCGGGACTGTTCACCGTTGAGGGAGAGTCGCTGGCCGTCCGCGAGGATGTCGGCCGGCACAACGCGGTGGACAAGGTGATCGGCTGGGCACTCGAATCCGGCCGAGTGCCTCTCACCGGTACGGTGCTGCTGGTCAGTGGCCGGGCATCGTTCGAACTGACGCAGAAGGCAGTGATGGCCGGAATACCCATTCTCGCTGCGGTATCCGCGCCGTCATCACTGGCAGTCGATTTGGCGGCCGAGTCAGGACTGACTCTGGTGGCCTTCCTGCGGGGCGACTCGATGAACGTCTACAGTCGCGCTGACCGCCTCCTCCGGTGAGGTGGGCGCCAGTCCCCCGACCGTGGGCCGTTCCTCGTTCATCACTTCCCGGTACTTCGTATAGCCACTGCCCATCGTCAGTGCCAGCGCACTCAGGGTCAGCGCGGAGAGCACCGCACTACCGGCCGCCGACTCGAAAGGACTTTTGGTCGGCTGGAAGAAGCCCACGAGTACGTAGGCGGCCAGGAACACCCACACCGCTCCGATCGACCGGCCGGCCTCGTCCGCACGAACCTGCGCCATTGTGCTCAGGTTGCGAGCGTGAAACGCCCACACCATGGTCAGGGCCATACAGACCGCATGCATCATGAACGCCAACAGCAGCATGGGATCGGGTGCTCGCGGGGCGTCTTCCAGATGCATCATCACCATCCCGAACACGATCCAGACATCGAGTGCAAAGAAGGCAGCCAGCAACACCCAGCCCGACTGCTTGGCCACCGCTTGGGCGAAAGCGGCCGCCATCGCACCGACAAGCGTGAGTAACAGACCCACCGGACCCAACGCAGCCAGGCCGGTTTGGCATGCCGCATCGGCGGGAATGACGATGACGATGCTCGCGTCGTAGGAAAGCACCCCGACTGCCAACGTCAGCAAAGCGGCAGGCATCACGAGCGCATGGTTGGCCAGGGCCGTGGCACGACGACTGGTCCACCGCAGAGTCTTTGTCGGGTTTCGACGGGATATGACGGCGATCGCTATGACTGACACAACCGGGATCAGAAGGGCGCCGATCATCTGCCCGACGTCAGCCGGCGAATGCAGCCCGAACCGTGCCGGCTGGCAGGCGTCGATCGCCAGCGGTAAGTCAATCACCTCGACGCAGGCAAGCCCGGGCGGCTACGCGCTCTTGTCGCGCCGCTCGGAGCGGGCGTGCTTGCGGGGCACGATGGTCGGCAGCACGTTGTCCTGCACGGTCTCCTTGGTCACCACAACCTTGGCGACGTCATCGCGGCTGGGGATGTCGTACATCACCGGCAGCAACACTTCCTCCATGATGGCGCGCAGGCCGCGGGCTCCGGTGCCGCGATGGATCGCCTGATCGGCGATGGCTTCGAGAGCGTCGTCGTCGAACTCCAAGTCGACACCATCCATCTCGAACAGCCGGGTGTACTGCTTTACCAGGGCGTTCTTCGGCTGCGACAGAATCTGCACCAGCGATTCCTTGTCCAGGTTGGTCACCGAGGCGACCACCGGCAGGCGGCCGATGAACTCGGGGATCAGCCCGAACTTGATCAAGTCTTCGGGCATGACCTCGGCGAAGTGATCCTGGGTGTCGATCTCGGCCTTGGACTTCACCTCTGCGCCGAAGCCCAGACCACGCTTGCCGATCCGGTCGGAGACGATCTTCTCCAGCCCCGCGAAGGCGCCCGCCACGATGAACAACACGTTGGTGGTATCGATCTGGATGAATTCCTGATGCGGGTGCTTGCGGCCGCCCTGCGGGGGAACCGAGGCCTGGGTGCCCTCCAGGATTTTCAGCAAAGCCTGCTGCACGCCCTCACCCGAAACGTCGCGGGTGATCGACGGGTTCTCGCTCTTGCGCGCGATCTTGTCGACCTCGTCGATGTAGATGATCCCGGTCTCGGCGCGCTTGACATCGTAGTCGGCGGCTTGAATCAGCTTGAGAAGGATGTTTTCGACGTCCTCCCCGACGTAACCCGCCTCGGTCAGGGCGGTGGCGTCGGCGATGGCGAACGGCACGTTGAGCATCTTGGCCAACGTCTGGGCCAGGTAGGTCTTGCCACAACCGGTCGGCCCGAGCATCAGGATGTTGGACTTGGCCAGTTCCACCGGTTCCGAACGGGAGTCCCGGGACTTCTCGCCGGCCTGGATCCGCTTGTAGTGGTTGTAGACCGCGACGGCCAATGTGCGCTTGGCGGTGTCCTGTCCGATGACGTAGTTCTCCAGGAAGTCGCGGATCTCCGCGGGCTTGGGCAACTCATCGAGTTTGACGTCGTCGTTGTCGGCGAGTTCCTCTTCGATGATCTCGTTGCACAGATCGATGCACTCATCGCAGATGTACACACCCGGACCCGCGATGAGTTTCTTGACCTGCTTCTGGCTCTTGCCGCAGAACGAACACTTCAGCAGATCACCGCCGTCTCCGATGCGCGCCATAGTGATGTCCTACTTCCTTCGCCGTCGGCGTGGCCGCTTCGTCAGCCAGTCCGCTAAGTCTTTGGTCTGTCTCGACGCTACCCTTTTGCCCCGTCGGCCTCGACCGATCAAGGCGAATAGCGTCGTTGGTATTCGTCTGGTTCTGGTTCAGGTCTGCGATTCCGAACATAGCCGGTCAACTGCCATCCGGCACGGCGACGCGCGCACCGTCCGTGGCGTGTCGCCGCGGCAGACCTGGCCGAACTGATCAGGCGTTCTGAGCCGACAGTTTCCGGTACTCGAGCACGGTGTCGATGATCCCGTATTCCTTCGCATCCGCGGCGGTGAGGATCTTGTCGCGGTCGGTGTCCTTACGGATCACCGCGGGGTCCTTGCCGGTGTGGCGGGCCAGGGTGTTCTCCATCAGGGTCCGCATCCGCTCGATCTCGGCCGCCTGAATTTCGAGGTCGGAGAACTGGCCTTGGATGACACCGCCCAGCGACGGCTGGTGGATCAGCACCCGCGCATTCGGCAGCGCCAGGCGCTTGCCCGGCGTGCCGGCGGCCAGCAGGACCGCCGCAGCCGAGGCGGCCTGGCCCAGACACACCGTCTGGATGTCGGCGCGGACGTACTGCATGGTGTCGTAGATCGCCATCAACGAGGTGAACGAGCCGCCGGGCGAATTGATGTACATGGTGATGTCGCGGTCGGGATCCAGCGACTCCAGCACCAGCAACTGGGCCATGATGTCGTTGGCCGAGGCGTCGTCCACCTGCACGCCGAGGAAGATGATGCGTTCCTCGAAGAGCTTGTTGTAAGGGTTCGACTCCTTCACACCCCAGCTGGAGTGCTCGATGAAGGACGGCAGGATGTAGCGCGCCTGCGGAACCAGCCGCGAGTCGGTGTAATCAGGCCCCATACGATCAGGCCCCATACGATCAGGCATTGGAACCTCCGGAGATGTGGGCACGGGTGATGATGTGGTCGACGAAGCCGTACTCGAGGGCTTCCTGAGCGGTGAACCAGCGGTCGCGGTCGGAGTCGGCCTCAATACGCTCGATCGGCTGGCCGGTGAACTCGGCGTTGAGCCGGAACATCTCCTTCTTGATCAGGGCGAATTGTTCGGCCTGAATGGCGATGTCGGTCGCACCACCGGTGATGCCGCCGAGCGGCTGGTGCATCAGAATCCGGGCGTGCGGCAGTGCGAAGCGCTTGCCCTTGGCTCCTGCAGCCAGGAGGAACTCACCCATCGAGGCGGCCATCCCCATGGCGTAGGTGGCCACGTCGCACGGCGCCAGCACCATGGTGTCGTAGATGGCCATGCCGGCGCTGATCGAGCCGCCGGGTGAATTGATGTAGAGCGAGATGTCCTTGGTCGGGTCTTCGGCGGCCAGTAGCAGAATCTGGGCGCACAACCGGTTGGCGATGTCATCGTCGACCTGTGAACCAAGGAAGATGATGCGCTCGGCGAGCAACCGCTCGTAAACCGAGTCCTGAAGGTTAAACCCAGCCATGCCGGACCGCATGTGAGTCACACTTACCTGCTTTCTCGAAACCTTGTTTGCTCATCACTGACTTCATAGCGATCAATAACGGAGCGTCCACTCGACCCTAACCAACCGGGCGCGCGAGACACTCCCCGCGTAACGCTTCTTTCGCTGTCGGCGTTATTTGTCCTCGGCTGCCGACTCGGCGTGGGAGTCTTCGGCAGCCTCGTCAGCAGCCTGTTCGGTCGCCTCTTCGGTCTCGCCGGCCGACTCCTCGGTCTCGTCGGCCGCTTCGTCAACAGCCTCGGATTCCCCCGGCGTGCCGAAGAACTCGCTGGTGTCCACGACGTTGCCTGCGGTGTCGACGACCGTGGCTGCCTCCACCACCGCAGCGACCGTCAGGCCGCGACGCACGTCGGCGAAGACCGCAGGCAGCTGATTGTTCTGCTGCAGGAGTTGCACCAACTGCTGCGGCTCGATGCCGTACTGACGCGACATCAACACCAGGCGCTCGCTGAGGTCGTTCTGCCCCACCTCGATACCCAGGTGGTCAGCGATCGCGTCCATCAGCAACTGGGTCTTGATCGCCTTCTCAGCTGCCTCACGGCTCTCGGCATCGAACTGCTCCCGCGAGCTGCCCTCGGCCTCCAACGACGCGGCGAGCTTGGCCTCGTCATGGTCGAAACCGTGGATTGCGTTGTGCAACGCGGCGTCCACCTGGGACTGCACAATCGTCTCGGGAAGAGGCACCTCGATGAGCTCGAGCAGCGTCTCCAGTGCGTTGTCGCGGATCTTCTCGGCCTGGTGAATCCGCTTGACCCTCTCCACCTGGCTGATCAGGTTGTTCCGCAGGTCGGCAATGGTGTCGAATTCGCTGGCCAGCTGGGCGAAGTCGTCGTCAGGCTCGGGCAGTTCCCGTTCTTTGATGGACTGCACGGTCACAGTGATCTCAGCGTCCTCACCGGCGTGGTCGCCGGCGACCAACTTGGTGGTGAAAGTCGCCGACTCGCCCTGCGACAGCCCGACGATCGCATCGTCGAGCCCCTCGATGAGCTGGCCCGAGCCGACCTCGTGGGACATCCCCTCAGTTTTGCCGTCGGGAATCTCCTCGCCGTCAACGGTGGCCGTGAGATCGATCGAGACGAAATCACCCACTTGAGCTGGACGGTCCACGCCCTTGAGGGTGCCGAACCGTGCACGGAGAGCCGTCAACTCGGTCTCAACCTCTTCGTCGGACACCTCTATCGACTCGACGGAGAAGTTCAGCCCGCTCAGGTCGGGCAGGTCGATGTCGGGCCGGACGTCGACCTCGGCGGTGAAGACCAGTTCCCGACCGTCCTCAATCCTGGTGACCTCGATCTCCGGCTGGCCGAGCGGATGCAAGTTCGTTGTCGTCACCGCCTCGGAGTAGCGGCTTGGAAGAACCTCGTTGACGACCTGCTCCAACACCGCTCCCCGGCCCACCCGAGCTTCCAGAAGCTTGGCCGGGGCCTTACCGGGCCGGAACCCGGGCAGCCGGACCTGCTTGGCCAACTCCTTGTAGGCCCTGTCGAAGTCGGGCTGCAGCTCGGTGAAGGGCACCTCCACGTTGATGCGAACCCGGGTCGGGCTCAACTTCTCGACGGTGCTCTTCACTTCATGGACTCCTCATGGTCGGTCTTCAACGGTGCCTTCGGGCGTGTCGGGGTGACAGGATTTGAACCTGCGGCCTTCCGC
This sequence comes from Mycobacterium sp., assembly GCA_020438845.1. Lineage (GTDB taxonomy): Bacteria > Actinomycetota > Actinomycetes > Mycobacteriales > Mycobacteriaceae > Mycobacterium. Next base: position 20,107 of record JAGQTV010000039.1, on the reverse strand, counting down.
TCCCAAAGCGGATGCGCTACCAAGCTGCGCTACACCCCGCGGCGGCGCTTGACGCGCCCGCGATCCTACGGCCCGACACCCGCTATCTCCCACTCGAGTCCAGCCAAGTTACGACCCGACTGGATAAGGACTTGCGGACGCCGGTAGATTTGGGCCCGCGAAAGCACGCGGGCGTAGCTCAATGGTAGAGCCCTAGTCTTCCAAACTAGCTACGCGGGTTCGATTCCCGTCGCCCGCTCCACACGGATGCCGACGTCCCGCCCCAGGCGGGGCGCGGGCACCGGATAACGGCACAGTCGCAGATCGGCGGCAACTTCACCGGAGGCTTGGTTCAGTACCTTCGGCTGCGTAGATTCGCTGCTAGCGCATCACGGTCGCGCCCGTCCCGAAATTGACGCCCGGCCGGGCGGGAACGTCCCACCCAGGAGGGCCACGATGTCACCGACTCCCATCAGCGGTACCTGCGCCCCCGAGTTCGAAGCCGTACGTGAGAAGTTCGTGAAGAATTTCACCGACCACGGCGACGTCGGCGCCGCGGTGGCGATCTGGGTCGAAGGCGACCTGGTGGTGAACCTGTGGGGCGGATATGCCGATTCCGGGGCCAATCCTCACAGCCGTCGTCGCTGGCGGGAGAACACTCTGGCCAGTGTCTTCTCCGGCAGCAAGGGCCTGACGAGCACGTGCCTGCACCTCCTGGCGGACCGCGCGGAGATCGACCTGCGCGCGCCGGTGGCGCACTACTGGCCCGAATTCGGTCAGGCGGGCAAGCAGGACATCACCATCGCGATGGTGCTCGGGCATCGCTCGGGGGTGATCGGTCCGCGTCGCCGCATGCACTGGAGCGAAGTCGCCGACTGGGACCGGGTATGTGAGAACATCGCCCGCTCCGAACCGTGGTGGGAGCCGGGAACCGCCCAGGGGTACCACATGGTGACATTCGGCTTCATTCTCGGTCAGGTGGTCCGCCGGGTTACCGGCCGCACCCTCGGGGAGTATCTGCGCACTGAGATCGCCGAGCCGATGGGCATCGACGTTCACATCGGACTGCCCCCGGTCGAACATCACCGCTGCGCGGACATGATCAACAAGCCACACATCCGAGACGTGCTGGCCAAGGGCGGCGCACCGGGACGGCCCGCGTCGCTCGACGAGCATCACATGGCGGGACTGTCGGTGGCCATGGGCTTCGTCCCCGACGACGAGTTGGGATCCAACGACCTGAGGCTGTGGCGCCGCTGCGAGTTCCCCGGAACAAACGCACACGTGTCGGCTCTGGGCCTGGCCACCTTTTACAACGGGCTGGCCCAGGAGAAGATCCTGTCCCGCAGTCACCTCGATTCGGTGCGGATTTCGCAGGGCGGTTTCGATCCTGACGTAGTCCTGGGGCCCCGGGTGGCCGACCACGGCTGGGGTATGGGATACATGCTCAACCAGCGCCTGGTGGCAGGGCCGAACGTGAACAGCTTCGGCCACGGCGGCTCCGGTGGCTCCTACGGCTTCGTCGACCTCGAGCACCGCATCGGCTACGCCTACGTGATGAACTACTTCGACGCCACCAAGTGCAACGCCGATCCGCGGAGCACTGCGCTCAGCGACGAGGTCTACCGCGCCCTCGGCGTCATCTGACCGGCAGCATCATCGCCGCCTGTGCACGGCTGACTACTGGGTACTGTGGTCGCCATGAACGGTATGTTGCTCATTCTCATTCTGTTCGCCGTCGGAGCGATCGCGCTGGCGATGTGGAGTTCCTCGCGGGCTTCGGGTAATCGAACCGCGGCAAGCCTGGCCGACGCCAAGGCCGACGCCCGCCGGGTGATCGAGCGACTGGGTGGTCAGGTACTCAACCTCAACGGAACCGACTCCGCCTCGCAGCAGGCACTCGCAGATGCCTCGGAACGCTTCACCGCGGCGTCCTCGCAGATCGACCAGGCCACCACTGTCAAGCAGGCCCAACTGGCCAAGGAGAGCGCGCTGGAGGGGTTGTACTACGTCCGCGCGGCGCGCACCGCGATGGGCATGGATCCGGGCCCGGAGTTGGAGAGCATCTCCGGCCAGAAGTCAGCCGGAACGGTCACTGAGGACCGCCGCATCCAGTTCGAGGGACGTGAGATCGAAGCATCCCCGGTGCCGACCAACCGCACTCCGAACTACTACCCGGGCGGCCGGGTGGCGGGACGGCCGGTGCCGGCGGGCTGGTACTCCGAGCCCTGGTGGAAGCCGGCTCTGGTTGCCGGGGCCTGGGGTCTGGGATCGGTGCTGATGTTCGACGCGCTGTTCTCCGGGATGCACGGAGTGGGCTACAACGCGTCCGGGTTCGAAAGCGGCTACGGCTCCGGGTTCGACCAGGGCTTTGGATCGGGTTACGACTCGGGCTACGACGCCGGTTTGAACCAAGGCCTCGATCAGGGCGCAGACCCGGCCGGCGATGGCACCTGGGGTGACGGCGGCGGTTGGGACAGCGGCGGTAGTGACTTCGGCGGCGGCGGGTTCGGCGACTTCGGCGGCGGCGACTTCGGCGGGTTCGACTTCTAGAGCATCTGAAGGGCCTTCGCGCTGACTCAGTGCGCTAGCTCACGGTTGGCGCCACCCGCAACACGGTTGCAGGCGGCTTAATACCGGCTGGACGAGCCGATCAGCGGATCTCTTCACGCCTTGGACCCCCTGGTTTCTCGGTCACCGGACCCCACCGGACACGCTTCTAACCGCGAGCCCCCGGCACCGGCGGCGGCACGTGGGTGCGTTCGTACTCGGTCAGGATGTCGATGCGACGCTGATGGCGCGGGGCCTGCGACCAGGGCGTAGTCAGGAAGGCGTCGACGATGGCCAGCATCTCGGCCTCGGTGTGCATGCGGCCCCCGATGCCGATTAGCTGGGCGTTGTTGTGCTCACGGGCGAGTTTGGCCGTCTCGACGCTCCACGCCAGTGCGCAACGCACACCCGGCACCTTGTTGGCGGCTATCTGCTCGCCATTCCCCGAGCCGCCCAGAACGATCCCCAGGCTGCCCGGGTCGGCGACCGTGGCGACAGCGGCGGCGATGCAGAACGCCGGATAGTCGTCGTCCGCGTCGTACTCGAATGCCCCACAGTCGATCGGCTCGTGGCCGGCTTTCTCCAGGTGGGCGATGATGGCCTTCTTGAATTCGTAGCCGGCGTGATCGCCGCCGAGGTAGACGCGCATGGCGGTCACCTTACCGACCCTCGCCTTACCACCCCTCGCCCAAACTCACGTTTGGGCGGGAAAGTCCAAGCAGATCCCGTCCAAAACGTCGACTTCGAGCAAGTCCAGCGGGCTAGTCGTAGTTTGGCGGCTCGGTGCGGGTGCGCTTGAGTTCCCAGAAGTGCGGATAGGACGACAGCGTCACCGCGGCATCCCAAAGTCGGCCGGCCTCCTCGCCACGAGGGATCTTCGACAGCACCGGACCGAAGAACGCCACCCCGTTGATGTGAATGGTCGGGGTGCCGACTTGATCGCCGACGGGGTCCATGCCGGCGTGGTGACTGGCCCGCAACGCCCGGTCGTAGGACGGGTCCGCGGCGGCGGCGGCCAGCGCTGGCGGCAGGCCGGCTTCAGCCACTGACTCGGCGATGACCGTGCCGAGGTCCTTGTTGTCCTGGTTGTGAATCCGGGTGCCCATCGCAGCGTAAAGCGGCCTCAGCGCCTCGGCGCCGTGGCCTTGTTCGGCTGCGATCGCCACCCGTACCGGACCCCATGCCGCCTTCATCAACTCCTGGTACTGATCGGGCAGGTCCGGGTTGTTCTCGTTGAGGACCGCCAGGCTCATAACGTGGAAGCGCACGTCGATGTCACGGACCTTCTCCACTTCGAGGATCCACCGTGAGGTGATCCAGGCCCATGGGCATAGCGGATCGAACCAGAAATCGGCGCGGGACTTCGGAAGAGACTTGGGTCCAGGTTCAGTCATGGCACCAGGATAGGTTGGACGCGTGCTACCGAATCTGACCCGTAACGAAGCCATCGAGCGCGCCGCTCTGGTCACCGTCGACAACTACCGGATCGAATTGGACCTCACGATCGGGGAGAAGGAATTCCGATCCACCACCACAGTGGAGTTCGAGGCCCTGCCGGGCGCGGATACCTACATCGACCTGGCAGCCGACCGGGTCCATCGTGCCGTGCTCAACGGCCACTCCATCGACGTCTCGGGTTACGACGAGTCCACCGGTATCGCCCTGGAAGGCCTGGCCGAACACAACGTGCTCGTGGTCGAAGCCGACTGCCGCTACTCCCACACCGGTGAAGGCCTGCACCGCTTCGTCGACCCGGTCGACGGCGAGATCTACCTGTACTCACAGTTCGAAACCGCCGACGCCAAGCGGATGTTCGCCTGCTTCGACCAGCCCGACATCAAGGCCGCCTTCGACGTGACCGTCACCGCGCCCGCGCATTGGCAGGTCATCTCCAACGGTGCGGCCACCGGGACGCAGGAGCACGGCAAGACCAGGACCCACACCTTCGCCACCACCGCGAGGATGAGCACGTATCTGGTCGCGCTGGTGGCCGGTCCCTACGCTCGCTGGGATGACGTCTACCGCGACGATCACGGCGAGATCGCTCTGGGACTTTTCTGCCGGGCCTCGCTGGCCCCGCACATGGACGCCGAGCGACTGTTCACCGAGACCAAGCAGGGCTTCGACTTCTATCACCGCAATTTCGGGGTGCCCTACGCCTTCGGCAAATACGACCAGTTGTTCGTCCCGGAGTTCAACGCCGGAGCCATGGAGAACGCCGGCGCGGTGACCTTTCTGGAGGACTATGTCTTTCGCAGCAAGGTGACCCGCGCCTCCTACGAGCGGCGCGCCGAGACCGTGCTGCACGAGATGGCCCACATGTGGTTCGGCGACCTGGTCACCATGCTCTGGTGGGACGACCTTTGGCTCAACGAGTCCTTCGCGACATTCGCCTCGGTTCTCTGCCAGGCGGAAGCCACCGAGTACACCGAAGCCTGGACGACGTTCGCCAACGTGGAGAAATCGTGGGCCTACCGGCAGGACCAGCTCCCCTCTACCCACCCGGTTGCCGCTGACATCCCCGACCTCCATGCCGTCGAGGTGAACTTCGACGGGATCACCTACGCCAAGGGCGCGAGCGTTCTCAAGCAATTGGTGGCCTACGTCGGCTTGGAGCACTTCCTGGCGGGGTTGCGAGATTATTTCCGCGCCCACGCATTCGGCAACGCCACTTTCGACGACCTGTTGGGCGCCCTTGAGCGGGCCTCCGGCCGCGACCTGTCCGACTGGGGCCGGCAATGGCTCAAGACCACTGGGCTGAACAGCCTTCAACCAGAGTTCGACATCGACGGGGATGGCCGGTTCACCCGGTTCGCCATCCGTCAGGGCGGTGCCAAACCCGGCGCCGGGGAGACCCGGGTGCACCGACTGGCCGTCGGGGTCTACGACGACGACGATTCCGGCAAGTTGGTTCGCGTGCACCGGGAGGAACTCGACGTCGCCGGGGACCTGACCGACATTCCTGCGTTGCAGGGAGTGTCACGCGGAAAACTGATCCTGGTCAACGACGACGACCTGACCTATTGCTCGATGCGCCTGGACCCGGATTCGTTGTCCGTCGCCACCGAGCGCATCGCCGATATCGCCGAACCGCTCCCCCGCACCCTGGTGTGGTCGGCGGCCTGGGAAATGACCCGCGACGCCCAGTTCAGGGCCCGTGACTTCGTCGCCCTGGTGTCCGGCGGAGTGCACGCCGAGACCGAGGTAGGTGTCGCACAGCGGCTCCTGATGCAAGCGCAGACCGCGCTGGGCTCCTACGCCGAACCGGGCTGGGCCGCCGCGCAGGGCTGGCCGGCATTCGCCGACCGCCTGCTGGAACTGGCCCGCGGCGCAGAACCGGGATCTGACCACCAATTGGCATTCGTCAACGCGATGTGCACGTCGGTGCTCTCGACCCGCCACCTCGTATTGCTGGCCGACCTTCTCGACGGCGAGGCCGAAGCGAGCGGGCTGCCCGGCCTGGTCGTAGACACCGACCTGCGCTGGCGGATCGTGACGGCGCTGGCCGCCGGCGGGCAGATCGACGCCTATGACGCCGATACCCCGTTCATCGACGCTGAGGCCCAGCGTGATCCCACCGCTGCCGGCAGGCGCCACGCCGCAGCGGCCGCTGCCGCCAGGCCGCAAGCCGAAGTCAAGCACCGGGCCTGGCGCGAGGTCATCGAGGACGACACGCTGCCCAACATCACCGCCCGGGCCATCATCGGCGGGTTCGTCCACCCCGGGCAGGGCCCTAGAAACCAAGTGCTCGAGCCTTACACCAAGCGCTACTTCGAAACCATCTCTTCAGTCTGGGAACGTCGCTCCAGCGAGGTGGCACAGACCGTGGTCGTGGGCCTCTATCCGTCCTGGGACATCAGCACCAGTGCTCTCGAGACCGCCAGCTGGTTCCTCGATGGCCTGCACGTGCCGCCGGCATTGCGCCGACTGGTCCTCGAGGGACGGGCCGGCGTGGAACGCTCCCTGCGGGCCCGCGCTTTCGACGAGAGCTGACGAAGCTGCCGCGAGCGGCCCGCATCCTCAGCGGACCCAACCCGACTGACCGCCTCCTCATCGGGCCGCGAGCGGCCCGCATCGTCAGCGGACCCAACCCGACTGACCGCCTCCTCATCGGGCCGCGAGCGGCCCACATCGTCAGCGGACCCAACCCGACTGACCGCCTCCTCATCGGGCCGCAAGCGGCCCACATCGTCAGCGGACCCAACCCGACTGACCGCCTCCTCATCGGGCCGCAAGCGGCCCGCATCGTCAGCGGACCCAACCCGACTGACCGCCTCCTCATCGGGCCGCAAGCGACCCGCATCGTCAGCGGTCGATCCCCGCAGACATCACTCGGATCGCGCTGATCAGACCGTCGATGAGGTTGTCACCGGCCCGGAACGACGAGGCCGCCGCTGAAAGGCCAAGCGCCGCCGCCGACTCGGCGCCCCGACCGCTCACGTCGGCCCCATAGACCACCTCGATGGACCGCTGGTTCGGCGAAACAGCCAGTAGCACAGCGTTGTTAGCGGTAGGAACCTCAGCGAGGATCTCCCGGGCCCGGCCGGCGGCGTCAGGACCGAGGTCCCCGATGTACACGGCGAAGCGGGCCTTGGACTGCCGGCTGGCGTAGGTCAGGGTGTCATCGAGGGAAATAAGGTCCATCGTCGCGAACGGGTACGGCGGCGGCGATAGAAGCAACTCGGTCGCTACCGAGATCCGCCCACTGCCGGTAACCACGGATCCGGCCGGCAGCCGGGACTCGCTTACCCGATCCACCGAATGCTTACCACCCGCCACTTGCGCCACCTCCTACCTCGAGAGTCGTCTGACCGTGCGCGCCGCCGGGAATGACCTCGTCGGTGGCCGCCCAAAGGATCGGTGCGCCAGTCCAAGCCTCGGACAGTTTGTAGCTAGCTTGAGGCTTGCCCGTGCGGAGGTAGATCAGCACCATCAGCCCGATCACCACCAGTATCGGCAGCCCATGAAGCAGAGCAGTTTTCACGGTGCACAACCTAGCGCAATGATCACGCCGCGCCTTCGCCGAGGTAGCGCACCCATGCGGGGTCGAGCTCCTTGGTGATGCACAACAGACGCCAATGCTGCCCTCTCGGCGCCGCCGGGGTCACCCGCAGCGCCCAACCCAGTTCGGTCAGCAACTTGTTGCCCTTGCGACGGTTGCAGGGTGCGCAGGCTGCCACGCAGTTTTCCCAGCCGTGCTGCCCGCCTCGACTGCGCGGCACCACATGGTCGACGGTGTCGGCTTTGGACCCGCAGTAGGCGCAGCGGAAGTGGTCACGGTGCATCAACGCGGCACGGGTCATCGGGATGCGGGCCCGGTAGGGCACCCGGACGTAGGTACGCAACCGGATCACCGAGGGCGCCGCGATGCTCCGGGCGGCGGAATGGATGACCGGCCCGGCCGTGTCGTCGTGCACGACGTCGGCCTTGCCGCACAGCACCAGCACGACCGCCCGCCGAAGCGGCAGAGCGGTCAGTGGCTCGTAGGTGGCATTGAGCAGCAGAACCCGGCGGCGTCCCCAGATGTCCGAGGGGGTGCTGTGCTGACCGAGGCCGCTATGAAGGGCAGAACCGGTCACGGACCCGACTTTCGCCGTGTTTTTCCTGCCTTGAAGCATGCGCCCTCCGCAGACCAGTGCACCATGGATCGGTCCCGATCGCACGCCGATTTAGGGCGTGTTCCAATGGTGTGGTGGCTGACGGCTCGTCGGGAACCCCGCAAACCTTTTACGACGCGGTCGGCGGCGCGGAGACCTTCCGCACCATCGTGTCGCGGTTCTATGAACTAGTCCGAGACGACGAGGTGCTTCGACCGCTCTACCCCGACGATGACCTGGTCGGAGCTGAAGCGCGCCTGCGAATGTTTCTGGAGCAGTATTGGGGCGGCCCACGGAGCTACTCAGATCAACGCGGTCACCCACGGCTGCGCATGCGACACGCACCGTTCCGGATCGGCTTCATCGAACGCGATGCCTGGTTGCGCTGCATGCACACCGCAGTCGCCTCGATCGACTCGACGACCCTCGACGATGCCCACCGCCAGGAACTGCTGGCCTACTTGGAGATGGCTGCCGACGCCATGGTGAACTCGCCGTTCATTGGTCCGTAGCGGCCAGCATGCGAAGGATGCCGGTACGGCGTTCTTCGATGGTCCGTCCCAATTCCTGGAGTAGGATCGGGTTCTGGTAGACCACTTCCTCGATGCGCTCGCGGCCCACCTGCACGACGGTGACCTCGTCGTCGGCATATGCCCAGCCGATCACCGGCTGGCGAGTCAGCAGCCTCTGTCCCAGAAACGATCCCTCGTCGAGCACACACAGTGGCACCTCGGTGCCGTCACTGGCGTCGGCGGTGATTTGCACCCGACCCGAGACGATGAACGTCATGGTCTCGGGTATCTCTCCGGGGCGCTGAATGGGTTCGCCGGCACCGTAGCGTTCCACCCAGGCGTACTTCGCCACCTTGTCCTTGTCCGCTCCGCTGAGTCGCAGTACCGGTGCGACCACCCTTTCCACTGCGTCGGCGATCTCTTCGGGGGTGGGAAAGATGTCATCTGCCTCGTCCAGGTGCAGACCCTCACGGCGCGACGCGTACCAAATCCAGCGCAGAAAATTCGCTCTCGCATCCGACCAGTCCGACGCTGATCGCAGCCGAATGCTCGTTTCATACTCGATACCGCCCAGCGGAATCGCGTCAGGCGTGACATCGGGATGACGCTGGGGTAACTGCGCCGCCACCCTGGAGAGCATGGCGCAGACCTTGTCCGGGCGGTCATCGATTGAAAAGACGCTGACCAACTTCAGCTTGTTCTTGCCCACCGGGCGGCTCAGATTCGTGAACGAGACATCAGCCAGTGCCGAGTTGGGTGTGACCTGGAGGCCGTTGTCCGTCTCCAGGTGCACGGAACGCCAGTTGACCTCGACGACTTCCCCCAGCGCATCCGGGGTCTGGAGCCAGTCTCCGATCTCGAACGGCTGCTCGAAAAGCACGAGCAAACCCGAGATGACCTGGCCAACGGAATTCTGCAGCATCAGGCCGACGACGATCGACGTCACGCCCAGTGCGGCGAACAGTCCGCCGACGTCGGCACCCCAGATTTTGGCGAAAATGAACCCCAGGCCGATCGCGATCAGCGCCAGGCGGGCCACGTCGACGAAGATCGCCGGGATGCGCCTGCGCCATGAGCCGACGGGCGCACCACGGAACAGCGCCGCACTCAGCCCGGAGAGCAGCAGCACCAAAACTGCGAAGGCGAGCACCGTCCCGACCACCTTCGTCGAGGTGGCTTCCGGCGGAACCTGTTTGACCTCCAGCATCAACAGCGCGACCGCGGCAACCGGCAACACGAAGTTGCGCAGCAATGTCACCGGGCGTTCCAATATGCTTCCCCTGCGGCGCAACACCTGCTGCCATTCGGTGAGCAGGATCAGCGCGACCGGCAGACCAACCGCAATCCCGACCGCCCAGTGGAACCACGACGAGGCGAATACCCCAGCCATCACCCACGCTCCGACAGTCGCCAGATGGGCTGCTCGTCTCCATCGACGGTGATCGACCCCGCTGCGGTGAAGTCCCTGGTCTCCCGCAACGTGTCACGCACCCGGGAGGAGACATAGATGCCGGGCTGCGACGATCCTCCCTTCACTTGGAAAGCGAGGTTCACCGCCGTTCCCCACAAGTCGTAGACGAGTGTGGACGGCCCCACCAGACCGCTGCTCACGGCTCCAGTGTCGATTCCCGCTCGCAAGCTGAGAGGCCGGTTGGTCTCGTAGCTGAATTGACTGATGATGCGTTGGCACTCCATCGCGAAGTCGACGGTGCGGCGAACGTTATCCAGACGCGGCACCGTGAGGCCACAGCTCGCGAGATAGCCGTTACGTACGGTACGCACCCGTTCCATACCGACCTCGTCGGCTGCGGCGTCGATCCGACGATTCAGGTCGTTGATCAGTGCAAGCGACTCCTCAGACGACAACTCGGCCTGCAGTCGGTCGAGGCCATCGATATCGGCGAAGATGACGGTCGCGTTCTGACGCTGGCTGGTGATGACCTGTTCGCCCTGCTGGTACCTCTCGGCGACGCCTTCCGGCATCAGCGAATGCAGCAGCTGCTCATAGGCCCTGCGCTGTTGGTTGAGAAGCTGTTCCTTGACCGTGAGGCTCTGGCTCATCTCGTTGAAGGCCTGGGTCAGGTCACCTACCTCGTCCCGCCTCTCCACAGGAAGGACGACGTTGTAATCGCCGGCACTGATCCGGTGTGCGCCCTCCTCCAGTCTTCGGATCGGCCGAACGAAGAACGGGGCGAGCAGAATGGTCAGCACGCAGGCCGCCAACACGATCGCGGTCGTCGACACCACCATGGTGTTTGTGAATGACGTTTCCTGCTGGAAGGCCTCCGAGGTGTTGATCGTGGCGATCAGCGACCAGTGCAGTCCCGAATCCTTGAGAACTACCGGAGTGTAGGCCTGCAAGGTCTCGTGCCCGAGGTAGTCGGTGGTGATCAGGGTCCCCGACTGGCCCTTCTGGGCGGCTCGGTTGGCTTCGAACGCGGCCGGTTGCACCAGCGTTGTGCCACCCAAGCGGATCGCCGTCTCGGCCACGTCGGGCGGGGTGCCGGCCTCGATGACGTCGTGCTTGTATTGCTCCGGGTTCTCCAAGAACAGCCGAGAATCCGAGCGCATCAGTCCATCAACACCCACGATGAACGTTTCACCCGTTTTGCCCAGGCCGGATTCCAGCCATCGCCCGTCGAAGGTCATGAGGCGATTGACCTTCGAGATGGGGAATTGCAGTGCAAGCACACCCAGGGTCCGGCCGTCCGGAGCGACGGGCGAGAGCATCCAGGCGGTGGGCTGGTTGCCCGCCGGCTGATACAACTCGAAATCGGTGAACCCGACGTAGTCCGCGGAGTTCGCAGCCAGTGCCCTTTCGTAGGCTCCGCGCAGGTTGGAGCCCTGGTACGGGCCGGTCACGATATTGGAACCAAGGTCGACGTTTTGGTCGGAGCAGAAGATGATGTTGCCGCGGGTGTCGAGCAGCAGTGCATCCTGAAATTCGAACCGGTTGACGATCTCGGAGAAGAAGTCCTGATACCGCCCGTTCGCCACGGACCAGGCGCTGTCGTCGCGGGCCTGGGCGGCGGTGAGCGGAGAGTCGCCGTCGGTGCGCCGCACGGTGTAATGGGCTTGCAGGTAGCGCTGGGCATTCGACGTGGGTAACAGCGCGTTGGCGTCGAGTGGGCTTCCGCTGTGTTCCTCGGCCGCCTTGGTGAATTTTCGGTAGTACTCGTCGATCGCCTGCGACTGCGCGGGGTCGATCTTGGCACCGGCCAGTTCGTCGAATCCGGCTGTGAACTCTCGGATGGCGCCCTCGAGATTGACACCGTGGGTGTACATGATCAACGAGTTCTTCAAGTCGGACAATTCGCTGTCCAGTGCCTGGGTCTGCGATTGGCGGATCTCGGTCAGTCGGTTGAAGGCCGCCTCCCGCAACGAGGAACGGCCCGCCTGGAAGGCGATCACTCCGACGACCACCGCGGTCAACACCGAGTACAGCACCAGAACCACGATCAGTTTGGACTGGATGCTCACCAGGCCCAGCGGGCCGCGGCGCCCGCGGCGGCCGGATCGCGCCGGCGCCTGGGTAGCGCCTGCGGTGTCCTGTCTCGGTTGCGGACCCGCAGTCCCGACACCAGGCGACTGGTCCCCTTGGTCGAGCGGCTGCTGGTTTGGATCCGACACGCGACGGTTCCCCTTTTTCACTCGCAGTTCATGCTCTTCGGCCCCGGTCAAGACCACGCTGCGGCTGGCTGCGCAGAAGGCGAGCCGGTCAACACCCTACAGCGGGTGCTTTGCGGCGCAAATTCTTCAGCCGATGAGCAGAGCGCGGTCACCCCGCCGTCGGAACACCGATCCGAATCGGGCGTCGATGCGCAGCCAGTTCGGCATGATCCGCACCCGAACCACCTCGGTCCCCGAACCGGACGCCTGCACGGGCGCGAAACCCATTGCCGACAAAGCCAACAGACACCGCACCGGCACCCCCACTTCGCCGACCTCCGAGCTGACGCGCAACACCTCCTGATCGAGCAGCGCAGCCGGCGGGCCGGCCGGCCCGGAATGCTCCCGGGCGAGTTCGGCTCCGCGACGGGCGAGTTCGGCCACCGCCGCGGCGGGAACATCGTCGACGTGAACGAAGCCGGTCTCCGGTGGCAGCAGGGTTCGCCAGGCCGAGTCCATGGGATATCCGGGATCAAACAGGCCCGATTCCGGCCTGGATTCCAAACCCCGGCACAGCTGGTCTGCGGCGCAGGTGAAATCGGACGGTTGTAGCGTGCCGGCCACAACCCGCGCGGCAAGTACGTCGAAACCCGTGACCACCCAGGCTCCTACCAGGCCGTCGGCGCGGGTACGCAGCCTGACCACCGCAGCCTCGTCCAAGCGCAGCGCCCGTTCGATGAAGACGGCAAGGTCCCGTCGCTGGGTGTCGTCCGGGATGGAAACGGTAGTCATCGCAACCACCTCATCGAAGGAAGCGGTGCAGGTACTCCCGATGAGTCGGCGACAATCGGACCAGCCGCTGCTCCTTGATATGCACGGCAGCCAGCTGGGTTTCGGCGATCACCGCCGGCTTGGAGTCCGGGTCGGCACTGATCGAACGAACCTCGTAACCCAGGGTGAAGTCGACCGCCCGCAGCCGTTTCGTCCACATCGTCACCTGAAGTGGCGAATCGACAAGGCGCAGTTGGCCTTTGTAGAGCACCTGTACCTCATGAATCAACAGCCCGATGGTTTCGATGTCATCGGTGAACGGTTCCCGCAGGAAGTCGACGCGGGCCTCCTCCAGAATCGTCACCATCGTCGCGTGGTTGATGTGCTGATACATGTCGATGTCCGACCAGCGAACTCGCACACCGGTGGTGAAACCGGCTTTCTCCGTCACGCCTGCTCGTTCCCGTTAACTACTCGAACCGGTGGACGACGATGTCCGGGTCATGCTGCGGATCTGCCGCGCCGCCACCGACAGGGTCGCAAGATCCCGAGCGTCCTGAGCGTAGATCTCGGTCAGGGTGCGGTGCGCCCGGCCGACCCGCGAACTGTTGCTGTGCTCCCACTCCGAGATCTTCTCCTCCCCCGATTCGTCGGGTTCGCCGACCGCCAAGAGGTCGAAACACAACGACCGTAGTGAGCTGTAGATATCGTCCCGCAGGGCGAGCCGGGCCAGCGAATGCCAACGGTCGTCTCGAGGCAGTCCGGACACCGCAGTCAACAGCCCGTCGGTGCCCAGGTAATCCATCAAGGCGAAATAGGTATCGGCCACCTCGACCGGGTCACGTTCAGCGATATCGGCGATGTCGATGACATCCAACAGGCTGAACCGGTACAAGCCGGTTGCCACCAAATACGACAGACTTTCCGGTGTCCCGGCAGCTGTGAACTCGTCGGCCTCTTTGGCCACAATGGCACGGTCGTCGCCGCGCAGCCACTCCGACATTCGCGGTGTCAATTGGGCGACGGTAGCGGCAAAGCGGTTGATCTCGGCTCCCACCGCCAACGGTTGCGGCCGGTAGTTCACCAGCCAGCGGGTGGACCGGTCGAGCAGCCGGCGCAGGTCCAGCGTCATGCGATCAGTGACGTTGGCCGGCACTCCCGTGTCACCGGCGGCACGGATCGCCCGCCAAATCTCGCCGACGCCGAAGATCGCGTCAGCGGCAGCGAACGCCCGAACTGCATCGACGTAGCCGACCCCGGCGTCGTCGGTGAGCCGGTAGGCGAAGGTGATGCCGCCGGTGTCTACGACGTTGTTGACCAACATCGTGGTGATGATCTCCCGGCGCAGCTGGTGCGCGCGGATCTCGTCGGCGAAGTTGTCTCGCAACTGGGCCGGGAAATACGCAGGCAGAGCGGCTGTGAAGACTTCCTGATCAGGAAGGTCGCTGGCTAGCACCTCGTCCTTGAGCGCCAGCTTCACGTGCGCCATCAGAGTGGCGAGCTCGGGCGAGGTCAGCCCGATACCGAGCTCCTGGCGTCGGGCGATCTCCTTCTCCGACGGCAACGCCTCGAGCTCGCGGTTGAGACCGCGGTGCTCCTCCAACTGACGGATCTGGCGCACGTGCACACTGAGCAACGCGGGCGCACCGGCTCGGCTGGTTCCCATCAGGTCGTTCTGGTCGGTGTTATCGGTCAGCACCAGCCGCGAGACCTCGTCGGTCATCGACGCCAGCAGCGCGCTGCGTTCCGCACCGTCCACCTGACCTGCGCTCACCAGCGAGTCGATCAGGATCTTGATGTTGACCTCGTGATCCGAGCAGTCCACCCCGGCAGAGTTATCCATGGCGTCGGTGTTGATACGACCCCCGCACAGGTCGAACTCGACTCGGCCCAGTGCGGTCACCCCCAGATTGCCGCCCTCGCCGATCACTTTGGCGCGCACCTGGTTCGCGTTGACCCGCACCGCGTCGGTGGCGCGGTCGCCCACTGAGGCATCCGACTCCGCTTCGGCCTTGATATAGGTGCCGATGCCACCGTTGAACAGCAGATCCACCGGCGCGCGCAGAACGGCACGGATCAGTTCCGGCGGTGTCGTCTCGGTGATGTCGTCCTCCATACCCAGCGCCGCGCGCATCTGCGGGGTGACCGGGATGGACTTCTGCTGGCGGCTGAACACTCCGCCGCCGGCACTGATGAGTTCCGTGTCGTAGTCCGCCCAACTCGAGCGTGGTAGGTCGAACAGACGGCGGCGTTCCACGAATGACCGCGCCGCGTCCGGATCGGGGTCGACGAAGATGTGCCGGTGGTCAAAGGCCGCCACCAGGCGGGTGTGCTCCGAGAGCAGCATCCCGTTCCCGAAAACGTCACCGCTCATGTCGCCGATACCGGCGGCGGTGAAGTCCTCGCGCTGGATATCCACCCCCATCTCCCGGAAGTGCCGTTTGACCGCCTCCCACGCACCCTTGGCCGTGATGCCCATGGCCTTGTGGTCGTATCCGACCGAACCACCCGAGGCAAATGCATCGCCCAGCCAGAAGCCATAGGAATTGGCGACGTCATTGGCGATGTCGGAAAACGTGGCGGTGCCCTTGTCGGCGGCAACCACCAGGTAGGCGTCGTCGCCATCGGTGCGAACCACGCGGTGGGGGCTCACAACCTGGCCGCTGGCCCGGTCGACGTTGTCGGTCACATCCAGCAGACCACCGATGAACATCCGATAGCAGGCAACACCCTCGTCACGGAAGGCATCGCGATCCACGGCGGCGTCTCCGGTTGGCGCGGGCGGCTGTTTGACCACGAACCCGCCCTTGGCGCCGACCGGGACGATCACGGCGTTCTTGACCGCCTGGGCCTTCACCAGGCCCAGGATCTCGGTGCGGAAGTCCTCCCGGCGATCGGACCAGCGCAGCCCGCCACGGGCGACCGGCCCGAATCGCAGGTGCACACCCTCCACCTGCGGCGAATACACGAAGATCTCGAATTTCGGTCTGGGAAGCGGCAATTCGTTGATCAACTCCGAACTGAGCTTGACCGACAACACGTTGCGCGCCCGGGCTGACCCGGGGTCGGTCACGTAGAAGTTCGTGCGCAGCGTCGCCTGGATCAACCCCGCGAATGCCCGCAGCACGCGGTCGGTGTCCAGGCTGGTCAGGGCATTGATATCGGCGGCGACGGCGATGGCAGCCGCCTTGCCGTCGAGGCCTTTGGCACTGGAGTCGGGGTCGAAGAGCGCCTCGAACAACGCGACCAGCGATCGCGCGGTCCCCGTGTTGTCGATGAGAACCGATTCGATAAAGGACTGGCTGTAGGGAAATCCCGCCTGCCGCAGGTATTTCGCGTAGGCGCGCAATACCGTCACCTGCTGCCAAGTGAGTCCTGCCCGCAGGACCAGTTCGTTGAACCGGTCGACCTCGGCACGGTTGTGCCAGATCGCAGTGACCGCCGCCGTGAACCGCTCCGCGGAGGCATCCCACTCCTGTCGCGAATCCGGTTCCGGGATGGCGGAGTCGGTCCGGACGACAAACTGGTAGATGCTGACCACCAAGCCGTCGCGCCGGACGACCCGGAACGGACGCTCCTCGAGAACCTCCACCCCCATGCACTGCAGCATGGGCAGCAACTGGCTCAGTGATGCCTTCGCACCGCCCAGGTACCAGGTCAGGAATGCCTCGCGTTCGTGGTCTCCGGGCTCCATCTGCAAGGTCACAGATTCTTCGCCCACGCCTTCGATGAAGCCGATGTCGGCAATCGCCTCGTGAGGTTTGACCGCCTGCTTGAACTCCTCGGGAAACGCCTCGGCGTAGTGCTCGGCGAGGGCCGAATCGATAGCGCCGAACTGCACCGAGCCCCGCAATCGGTCGGACCAGGTACGCGCCGCCTCGGTCAGCATGTTCTCGATGCGGATGCGGTTCGCTTCGGAGGTATCGATCACCGAACCGTCCGCGGAATCCGGCAGCCGAACGGTGAAATGCACTACTGCCCAGGGAGATTCGCTGACTCGAGCGGCGTAGTCGATGCTGGCCCCGCCGAACTCGCGCACCAGGATGTCCTGCATGGCCAGCCGGACCGCAGTGGTGTAGCGGTCACGCGAAAGGTAGACCAGGCAGGACACGAAGTGGCCGAGCCGGTCGGCGCGCAGGAACAGCAGGGTCCGGCGGCGCGAACCGAGGTCCAACACCGCGGTGGCGATATTCAGCAGTTGCTCGGAAGTGAGATTGAACAACTCCGAGCGCGGGATGGTCTGCATGATGTCGAGCATCAGCTGACCGGGGTGCCCCGGATCGTCCCGACACATCGTCAAAGCGCCCTGCACCCGCCGGGAGATCAACGGGATGTCCAGAACGTTGGCGTTCATGGCCGCGACAGTGAACAGTCCGACGAAACGGTGCTCGATGACCGGTCCGTCGGCCGTCTGCTCCCGCACGACAACGATGTAGGGATAGGCGCCGTAACGCAGGAAACTGGGCATGGTGGCCTGGGCCAACACCACCAGTTCGCCCGGCCGACTGAGTTCGGGCAGCGTCTCGGTGCGCAGGCGCGCCACGCCCAGCCGGCTCGAGTCGTCTGGTGTGGACTCTCCGTCGGCCACTGCACAGCGCAGCGCCCCGAGTAGGACGAAGTTGCCGTCACACAGCCAGCGCAGCAGATAGGACACGTCCATTCGGTCGGGGCCCGCAAACCGGGCGCCGTCGTCGGCGCTGATCTCGTGGGCCAACGCCCGCATGTTTGCCGTCAGCTTCTGGGCGTCTTCATTGACCTGGCGGGCGTCGGCCACGACTTGCGGTAGCAGGTCCACGGCTTCGGCAAGGGCCCGCTTGCTGACTGATCCGGACAGCTGGATGTGGACCCAGTTCTCATCGATCGATCCGGGGGCAGCGCCGTCGGTGGAGACGTCGAGCAGTGTGCCGTCGGTATCGCGTCGCACCTTCAGCGTCGGGTGCATCATCGACACATAGGCGATACCCAGCCGGTGCAGCAGCACGGTGATCGAATCCATCAGCATGTCGGCGTGGTCGGTGACGACCTGCAGAGCCGGGCCGAAGCCGCCCGGGTCGTCGGCGGCGTACAACCCGACCAGCGTCTCCCCCGCCAGCCGTCGCCCGGCTAGCCGCTCCTGGGCGGCGATCAGTGCCGGCAGCACGGATGGGGTGTCGGGGTCCGGTATGAATGGCTTTGCCGGAAGGGCAGTGCCATGCGGGCCGCGGTAGGTGGCTAGGTATGCCTCGTCGATCGTCATCGGAGTGGCCGCTCCTGGGTCAGAGTGCCTACCGACGCTGGTATTGGCACTGGTCAGTACGCGACATTAGTCGCGCGTAAGCCTCCGGTGGGTCACTCTGTGCGGACGCGCCGCATCAACTCCGAGCCTTTCGACCTTGTTCTCCTCATAAGCCCCGAAATTGCCCTCGAACCAGAACCACTTCGCCTCGTGAGAGGCGTCGCCTTCCCACGCCAGGATGTGCGTACAGGTACGGTCCAGGAACCAGCGGTCGTGCGAGATCACCACCGCGCAACCGGGAAATTTCTCCAACGCGTTCTCCAGCGAGCCGAGGGTCTCGACGTCGAGGTCGTTGGTGGGCTCGTCGAGCAGCAACAGATTGCCACCCTGCTTCAGCGTCAGCGCCAAGTTGAGGCGGTTACGCTCGCCACCGGAGAGCACGCCGGCAGGTTTCTGCTGGTCAGGACCCTTGAATCCGAACGCCGACACGTAGGCCCGGGAGGGGATCTCGTTCTGGCCGACCTCGATGTAGTCCAGGCCGTCGGAAACCACCTGCCAGACGTTCTTTTTCGGGTCGATCCCGGCGCGACTCTGGTCGACGTAGCTGAGCTTGACAGTGTCGCCGACGCGCACCGTACCGCTGTCCGGTTTCTCCAACCCCACGATGGTTTTGAACAGCGTGGTCTTGCCGACGCCGTTGGGTCCTATGACGCCGACGATCCCGTTGCGGGGAAGGGTGAAAGACAGGTCCTTGATGAGCAGGCGCCCGTCGAAACCCTTGTCCAAGTGCTCGACCTCGACCACGACATTGCCCAACCGCGGGCCAACCGGGATCTGGATCTCCTCGAAGTCGAGTTTGCGGGTCTTTTCAGCCTCGGCCGCCATCTCCTCGTAGCGCTGCAGGCGGGCCTTGTTCTTGGCCTGCCGCGCCTTGGCGCCCGAGCGCACCCAGGCCAGCTCTTCCTTGAGCCTCTTCTGCAGTTTCTGGTCCTTCTTGCCGGCCACTTCGAGGCGATCGGCCTTCTTCTCGAGGTAGGTCGAGTAGTTGCCCTCGTACGGGTAGGCGCGACCACGGTCGAGTTCGAGAATCCACTCCGCCACGTTGTCGAGGAAGTAGCGGTCGTGGGTGACGGCCAGGATCGCACCCTTGTAGTCAGCGAGGTGCTGCTCGAGCCACTGCACACTTTCGGCGTCGAGGTGGTTGGTGGGCTCGTCGAGCAGCAACAGGTCGGGCTTGCTCAGCAACAGCTTGCACAGTGCCACCCGGCGGCGCTCGCCACCGGAAAGGTGGGTCACCGGCTCATCGGGTGGCGGGCAGCGCAGCGCGTCCATGGCCTGCTCCAGCTGGGAGTCCAGATCCCAGGCGTCGGCGTGGTCGAGTTCCTCCTGCAGCCGACCCATCTCCTCCATCAGTTCATCGGAGTAGTCGGTGGCCATCAATTCAGCGACCTCGTTAAAACGGTCGAGCTTGACCTTGATGTCGCCGAGACCCTCCTCGACATTGCCGCGGACGGTCTTCGCCTCGTTGAGCGGGGGCTCCTGCAGCAGTATCCCGACTGTCGCGCCCGGGGCCAGGAAGGCATCCCCGTTGTTGGGCTGGTCGAGGCCGGCCATGATCCGCAGGACACTCGACTTGCCGGCGCCGTTGGGGCCGACGACGCCGATCTTGGCTCCCGGCAGGAAGCTCAGTGTTACGTCGTCGAGGATGACCTTGTCGCCGTGGGCCTTGCGAACCTTGCGCATGGTGTAAATGAATTCCGCCACGCGCAACATCCTAGGTGCGGGGCGGGGCGGGCTCCCCGGCCTCCCCCGCCGGCGCCACGGGTCGCGCCGGGGTGGCCGGCGCGACCCGTGAGCCTTACGCCGAGAGCGCC
>JAGQTV010000038.1 GCA_020438845.1 Mycobacterium sp. | reverse complement strand
CTGAACCTGACCCGACTGCACCATGCCACCACCGGATAGGCCGGCCACCGAACCAACCCACGTCATCAAGAACAGCCGGTCGTCTAACGCCCCTGGAGAAAACGCAACAGCCACCTGCCGCTCAAAACCGCGCCGAATTCGCTTGAAAGCTACGCCGTCTCGGTGATCGGCCGGTCGACCCAGCTCATCAGGTCGCGCAGCTTCTTGCCGGTGACCTCGATGGGATGCTCGGCGTTCTTCTGACGCAGCCCCTCGAGCTCCTTGTTGCCGCCCTCGACGTTGGCCACCAGGCGCTTGACGAAAGTGCCGTCCTGAATCTCAGCGAGGATCTGCTCCATGCGCTTCTTGGTGTCGGCGTCGATCACACGCGGGCCGGAGAGGTAGCCGCCGAACTCCGCAGTGTCGGACACCGAGTAGTTCATTCGGGCGATGCCGCCCTCGTACATCAGGTCAACGATCAGCTTGAGCTCGTGCAGCACCTCGAAGTAAGCCAGTTCGGGGGCATACCCCGCCTCGACCATGACCTCGAAGCCGGTCTTGACCAGTTCCTCGGTGCCGCCGCACAGCACGGCCTGCTCACCGAACAGGTCGGTCTCGGTCTCGTCCTTGAAGGTGGTCTTGATGACCCCGGCACGGGTGCCGCCGATGGCCTTGGCGTACGAGAGAGCCAGCGCCAACCCCTCACCGGTCGGATCCTGCTCGATGGCCACCAGGCACGGCACCCCCTTGCCGTCGACGAACTGCCGACGCACCAGGTGCCCCGGCCCCTTCGGGGCCACCATGCCGATGGTGACGTCGGCCGGCGGCTTGATCAGACCGAAGTGGATGTTCAGACCGTGCCCGAAGAACAAGGCGTCGCCAGCCTTCAGGTTCGGCTCGATGTCGTTCTTGAAAATCTCGGCCTGCGCGGTATCGGGCGCCAGCAGCATGATGACGTCGGCCCACTCGGCCACGTTGGCGGGGGTGTCGACCTCCAGGCCCTGCTCCTGCACCTTGGCCCGCGACTTGGAGCCCTCCTTGAGGCCGACCTTCACCTGGACGCCGGAGTCGCGCAGGCTCAGCGAGTGCGCGTGGCCCTGGCTGCCGTAACCGATGACACCGACCTTGCGGCCCTGAATGATCGACAGGTCAGCGTCGTCGTCATAGAACATCTCGATTGCCACAGTTGAATTTCCTTCTGTATTCGTCTTTTTCTTGGGGTCTTAACTCTTGGCGGTCTTGTCGCTACTTGGAGTTGGTGATGGCGCGCGCTCCGCGCGACAGTGCTACCACACCGGACTGCACGGTCTCCCGGATGCCATAGGGCTCGAGCACCCGCAGCAGCGCTTCCAGCTTCTCCTCGGTGCCGGTGGCTTCGATGGTGAGCGACTCCGGAGATACGTCGATGATCTTGGCGCGGAACAGGTTCACTGCTTCGATCACCTGGCTGCGGCTACCGGAGTCGGCGCGCACCTTGATCAGCGCGAGGTGGCGCGCCACCATGTTGTCCTCGTCCTGCTCGACGATCTTGATCACGTTGATCAGCTTGTTGAGCTGCTTGGTGATCTGCTCCAGCGGGGTTTCCTCCGCCGTGACCACGATGGTCATCCTGGACATGCCCTTCTGGCCGGTGGGCCCGACGGCCAGTGACTCGATGTTGAAACCCCGCCGGGAGAACAGGGCCGCCACGCGCGCCAGAACGCCCGGTTTGTCCTCGACGAGCACCGACAGCGTGTGCGTCACGGTGGTTGGAGTGCGAGTCATCAGGCACGCCCCTCGGAGTTGTCCTCGTCGAACAGCGGCCGGATGTTCCGTGCCGCCATGATCTCGTCGTTTCCGGTGCCCGCGGCCACCATCGGCCACACCTGAGCGTCGGCACCGACGATGAAATCGACCACCACCGGGCGGTCGTTGATCGCCCGGGCCTGGTTGATGACGTCGACAACGTCTTCGGCGCGCTCACACCGCAGTCCGACGCACCCCATGGCCTCGGCCAGTTTGACGAAGTCGGGAATGCGCTGACTGTGGGTGGACAAGTCGGTGTTGGAGTACCTCTCGCCGTAGAACAGCGTCTGCCACTGCCGCACCATGCCGAGGTTGCCGTTGTTGATAAGGGCCACCTTGATCGGCACGCCTTCGATGGCACAGGTTGCCAGTTCCTGGTTGGTCATCTGGAAGCAGCCGTCACCGTCGATGGCCCACACCTCAGTGTCTGGGCGGGCCATCTTGGCGCCCATGGCCGCCGGGATGGCGAAGCCCATGGTGCCCAGTCCTCCGGAGTTCAGCCAGGTGCGCGGGTTCTCATAGGAGATGAACTGCGCGGCCCACATCTGGTGCTGACCCACCCCGGCGACGTAGACGGCGTCGGGTCCGGCGATCTTACCCAATTGTTCGATGACGTATTCCGGGCTGAGGCTCCCATCGTGCTGCGGGTCGTAGCTCAGCGGATAGGTGGCACGCAGCCCGTCGAGGTACGACCACCACGGGGCGAGGTCGGGATCCCCGACGCCCTCGTTGCCGATGTGATCCGGCCCGCTCGGTCCGCGCTTGAAGGCCGCAAGCAGGTCGCGGATAACGGCCTTGATGTCGCCGACGATCGGCACATCGGCATGCCGGTTCTTGCCGATCTCGGCGGGGTCGATGTCGGCGTGGATCACCTTGGCGTCGGGGGCGAAGGAGTCCAGCTTGCCGGTGACCCGGTCGTCAAACCTGGCGCCGAGGGCAATGATCAGGTCGCTGCGCTGCAGCGCGGCAACAGCGGCCACGGTGCCGTGCATCCCGGGCATACCGAGGTTCTGGCGGTGGCTGTCCGGGAACGCCCCACGGGCCATCAGGGTGGTGACCACCGGAATGCCGGTCAGTTCGGCAAGCTCCTTGAGTTCCTCGGTTGCCTCACCGCGGATCACGCCGCCGCCGACGTAGAGCACCGGCTTGCGGGCCGCCCCGATCAGCCTGCAGGCCTCTTTGATCTGGCGGCCGTGCGGGCGGGTATTGGGCTTGTAGCCGGGCAGTTCCAGCTGCGGCGGCCAGGCGAAGGTGCACTGGCCCTGCAGGATGTCCTTGGGAATGTCGACCAGGACCGCGCCCGGCCGGCCGGTGGAGGCGATGTGGAATGCCTCGGCGAGGGTGCGCGCGATGTCATCGCCGTTGCGTACGAGGAAGTTGTGCTTGGTGATCGGCATGGTGATGCCGGTGATGTCGGACTCCTGGAAGGCGTCGGTGCCGATCAGGCTGCGGCCGACCTGGCCGGTGATGGCGACCACCGGGATGGAGTCCATCTGGGCGTCGGCCAGGGGGGTGACGAGGTTGGTGGCGCCCGGCCCGGACGTGGCCATCATGACGCCCACCCGGCCGCTGGCATGCGAATAGCCACTGGCTGCGTGACCGGCTCCCTGTTCATGACGGACCAAGACATGGCGCAGCTTCTTGGAGTCGAACAGCGGATCGTAGACCGGCAGCACGGCGCCGCCGGGAATGCCGAAGACCAGTTCGACGCCGAGTTCCTCCAACGCTCGCACGACCGCTTCGGCGCCGGTCAGCTGATGCGGCGCGGTCCGGTCCGCGTTGGGGTGATTGGGGGCGCCGTTGGCCTGGGCCGGATCAGCCGACTCTGGCGCTCGTGTGGTGGGTGCGCTCATTCCTGGTCCTCGATGTCCTCTGTGTGCTGGTCGTTGGCTGCGTTCCGGTGGTGTCCTGGGGCAAGAAAAAACCCCCGTCAGCGTCGGCGGCTGTACGAGGGTTGCGCGCTGGTGCGTGCGGCTAGGCCCAGCTGAGGGCAAGCGCGGCACCAACGCGCTGACCTACTACTACGAGCTCTCCGCCGGCTGTCATAATCCCGAAGGCTAGTCCCGGCACAGGTCAAGCGTCAAATCTGCGATGATGGGCCGATGCCCCCCCGATCCGACGGCGTGGTGATACGGATATCGCCGATGGCGCACATCACCTCGATCTTTCTGGTGATCATCCTGCTCGGTCTGATGCCTGCATTCGGCCGCTGGGGCGTGGTTCTGTTTGCGATCCCGGCGCTGATCTCGGTGGCCATCGTGCGACTGCGCACCACTGCCGACGAGAACTCGGTCACCGCACGCATGCTGCTGAGCAGTCGCACGCTGCCGTGGGCCGACGTCGAAGGCCTGAAGTTCACCAAAGGCTGGGCGCGGGCCTGCCGGCACGGCGAGGCCGATGTGGTGCTGCCGGCGGTGACGTTCTCGACGCTGCCGACGTTGACTGCCGCCAGCGGCGGCCGGGTGCCCAACCCCTACCGCTGACTCCGCCTCAGGCGAAGGGGTTCGTGCCGTGCCGGAACAACCAGGCCGCCACGCCGCCGGCGATGCCGAGAAGTAGTGCCGCAATGGAGCCGATGAACGGCCGACGAGCCCAGCCGCGACCGGCATCGAAGCCGTAACGACCCGGCCCGACAAGGATGACCACTGCCGCGACCACGCTGAGCGTCAGCAGGTACTCGGTGGCTGCCGACCCGAAGATGAGCAGGCCGCCGTCGCGACGCTGGGAGTCGAACGACATCAGCGCGCTGTTGACCAGGAGGCCCAGCGCCACGGCCGCAGCCAGCGGCGTGAACAGGCCCAGCACCAGCAACACCCCGGCCGCGATCTGCGCGCCCGCGCCCACGTAGGTCAGCACTCCGGCGTGCTCGTAGCCGGCCTCGCTCAGTGTGGTCTTGAAGGCGTCCAGTCCGCCGCCACCCCACCAGCCGAAGGCCTTCTGCAGGCCATGTGCGATGAAGACCACCCCGAGGGCCAAGCGCAGCAACAGCAGGCCCAGGTCCTGGGTGCCACGCCGGGTGGCAGCTTTGAGATCGGCGGCGGTGGGTCCGATTTCCATGGGCCCCGCCGGATGCGACGGGGCCCCGAAGTTCACCGCCGGGTCGGGACGACTGGGCTGCACGTACGGCAGGGGTTCGGGGTCGTGGAGCAAACCGTAGCCGGTTGAGGGGGCTGCACCGGGTTCGACCGGAGGCGTTCCCGATGCCGCCCCGGGTGCACTGAAGGGCGAGATCTTGGTGGTCTGGGCATCAGCGTTGTAGGTCGCGGTCGCCAGGTCGTCCTCCGGATCGACCACCCGAGCAGAGGCCGGACGCTGCGCGTCCTCAGGTCGCTGCCAACCTTGATCGGGGCTCGGGCTCGTCACACCCGCCAGCGTAAGTGCAACTGGGGCTCAAACACGGGATTTGACCCCGGGAGTTGAGAGCGCTTCCGCGCCCCGTAATGGGTCATCGTGGCGAACAACGCCGACCAGTCCGTAACCTGGCGGGCATGCGAACACGCGGTCTGCACCGAGGGCCGGTCACCGGGATCCTGGCCGTGCTGTGCGCTGCAACCATCGTCTCCACCGGTTGCGCTCGTTTCGACAACGCCGTCTCCCAGCCGTTCACCACGAAACCGGAGATGGGACTCGGGCCGAGTTCCACCCCGCCACCGCCACCGCCGCTGCCACCGAAGCCGTTCCCGAAGGCCTGCCCGGCGCAGGGCGTGATGCAGGGGTGTCTGGAGAGCACAAGCGGGCTGATCATGGGGCCCACCGGCAAGACAGCCCTGGTCGCGGAGCGCACCACGGGCGCGGTCAAAGAAGTTGCAGTCAACGCCGAGCCGAAGCTCAAAGCCGTGATTCCGGTGGACGGCAGCGGTGACGGCGGCCTGATGGACATCGTGCTCTCCCCTACCTACTCCCAGGACCGTCTGATGTACGCCTACATCAGCACGCCCACCGACAACCGAGTGGTCCGCATCGCCGACGGCGACGCCCCGAAAGACCTTTTGACCGGGATTCCCAAAGGCACTACCGGTAACACCGGCTCTCTTCTCTTCACCAGCCCGACGACACTGGTGGTGCAGACCGGCGACGCCGGCAACCCGGCACTCGCCAATGATCCGAACTCGTTGGCGGGCAAGGTGATCCGAATCGAACAACCCACCACGGTAGGCCAGGCAGCACCAACCACTGCGCTCAGCGGCATGGGCTCGGGCGGCGCTATGTGCCTCGACCCTGCCGACAAGTCGCTCTACATCACCGACCGCACGCCGGGCGGGGACCGCCTCCAGCGCCTAGGCACCGACGGCAAAGCCACGACCGTCTGGACCTGGCCCGACCGACCCGGCGTAGCGGGCTGCGCGGCCCTGGACGGGACGATACTGGTGAACCTGGTCAACACCAGGCAGACGGTGGCTGTGCGACTGGCCAAGGCCACCGGAGCGGTGACCGGAGATCCCGAGGTGGTGCGTCAGGACACCCACGGCCACGCGTGGGCGCTGGCGGTATCGCCGGACGGCAACATCTGGGGCGCGACGATCAACCGCACGGCCGGCGACGCCGAGAAGATCGACGATGTGGTGTTCCCGTTGTTCCCGCAGGGCGGCGGTTTCCCGCGGTCCAACGCCGAGATCACCTGACGGACAGTTCCCGACACCCGACGGCCGGAAAGTGTTGAACAGAAGCTGAACGGGAGGCGAACACGGTCCGAAACGATTCGCGGCGGCGCGACAATCGACCGCGATGGCCCCGAATCGTTCAGCACCGCCCGGTGTCCTCGATGTCCTCGGCGTACGCGTCGAGGCCCGAGCCCCCGAACCTGCTCCCGTCGAGCAGGCCGTCGTGGATTGCGCGGTGTACCTCGACGGGGTTCGTCTGCCCGGCACACAGAGCTATGACACCGCCCTTCAGACCGTCCGTCAGCTGAACGAAGAGGGTCAGCGGGCGTTCGTCTGGCTCGGCCTGCGCGAACCGGCCGAGCACCAGATGGCGGCCGTCGCCACCACGTTCGGACTCCATCCCATCGCCGTCGAGGACGCCGTCCACGCCCAGCAGCGGCCGAAGGTGGATCGGTATGACGACACCCTGTTCGTCGTGGTCAAAACCGTCAACTATGTACCGCACGAATCCGTGCAGACGGCTCGCCGTATTGCCGAGACAGGCGAGATCATGATCTTCGTCGGCCCCGACTTCGTCGTCGCGGTGCGCCACGGCAACCACAGCGGACTGGCCGGTTTGCGCCAGGATCTCGAGCGTCGACGGTTCCATCTGCAACTTGGACCGTTCGCCGTGTTGCAGGCGATCATCGGCCACGCGGTCGAGCACTACCTCGAGGTGATCGGACCGTTGGAACACGATATCGACGACGTCGAGGAGCAGACCTTCTCCCCCAAGCGATCTACCGGGATCGAACAGATCTATCTGCTCAAGCGTGACGTCATCGAATTACGCAGGGCCATCGGCCCGCTGGGCAATGCGTTGCAGAAAATCACAACCGACCACGCAGACCTGCTGCCACCAGAAGTCCAGACGTACATGGGTGACGTCGCAGAGCACCAGACCCAGGCCGCCGAACAGATCATCGCCTACGACGACATGCTCTCCGATCTGGTGGCTGCCGCCCTGGCCAATACCGGCCTGCAGCAGAACGCCGACATGCGGAAGATTTCCGCATGGGTAGCCATCGTTGCCGTTCCCACGGCGATAGCCGGCATCTACGGAATGAATTTCTCCGACATGCCCGAACTATCTTGGCATTGGGGCTATCCCGCCGTCCTCGGTCTGATGGCCACGATTTGCGGCACCATCTATGTCGCGTTCCGGCGCAACCACTGGCTCTGATCCCGCGTGCACCGCAGCTTCGCATTGCAGTGCGAGTTCGTTCCGCGCGGCGTTGGGAAGCATGATCGGGAGCACATTCACAGAGACGATCGTCCGGCGAGCCCGTACGGTTCGTGTCAGTGACGCCCACAGCGAGTCATCGCCGAGGAAGGCCGTTGCAGTCGAAAGGCTTCCGTCCCGGTGGTGATAGGCCAGACGAAGCGGCTGAACCGGGCGGCGCGCATCGATGGCGGCCTGGAAAAGCGCTGGACGGAACCGACCTCGATCAACGCCGCAGTACGTCGTCCCTTCCGGAAACGCGACCACGGTATGGCCGTCGAGGAGGCGCCGGAATACGGCGTCGATGACCGCGGGCAGTTGCCGAAGGCTGCGCCGTTCGATGGGGATGACATGAGCCAACCGAGCCGCGAACCCCACAGCAGGCCACTCGACGAGATCGGCGCGGGCCACGAATGCACCCGGCAGGACTGAACCGATCGCAAAGACGTCTACCCACGACATGTGGTTGCTTACGACCAGCATCCCGCGAAGGTTGCGGATCGGCCCCCCGGACATTGTGATTCGCATGCCAAGTGATCGCAGTACCGTCCGGCAGTACATCCGCTTGATGTGCGTGTGGCCTGGTAAGGGAATCGCCAGAAGCGGCAGAGCGCTCAGGAGAAGCCCCGTGCTGGTGATGCGACGAGCCACTCGGAATGCCTCCACGGCGCGGTGTCCCGGTTCTCCTAGACCGGCCAGTACGCAGCCTTCAGAGCACGATGTCTTGGGTAGCCAGGGGTGGTCAATCCCCTTCATCGGTAAGAACCTTGATGCGCAACGGGACTCGCGCTGGCCGAGGCCGACCGCAGCCTCGTCAGATACCGAATGTCAGCCCTACGTTTGTCCAAGAGAGCTGGAAAGTCTCCCACCCCGAAGGCAGGATCGTGGGCAGGCTCCCCGCAGACCCGTGCGCCCAAACGTAGATATGCCCGCATCAGAGGAGGCATCACCGTCCGCTCCGGGGGACTGATGTTGTCGAGGCTGCGACCCTCGAGCACAACGTGTCGATAGGGATGCACGACGCGATCGGCATCGGCGCAATGGCGGCTGAGAACGAAGTCACGGATACCGCGGAGTTGACTGCCGACCGGACCGTCGCCATGCGTGGGCACGGACACGCATCCGATGACGTAGTCATAACCGCAGCGGTCCAGATAGGCCAGGATGCCCGCCCACATCATCAGGATGACCGCGCCGTTGCGGTGGTCGCGGCGAACGACCGCACGCCCCATCTCAACCATCGACGGCCGCAATGGATCCAGGGCCCTGATATCGAATTCCGTTGCCGTGTAGAGACCTCCGGCAGCGATGGCACCGGGCGGCGGCAGCATCCGGTAACAGCCGACCAGTTCGCCGGAGTCATCCTCACGGACCACAATGTGGTCGCAGTGCTGATCGAAACGATCAGCATCTACGGCCGCGTCGGTGGCCAACGCGAACCCCGGTTCGGTGGAAAACACGTCGTAGCGCAGTCGCTGGGCGGCTTCGATCAGAATCGGATCAACGGTCAGAAGAAGCGAGTAGTGCTGGCCGGCGGACCGGCGGGTGTCGGCGCGGTCGGGGGCGATGAGTACAGAGGAAGTGCTCACACCAGGCACAATCACCGACGCACATGACCAAACATCTACCTCTGGGCGTTATGTCGATGTACGGATTGTGACGAATGAACCACTGCGCCGTCAGTGTTCATCCGATGTTGTTCCATTGGTCAGCTGACGGGCCGACTCGTCCGGCGTCGCGACGGATGTCGCGGTGGACGGAGCATCCTTTCCGCCTTAGCGCACTACGAGCACCAACCCGGGGTCGAAGGTCGCCCTGGCGGCAACCGAGGTCGCCGCCGCCGAAACCACCAGTGGAGCATCAGCCTCGTAGCCCTTGGGGAAGACGATCTCGGCACTGTCGGGTCCATCTCGATGCGCCATCAACCAGTCGTAGAGCAGCCAGTCCACCGCGCAGGTCACAGCCAGTGGGTCAGCCTCCGGACACTTCGACGCGGACACCACCGAGGCCAGGGCGTCTCGGTGTTCCTTTCGCGCGCCGTCCTTGTTGGTCCCTGAACTGTCGAAGAACACCATCGAGAGGGTCAACGGAAAACGTTGACCTGATTGGGTTCTCAAAACCCAACGGCCCCCCATCCAGGGCCGGCCGGAATCGACGTGGTGGAACTCCCCGTAACCACCGACGACGCCGGGCGACGGCTCGTCGAGTTCGCCGTCGAAGGGTGCCGGGCCGAGCAGTCCGAGAGGTTGTCGAGCACGGATCGAGAACAGTGCAGCGGTGCCGATGATCTTCCCGGCCCGCAGATCAGCGCTCAGGCCGGTAGCCTCCAGCGCGACGGCGTATTCGAAACACAGCCGGTCCACATCACGGTGCAGTGCCAGCAGATCGTCGCGCTCGTCGGCGTCGGCCGGCCGCCGACCTCCGCCGAGGATGTCACCAAACCGTTCGGCGGCGATGATCAGCGCGTCGTCGAGTGCCTCGAGATGGGTGGCCACGAGACGCTCGGGTTCATCGTCGTCGGCTACCAGCGTCTGCAACGAGGCCGGAACGCCGGCGGGAGTGGTCCAGTAGAACCCGATCTGACCGTCGGACTGAACGATTAGCGGCCTCATGTATTTCTCCGCCACAGCATCACCCGGTTGTTACCGGAGTCGGCAACCGCCAGCCGGTCACCCCGCAAGGACAGTCCGTAGGGCCAGCACAGTGTGTCGCGCTGCACCGAAGTCCACCGGTTTTCACCGTTGGATCCGAAATCGGGTTGAGCGAGAACATAATCGGCACCCCGCCAGGGCGTGCCGTCATCGGTTCCGTCGGCACCCCGGCCGGACTCAGGCATACCGTTCCAGAGCAGGATCCGGTTGTTGGCGGTATCGGCGACCGCCAGGCGCCCCGTATCCCCGGAGTCGTCCAGGCACACCGCATACGGGAAACGCAATCGATCATTGGTGTGCGGTCCGTAGGGCCACTCCGCCGAACTGGAGAAATCCGGTTGGCCCACAACAATGTCGGCCGCGCGGTCGGCGTCGGGTTGCGGACACCACCCCAAGACCCGATGGTCACCCGCGTCGGCGACCAACAGCAGATCGCCGCGACCGGAGATGTCGTGCGGCCAGCGGAAGCTGTCCGGCCCCACTTCTCCGCCCCTGTTCTCGGCGTGGGACCCGGCGTCGGGCTGGCCCAGCACCATGTCAGCGGGTTGGTTTGCGTCGGGAATCCCATTGCGCCAACCAAGGACCCGCCGGTTCCCGGTGTCGGCGACCCAGAAGGCCGCGCCGACAACTGCGATGCCGAAGGGCCAGTAGAACCCCGATGCCGAGCAGTCACCACCACGGTTCTGGGCCACCGATGAGGAATCGGGCTGGCCAAGAACCAGGTCGGGCGGCACGTCGCTGGCCAGTGGCACCGTGTTCCACACCAGGATCCGGTGATGCCAGGCGTCGGCGACCACCAGCCGGCCGCCGTGGACCAGGACGCCGGTCGGAAGGTGCATGCCGCGTTCGGTCCCGCGTCCGCCGGCGGCCGGTCCCTCGGTTTCGCCGTCCGGTTGGCCCAGCACCACGTCGGCAGGTTGTTCGTCGGATTCCGGAATCGAATGCCAGATCAGCACACGGTGGTTGCCCGAGTCCGCTACCACCAGTTGATCGGCACCCAGAAAGACGCCGCGGGGCGAATACATCCAGGACATCGTGGGTTTCGCCGGAGGCAGCGCCAGTCCCCCGGGCGCCGGCGCGCCCAGCCACAACTCCGGGGACCAACCGTCCGTCAAGTTCGCGACCGGCTCGAGGTCGGGGCGGGTGCCCACGTTGCTGATGTTGTGCCGGACTGTGTATCGGCTCACCCCTCGGACGTTACCCTCGGCCATGTGAGCGGGTTCGACGACTTCCTCGACGGCTTTTATCCCTACCGCAGGCAGGGCGCCAATTACCGGCGGATTCCCGACGAGCCCCGGGACAGGGCCGAGGTACTCGCGGCCATCGCGGCGATGGCCGCCGCCGAGGACGCCACCGGTGACCAGGGCCGGGTGTCGGGAAGCCTATACAGCGGCGACCACGACCACTACGCCTATCTGGGCGAGGTGTTCTCGAAGTTCTCCCACGCCAACGTTCTGCAGCGCGACATGTACCCGTCGGCGACGAAGTTCGAGGGCGAGATCATCGCCATGGCGCTGGACTTGCTGAACGGCGGCGAAGGCTCCTGCGGGGTGGTCACCAGTGGCGGGTCGGAAAGCCTGATCACCGCGCTCTATACCTACCGGGAAGCGGCCCGTCAGCGAGGAGTCACCAAGCCCAACGTGGTGATGCCGGTGACCGCGCACGTCGCGCTGGACAAGGGCGCCTACTGGATGGACATCGAGGTCCGCCACGCCCCACTCACCGAATCGTTCACCGCGGACGTGGCGGCAATGGCCCAACTGATGGACGACCAGACAATCGCGCTCGTTGGGTCGGCCGGGGACTACGCGCACGGACTGATCGACCCGATCGAGGAGATCGCAGCCCTGGCCGCCGACCGCGGGATCGGCATGCACGTCGACGGCTGCCTGGGCGGGTTGTTGTGGCCGTGGGCCGAGGAACTCGGCTACCCCGTCCCCCGATGGGATTTCCGGGTACCCGGGGTGACGTCGATCTCGGCTGACACGCACAAATACGGCTACGCGCTGAAGGGCACGTCCACACTGCTGTACCGGACCAAGGAGTTGCGTCGCCACCAGTACTTCACCTACCCGGATTGGCCGGGCGGGTTGTATCTGTCCCCGGGCCTGGCTGGTTCGCGCTCCGGCGGACTGATCGCGGCAACCTGGGCGGCGATGGTGACAACCGGACGGTCTGGTTATCTGGCTGCGGCCCAAGGGATTCTGGAGACCGCTGCAGAGATCCGCGGTGGGATCGACGCCATCGACGGCCTGACCGTGATCGGCGACCCGCTGTTCCTGATCGCCTTCATGGCCGACGGGGGTCCAGACGAGGCTCTCGACATTTACCTCGTCAACGACGCACTCAAGAAGGCGGGCTGGCGGATGAACGCCCTGCAACTTCCGCCTGCCCTGCATTTCTGCGTCACTCGCCCGAACACGAAGCCTGATGTGGCGCAGGCTTTCCTGGCCGATCTGCGGGCGGCAGTGCAGTATTCTCGCGAGAACCGGGGTACTCCGGCCGAGAGCGGCGCGATGTACGGACTCGGGCACACCCCCGCCGCCCATGAGGCCCTGGACTCGGTGATGGCCGGCGTGCTGGACGCGATGCACGAGGTCGCACCGGAGTGAATTGGGTGCTGGCCGTCGACCTCGGCAACGGCGGGCCCAAAGTCGCCGCTGTCGAGGAGTCCGGTCAGATCCTGGCGACCGCATTTACCCCGGTATCGGTGCACCACGGTCGCGACGGCACCGCCACCCAAGACGCCATCGAGTGGGAAGTTGCCCTGCGCGATGCCGTGGCCCGGGTGATCGCCGACGTTCCGTTCGACGGGCTGACGGCGGTGGGGATCACCGGGCAGTGGGGATCCACGGTGCCGGTTGACGACGACGGCAACCCCGCCGGTCCGGTGATCCTGTGGTCGGACACCCGGTCCCGGGACAACGTCCGACGCCTGCTCGGCGGTCCGGTCAATGTCGGCGGCTACGCCCCGCAGAAAGTGCTGCCCTGGATCCGCATCACCGGCGGGGCGCCCAGCCCGTCCGGCGCCGACCCGACCGGGCATTCGCTGCTCCTGCAGAACGAACTGTCCGAAATCGGAACGCGGTGCCGACTGCTTCTGGAACCAGTTGACTACCTTGGCTTCCTGCTGACCGGACGGGCGGTCGCCACTCCCGCGTCAATGACTGCCTCCTGGCTGACCGACAATCGCATAGGCGCCCCGTTCGGGTACGTCGACGAACTGGTGCGCCGGTCCGGGCGCAAGCCCGAACTGCTGCCGGAACTGGTCCCGACCGGTTCGGTGCAGGGCACGCTTGCGCCCGGGCCGGCGGCCCGCCTGGGCCTGAAAGCCGGCGTGCCGGTGGCCTGTGGGATCCCGGATATCCACGCGGCCATCGTCGGAAGCGGCGCCGTGGCGCCGTACGACACCCACCTGGCGGTATCGACCACGGCATGGCTGTCGGCACCGGTTCCCTTCAAACGCACCGACATTGCGCATTCCATCGCGACGCTGCCCGGTTTGACCCCGGACATGAACATCGTCGGCGACAACATCGACACCGGGGGCGCCGCACTGTCGTGGTTGCGCACCAAGATCCTCCAAACACCGCTCACCTATGACCAACTCATCGCGCTGGCGGCCACCGCACCGGCCGGTTGCGAGGGAACCATCTTCACCCCGTGGCTGGCGGGTGAACGCAGCCCGGTGGAGGACAAGCTGCTTCGGGCGGGGTTTCTGAACCTGTCGCTGCGCACCGACCAGGCGATGCTCGTCCGGTGCGTGCTGGAGGGCGTCGCGTTCAACATCGGCTGGCTCTTCGGCTATTACGAGAAATTCCTGAAGCGATCCGTGCCCAGGGTTCGGATCATCGGCGGAGGGGCCCAGTCTGATCTGTGGTGCTCCATCATCGCCTCAGTGCTCGACCGCCGGATCGAGCAGGTCGATGATCCGTGGAACGCCCAATTACGTGGGGTCGCGCTGTGGACGTTGGTCTGCATGGGCCGAATGAGCCTGGCCGAGGCCGCTTCCCGGGTGCCCGTGGCCGCAGCGTTCGACCCTGACCCGACAGACCGCGAAGTCTACGCGCGACATATGCGTGAATACCGCAAGCTCTACCGCACCGTGAAAGGGTTCTACCGGCGGATGAACGGTTAGCGCCTTAGCCGACGACTGCGGTCACTCCGTATTCCGCGAAAATGTCGACGAGCTCGTGGAGCCTGCTGCTGTCGTAGAGCTTCCGAGGCGGTTGTGGCCGGGGAAGGTCAAGTCCGAGCTTGTCGTGCTTGTCCGACCAGAGCGGATTGCTCTTGAGAACGGCTGTGCGAGTGACACCGCTGGACTGGTAGAAGTGAGCGAGCGCCCGGATGTTGTCCTCGGTGTCGGTGATGCCGGGTATCAGTGGAGTTCTCGGGAGGATCGTGAACGTGCCTGATTCCGACATCCGATGAAGCGCGATGAAGTTCGTCATGATGACGTCGTTGTAGACCCCACAGAACCGCTTATGTTGCTGTCTGTCATGGATTTTCATGTCCATGTAGATCATGTCCGTATACGGCAAGACAGACTTCCGGAAATCGGCGAGATTGAAGCGCCCATTGGTTTCGATCAGCGTGTGCAGGTCCGCTGCCTTCAGACGCTTCAGCAATGAAGACAGAAAGGGCATAAACAAGGTCGGCTCGCCACCGGATATGGTGACCCCTCCACCGGAGGTTTGGAAAAACCGCTGATAGGACACGGCGCTGATAGGACACGGCGCTGATAGGACACGCCGGCGCACCGTTGCCCGCTCTGAACCAGGTGTCATGGTCACCTCCGGCGTGGCCGACTACAAGGGGAGAAGGTCATCCGTGTTGTGGGTTCGCCCCTTTGTCGAGAGGCGGCGCTGCGGATGTTCAGGACTTTCAGCCCTTCAGATGCCGGTGGGCGCGGGGGAAGGTGGAGTTGGAGTCAATCTCAGAAGGGGCGAAGCGTGAAGCGCGATATCTTCAAATTCCTCTCCGGCGCAGCGGCGGCCGCGAGTTTCGGTCACATCTTCTACGCAGTGGCAACGCTGCGGGGCACGATCTCGGTCCCGGTCTGGCGAGGCCGCGAATGGGGCGTCGGCAAGATGCTGCTCGAAGCAGTCGTCTATGGGGCGATCGCTGCCGGTCTTGGGCACCTCGCCTGGCACCGGGATTCCCAGCTTCCGCAGACAGCGCTGTCGATGGACGGTTAGAACAATCGCCGCAGCCTAGCCATCGTTGGCGCCGCGTCAGCCGAGACCGGCGCCGACCAGCCAACTCGACCCGTAGCAGGGCGGATCAGCCGAATCGCCGACCCCGCGCTCTGGTGGGTTCAGCACCGTGAAGTGCCCCGGAATTCCCAACGCCCGGCATCCGGCTTCCCAGTTCGCACACCAGATCCCCAGGGCCACCGGCGCGTAGAACCGTGATGTGGTGGAGGCGTAGAAGTCGAACCGCACCACGTCCCTGTCGTGATTGGTCACCGCCACGCATCGGGTGGTCTGGCTGTTATACGACGACGGCGACCATTGGCACACCTCGTAGCAGCGGCCGAATGAATTGAACGGTGGCTCGTCGACCGGAAGAGGCCGACGAAGTTCTGGATCGCTGAAGAAGAGCGCAGACAACGGCAGCCGACGATGCTGAAACCGCTCCATCATCCGGATCAGCGTCGGCTGGAAACTGGACCGGTACCCCACGGCACACACGCAGACGACGTGATCGCGATCCGGGTCGAAACGGTCACCGAGATGGGCGATGACGCTGGACTGGTCGGCTCCGGGACCGATCCAACAGGTCGCCACGCCCATCCGGGTGGCGTGCAGCACCACGTGTTGCAGGCTCCGGCCGACGTCGATGATGGCAACCCGGTCATAGTCTCGAGGGGCGATGGCGACGATGAATTCGTGCGCTCCGACCGTCGGCCAGACGGTCAGGGATGCTGCGACGTACTCGAGTCGGATGGCGGCGCTACCGATCAATCGTTGCGGATTTGTCCATCGATCGATCGTTTGATCGAGTTCGGCGCGGTCCCCAGGAGTCAGGGTGCGGCTCTGGAAGGACCGGCACGACCGCCGTGACCGGATGAGGTCGAACGTATCGAGGTCATCGTGCCTCCGCGGCAGAGGTTCGCTGGGCCGCACCTGCCACTTCACCGTGACGATGTCGAACATCGCCACGGCCAAGAAAAATATGCCAACAGCCAAGGGAAACCAGAACAACGCTGGCCAGCGTCCGATCAGCCAGCCGATCAAAGATGCCACCAGGAACACCAAGCCGACCACTGCGGTCGGCAGGTACTGCAGCCAGCCGGTGAACTGTAGCCGCAGCTTGAGCCGCCAAAGCACAGAACGCTGGATCCGTTGCACCGCAGCGCCCGGTTGCCGTTCCGTCCGCGCCATCGCCGATCCTCCTCGCGATCGCACCACGCTAACAAGGCCGAACCGCGGCCGGCTCCGTGAATTCGCGGATCGGCCCCTGCCGGGAGCCTGCCCGAACTAGCATCCCGTTATCCGGCACACGGCAATTTCCCAGGAATCACACAGGAGAAGTAGAGGCGGAGCTATGACGATGCGGCTTGGGACCCGATTGGCGGCGGGGACGTTCCTGGCAGGGATGTCTTTGGCCGGGCCGCAGGCGATGGGCCTCGCTACGGCCGACACCGGCGATGCAGGTTCGGTCGGCGCGTCGGCTGCCGCGACAAGCTCCGCCACGCAGGCCCGGTCAGCTAAGGCCCCAGCCAGCCGCTTGGCGCGTCGTGGCGCTGATTCCGGCCGGTCGGCGGCATCGGCTGCTGCTTCAGCGGCGGCGGCCCGCTCCAGTTCAGCGCAGCCGTCGGCCAAACCGGCCGGCCTGCGTCCAGCAAGCCGCTCAGCACTGCAGTCCGCATCGCTCGCCGCCCTGGTCCAGGGCACCTCCGCGACCGCCTCGCCTCTGGTCAGCGCCCTGACTCCACCGCCTGTGACCGCCGCGCCCACGGCAGCGGCGGTCGGGTACGCACCGCCCGTCTTGCGGGCACCCGAGGTCCGGCATGCTCTCGTCGGTTTGAACACTGTCGCGGTCGGCTTGGCAGACACGCGGTCCAACCTGGTTTCGGGCTTGCCGGCCGGCCCGCTGTCCGACTTGCTGTCCGGGGCGCTGCTACTGGCGCGGCGGACGGCCGTTGGTCAGGGCGCGGTCGTAGCGGCAGCGACCGCCGACGCGGCCGCAGTCACGGCATTGGACCCCAATCAGCACGTGCTGCTGATCGGCGTAGACGGCACGAACTTGAGCGCCATCCTTTCTGACCCCTACAACCAGGCGTTTTTTGACCTGATGGATACCGGCACCACCGCCGTAGCGACCATGGTCGGGCACACGACGATCTCCAACCCGTCCTGGACCGGGATCCTGACCGGTGTCTGGAGCGAGACGGCCGGAGTGTCCAACAACGTGTTCACCCCGTGGACCTACGACACTTGGCCGACCGTGTTCAACCAGCTTGAAGGATCCGCCCCGAGCATCGCCACCACGGTGGTCGCTGACTGGGAGGTCATCGCCCAGATTGCCGGCGCGGGGTCGGCTCCGGCCGACACCATCGTCTTCTATCCGAAGATCAACGACAGCTGGGAGCAAACCGACGACGCGGTCGGCGACAGGTCCATCCAGGCGATCCAGAACACCGTGGCCGGAACCCCGAGCTTCCAGATGACCTACTTCGTCGGCGTCGACAACGCCGGGCACGACAACTCCGGGGCCGGATCACCCGAGTACGCGGCCGCCCTGCGCAACGTCAACGACAACATCGCCAACATCATGGCCGAGGTGGACGCGTGGGAGACCGCCAATCCGGGTGAGCAGTGGACGGTGATCGCGGTCACCGACCACGGTCAGATGCTGAATCCCCCTCTGGGCCTGGGCCTTCTAGCGCATGGCTTCCAGTCGCCGATCGAGACGACACCGTTCATCATCGCCGACGGTCCGGACTTCGCCGACGGCTACATCAACAACACCTACTCCCAGGTCGACATCACGCCGACGATCCTGCGGCTGTTCGGCCTCGGATCCGAGCCGTATTTCGCAGGCGAGCCCCTGATGGACAAGGCTGCCAGCGACTACCAGCCGGCTATTCCGGGTCAGGCGGCGTTGAAGAACGCCCTCAACGATGCGATCGGGATGTACGGCTACCCCAACATCGCGACCAACCTCCGCCTCAGCTGGCGCACCATCGTCGCGACGGTGCCGTACACCGTCTACACCCTCAGCACCGCGATAGCCGACAAAGTGCCGTCGGTCCTGTCTAAGCCGGTCCTGTTCGTCGGCGCTGTGATCTACCAGATGGTCAACATCCCCGCACAACTGATCGTCCGGCTCACCGGTGTCACGGGCAACCAGATCATCCCGCCGCAGTGGTGGCCGTACAACCCGGTGCCGGGAACTCAGCCGCTTCCCGCCGCACCGGTGCACGAAGCCTGGCTGGTTCCGGCGACGGCAGTTGCGGTCTGAGCCAACGGGAGGGCCCCCTAAAGCCCCTAAGGGCGCACCCAAATCTCGCCGTCGTAGATGCGTAGCGGAACCTGTTCGAGTTGGGCACCCGGCGCGGTCAGGCACTCCCCCGAACTCGCGTCGAAGCAGAACCCGTGCCACGGGCAGGTGAGCGTGCCGGTGGACAGGTCAAGCTCGGCCTCGTCCAGCGGCAGTGCCTCGTGGGCGCATTCGTTGCGATAGGCCGACAGCCGATTGCCGACATTCACGATCAGCAGGCTCACCCCGTCCAGGGTGGCCGTCGACAGCTCGCCAGCCGGAATATCAACGACAGGAGCGACTTTCACCCAACCTTCAGCGGCCGGATCCGGGCCGATTCGCAGCGACTCAACCGGGATCAGCGTCGGCGTCGGCTCGTTCGCCACCACCTCCACCCCGGTGATGGCAGGCACTCCCTGCAGCAGTGCCTCTTCCACCAGGTTCCGCAGAGTCACCGAGGACATCGAGCAACCGTTGCAGGCCCCTTCCAGGCGTACGAATGCCGTGCCGTCCTCGACCCCAACCAGGACCACGTCCCCGCCATGGCTGTGCAACTGCGGGCGGACCGCATCCAGCACCTGGTGGGCATGGGTCAACGGATCCGGCCGAATGATCCCGTGCAGCGTCAGCAACAGATGCACCACGGGGTCGTCGGCCAACTCGAAGAGCACATCGCGAGTGGAATCATCGGCACGCAACCGGCGCACGATGGTGACCAGGCCGGCGCGGTGGACGGACTCCACGGCAGTCTGCAACTCCTGCGCCACTTTCCGGGCAGGAGGGTCCAGATCGTTCAGCGCGGCGACAGCGTCGTCCACTCGCTGTGCCAGATCCTCGAAGGTCGGCTCGGGCGACGCCCCGGCCCCGCTCATTGAGGCGTCGCTTCTGTTCGGGCCAGCGCCTGTTGGCGGGCAATCTCGTCGAGCACCCCGCGTACGGTGCGCACCGAGTCATCGTCACCGAGTTCCTCGAACAGGAAGCGGGCGTCATAGAGTTTGGCCTTGGCCTGGTCGAAGTCGCCGAGGTGGGCCAGCACATTGCCCTGATTCGCCAACACCCGCGCCCGGCCCAGGGGGTCGGTGTGTCGGTCACGGGCAGCCAGCACTGCCTCATAGAGCTCCACTGCCTCAACCAGGTTGTCGGCCTGATGGTTCGACGGCGTGTACACCAGCGAATTGGCCAGGTTCAGCTGCACGCTGGCCCACTGCTCGGGATGGTCCTCCCGGGTGTAGACCTTCAGCGCCGAGCGCAGCGACTGCGCTGCGACACCCAGCCGCAATTGACTTGAGGCCTCGGTCATCGGCATGGTCAGATAGGCGGTCGCCAGGTTGGCGTGCGCGGCGGCCCAGAGCAGGGGCGCCTCCGCTCGCAGCACCAGTTGCAGCGCCGAATGGTAATGCGGCACAGCGCGAGCCAACATTTCAGGCCGGTCCACGGACTGTTCGTGCAACACCCCGGCCAGGGCCAGGTGCAGTTCGGCCCGCGCTACCCGCAGGTCCCCGGCACCGTCGAGGGCACGCAGCGCCCGCTCGTAGCGACTGACCGCGTCGGCGGCCTGGCTGATCGACCCGGACGCGCCGAGCAGCACGCCGCGCAGCGGTTCGGACACTCCGGCGGCCGCCTCGGCAGCCCGGTCCAGAAACGCCAGCGCACCGGTCACATCGCCCTCGTCGAGAGCCTGACCGGCCTGTGTGGACAGCACCACCGCCGCCAGTTCGCCGGTGGCCGCACCAACCGCCGGAGCGGTATCGCAGCGCCCCAGGGCGAACTGGACCACGTCGACCA
This sequence comes from Mycobacterium sp., assembly GCA_020438845.1. GTDB lineage: Bacteria > Actinomycetota > Actinomycetes > Mycobacteriales > Mycobacteriaceae > Mycobacterium. The sequence continues at coordinate 60,476 of JAGQTV010000038.1, read as the reverse complement.
GCACACCGAATTCACCTAATTCCGAACGCAACTCGTCGGGATCCTCGGAATCGGGATCCATCACGAAGCGGTTGTAGCGGGAGACTGGATCGGCGCCCTCCAGAGCCGACAATGCACCTTCCCGGTCTCCGGCTGATGCCAGCTTGTGGGCGCGCAAGGCCTCCGGCCAGTCCGGCAGCCGACCGGCCAGCAGGTCCATGCGGGCGCCCTCGGTCGCAGGCGAGGCCCGGATCAACAGGTAACCAAGGGGCAGCGGGAAGACTCCCAGCGGCTGAGGCCGGACCGCCAGGACGGTTTGCCTCGCTGCTTCGGTTGCAGCCACGTTTTCCTCCCTCACCCGTTCACGGGGCCGGTGATGTTGCGTTCAGCGGCGCGTCTGATCAGGTTGGCCGATAATTCGGCGCGGGCCCGGCTGGCATGGGTGTCGATCCTTTTCCGGACCACGCCGTCGGCGAAGACCACGACGATCTCAACGGCCCACCGGCCGCGCTCCTCGACCACGACGGTCTGCACGTCCAGTGCCTCGTCGGTGGAGCTGTTTTGACGGACAACGGTCTTGGGTCGCTGCTCAGTCATGAGCATCACCCCGGGATTCGGAGCGCCCTGCGGTCATCGTCCCAGAATGCCGTACGGACGCCCACCGGGAAACCTTCCGGCAGCACGTCGCGAACCAGAACGGCGCGGTCTCCCGCCGGATTGCGTTGTTTCAGCAGCAGACCGCCGCTGCTGGGGCCACGCAACGGAATCAGCCACAGCGCGTCGTCGCGCAGCACTGCCGCCACCGCGTCGGAGGGAAACCGGCTGGCGGCCAAGCCTGAGTCCAGCCGCAGGTATCCCTCGGCGGTGATCTCGACACTGACGCAGTTCGCCGTCTGGGGGCGCAACGGGGCGAAGAAGTCCCGCTCGATCGCCTCGATCACCTGCTCCATGGCCGTCTGCACCGGTTCGGACAACTCGGCACCCATCTCGACGTCGGCGGCTTCGATGAGAAACACGGTGATGTCGGTGGGGCAGGCGTCACCGAGCGCCCAACGGGCGAACGGAATCGCGTGGTCCCAGCGGAACGAGTGGGTGTGCAGACCCTGTAGCGGTGGCAGGTCGGCCAGTTCCTCGCCCGGTACCCGGTACACCGTTCCCGGCGCGGCGCCCGTCATCGAGGCGTCGACGATCACGACCCGCGCCGCTCCCCGCATTTGGAATGCGACGTCCATCCCAGCGGTTCCGCCGTCGACCAGCCGCGCACCGTTGGGTACGCCGCGGTCCCAAAGGTGGCGCACCAGAACGGGACCCACACCGTCGTCCCCCCGCAGCAGGTTGCCACAACCGACTACGAGGGCGTCGTACCCCGGCGGGTCGATGTCCACGCCGGACTGTTCGGCCGCTGTGTGTTCTGCCAAAGGGTGTTCAGCGTCGGCCACGCCCGGAGTCAGACCATGCCGTTGATGACGAACTTCGACAGTTCCTTGCCGGTCTTGCCGTCATAGGCGTGCACGGTGCAGACCAAGCAGGAGTCGAAACTGCGTGCCACATGGCCCAGTTCGACAGGATCCTCCGGGTCGACTATCGGCGAGCCCACCAGCGCCTTCTCGATCGGGCCGAGCTGCTCGCTGCCGTCGCGCGGGCCGATGTTCCACGCCGTCGGAGTCACCACTTGGTAATTCTTGATCTTGCTGTTCTCGATGACGATCCAGTCGCTCAGCGCACCCCGGGCGGCTTCTGTCGAGCCGAAGCCCTTGCCTTCAGCGTGTTCGGTGGGCTTCTTGTGGAAGCTGCCCTTGAGGTCGAGTTGCTTGAGCCACCCCATCACCCACTTGTAGTACTTCGGCGCCTCGTGCATCCGGGCCAGCTGGCGGACCATGACGCTGGGCCCGATCTTGTTATAGATGTCGAGGAAGAGCGGGTCGTTGTCCTGATGCTTGGCCGCCCCCGGCCCGGCAGCAGCCATCCGCCGCGACAGCGGGCCGGCCTCCAACGGGATGGTGCCGGAGTCACCCACCTCGTAGCGTGGCGATTTGGCCCAGCTGTACTTGCCCTGCGTCTTGCCCTTCTCCGGGTCGACGGGAATGGTCTCGCCCTCGAAGGGATGCAACGGCCTGTTGCCCTGATAGAAGGAGTGGGTCACGTCCTCGCGCACCTTGGCCTGGTCGAACTCGTAGTACTGACCGTCGGCGAAGACGCCGCCCCGGCCGATCAGGGCGGCGTTGCGCCCCTCGATGGTCGGGCGCTGATACAGCGCCGGATCGAAGTAGGTGCCGGTGGAGATGTAGTTGCCCACCCCCTGGCCGTATTTGTCCAGTCCGATGTCGAGGCAGTAGCGGATGAAGAAGCCACAGTCGCTGTTGTACTGCGACTCGTTCTCGTCGACCCAGGCCAGCACGTCCTCCCAGGTCTTGTTCTCCAGCCAGCGATCCACGCTGCACCCCAACCACACGGCCTCGAGCCAGTTGTCCTTCCAGTGCTCCAGGATCGCCGTCGAACGGGTCACGTCGGACAGCGACGGCGCGCCCATGACCCCACCGGGCACCATGAAACTGGAGTGCGGCCACTGGCCGCCGAAGATCGCGTAGACCTCGACGGGCTTGTTGGAGAGCACCACACCCTTTTGGTACGAGGTTCCGACGTAGGGCGCGAAGCGGCGAACTGCCTCGTCGTACAGCGAGGACTTGGCGTAGTTCTTGTTGGTCAGGTCGATGGCGAACAGCGCATAGAAATAGCGCGGAATGGACTGCAGGGTTTCGCAGGCCTGGGCGATGTTGCGCACCAGGGTGGCGTTAGCGGGCATCGTGGTGCGCCAAGCGGTGTCCAGCGCGTAGGCCGACTTGTACAGGTGGCTTCCGCCACAGATGCCGCAAATACGGGGACATACGACGAGGCCGGCCTGTGGGTCCTTGCCGCGCAGGATGATCTCGAAGCCGCGGAACATGGCGGCCTCGGTCCACGCCGAGGTGACGACCCCGTCGTCGATTGTGACCCGGACGTCGAGGTCGCCCTCGACGCGACCGAGCGGACTGACGTGGAGATCCAGTGAGGTCATGGGAAAATCCTCCAAAAGTTCTGATTGGCAGCGGGTCTCGGGGCGGGGGCTACACCACGAACATGTCCTCTTTGGACCATTTCGGGGCGGCCAGCCTGGCCGCGGCGGCAGCAGCCATGTAGGTCAGCGTCTTGGTTCCGGTGCCGGTTTCCCTCGGGATCACCCCGGCGACCTTCTGGGTCTTGAACAAAGTCCCCGGTGCGAGGTCGAAGTGCGGGAACTCCGGCTCGGTGCAACCGATGCAGGGATGACCCGCACGGGTCTTCGACGACTGCCGGTTCCACAGGATCCGATTGCACGGCGAGTGGGTCATCGGTCCGCGGCAGCCGAACTCGTAGAACAGGCAACCCGTGCGGGTGCCTTCGCCGAACGATTCGGTGGACTGCTTGTACTCGTAGAACTGCACTCGGGTGCAACCGGTCTGGGTGAAGGTCTTGAAGAAGGTCTGCGAGCGCTGCAGTTCGTCGAGTGCGATATCCCCGGTGCGGCCGGTGGCCAGCGCAACGATGATCTGGGTGATCCAGTCCGGGTGGGCCGGGCAGCCGGGGATGTTGATCACCGGCAGGCCGGCCTTGGACTTGAAGTTCGGGCCCAGGAAGCCGCCTTTGTTGCGTTTGTGGAACTGCAAGCCCGTTGAGGCCGACGGGTTGGGCTCCATCGCCGGGATGCCGCCCCAGCAGGCGCAGTCACCGATCGCGACGACGATCCCGGCCTGCTTGGCCAAGTCAGTCACCCAGTCCTTCATCGGGCGGTCGGCGAACATGTCCATTCGGCCGGTGCCGTTCGGAGCCTCGATGACCGTGCCCTCGAAGACGAAGACGTCCAACGGACGCTCACCCTTGGCGCAATCCCAGAACAGCTTCTGGGCATTGGCGCCCAATTCCAGACCCAGCGACGGATGCCAGATCAGGTCCAGCCCGAAGTCGACGATCAGGTCGACGACATTGGGTTCCTCAGCGTTGAGGAACGACATGGTGTTACCACTGCACGCTCCTCCTTGGAACCACAGAACAGACGCCATGGACGAACTCCTCTCACAGAAACCGGGGGCAAGTTGAACGCAACGGAGTCAGACACTGTGGGCGGGCATCGGAAAGCGCCGCCGGAACGACTGACAGCACAGCCATCATCGAAGACCTCCCGGTCGATGGCACCTAGCCCTGACACTAAACCTTTGGCGGGTCTATGGCGAGGGTTTCATAACTCGAATTATCTTTCGGTTCTAAAAGATTCTCGACACCTCCCATTCCGACGGCTTGCCGCAGACCCTCCGCGGCACGGGTCTGAATCGCCGAAGATCACCTGCCCCGAGCGGCGTTCCGCGACAGCCACATACCGATCGCCCGCGGATCGGCAACGAAGTCCGGTTGCACCGTGCGCATCGCCGAGTTGACCGCGGTGGGCGCCTGGCACGAGGCCGGATCCTGGAGCACCACTCTTCCCCCCGATGCTTTCACCACCTCACAGCCGCGCGCACCGTCGTCGTTCGCGCACGACAGCAGGACAACTGTCACGGGGTTGACGAGTTCGGCTGCGCTGGAGAAGGTTACGTTCAGCGAGGGACGGGAGTACGCGACGGGCGGGTCCAGAGTCAGGTGGGTCCGCACACCAGTGCCGTTCTCGTAGAGGGAGACCGGGGTCGGGGGTTCTGACACGAGTGTTCGGGTATTGCCGAGCAGAAGGTGGTATCCGGCCGGGGCCACCGCGACCACCCCTTCCGGAGGCGTCCAGGGGCTGTCGTCGGGTTCGCGGATCGGGATGGTTGTGTAGTTCTGCAGCACCTCGGCCAATGGTGAATCCTTCGGGTCGCGGTGCAGAACCACGACGACGATGCTGTTTCCGATCTGGTCGAAAGTCTCGAAAATCCCTTTCAGCGCATTCATGCCACCGGCGCTGCCTCCGAAGACGATGACGTTCGGCACCGACGCGCTAGTCGTGACGCTTGACATAGATTCCCAGCCTGCGGTCCAACGGGGCAAACTGCTTGGCACTCTCGGGCGTGAGGGTTTCCCGCGGACCAATGACGAGATGGCCGAAGGGCACCAGACTCTCCCAGAAAAGAAGTTCCACGCGGCGCTGAAGGCTGTGCTCGAAATAGATGAACACGTTGCGGCACAAGATCAGGTGGAAATCCGCGAACGTGCTGTCGGTGGCCAGATTGTGGGAGAAGAATTCGATGCGCGGCCGTAGGTCGGGGCTGAGAATGCAGCGGTCGTATCTGGCGAGGTACCAATCCGAGAATGGCCTGTCGCCTCCGCTGGCCTGGTAGTTGCGGGTGGCACGGATCATCGCGTCGGCCGGGTAGATCGCCGCGGTGGCGGTCCGCAGCGAGACGGTGTCGATGTCGGTCGCGTAAATGGTGGTCCGCTCGAGCAAGCCGACTTCGGCGAGCAAGATGGCCATGGAATAGGCCTCCTCCCCCGTCGCGCAGCCGGCCACCCACACCCGTATTCGCGGATAGGTCGCCAGCCGGGGCACCAATTCGGTGCGAATCTTGGCGAACACCTGGGGATCTCGGAACATTTCGGTCACGTTGACCGTCATTTCGGACAGGAAGGCCGATTGGAGCTCGGGGTCGCGCAGAACCCTTCCCTGCGCCTCGGAAATGGTGCCGAGCGAATGCCTGCGCACGAATCCCACCAGCCGACGATTCCGGGATGCGTCACTGTAGTGCCGGAAGTCGTGTCCGAGATGCTCGTAGACCGTGTAAAAGAATGCCTCCGCCTCGATCCGCGTCAGCTCCCGGGACCACTGCGACCCGGACTCCTCGTCGGGCACGTTCATCGCTGCTCGGAGAGTCCTCGCACCCGTCGGGGCCGGCTGGCCAACCACACCCGGAGAACGGAGGTGAGTTGATCCATGTCGACGGGCTTTGTGACGTAATCGGAAGCACCCGCGTCCAGGCACTTCTGCCGGTCGCCCTTCATGGCCTTCGCAGTGAGCGCGACGATGGGCAGGTCTCGCCACCGGGCCTCGCTACGGATACGGCGCATCGCCTCATACCCGTCCATCACGGGCATCATCATGTCCATCAGAACGAGGTCGATCTCTGGATGAGCGGCGAGGTTGTCAATTCCCTCCTGCCCGTTGCGGGCCGGGACCACCGTAATGCCGTACCGCTTCAACGCGCTGCCGAGCGAGAAGACGTTTCGCACGTCGTCGTCGACGAGGAGAACCGTGTTGCCCTTGAGTGACTCGTCGAACGGCGTCGGATTGGCCAGGATCGCGCGAGCCTCATCCGGTAGGTCGTCGGCCACACGGTGCAGGAACAGCGCGGTCTCGTCGAGCAGCCTCTCCGGCGATTTCGCATTCTTCAGAACGATGGCGGCGGCCAGCACTTCCAGTCGTTCTGTTTCGGCAGCGGTCAATTCCCGGTCGGTGTGCACGATCACCGGCAGACTCGCCTCGTTGACTTGGTCCTTGATGCGTTCAATGAGGTCGATCCCGTCGATGTCGGGCAATCCGAGATCGAGGACCAGGCAGTCGTAGTGCGTCGGTCCGTTCAACTCGGCCAGCACTTGTTCGCCGGTGCTGACCGTGGCGATGGAAATATCGCCGCCCTCCATCAGGGTTTCCGACAACGCACGCTGTTTGTCATCGTCGGCAGCCGCCACCAGCACCTGCCGCGGTCCCGGCCGCAGAAACTCAGCGGTGGCCCGCAACATCGAACGGATGGCGGTGACGTCGGCGGGTTTGCTCAGCGTATGGATGGCGCCCATCCGGCGACCACGAGCGACATCCGTTGCACCGGAAACGATGTCCACCGGTATGTGTCGGGTCGCAAGATCGTGTTTGAGGACATCCAGAACAACCCAGCCCGCCATGTCGGGTAGGCCGATATCCAGGGAGATGGCGGCGGGTTGACGTTCCCGGGCCAGGGCCAGGGCCGCACGACCGCTCGGTGTGATGACCGCATCGAAGCCTGTCTCCCTGGCCAGTTCGGCCAACATCCCGGCAAAGGTCCGATCGTCCTCCACTATCAACAGGACCGGTCTTTCCCCATCCGGCCAGGCGACGTCCGAGATGTCCACCGACTCTTCGGCCGGTGCGGATTCGGCTTGCCGACTCTCTACAGTCCCGGTCACCCGAGCAATCGGCGCCTCGACGGGGACGGGTGCGCCGACGGGGGCGCTGGACGCAACCGCCGACGGCACCGGGCTGGCGGCACTCCTGGCGGCCGCTGCGGGCGTCGGCGCCCCTCCCCGCTGGTTTTCGGCACCGGGCCCAACTCGGACAGGCAGATAACACGTGAAGGTCGAACCTTGTCCCGGTGCGCTGATCAGCGTTATCTCACCACCCAGCTGGCGGGCCAGATCGCGACTGATGGCCAGGCCAAGACCAGTACCGCCGTACTGCCGGGTGGATCCACGATTTGCCTGCTGGAACGATTCGAAGATCAGGTTGTGGTCGACCTTGTCGATCCCGATGCCGGTGTCGGTGACGGCGATCGCGAGATAACGATCTCCGGGATTGCCCTGGGTGTCAGCGGCCCCCGAGAGCGTCACCGTGACCGATCCCTCATCGGTGAACTTCACTGCATTCGCCGCGAGATTCTTCGCGATCTGTTTCACCCGCGTGTAGTCGCTCGTGATCTCCCGCGGAGCACTCTCGTTGACCACGACACGGAAGACCACCCCCTTGTTCTCGGCGATAGGCCGGAAGGTCCTCTCCAGGAAACTGACGAGCTGAGTGATGTCGATGTCTTCCTGTTCGAAGCGCAACGAGCCAGATTCGACCTTCGCGAGATCCAAGACCTCATCGATGAGATTCAGCAAGTCGCGCCCCGACTGTTCGATCGTCTCCGCGAATTCCTGCTGTTTCTCGGTCAGCGGATCACCCGAGTCACCGAGAAGACCTGCCAGGATCAGGATGCTGTTCAGCGGCGTGCGCAGTTCGTGCGACATGTTGGCCAGGAATTCCGACTTGTACCGGGACGCGACGGCCAGATCTTCGGCCTTCGCCTCCAGCGATTTACTGAGGCGATGCAGTTCGTCGTTCTTTTTCTCCAGCGCGTCGGCCTGCGCTTCGAGCGTCTCGGAACTCGCCTTCAGTTCTTCCTTCTGTGAGCGCAGTTGCTCGGTTTGCTCCTCCAGTTCCGCATTCTGCGCAGACAGCCGTTCTTCGCGTTGGATCAGCTGCTCATTGGCCGCGCGAAGTTCCTCCTCCTGGGTCTGGAGTTCTTCGGTCTGGGCCTTGGACACCTGTAGCAGTTCCCGGGTCTTCTGCGCCGCTTCGATCGCAGCGATGGCAACTCCGGCTCCCAGCGCCACGCTGTCCAAGAGCTCATTGTCGTCGTGGGAGAAGGGGCGAAGTGAGGCGAACTCCAGAACGCCGAGGACTTCGGACTCGAACATGACGGGAACCAGAATCAGCGAAACCGGCTGGGTCTTGCCCAGCCCCGAAACGATCTCGACGTAATCGGCCGGGGCCTCGGTGATTTCGATGCGCTGCCCCTCCAAGGCGCATTGACCGACGAGACCGTCCCCCAGTCCGAACGAGTTCGGCAAGTCCTTGCGGCGGTGGAAGGCGTAGGACGCCATCAGGGCGAAGCGGGGCACGTCAGTGGTCTGCTTCAGATAAAAGGCTCCGTGGCTGGCGCCCAGTGCCTGCGCCGTGCGCGTCACGATGATCCCGCACGCACCGGCCAGGTCGGTCTCGCCTTGTACCTCGGTCATCAGGTCCGCTTGAGTTTCCTTGAACCGCCTTGCTCGTTCGGACTTTTCGGTGGCTTGATTTACCGCGTGATAGATCTTCCGGCTGGTGAGGAAGAGCAGCACACCCAGCCCGAGCACGATCACGGTCGAAGCGACCCAGATGACGATCCGGCTGGTGTGTATCGCCGCCCGCGCCGCTGCATCAGCCTGCCGGATGGCGAGCTCATCCTGGTCAACGATGCGCTGAATTTGTCCTTCGACGGGGGCGGTCTGGCTGTCCAGGAGCGTTGCAGCAGCTGCCTGTCCAGCCTCCGGCACTGCGTCCCGTGGGGCCTGGTAGAGCGACCGGAAGGTTGTCCAGCTCGAGAGAGCAGACTGGTACAGCAGTCGATCGCTGTCCTGCCCGGCTTGATCTGTCGCTTCGCGAAGCTCCGCGTCGATCGCTTTCCCCAGTCGGTCCACCGCCGCGGACAGTTCGGCACGCCGCCCCTGATCCTTGACGAACAACAGACCGTAGGCTGCCGTGACGAATTCGGTCAGGTCCCCATCGATGGTCAGCGCTGTGGAGGCGGCTTGGCTTGCCTCGAAACGCTTTTCGTAAAGATTTGAGATACGGGCGGTCTGCCAGGTGAACATGCCCGCCGCAAGAATGATGGACAACAATGCCGAGCCGGCCAGGATCGCCAATCGGTTTGCGAGATTCACACTGCACTGCTTCCATCGTCGGTTCCGGGCTGTTCGCGACGTCCTGGCCAGTGCCTCCCGATCAGAGCGGCCAGTTCATCGGTCTCGACGGGCTGGCTATACAAGAAGCCCTGGTGCAGTACACATCCTGCCTCTCGGAGCCAGTCGGCCTGCGCCTGGGTCTCGACTCCCACCGCGATCAGATCCACCTGCATGGATGCAGCAACCGCGATCTGTCCGCGCACAAGCCGTTGCAGTCGTTCGCTCTCGAGCAGGCCGGCGATGAAGGATCGATCGATCTTGAGCCAGTCGGCAGGTACCTCGAGCAGATTGGTCATGCTGGCGTATTCCACCCCGAATTCGTCGATCGCCAGGCTGAACCCGAAGTCCTTGGCCCTGCGCAACGCCGCGTAGGCCGGAGCAGGCTCTCTGCTGAAAGCGTGTTCGGTGAGTTCCAGACACACGGTGGCCGGGGTCAGCTCGCTGTCCCGGCAGGCGTTGGTCAGTTCTTCCAGAAAGCCGGCTTCGAGCAGTTGGTGGGGTGACAGATTGACATGCAGACGCAGATCGCTTCTGCCCAGAGCCAGGTAATCCCGGAAGCTACGCCTCAAAATCCATTGACCGAGCGCCCCCATCTGATTGGAAGTCTCAGCCAGCGAGACGATCTCGCGGGGAGGCACCTCCTCGTCGCCCACCTGCCAACGAATAAGGGCTTCGATGCCGAACAAGGCGCCCGTCTCGGCATGGACGATCGGCTGGTAAACCATGCGAACTTCGGAACGTTCCAGGGCCTCCGGCAATCTGGCTCGCAGGTGGGATTTCTCCCGGTATCGCGATCCGATCAGATCGGTGTAGACAACGGCCTCTTCCAGGGCGTTGCTCTTGGCCGCGAACATCGCCAGGTCGGCGTGAGACAGCAACTCGTCGGGGTCCCCGGCGGTGTCGCCCAGGCAGCCGATGCCCATACTCACGGAGGGTTTAATGGTGGCGTTTCGGCACGAAATCGGTTCAGTCTGAATTTGTTTCAGAATTCGGTTTCCGGCTGCCGCGGCAGCGCTCACCGATGGGAGATGTTCCAGTAAGACGACGAACTCGTCCCCGCCGATACGGGCTACCAGCGTTTCGGCACGTACCGCGGCTCGAATTCGATTGGCCACGGCCACCAACAAGTCGTCCCCGGCATCGTGACCATAGGTGTCGTTGACCGCCTTGAAGTGGTTGACGTCCATGTACAGCAGTGCCGCTACATCCCCGCTGATCTCGTGGTCGGCAACCACGTCGACAAGCCGGGCGTTCAACTCTCGTCGGTTGGCCAGGCCGGTCAGGGGGTCGTGGCTGGCCAGATGCCGGATTTCGCTCTGCGCACGTTTGATCTCGGTCAGGTCATGGACCACCGCCGCGACGTGCAGTTCGACCGAATCGCCGATCGGGGACAACGTCACCGCGACCTCGACATGACGTCCGTCCCGGGAGACGCACACCATCTCCAACGAACCTTCCTGTGATGCGAGGTTATTGATCACCCGCTCCCGCAGCCGCTCTCGATCGGCGTCGGCGGCGAATTCCAGGATGGAACGGCCGATCAGGGTGTCCGCATCTCCCCCGAACAAGGCTGCCGCCGCCTTGTTGCAGCTGCGGATGGCACCTGAGGAATCGACGGCGAGGATCGCGTCGCCGCTGGCTTGCATGACGGCCGCATACTCGGCCTGAACCTGATAGAGGGTCGCGTTGGACACCGCCAGGGCCGCGGCGACCGATACCCCCCGAAACAGCGCAGCTTCGATGTCAGAGAAAGGACGACCGTCGGGTCGTCCGACGCAGAGAACACCGACACCCCGCCCTCGGGCAGTCAAATCCTCCACCATCATCTGGTCGTAAGGCGCCGCCCGCTGACCCTGCTCCGCCGGACGCCCGACCAGCCAGGCTTCCATCACCGGACAGGTGTCACCGGAGACGGCGAGCGAGAGAGGTTCATGCCAACCGTGACCGGGCGACGACAGGCGCAGCCCGCAATCGGCGTCGAACAACTGACTCACCTCAGCGACGATGGCTTCCTGTAAGGCCTTCACGTCGATGCTCGCTTCGGCAAAGATGTTGGTCAGCCGTTCCCGTCGCTGGGTGAAGATCAACTCCTCGCGCTGCCTGACCTCTGCTTCGCGGGCCGCACGGAGTTGCTGGGTGTGAAACTCCGCGGCTTCGTGCCTCAGCCGGGCGAAGGACTGATCCAGTTCCAGCAGGGCCTTGACCTTGGCGAAGAGCACATGCCGGGAAACAGGCTTGATCAGGAAATCGACCGCGCCCAGCCGATAGCCCTTTTCCAGATCACTGTCTGCCCCGGCCTCGCCGGTGAGAAAGATGATCGGCGTCGTGGCGAAGTCTTCGGTTTCTCGGATCAGCTGGGCGGTTTCGAACCCGTCGATCCCAGGCATCTTGACATCGAGGATGATCACAGCGACCTTGCGCCGCAACAACTCGGTGAGCGCTTCCTCACCGGAACCCACCGCGACGGTGTCGCAGTTCAACGGCGCAAGCACCGCACAGAGCAACTCACGCAGTTGAGCGTTGTCGTCGACTACCAGGACCGTGGAAACGTAGTCGTCCGCGATGGCTTGGCCCGCCTGGCCGGCGACGAAATCTGCCGGGACCGCATCCGGCATCGGCACGCTTGCCATTGCCTCCGTCCCTGATGCTGAAACCATCGGCCGACATCTGATCCAGCATGATACTGCTCCCGGCAGGACAGCGGGGCTTATGAAGCCTGACCTACCGGGTTAAGACGGAGCTCACCCTTCCTGGCCGCAGGCCTTCAGCACCAGTTCGCGTACCCGTGCCGCGTCGGCCTGACCCTTGGTCGCCTTCATCACCGCCCCGACCAGGGCCCCAGCCGCCTGAACCTTTCCGCCACGGATCTTCTCGGCGATATCGGGGCTGGCAGCCAGCGCCTCGTCGACGGCTGCCTGGATCAGCGAATCGTCGCGCACCAGGGCCAGACCGCGGTCGGCCATCACCTGCTCCGGCTCGCCCTCTCCGGCCAGGACACCCTCTACTACCTGGCGGGCCAACTTGTTGGACAGCTTGCCCTCATCGACCAGTGCTACCAGGGCCGCGACCTGCTTGGGCGTGATGCCCACAGCATCGAGTTCCACTCCGGCTTCATTGGCCTTCTGCACCAGGAAGTTTCCCCACCAAGCGCGGGCGGCCTCACTGCCGGCGCCGTAGCCGACGGTAGCGGCTACCAGGTCGACCGCCCCGGCATTGACCAGATCGCGCATCACCTCGTCGGAAACTCCCCACTCCTGCTGAATCCGCTTGCGCGCCAACCACGGAAGCTCCGGGATGGTTCTGCGCAGCTGCTCGACCAACTCAGCACTGGGTGCGACCGGCTCGAGGTCGGGCTCGGGGAAGTAGCGGTAGTCCTCGGCGGTCTCCTTGTCCCGGCCCGGCGAGGTGTGGCCGTCCTCGTGGAAGTGGCGGGTCTCCTGGTGGACCTTGCCTCCGGCGTCGAGAACCGCAGCCTGACGGCGCATCTCATAGCGGACGGCCACCTCGACGCTCTTGAGCGAGTTGACGTTCTTGGTCTCGGTTCGGATACCGAACTCGGCCTGCGCATGCGGCCGCAACGACACGTTGGCGTCGCAGCGCAGCGAACCCTGATCCATCCGGACGTCGGAAACACCCAAGGCGCGCAGGAGATCCCGCAACGCTGTGACGTAGGCGCGGGCCACCTGCGGCGCGTTCTCCCCCGCGCCTTCGATGGGTTTGGTGACGATCTCGATCAGCGGCACCCCGGCCCGGTTGACGTCCAGCAGCGATGCAGTGGCGCCGTGGATGCGGCCGGTGTCGCCGCCGACGTGGGTGAGTTTGCCGGTGTCCTCCTCCATATGAGCTCGCTCGATGTTCACCCGGAACGTGCTGCCGTCTTCGAGGGGAACGTCGAGGTGGCCGTTGAACGCGATCGGCTCGTCGTACTGCGAGATTTGGTAGTTCTTCGGCTGGTCCGGGTAGAAGTAGTTCTTCCGGGCGAAGCGGCACCATGACGCGATCTCGCAGTTCAGTGCCAGGCCTATGCGGATGGCCGACTCGACGGCGGCCTCGTTGAGGGTCGGCAGCGCCCCGGGCAGCCCCAGGCAAACCGGACATACCTGAGTGTTGGGTTCGGCGCCGAAAGTAGTCGCGCAACCGCAGAACATCTTGGTTTGCGTCGACAGTTCGACATGCACTTCCAAGCCCAACACCGGATCGAACCGCGCGAGGACGTCGTCGTAGTCGAGCAGTTCGGCGGTGGGAGTGTTGAGAAGAGGCCCGGTCATGGGTAGCAATCCTAATTTCCGCATCGCCGATGCACTCACAGCGGGCTTACGGCGCGGACCAGCGACCCACTGGTGGTCCGGCCCGCCGAGCCGGAAAAGCCCTGCCAGGGGTATTGATTAATTAGCTCGTCTTACTATATAGTTAGCTCATCAAATAAAACAAAGGGGTTCGCCCGAAACCACGACGGAATTACAGATCCCGCAAGGAGGAACGATCATGACGACCGCAACCAACCCCACCGACAACTCCTCCCGCTGGTTCACCCGAGCTGTGGCAGCTGCCCTACTGGCCTGCGGACCCGCCCTCTTAGCTCTCGGTGCCTCACCGGAAAGCTTCGCCGACACCGGAGGCTCCAAGACCGGAAGAGCAACCGCCACGCACTCGACAGCCCACGATTCCCCCGGACGCGCCCTTCCGGCAGCTACTCGAGTGCCGACCGGGGCCGTCAAGCACCACCACCTGCACTACCTGAGGGCTGGCAACCCCGCAATCAAGTAGCCCGATCCCCGATTGCGCGCCTGGTCAGCCGAAGAATGCCGCGGCGTCGTCGTAGCGGCTCTGCGGCACCAGCTTGAGCTCGCGGACCGCGTCGGCCAGCGGTACCCGACCGATGTCCTCCCCCCGAAGCGAGACCATGATTCCGTACTCGCCGGCATGGGCGGCGTCGGCGGCGTTGACGCCGAACCGCGTGGCCAGCACCCGGTCGTAGGCAGTCGGGGTGCCGCCACGCTGGATGTGGCCGAGAACGGTGACACGGACCTCCTTGCGAATCCGCTTCTCCACCTCGAAGCCCAGCTGCTGAGCCACTCCGGTGAACTTCTCGTGGCCGAACTCGTCGATGCCACCACTACGCAGCTGCATCGAGCCCTCGGCGGGTTTGGCGCCTTCGGCGACCACGCAGATGAAGTGCGACGCGCCACGCTGGAATCGGTGTTTCACCAGCCGGCAGACTTCCTCGACGTCGAAGGGCTGCTCTGGGATCAGCGTCATATGCGCTCCGGAGGCCATCCCGGCGTTGAGCGCGATCCAGCCGGCGTGGCGGCCCATCACCTCGACCAGCATCACCCGCTGGTGGGATTCTGCCGTGCTGTGCAGCCTGTCGATGGCCTCAGTGGCGATCATCAGCGCGGTGTCGTGGCCGAACGTCACGTCGGTGCAGTTGATGTCGTTGTCGATGGTCTTGGGAACCCCCACCACGGGGACGCCCTCCTGGGTCAGCCAGTGCGCCGCGGTCAGCGTGCCTTCTCCACCGATCGGGATCAGCACGTCGATCCCGTTGTCCTCCAACGTCTGCTTGATCTCGTCGATGCCGGCACGCAGGCGCTCCGGGTTGGTTCGGGCGGTACCCAGCATGGTGCCGCCCTTGGCCAGCAAGCGGTCGTTGCGATCGTCGTTGACCAGTTGGATACGCCGGTTCTCCAACAGTCCTCGCCAGCCGTCCTGGAACCCGACCACCGACGAGCCGTACCGGGTGTCACAGGTCCGCACGACGGCACGGATGACGGCGTTGAGGCCGGGGCAGTCGCCGCCGCCGGTGAGAACTCCGATACGCATGGCTCTATCTAACCCTGCGGGTCAGTCCCTCACAGCGCTAACGGGGCGACTCGGCCGACGCGGTGACTACCCCAGTCACGGTGCCGACGCGGTGACTACCCCAGTCACGGTGCCGACGCGGTCACTCCGTCAGTCACAGCGCAAACGGCAGTGGGCCACGCGCCGCCTCGTAGGCGGCCCCCACCCGATAAAGCCGGTCGTCGGCCATCGCCGGCGCCATGATCTGCAGACCGACCGGCAGGTTGTCGTCCGGCGAGAGTCCGGAGGGCACCGACATGCCGCAATGCCCGGCCAGGTTCAGCGGCAGGGTGCACAGGTCGAACAGATACATCGCCAGCGGATCGTCCACCTTCTCGCCCAGCCGGAAGGCCGTGGTCGGGGTGGACGGCGACACCAGCACGTCGACGTCCCGGTAGGCCGCGTCGAGGTCGCCGGCGATCAGCGTCCGCACCTTCTGCGCCTGGTTGTAATAGGCGTCGTAGTAGCCCGCCGACAGCGCGTACGTGCCGATCATGATGCGCCGCTTGACTTCCGGTCCGAACCCGGCCTCGCGGGTCAACGCCATCACATCCTCGGCGCTGTGGCTGCCGTCGTCGCCGACACGCAAGCCATAGCGCATGGCGTCGAAGCGGGCCAGGTTGCTCGACACCTCCGAGGGCAAGATCAGGTAATACGCCGACAGCGAGTAGTCCAGATGCGGGCAGTCGACCTCCCGGATCTCGGCACCGAGGGCCTGGAGTTGCTCGACGGCCGCGTTGAACGACTCCAGCACCCCCGGCTGGTAACCCTCGCCGCTGTGCAGTTGCTTGACGACGCCGATCCGCACGCCGCTCAAGTCCCCGGTCGCACCGGCAATCGCTGCGGCCGCGACGTCGGGGATCGGGATGTCCAGGGACGTCGCGTCGTGCGGATCGTGCCCGGCGATCACAGCGTGCAGCAGTGCCGTGTCGAGCACGGTGCGCGCGCAGGGGCCGCCCTGATCCAGTGAGGACGCGCAGGCCACCAACCCGTAACGCGAGACTGTGCCATAGGTTGGCTTGACGCCGACCGTCGCGGTCAGAGCTGCGGGCTGGCGGATCGAACCGCCGGTATCCGAACCGATGGCCAGCGGAGCCTGAAACGCCGCGAGCGCTGCGGCGCTGCCTCCACCAGAACCACCCGGCACCCGGTCGATGTCCCACGGGTTGCGGGTGGGTCCGTAGGCGGAGTTCTCCGTCGACGAGCCCATGGCGAACTCGTCCATGTTGGTCTTGCCCAGGATCGGGATGCCGGCCTGCCGGATCCGCGCAGTCACGGTTGCGTCGTATGGCGACATCCAGCCTTCGAGGATCTTCGATCCACATGTGGTGGGCATGTCGATGGTGGTGAACACATCCTTCAGCGCCAACGGCACCCCTGCCAGCGGCGAGGGCAGGTCGTCCCCGGCGGACACCGCGGCATCGACCTTGGCCGCGGTGTCCAGCGCCTGGTCCGCCGCGACGTGCAGAAAGGCGCTGTAGCGCTCGTCGGTGGCCGCGATCTGATCCAGGCAGGCCCCGGTGAGCTCGACCGACGAAAGCTCGCCGCGGGCAATCTGAGCGCCGAGGGTGGCCGCATCCCGACGGATGACATCGGCCGGGTGGCTCATCACTGCGCCTCCCCCAGGATCTGCGGAACGACAAAGCGTCCCTCATCGGCGGAGGGCGCTTCGGCAAGCGCCTGCTGCTGGGTCAGGCTGGGCTGGACGACGTCTCGGCGCGTCACGTTGACGCTGCGCAGCGGGTTGCCGGTGGGCTTCACTCCGGAGACGTCGCACGCCTGGATGGTGCTGACGTAGCCGATGATCGCGTCAAGCTGGCCGGCGAAGCTGTCGAGTTCGGAGTCGGTCAGCGCTAGGCGGGCCAGTTTGGCCAGCCGCGCCACCTCGTCGCGGGAGATCGTGGACACAGGCGGTAAGCCTAACGGGCGGTCTACCGCAGAGTTGGGGCGCGTCATTCCGTCTCGCAGGTCAATCGTGGTTGTGAAACAGTGTGCGGGTGCCGTCCTATCTGCTCCGGGTCCAACTCAAAGACCGCCCCGGCAGCCTCGGGTCACTGGCTATCGCTCTGGGTTCGGTGGGTGCAGACATCCTGTCGCTCGACGTCGTCGAACGCGGTCCGGGATTCGCAGTCGACGACCTGGTGGTCGATCTGCCGCTCGGTGCGATGCCGGATTCCCTGATCACGGCCGCCGAAGCGCTCGAGGGCGTACGGGTGGAAACCATCAAGCCACACACCGGACTGCTCGAGGCTCATCGCGAATTGGAACTCATCGAGCATGTCGCGACAGCCGACGGTAGCGCGGCCAAACTGCAGGCACTCGTCGACGAGGCGCCACGAATTCTGCGCGTTGCCTGGTGCACCGTCGTGGAGTTCACTGACGACGGCCCCCGCCGCATTGCGGGCAGTCCGGCCGCCCCCGAGACCCGGGCGCCGGCCGCCCCGTGGCTTCCGATCAGCCACGCCACCGCTCTGGACGCAACCGCGGACTGGGTGCCCTCGATATGGCGCGATATGGACACCGCGCTGGCGGCCGCTCCGCTGGGCCATTCCCACACCGCCATCGTGCTGGGGCGAGCCGGCGGTCCGAACTTCCGGCCGTCGGAGGTGGCCAGGCTGGGCTATCTCGCCGGAATCGTCGCCAAATTACTCGGCTGAGACTGTGCTCGACTGAGACTGGACCGACTGAGACTGGATCGACTGAGACTGGGACCGGCTACGACTGGGGCGGGCCGTCGGCCAGCAGCGCGCGGAAGCCGTCCTCATCGAGGATCGGGACGCCGAGTTCCACAGCTCTGTCGTATTTCGAACCCGGCGCGTCCCCGGCCACTACGAACGACGTCTTCTTCGACACCGAGCCGGCCGCCTTGCCACCTCGCACGAGGATGGCCTCCTTGGCCTCGTCGCGGGAGAAACCCGCCAGCGATCCGGTCACCACGATGGTCAGCCCAGCCAACGTCGGGGCAATTTCGGTGTCGCGTTCATCGGCCATCCGCACACCGGCGGCCCGCCATTTGTCGATGATCGCGCGGTGCCAGTCCACCTCGAACCACTCCCGCAATGCGGCGGCGATAGTGGGTCCCACGCCTTCGACATCGGCGAGTTGCTCCTGGCTCGCCTCGGCGATCGCCCCCAAACTGCCGAAGGCCGTCGCCAGGTCCCGCGCGGCGGTCGGGCCGACATGCCGGATGGACAAGGCCACGAGAATCCGCCACAGCGGGCGTTCCTTGGCCTGGTGAAGGTTCGCCAGCAGACGTTTCGCGTTGGCTGACAGGTTGCCGTCCTTGGTGCGGAAGAACTCAGCCTTGGCCAAGTCATCGCCGGTGAGGTCGAACAAGTCGCCCTCGTCGGTGATGACGTGTGCCTGCAGCAGTGCGGTGGCCGCCTCGTAACCCAAGCCCTCGATGTCGAGCGCGCCGCGGCCGGCGAGATGAAAAACCCTCTCCCGCAACTGCGCCGGGCAGGACCGGGCATTCGGGCAGCGGATGTCGACGTCGCCCTCCTTGGCCGGGGCCAGTGCGGTGCCGCACTCCGGACAGTGGGTGGGCATGACGAATTCGCGTTCGGTTCCATCACGCAGGTCGACAACGGGGCCCAGCACCTCCGGGATGACGTCGCCGGCCTTGCGGATCATCACGGTGTCCCCGATCAGCACGCCCTTGCGCTTCACCTCCGAGGCGTTGTGCAAGGTGGCCATGCTGACGGTGGACCCGGCGATCCGCACCGGTGTCATGAACGCGAAAGGGGTGACCCGACCGGTGCGCCCGACGTTCACCCGGATGTCTAGCAGCGTGGTCTGAGCTTCCTCCGGAGGATATTTGTAGGCGACCGCCCAACGGGGTGCCCTCGAGGTGGCGCCGAGGCGACGCTGCTGGGAGAACTGGTCGACCTTGACGACTATCCCGTCGATCTCGTGCTCGATCTGGTGTCGCCGTTCGCCCCAGTAGTCGATGCGGTCGCGAACCGCGGCCAGGCCGGCGACCCGGGTGGTGTGCTCGGAAACGGGCAGTCCCCAGGCCTTCAGAGCGGTGTACGCGTCGTGCAGGGTGGCCGGGCTGAAACCGACTGTGTAGCCCAGACCATGGCAGATCATCCGCAAGGGCCGCCGCGCGGTCACCGCCGGATTCTTCTGTCGCAGCGACCCTGCCGCACTGTTGCGGGGGTTGGCGAAGGGCGGCTTGCCCTCCTCAACCAGGCTGGCGTTGAGGTTCTCGAAGTCGGCGACCATGAAGAACACTTCGCCACGCACCTCCAGGACGGAAGGAACGGGGAATTCCTCTGCGCTGGAAAGGGTTTCCGGGATGTCGTCGATGGTGCGGGCGTTGAGCGTCACGTCCTCGCCGACCCGTCCGTCGCCGCGGGTGGCGGCGCGTTCGAGCCTGCCGTCGCGGTAGACCAACGCGATGGCAACGCCATCGACCTTCAGTTCACACAAGTAGTCGGGGTCCGGGCCCAGTTCGCTCTGGACCCGAGCCGACCATGCCTCGAGCTCGTCGGCATTGAACACGTCGTCGAGGCTCAGCATCCGTTCGAGGTGCTCGGCGGGGCTGAACTCGGTGGCGAAGCCCGCCCCGCCGACCAGTTGTGTGGGCGAATCGGGCTCCCGCAGTTCGGGATAGGTCTGTTCAAGCGCGAGAAGTTCGTTGAACAGCGTGTCGAAGTCGGCGTCGGAAATGACGGGCGCATCTTTGACGTAATAGCGGAATTGGTGCTCGCGAACCTCGTCGGCAAGCTCTTGCCAACGACGCCGCACCTCCGGGGCGATGGGATCGATTTCCGGGTCGTCAGCGGCCACCCTGGCAGGGTATCCGGGTGTCGCGGAATTGGAGTGCAGGTAGGAGTGGCACGTCAGCGAGACTCAACCCTCGATGACATCCTGGCCCTCGATCACCTTCGGGGTAGAACCCGCCCGCGTCGCCCGCCGCCGCGGAATGCGGTCTGTGATCCCGGCCAGCGAATTGGCCACCCTGTTCAGCCTGTCGACACCGGCCTGCAGCGTGTCGGCTGTCGGCGTCAGCGTCTCCACGACGGGTTGGAGCTGACTCAGGATTTCGGCGGCTTCGGTGAACTGCTCGAGCGGTCCATTCTTGGCGGTCAGCTTGTCGATAATGCCGTCATCGGCGAACATTCGCTCGATCATGCCGTCCTCGGCCAACATTCGCTCGAACAGTCCGTCCTCGCCAAGTAGCCGATCCGCGAGGCCACCGGGTGCCAGGATCCGCTCCAGCGCGCTTGTGTCGTCCGTTAGCCGATCGAGTAAACCGCCGGGCTCGGACAACAGGTCGACAACCCCGCCTGGACGCGTCAGCTTGTCCGCCGGGCCGCCGCGGGCCAGGATGCGCCCCAAGGCCCTGTCGTCCTCGGTCAACTCAGCAACCCGGTTGGCGCCGACCAGCGCGCCACGCACCGGAAGTACGTCGGTAATCGGGTCGACCGGTTGCATGCCTTCCTCGCCCAAGGCTTGCTTCACACGTTCGAGCCCGTACGCCGCAACGGCGATACCGAGTTCCGCTGCCGCGAGGCTGGCCCGAATAGGAAATTTCGCCACGCCCGCGATGACATTGTCGAGGTTCACCCGGCCAAGTCTATGGATCGAGGCGTTGCCTGTTCGGCAATAGCAGTCATCGGTCAGATCGCGTCCGGATGTTCAGCGATAGATGTTCCCGCGCGCTGGACCAATCCCATAGCCGCCCGCGCCCACGCCGCGGTGGCACCAGCCAGTCCGCAGGTCGGGCTGATGCCGATCCGCTCGCCCAGCACGGCCCGTGAGAAGCCGAGCCGATCGGTGACGGCTGCCGCCGCTTGAGCGAGTTCCTCGAACGAGGGTCGCGTGGGCGGGGCAACGCCGGGCACCAGGCCCAGCACTGCGGTTCGGCCCGCGTCCACGAGCTCGCCGAGCCCGTCCAAGGACTGGTCGGAAAGCGCTCTGGCATCCAGGGAAACCGCACTGACAGCGCTGCGCTGCACCACGTTCCACGGAATATCAGCTGAACAGCAGTGCAGCATCGCCTGACCGTCGACGGCCGCGATGCAGCCGTCCAGCAGTGCGATGGCCCCGGCCTCGTCGACCGGATGCACCGGTGTCAAAGCGGTCACTCCGGACAACCGGCCCGCCAACGCTGCCGGCAGCAACGGCTCGTCGAACTGGACCGCCACAGTCGTCGACAGACGCCGAGCCACCTCGGCGCGGTGTCGGGCGACGCCTTCGGCCAACGAGGCGGCCAGGTCGCGAAGGGCACCCGGATCGGTGATGGCCCGATGGCCGCCACCGAGTTCCAGCGACGCAGCCAGCGTGATGGGTCCGGGGGCCTGCACCTTCACCGGTCGTCCCGATCCCGGGCCACCCGCCTTCTCCCAGGCCTCCTCCAGGGCGTCGACATCCTCGTCGAGCAAACTGGCCGCCCGGCGGGTCACCGCGCCCGGACGGGCTGTGATGCGGTAGCCGCGCGGGACGGTGTCGATGGCGATGTCGACCAATAGTGCCCCGGCCCGGCCGATCATGTCGGCTCCTACTCCGCGGGCGGGTAACTCCACCAGGTGCGGAAGCTGGTGAAGTTCGCCCACCACGATCCCGGCAGCCTGGCGCGGCGCAACACCGGGCCAGGAACCCAAGCCGGTGGCCGCAGCGAAGACATTCATCGGCACAAGGTAGCGCGCTGTCCCGGCCTGGCGCGCATAGTGAACACAGTGAACACCATGACCGGGCGAGCCGGGTTGGCCTTGTGTGCGGCCGCCGCGTTGCTGGGCACCGGCTGTACCCACTGGGTGGCGGGCCTACCGGTGCGCGGGGCGGAGCTGGCTGAGCCCGGCGCGCTGACGGCCGACCGAGTGCTGCTGAGCCAGGAGCAGATGCAGGCCATCACCGGCGCCGGCATGGACCTGACGATCATTCCCGGCATGAGCACCACGTCCCCGGTGGACGACGACGGCCTGGCCGCCACCGTGCCGCCCGAGTGCCGGTTCATCTTCGCGGAGACATCAATATTCGGAACCGACCTTTCGGACTTCCGAAAGGTCGTGTTCCAGTATCCGCCCCGGCGGGCGCTGATCTCGGAGGCGGCAGCGGTCTACCCCGACCCCACCGCCGCCCGCCGCGCCTTCGACGCGTTCTCCGCGGATGTCGCCACCTGCGCCGACAGCCCCGCCGCGGTGCTGCTGGGGGGCTGGACCCTCACCGAAGACCAGTTGCGCACCCGGCCACGGGACTGCGGACGGGATTATCGGCTGAAACACGCTGTGCTGATCGAGGTGATCTCATGTGGATTGCCTGAATCGGTCGGCGAGATCGTCCTGGCCAATCTCGGGAACCGGGTTCCCGACTAATAGTCCGAAATCCGAGGGCGGTCGAGTTTGGTAGGTTGGCTTTGCGCGTGCGGGTTCCATTCGGAACGGGTTGCGCGACGCGAGGAGTAAACAGTGGGTTTCGTCAATCGACGTGGATTGCAATTTTCGGTAGTGGCAGCGGGATTTTTCGGCTGCGGATTGTTGGTCAGTCTCCCGTCGGCGTTGGCCGACGACGGACAGTTAATGGGAGACGGCGGAGGTCCGCCGTCGGCCCCGTCCGATAACCTCGGCACCCCGGTCGACGAGGGCGGCCCCGACCTTCTGATGTGGGCCGCCCCTCCCCCGCCGGAATCGACGTCCACTCCGCCCGCGCCGGAGGCCCTGCCGGACACCATGGCACCAGGCGGCGCCGAAATCCCGGCTTCGGCCGCAATGACCGACCCGGCACTCGAGGCCGCACCGTTGCCCGACGCCGCAACGCCCCCTGCGCCCCCTGGCGCTGTTCCGGGACTTCCCCTGGTCGAGAATTTCAACGGCCCTAGCGGCGCGCCGCCCGACCCGAATCTCTGGAGCCCCGTGGTCGGCACCGGCTGGGACGCCGGAGTCGAAAAGTACCTGCCGGAAAACGCTGTCCTCGACGGTGCGGGCAACCTGGCGATCCGGGCCGAGCAAACCGACGACGGCTATACCTCGGGCCGGGTGCAGACCAAGGACCGGATCGATTTCGGTTACGGCACCCTGACCGCTCGCATCAAGATGCCCTCTGGCCAGGGCCTGTGGCCGGCATTCTGGCTGGTTGGCGCCGATGAGTCCACCAACCCGTGGCCGGGGGCCGGCGAGATCGACATCGCCGAGTTCGCATCAGACCCGAACCAGTTCCACGCAACGCTTCACGGCCCCATCGAGGATTCCGAAAGGAAATATCAGCAGGCCCAAATCACCTATGCCGGGGAGGATTTGACCGAAGACTTCCACGACTACTGGATGGACCATCAGCTCAACTCGATCACCGTCGGCGTCGACGACACCGAGTTGGGGACGTTCACGCCGGAGTCGATCCCGCCCGACGCCACCTGGGTCTACAACAAGCCGTTCTACGCCATCCTGAATCTGGCCGTCGGCGGGGAATGGGCCGGACCGCCTGATGCGTCGACTCAGTTCCCGGCCACCATGTTGGTTGACTCGATACGCTGGCAACCGAGCTAGAACGCCCCGTCTCCGATGGGGTTCGCCAAGTAAAAAGGAGTCCCGAGGTGTCGAAGTTTCTGGTGTTGTACAAGGCCGGCGCTCCAGGGAATGAGCCGACGGGCGAGCCCACCCCGGAGCAGCAGCAGGCCATGATGCAGGCGTGGTTCGACTGGAAGGACGCCGCTGGGGACGCCATCGTCGACTTCGGCGCACCGACCACCGCGGTTTCCGGGGGCGGTGCCGACGTCGGCGGCTACTCCATTGTGCAAGCCGACTCCGTGGACGCGTTGGCGACGATTTTCCAGACCAACCCTCACCGTCAGCAGGGCGGCAACCTGGAGTTTCACCAGATCCTAGAGATCCCCGGCGCATAACCCGGCGAGATCTCCGGTCAGCAAATCTTCGCGCTGCCCAGCACTTCGTCGCCGTTCGGATCGGGACTGTAGAGCACCAACGTCTGGCCCGGAGCAACACCGCGCAACGGAGCGCGCAGCGTCACTGCCAACCGGTCGGCCACCACCTCGGCGACGGCCGGGACCACTCCACCATGCGCGCGGACCTGAACCTCGCAATCGATCGGGTCCTCCGGAGGGGAGCCGCCGGTGAACACTGGCGCCCGCCCGGTCAACGACCAGACGTCGAGGTCGGCCACGGCGCCGACGCGCACGGTGTCCGATGCGGCGTCAATGGCTGTGACGTAGCGCGGCGTGCCGTCCGGGCCGGGTCCAGCGATGCCCAGGCCCTTGCGCTGTCCGACAGTGAAGCCGTACACCCCGTCATGGCGGGCCAGCACCGCGCCGTCGGCGTCGATTACAGTGCCGGGCCGCACACCTATCCGCGCTCCCAGGAAAGCCCTGGTGTCGCCGGACGGAATGAAGCAGATGTCGTGGCTGTCGGGCTTGGCGGCCACCGCCAGCCCGCGGTCGGCGGCCTCCTTACGGATGGCCGGTTTCGGCGTGTCACCGACCGGAAATACCGCATGACGCAGTTGCTCGGCGGTCAGCACCCCCAGCACGTAAGACTGGTCCTTGTCACGGTCCACAGCCCGGCGTAGCCGGCCCTGCTCCAAGCGGGCGTAATGACCGGTCGCGACGGCGTCGAAACCCAGAGCCAACGCCCGGGCCGCAACCGCGGAAAACTTGATCCGCTCGTTACACCGAACACAAGGATTCGGGGTCTCGCCGCGGGCGTAGGAGGACACGAAGTCCTCGATGACGTCCTCGGTGAACCGATCCGCGAAATCCCAGACATAGAACGGGATTCCGAGAACGTCAGCCACCCGACGGGCATCCCCGGCATCCTCGCGGGAGCAGCAACCCCGCGAGCCGGTGCGCAAGGCACCGGGTGCCTGCGATAGGGCCAGATGCACCCCGACCACCTCGTGGCCTGCATCGACCATGCGGGCGGCGGCCACCGAGGAGTCCACGCCGCCGCTCATCGCGGCCAGAACCTTCATCGCGGTGCTTCCTTCACCGAAGCCCGATCGCCGAGGCACTGGCCAGGGCCGCTTGTCGGGCCCGATCGACCGCGGCGGGCAGTACCCGCAGCGCCGCCGCCACGTCGGCCCCGGTAGTGGTGTGCCCCAGGGACAGTCGCAGCGAGCCGCGTGCCCGTTCGGCGGGCTGGCCCATCGCCAACAGCACATGCGACGGACGCGCCACCCCGGCGGTACAGGCCGAACCTGTGGAGCACTCTATGCCGTTGGCGTCCAACAGCATCAGCAACGAGTCCCCCTCGCAGCCGCGGAAGGTGAAGTGCGCGTTGCCAGGAAGCCGACGGTCACCGAGGGCACCGTTGAGCGTCACGTCGTCGATGGCCGCCAACACCCCGTCAATGAGTCCGTCACGCAGGCCGCGCAGCCGCCGTGCGGTCGTCTCCAGCAGGCCGACGGACAGGTCGGCGGCCACTGCCATCGCTACCGCCCCTGCGACATCCGGTGTGCCGGAGCGGACGTCACGCTCTTGACCGCCACCATGCGACAAGGGCACACACTCAGTGTCGCGGCGCAACAGCAGCGCACCCATGCCGACAGGACCACCGAACTTATGAGCGGTGATGCTCACCGCCGAGCAGCCCGACCCGGCGAAGTCAAGCGGTATCTGCCCGACCGACTGCACGGCATCGCTGTGCATCGGCACGTCGAACTCGGCTGCAATGGAGGCGATTTCACAAATCGGCATGATGGTGCCGACTTCGTTGTTCGCCCACATCACCGTCACCAGGGCCACGTCGCCGCCGTCACCGAGTGTCTCCCGCACCGCTTCGGCGGTGACCGAACCGTCTGCCTCGGTCGGAAGGAAAGTGACCTCGGCGCCCTCGTGTTCAGCCAGCCAGGTGACGGCGTCCAACACCGCGTGATGCTCGACGGCCGTGGTAATGATCCGACGTCGGCGCCGGTCGGCCGCGCGCCGGGCCCAGTAGATGCCCTTGACGGCCAGGTTGTCGCTGTCGGTGCCCCCGGCGGTGAAGATCACCTCGGAGGGCCGTGCACCCAACCGGGCGGCGATACGCTCCCGAGACTCCTCCAGTCGGCGACGGGCGGCACGGCCGACCGTGTGCAACGACGAGGCGTTGCCGAACTCGCCCAACGCGCCAGCCATCGCCTCGATGGCCTGTGGGTACATCGGGGTGGTGGCAGCATGGTCGAGGTAGACCGACCGATTCTGGCTCATGGCCTGTTCAGGATACCGGTGTGCCCACCAGGGCCGAAAAGACGCAGAAGGCTCCCGCACCAGGGTGCGGGAGCCCTCTGCGCTGTGCCGGCCGATCAGCCTTTGCGGGCCTTGATGGCGTCGGTCAACTGCGGTGCGACGTTGAACAGGTCGCCCACGATCCCGTAGTCGGAGATCTCGAAGATCGGAGCTTCCTCGTCCTTGTTCACCGCGACGATCGTCTTCGAGGTCTGCATGCCGGCGCGGTGCTGGATCGCCCCGGAGATTCCCAGCGCGATGTATAGCTGCGGCGAGACGGTCTTGCCGGTCTGGCCGACCTGGAACTGACCCGGGTAGTAGCCGGAGTCGACCGCCGCACGAGAAGCGCCAACGGCACCTCCCATCGAGTCGGCCAACGCCTCGACGACGCTGAACTTCTCCGCACTGCCGACGCCACGACCACCGGCGACCACGACAGCGGCCTCGGTGAGCTCCGGGCGGTCGCCCGCGACCACGGGCTGCCGGGCGGTGATCCGGGTCGCATTCTCGGCCTGAGCCGGCACCGCAATCGTGACCTGCTCGCCGGCACCGGCGCTGGGCACCGGCTCGACTGCGCCGGGACGCACGGTGATCACTGGCACGTCAGCGTTGACCTTTGCCTCAACGGTGAAGGCCCCGCCGAAGATCGAGTGGACCCCGGTGCCGCCCTCCTTGACCTCCACGACATCGGACAGCACGCCTGAACCGATGCGGGCCGCCAGTCGTCCCGCGATCTCCTTGCCGTCAGCGCTCGCGGGCAGCAGCACCGCCGCCGGGCCAGCCGATTCGACCAGCTCAGCCAACACGTCCACGAACGGTGTGATCAGGTACTTCTCCGCATCATCGGACTCGGCGACGTAAATCTTGGCCGCGCCGGCGGCCTTGAGTGCCTCTACCAGCGGCGCCGCGGTGCCGGGGGCGCCGATGACGACGGCCGACGGCTCGCCCAGGGAACGGGCCGCGGTGAGGAGTTCGGCGGTGACCTTCTTCACCGCACCATCGGAGTGCTCAACGAGCACCAGTACTTCAGCCATCACGGTTCTCTTTTCTCGAATGTCTTCGGGCTAGGCGATCTGCTCTAGATGATTTTCTGAGCAACCAGGTACTCGGCGATCTTGGTGCCGCCGGTGCCGTCGTCGGCGATCTTCTCGCCAGCCGTCTTCGGCGGCTTCGGGGTCGAGGACAACACGGTCGAGCCGGCGTTGGCCAGACCCACCTCGTCGGACTCGACGCCGATGTCGGCCAGGGTCAGTGTGGTCACTTCCTTCTTCTTGGCGGCCATGATGCCCTTGAAGGACGGGAAGCGGGGCTCGTTGATCTTCTCGTTGACACTGACCACGGCAGGCAGCGTGGCCTCGACGGTGTAGACGCCCTCGTCGGTCTCGCGCTCGCCGCTGATCTTGTCGCCCTCGACGGTGATCTTGCGCATGTGGGTCAGCTGCGGCAGGCCCAGGTACTCGGCGATGATCGCCGGGACTGCGCCGCCGGTGCCATCGGTGGCCTCGTTGCCGGCGATCACCAGCTCGGTGCCTTCGATGGTGCCCAGTGCCCGGGCCAGCGCCCAGCCGGTCTGCACCATGTCCGAGCCGTGCAGATTGGGGTCGAGCAGGTGCACGCCCTTGTCGGCACCCATCGACAGCGCTTTGCGAATGGCCTCGGTGGCCCGCTCCGGACCGGCGGTCAGGACCGTCACGGTGCCCTCGCCGCCTTCACGCTCCTTGATCAGAAGCGCCTCTTCGACGGCACGCTCGTTGATCTCGTCCAGCACGGCGTCGGCAGCCTCACGGTCGAGGGTGTAGTCACCGCTACTGAGCTTGCGCTCCGACCACGTGTCTGGGACCTGTTTGATCAGAACCACGATGTTGGTCATGGCTTATCTACGTCCTCCTGGCAGATGCCCGGCGGCCGTCCGGCCGCTCGAGCTTGTTTGGGGTCACTTTCGCTGACCACACCATGTTACTAGCCGGTAACTTATGGTGGAAAGCCCCCTAACGATAGCTGTTCTGCGGCAGTGCTCCCGACGGGTTCCCGCAGGCCCGACCAGACCAGCCCCGACCGAGGCGTTAGCCTGCGTTGCAATGACCATGCACATGACGGACGCGCCGGACGGCGGACTGCCGTTGACCGGTGAGCGAACCGTCCCCGGCCTGGCGGTGGAGAACTACTGGTTCCGCCGCCATGAAGTCGTTTACCGGTGGTGTGCACCCATGTGCGCAGGTCAAGACGTGCTCGAAGCCGGGTGCGGCGAGGGCTACGGGGCCGATCTGATTGCCACACCGGCCCGCCGGGTGGTGGCTGTCGACTATGACGCGGCGACGGTGGCGCACGTGCGCACCCGCTATCCAAGGGTTGAGGTCGTAGCCGCCAATCTCGCCGCCCTGCCGTTGGCGGACTCCTCGGTGGACATTGTGATCAACTTCCAGGTCATCGAGCACTTGTGGGATCAACCACAGTTCGTCTCCGAATGCGCGCGGGTGTTGCGTCCGGGTGGGCGCCTGCTGATGTCGACGCCCAACCGGATCACATTCACCCCGGGTAGCGATACCCCGGTCAACCCGTTCCACACCCGGGAACTCAACGCCGCAGAACTCGACGAGTTGCTGAGCACTGGCGGGTTTTCCGTGGACGGTGTCTACGGCGTCTTTCATGGCCCGCGCCTTGCCACGATGGACGTCCGTCACGGTGGCTCGATCATCGACGCGCAGATCGAGCGAGCAATGGCTGACGCGCCCTGGCCGGAGGAGCTGCTGGCCGACGTGGCCGCGGTGCGCTGCGAGGATTTCGAGATCCTCGCTGCGGCGGCCCGCGACATCGACACCAGCCTGGACCTCCTGGCGATCGCGGTGCGGCCATGACACACGAGACCGTTCCGGGCCAGTTCAGCCTGGTCCTGCATACTCATCTACCCTGGCTGGCCCACCACGGCCGCTGGCCGGTGGGCGAGGAGTGGCTCTACCAGTCCTGGGCGGCGGCCTACCTTCCACTGGCCCGCGTGCTGCGCACCTTGGCGGCCGAGGGGCGCACCCGGTTAATCACCTTGGGCCTCACCCCGGTGGTCACCGCCCAGCTCGATGACCCGTACTGCCTGGACGGCATGCATCGGTGGCTGGCCAACTGGCAGTTGCGCGCGCTGGAGGCGGCCAATGTCCATGCCCCCACCGGTGCCGCACCCGGGACTGCGTCCGATCCGGAGGCGTTGCGGCGGTTCGGAAGCCGCGAATACACCGAGGCCACGCGGGCCCTGGAGGATTTCACCGTGCTGTGGCGTCACGGCGCCAGTCCGCTGCTGCGCGAACTCATCGATGCCGGCACCGTGGAACTCCTCGGCGGCCCACTGGCCCATCCGTTCCAGCCACTGCTGAATCCGCGCTTGCGCGAGTTCGCCCTCCGTGAGGGACTGGCCGATGCGGCCCAGCGCTTCGCTCACACCCCGTCGGGCATCTGGGCGCCGGAGTGCGCCTATGCCCCGGGGATGGAACACGGCTACCGATCGGCGGGCGTCAGCCATTTCATGGTCGACGGGCCCTCGCTGCACGGCGATACCGCGTTGGGCCGGCCGGTCGGCGACAGCGGCGTGGTGGCGTTCGGCCGCGACCTGACCGTCAGCTACCGGGTGTGGTCGCCCAAGTCCGGCTACCCGGGTCACGCCGCCTACCGCGACTTCCACACCCATGACCACCTCACCGGACTCAAGCCCGCCCGGGTCACCGGCCGCAACGTCGACTCGGACGACAAGGCCCCCTACGAACCGCAGCGCGCTGACCGGGCGGTGGACGCCCACGTCGACGACTTCGTCGGGGTGGTGCGTCAGCGCCTCATCAGCGAGTCCGAGCGCATCGGTCGTCCCGCCCACGTCGTGGCCGCCTTCGATACCGAACTGTTCGGCCATTGGTGGTACGAGGGGCCAGTCTGGCTGGAGCGGCTGCTGCGGGCCTTGCCGGAGGCGGGGGTCCGGGTGGGCACGCTGTCAGACGCATTGGCGAACGGATTCGTCGGTGCTCCGGTCGAATTGCCGCCCAGCTCGTGGGGTTCCGGCAAGGACTGGCAGGTCTGGTCCGGCCCGAAGGTCGCCGACCTGGTGGCGCTCAACGCCGAGGTGGTGGAGACCGCGCTGGCAACGGTCGACAAGGCGCTGGCGCAGACCGATACCGCGCCGACCCGCAACTGCGTGGCCGACCAGATCCTGCGTGAGACGCTGCTGACGGTATCCAGCGACTGGCCGTTCATGGTGAGCAAGGATTCCGCCGCCGATTACGCGCGCTACCGGGCGCACCTGCACGCCCATGCCACCCGGGAGATCGCCGACGCGCTGGCCTCGGGCCGCCGGGATGCCGCCCTGCGACTGGCTGAGGGCTGGAATCGTGCCGATGGATTGTTCGGCGCACTGGACGCTCGACGCCTGCCCAAGTGAGCCCTGTCGCTTGGCTCGCGGACCCGGAGAACGCCTCAGGATGCCCGGAAACCTCAGGATGAAGGTGCTGATGGTGTCGTGGGAGTACCCGCCGGTGGTCATCGGCGGCCTCGGCCGGCACGTACATCACCTGGCCACCGCCCTCGCCGACGCCGGCCACGAGGTACTGGTGTTATCGCGGCAGCCCTTCGACACCGACCCTGCCAGCCACCCGACCACCGACGGCGTCCACGAGGGCGTACGCGTGATCGCCGCCGCCCAGGACCCGCATGAGTTCGAGTTCGGCCGCGACATGATGGCCTGGACTCTGGCGATGGGTCATGCCATGGTGCGGGCGGGGTTGGCGCTGCGCGATGGCTGGGCGCCTGACGTCGTCCACGCCCATGACTGGCTGGTTGCCCATCCATCCATCGCACTGGCCGAATTCTTCGATGCACCAATGGTTTCCACCATCCACGCGACCGAGGCCGGCCGGCACTCCGGCTGGGTTACCGGGCCGGTTAACCGCCAGGTGCACGCGTGCGAGTCCTGGCTGGCGCGAGCATCGGACGCACTGATCGCGTGTTCGGCCTCGATGGCCCGGGAAATCGACGACCTGTTCGCCCCCGGATTGCCACCGATCAGCGTCATCCCCAACGGAATCGACTCCAGCCGCTGGCCCTTCGCGCGGCGCCGCCCGCACCACGGGCCGCCGGAACTGCTGTATTTCGGTCGCCTCGAATATGAGAAGGGCGTCCACGACGCTATCGCCGCGCTGCCCCGGATCCGGCGCACCCATCCCGGGACCACACTGACGATCGCCGGCGACGGGACCCAGGAAGCCTGGCTGGCGGAGATGGCCCGCAAGCACAAGGTATTCAGGTGCGTCCGTTTCGTCGGTCGGGCCGAGCACGACAATCTCCTGCGATTGCTGCACCGCGTCGATGTTGCAGTGCTGCCCAGCCATTACGAGCCCTTCGGCATCGTGGCCCTGGAGGCCGCGGCCGCGGGGGCTCCCCTTGTCACCTCGAACGTCGGTGGCTTGGGCGAGGCGGTCATCGACGGGCAGACCGGGCTGTCATTCCCGCCGCGCGATGTTGCCTCCCTCGCCGGGGCGGTGCGTGCCGTACTCGACGACCCCGCTGCCGCCCAGAAACGGGCCCTTGCCGCACGCAAACGCCTCACCGCGGAGTTCGACTGGCGCACCGTGGCTGATCGCACGGCTAGGGTCTATCGGGCGGCGACGAGACGGGAACGCGGGCCATTGGAGCGTCGGCCCATCGTCAAGCAGCCACTTCCGGGCCGCTGAGCCCCGGTACACGCGCCGCTCACGTCAAACGAAACCTGCGAACTGCACAATTTGGTGACAGCCAGTCGAGTTTGCCGTGGTCACGAGGGTGAAATGGGCTAAGTTCAACGGTGAAAGCCGTCTCCAGCGAGATCGGGAGCCCTCACTTTGTGCAGAGCGTTCGCGTCGGCGCCATGACTCCGGCAGCCACTCGACTGACCCCTGTGACGGCATCGGTTCGGTTGGGATTCGCAGCGGCGGTGCTGGTAATCGCCCTCGCGACGCTGGATTGGGTCGGGTGGGTGGCCGGTATCCCGGTGTTGACCCGGATCGTTTCGACCTGGCCGGAAATGACGCCGTGGACGGCGCTGTGGCTCGCGGCATTGGGTGCGGCGATCCTGCTGCAATCGGGCCACCCTTCAAAAGCCCGGATCTGGGCGGGGCGAGTTTTGTCGTTGGTGGTGGGCGCCGCCGCCGCGCTCGTCCTCGTGGAGTATGCGACCGGTCGTGGGTTCGGGGTGGATCTGATCTGGTTCGGTAACGCCGTCTCTGCGCTCGACACGACGTGGCCCGGCCGGCCCAGTCCGCATACGGCGGTGGCGACCCTCTTGCTGTCCACCCCCGTTGGGCTCACTCAGCTGAATCGCCGGTGGGCCAGCGTGGTCTGGACGGTGAGTTCGATCGTTGCGATGACACTTCCGGGAATCGCAGTCCTGGCTTATGTCTTCGATGCCCTGGACGTCGTGGTGGTCGCAACGTCAACGGGGATGTCGCTGCTGACCGCTATTGGCTTGCTCTTCCTCGGCGCTGCCGCGCTGCTCGCTCGACCCGACCGGGCTCCAATAGCCTGGCTGATCTCTAGAACCGACCAGGGTTCGCGGGTCCGACTGGGCCTTGTCATCGCAGGCTTTCCGCTTCTCGTGGGGCTGTCGCGGCGCATTTTCCTCACCCTCGGCGTCGGACGAGATGCTGCGTTGACTTTCTCGACCGCCGTCAGCACCGTTGCGGTCGGTTTGCTGGCGCTCTACCTGGGCGAGCGCGAGCGGAAACAGTACGAGGTCGCCGAATCGGAACGCAACCAGCTACGTGCCATCGCCGACAGCATGCTCGACCCACAAACGTTGCTGGAAGCGGTCCGCGATTCCGCCGGACAGGTTGTCGACCTCCGGTATCTCACCGTCAACAGCGCCGCCGTGGCCGAACTCGGGCTCGGGCTCGGGCGCAGCCAATTGATCGGCCGTACCCAACTTGAAGTGTCGCCGACTCTGCGTAACTCGGACCTACAACGGCGGTTCTTCCAGTGCCTGGAGGACGGCGAACCGGTAGTCCTCGATGACTTCCCATTTTTCAGCGAGATCCTGCAAGCCGTCCGGCATTACGACATTCGTGCCACTCGAACCAGTGCCGATCGGCTGAACCTCACGTGGCGGGACGTCACGGAGCGTTCCGACCTCGTGCGACGCATTGCCGACTCCGAAGAGAAATACCGTTTGCTGGCTGAGAACGCCGCAGACGTGGTCATGCTCATCCGCGACGGCAAGTTCGTGTGGTCGTCGCCGTCCGTCGAGGATGTGCTG
The DNA here is from genome assembly GCA_020438845.1 of Mycobacterium sp. Classification (GTDB taxonomy): domain Bacteria; phylum Actinomycetota; class Actinomycetes; order Mycobacteriales; family Mycobacteriaceae; genus Mycobacterium. The sequence continues at coordinate 26,805 of JAGQTV010000038.1, read as the reverse complement.
GGCGCGCCGCCCGAATACTGGCTGGGCCGGGCCGAACTGGAGATCGTTCCGCCCGAGGAAGAATCGGCCCACTTCGCCAGGGTGAAGACTCTCGCCGAGGGAGGGGCGGTGAAGGGCCGCGCGCGGGTGAGGTCGCTGGACGGCGTGACTCATTGGGTTCACCTCTTCGCCAAGCCCTTCTACGACGCCGACGGTAGACAGGACGGCATTCGCAGCGCATTCCGTGTGATCGATGCCGAGGTGGCGGCTCAGCAGGCGGAGGAGCGGGCGAGAGCCGACGCACGCCTGCGCCGCGCGGTGGAAAGCGCGGCGGTCGGGATGTGTCTCATCGCGCCGGACGGGCGCTTGCTCGAGGTCAACAACGCGCTCTGCGACTTGTTCGGCTACGACGCAGAAACTCTGACACAGAAGACCTGGCAGGAGTTGACCGCGCCGGAGCACCTGGAAGTGGATTTGAAGTACGTCGAAGACGTCAAGACCGGGCGCATTGACTCCTACCGACTGCTCAAGCAGTACATTCACGCCAACGGCCACCGGATCTGGGGCGATTCGTCAGTGGGCTGCGTGCGCGACGACGACGCTCAGCTCGAGCTGTTCATTTCACAAGTCGTCGACGTCACCGCCACCATTCAGGCCGAGGAACGCAACCTCATCCTGACGCAGCGCCTCCAACGGCAAAGCGACCAGATGGCGGTGGAACTGGCCAGGGCCGCTGACTACATGAAGTCAATCATGCCGCGCAGCCTCACCGGCAAGGTAGCCGTGTCGTCGCGATATCTGCCGGCCCAGGAACTCGGTGGTGACTGTTTCTACTACAACTGGATGGACGACGATCACCTGCTGGTCTACATGATCGACGTTTCCGGGCATGGCGTCGAACCAGCACTCCTGGCGGTTTCCGTGCACAACATGCTGCGGTCCGGTTCTCTCGCCCAAGAAGCCGTGCCCGCACCGGAAGCCGTGCTGGCCGGGTTGAACGGCCTGTTCCAGATGGATCGACAAAACGACCACTACTTCACCATGTGGATAGGGGTCTACGAGGCGTCCAACCGCGTGCTGCGTTATGCCAGCGCCGGTGCCCCGCCGGCCTTCGCCTTCAATTCAGCTGACGGCACTGCAGCAGCAATGACGGAATTGTCCGCGACCTCGGAACCGGTCGGGATGTTCGAAGACACCGTGTTCACCTGCGCGACGTATGCGGTTCCGCCCGGGTGCCAGATCCTGTTGTTCAGCGACGGAGCGTATGAACTTCAACTCGATGACGACCGGCAGCTGTCTTTGGACGATTTCCGCACCCTGGTCACCCGGATGGTCGGATCAGAGGCCTGGTCGCTCGATGACCTCGTCGCCGAACTGCGGACATTGACACGTGAAGAATCCTTCGAGGACGACTGCTCCCTTATCCAGCTGAAATTCGATTGAGGATGCAGCAGGCCTAACGAGAGGCCTTTTTGCGCTCGATGTCGGCCAGGTTGGCGGCCAACTCGGCCCGTTGCGCCGCCGAGGTCTCCCAGGCCAGCTTGCGGTTCTTGACCACCTTGGCCGGCGATCCGACTGCGATGGAGAAGTCCGGGATATCGCCCTTGACGACGGCGTGCGCGCCAAGCACGCAACCGCGGCCAATCGTGGTGCCGCGCAGAATGGTGACCTTGGTGGCGATCCAGGTGTCGGGGCCGATCCGCACCGGGGTCTTGACGATGCCCTGGTCCTTGATCGCCATCTCGATGTTGTCCATCTTGTGGTCGAAGTCGCACACGTAGCACCAATCGGCCATCAGCGCCGACTCACCGAACTCGATGTCGAGGTAGCAGTTGATGACGTTGTCCCGGCCGAAAACCACCTTGTCACCCAGCCGCAGCGAGCCTTCGTGCGCCCTGATGGTGTTCTTGTCCCCGATGTGCACCCAGCGGCCGATCTCCAATTGCGCCAGTTCCGGTGTGGCGTGGATCTCGACTCCCTTGCCGAGGAACACCATTCCGCGGGTGATGACGTGCGGGTTGGCCAGCTTGAACTTGAGCAGCCGCCAGTACCGGACCAGGTACCACGGCGTGTATGCACGGTTGGCGATGACCCACTTCAGCGAGGCTTTGGTGAGGAAGCGAGCCTGGCGAGGATCGCGCAGCCGCGACCCGCGCCAGCGCTTGTGTATCGGCGCGCCCCACATGGTCGTCATGGCGCACCAGCGTAACCACCTGCCTAACCGCTAGTCTCGCCTGGATGGGAAGGGCACCGGTGCGGCTGATCGCGGTGATGTCGGTGGCTGCGTTGACAGGCTTGACTGCGGCCTGCGGCAACACCGACTCCTGGGTGGACTCTTCGGCAGCCCGGGGATGGCCAGCGCAATACGCTGACGCCGCCAACCGCAGCTACACCCCGACCGCCGGTGCCACGACACTGGCCCTGCAGTGGACCCGCTCGGTCAAGGGTGAACTCGGTGCGGCGGCGGCACTCGGCGGCGACGGCTATCTGGCGGTCAACGGGCAGACCGCAGGCGGCTGTTCCCTGATGGTCTGGGAGAACGACAACAACGGCCGCCAACGGTGGTGCACCCGGATGGTGCTGGGCGGAGGGTTCTCCAGTCCGCTGTTCGACGGGTTCGACAACCTCTTCATCGGCCAGCCCGGGCTCATGCTGTCCTACCCGCCCACCCAGTGGGTTCGCTGGCGCACTCCGGTGATCGGAATGCCCACCACCGCAAGGTTTCTCGATCATGGCCAGCTGCTGGTCGTCACCCATCTGGGCCAGACGCTGGTATTCGATTCCCACAGAGGGGACGTGACCGGCACCCCGCTGGACTTGGTGGGCGGGATCGACCCGACGGATGCCACCCGCGGCCTGACGGATTGTCAACAGTCCCGGCCCGGCTGCCCGGTCGCCGCCGCACCGGCGTACTCGGCGGCAAGTCAGAGCGTTGTGGTGAACGTGTGGCAACCGGGTGCGAAAGCCTCGGTCCTGACCGGGCTGCGCTACCACGCCGGCCAGACACCGTTGCTGACCCAGGAGTGGACCAGCACTGCAATCGACGCCGGCGTACTGGCCAGCCCGGTACTGTCCGAGGACGGTCAGACCGTCTACGTCAACGGCCGCGACCGTCAACTCTGGGCCCTCAACGCCGCCGACGGAAAGCCCAAATGGTCCCTGCCGCTGGACTTCCAGCCGCAGACACCGCCCTCCGTAGCACCTGAGGGGTTGATCGTCGCGGGCGGCGGGCCGGGCGCAAGGCTGGTCGCCCTCCGCGACGCCGGCGACCACGCCGAGGTCCAATGGCGGCGAGACGACGTCACCCCGTTGACCACCTCCAGCCAGGCTGGCTCGCGGGCCGCCTATGTGGTGGCCGCCGACGGGCCGGACCGGATGACGTTGACGGTCTTCGACCCCGCAGACGGCGGGCGCACGGTCAACAGCTACCCACTTCCCGAGGCGGACGGCTTTCCGGTGGGCATCTCGGTCGGTTTCGACCGCCGGGTGGTCGTCGGCACCAGCAGCGGTCAGGTCTACAGCTTCCGCCCCGAGAGCGACTGAGGTTTCTAGAGGCCTGCCAGCTGCGGCAGTGTCAGGTGGGCGATCACGAAATAGATGATAAGTCCGGTGCCGTCGACGATCGTGGAGATCATGGGCGCCGAGACGACTGCGGGATCCAGTCTCAGCTTTTTCAGCAGCGGCGGCAGAACCGCCGCCACCAGTGAGGACCACATGACGATCGCGGCAACCGTCAGACATACGGTGACGGTCACCTCGGCCCCGACTCCGAGCGTCCATGCCCGCACAAGGGCGGCCGCCGCCATCGTGGCAGCGACGAGCAACCCCGTTGTCAGTTCCTTAGACAGGATCTTCGGCAGGTCACGCAGCCGCGCATGCCCGGTGGCCAGAGCGCGTACCAGAGTCGTAGTGATCTGGGTACCCGTATTACCGCCGGTCCCGATCAGCAGGGGGATGAAGAACGCCAGCGCGATGACGGTCTGCATCTCGTCTTCGAACGCTCGGAGCACCGTTCCGGTGTAGGCCTCGGCGACGAAGAGCACGAGGAGCCAGACGATGCGCTTACGCCACAGCCGCGCCGGCGAGGCTTGAAGATACGGGACTTCCAGCGGCGCGGAGCCGCCTTGGCGTTGAGCGTCCGCAGTCGCCTCCCTGCGGATGATGTCGGCGGCGATGTCGGCTGTCAGAACGCCGAGGAGCCTGCGCTCGTCATCGAGGACGGGCAGCGCGGTAAGTTCATGGTCCAGCAGCACTTTGGCCGCCTGCTCGGCGTCGACCAGCGGGCCAACCCAGACTGGGTCGCCGCTCATCAGTTCGGAGACAGTCTGATTTGGCTCGGCCAGCACCAGGTCCTGGAATTCCAACAATCCGGTCAACCGCTCGGCGGCATCAGTGACGTAGATGTACGCATCGGCGCGGGCCCTGGCCCGCACCTGCGCGCACTGGGAGCGGACGGTGGACTCGGCCTCGGCTGCGGTCAGCGTTTCTGTGACCACGAAAACATCCGGCAGGATATGCGCGGCTACTGATCTCGGCGGACACCGCAAAAGCTCGCCGAGCGCTTGCGCCCGCTCCGGGGCGATCTGGGCCAGCAACGATTCGCGGATCGAATTATCCACCCTGCGAAGGACTTCCGCGCCCTGGTCGGGATCGAGGGCTTCCAACCACCAGGCCGACTGGCCGACACCCGCCGACTGAACCATGCGAGCCGCCAGATCGGGGTCCACGGAGCCCAGCAATTCCGGGCCGGTGCCGGAATCGAGCAGCGACACGAAATGAGCCAGCTTGTCTTTCGACATCGCAGACACCTGACGGCTGCGTTCGGCGGTGCCCGCCGCCCGCAGCCACTCCGCGATCGCTTCGGGTGAGTCGAGTTCGGCCGCCCGAATGGTCAGAACGCCAAGTACGCCGAGCTCCGCACTGGATCGGTTCATCGTCAGCGCCCTCCTTAACTACTTCGACCTGAAAAGTCAGTGGGGTGGTGCTCAGCCGGATCGGTTTCAGCGCGGAAGGGGGGCTCAGCGTCCTTCTGCAAAAGGGATTGAGGCCGTTCCGGTTCGTACTGTAGGCGATAAACGGCCGTCTCGGGAGCCGATCATGCCACCGGCGTCGCGGACTCCGGTTGAATAACAGGTTAATTCGCGCCTAACGAATTGGGGATCCGCCGCTCACGTCAAGAGTGCAGATCGCCCCTTATAGCTGTAAGGGCGGAATAGCATTGCGCGGCACTGAGACCGAGGTGGCCCCGGCGTAGGACGGCAGCATTTCGGCACGGCCGAAAAAGAAGATGACCGCATCGTCGGTGATGGCGAAATTCTGATAATGCCCGGGGTCCAGTCCTTCGCCGGGAAAAACGGGGAGACCTGTCTGGCCACCCAGGTCGCGGGCCACGATCGGGAAGATCGCCCCCAAGGGATTCGCATCTGGCGCGAACAGGGTGTCGAACGTGACCGGTCGGCCACGTTCGAGGTCGTAGGTGAAGGCCTTGTACCACGTCGTCGGATGCGCGCTACCGACGTTCTGGAACAGGGTGAGCACGAGGCTGCGAGTCTGTTGCGAACTGAACGACTCTGCGGTGACGTCCATTTCGTATGGCAGGTTGCGCGCGTCCGGGTTCTGCGCGACGTTGATGAAACCGTCCCGCGTCGCTACGAGATAGTCGACGACGGCCTGTTCGTCGGGATAGTCCAGAGGAACATCGAGATTCATGGTGTAGGCAGGCGTGCTGGTTTGCACATGACAGACGCCGTCGGAGCGGACCGCCCCCCCGAGAAATGCGCAATCGCCGGGCAAGGCCCAGGCCGGCGCTGCCGGCAGCGCGCAGGCCGCCAACAGTACGGCCACGGAAAGGGGTCGCAGGGAACGTCGCATGGTTCCGAGACTACCTATCGGCCCGGCATATGAAGGCGACCGCTCGCGCAGCGGAACCCGAACCGATGCGCGTGAGCACCAGTGTCAGCGGTTTACCACCCACCGGGCGCAATCGGCGGCGCAAGACGTCGGGGTCGACGTCGACTCCTCGCACCAATACCTCCAGCGCACCACAGTCGCGCGCTGAAAGCGCCTGGCGCAGAGTCTTTTCCCGTAACGGAATCCGGTCGAGAATCTCGAAACCGCGAACCCCGTCGGGCACCCGGTCGCCAGTCAGATAGGCGATGTCAGGATCTATTTGCCACAGGCCGTGGCGGGTGGCGTACTGGCGGACCAGCCCCGCCCGCACCACCGCGCCGTCAGGGTCGACGATCCAGCGACCCGGAGCCCCCACCGCACACTCGTCGGGATCGGTGTCGGTGAGCACCTCGGCACGGTCGAGGACGGTCGCGCGGCGCCGCACGCCGGAAGTGAGCCCAGCCGACCACAGGCAAGCCTCGCGGACCGAGCCGCCCAGTGAGGTCACCTCGATCTCACCATCGAAACCCAGCCCCCGCACCGCATCGAAGTCGATTCCTGGAGCGCACTTCACCACCACGGCGCGGCCTCGGTACGCCTGGATCAACTCGTCCAACGGCGGCGCATAGGCGCGAGGGTCGAAACGTCGCCTCCCCGCTGAACGGCGGGCCGGGTCGAGCAGTACGACGGCGTCGCGGCTGACCGAGTGCAGTGCGTCGGCCCGGCACAACGGGACGCCGGGCACGTTGTGCGCGGCCATCGCCAGCCGGGTCTCGTCGACGTCGGAACCCAGAAGGTAGTCGGCTTTGTCCCGTAGCGCCACCAGTTCGGTGCCGACCGAACAGGTGGCATCGTGGACCACGAGACCGGTCAACCGCTGGGCGCGATGGCGCGCGACTGGAGCGGCGGTGGCCTGCTGTAGCGCTTCTTCAGTGAATAGCCAAGCCGTCACGTCGACGCCGTCGAATTTGGCGACGGCCTTGCGGCGCAGCAACGTGGTCTCGATCAGCACACCGGCACGGTCACCGTAGCGGTCCCGGATTGCGCCGATGTCGCTGATCCGGGTGGCCTCGCCCAGATCGAAGCGGCCCACCTCGGCCAGCGCGGCCCAACCGGCGTCGCTGGTCAGGTAGGCAACGTCGGCAGTTGTGAATCTCAGGACGGTTTGACCCCGGTGATCATGACGTTGTAGTACCAGGACTTCGGGACCACTTTGCGCCACAGGTTGTCGTCGATCCAACTCAGCGTCATCCAACTGGTGAATCCAAACTTCGCCCACCCGAATCCGAGCTTGCCCGGGGGCACCATCGCCTCGATGGTGCGAAGCGGCCAGCCCAGCATTGCAGCGGTGAATTCGGTTGTCTCAGTGGATACTTCGACAGCTCCTGCGTTGCGGGCCATCTTTTCCAGCTCAGCGGGGGCGAAGGTGTGCAAGTCGACGACAGCTTCCAGGGCGGCGGCCCGCGACGACTCGTCGAGCTCGGCCTGTGGCCGGCGCCAGCCCCCCAGACCGGGCAGGCGGGTGGCGTTGGTGGCCACCTTCCAGGTCAGCGTCGACAGGTTCCGGGCGTAACCGTTGCCGACCGTCGTGGGTTCGCCGGCGAAGATGAACCGGCCACCGGGCTTGAGCACCCGGATCACCTCGGTCAGCGACTTCTCGACGTCGGGGATATGGTGCAGCACCGCGTGGCCGACAACCAGGTCGAAGGTGTCGTCGTCGTAGGGGATGCCCTCGGCGTCGGCGACCCGGCCGTCGACGTCCAAGCCCAGCGACTCGCCGTTACGGACAGCAACATTAACCATGCCCGGTGAGAGGTCGGTGACCGAGCCGCGACGGGCGACGCCTGCCTGGATCAGGTTGAGCAGGAAGAAGCCGCTGCCGCAGCCCAGTTCCAGAGCCCGCTCATAGGGCAGCTTGCGCAGGTCCTCGGCGGGCACGGTGGCGTCGAACAGGTCGCGGGCGTAGTCGACGCAGCGTTTGTCGTAGGAGATCGACCACTTGTCGTCGTAGGTCTCGGCTTCCCAGTCGTGATAGAGGATCTGGGCCAGCTTCGAGTCCTTCAGGGCCGCCTCGACCTGTTCGGCCGTGGCGTGCGGGTTCGGAGCCGGGTCGCCGGCGACATCAGACACCGGAGCCGGGTCGCCGGCGACATCAGACACCGGAGCCGGGTCGCCGGCGACATCAGACACCGGAGCCGGGTCGGTCAGGTCGACTTCGGCTACATCGGAATGGGTATCCGTCATGTAGGGCAGCCTAACCTGGCGCTCCGGCGACGAACACCTCGCCGTAGCATCGTTCCTGCGCCACCACGTCCAGGTTGGCGTCGATCAGCGCCTTGGCCCCGGCCAGCGCCGCCGCCGGTGAGTCAACGAAACGGGTCGCCCATTTCACCGCGACGTCGTAGACATGGTCGGGTGCGACCAGTTCATCGGCTAATCCCAGGGACAGCGCTTCTTCGGGTCCGACGAATCGCCCGCTGAACGCCAACTCCTTGGCCCGAGCGGCTCCGACCGCGCGAACCAGCCGGTCGCAGCCACCGCCGCCCGGCACCAACCCGGCGAGGATCTCGGTGGCACCGAATTTGGCATTGTCACCGCACACCCGCCAGTCCGCGGCCAATGCCAGGCTCAGTCCGGCACCCAGCGCGTAACCGGTGACCGCTGCGACGGTCGGCTTGGCGATCGCGGCGACAGCGTCCAGCGCCCCCCGGCGCACTCGATCGGCGGCCTGAGCCTCGGCGCGGTCCAGAGTGCGCAGTTCGGTCATGTCATCTCCGGCGGAGAAGATCTCGTGCCCGCCGAAGAGAATGACCGCGGCGATGTCAGCGCGCCGGGAAACCTCGGTGGCTGCCTCTGCCAGTTCCCGATAAACCTGCCGAGTCAGGGCGTTGGTCGGCTCGCGGCCAAGCAACAGCGTCGCGAGCCGGGGCTGCTGGTCACCGACGTAGATACCGACAAATTCGGGCACCGCTCAGTCCCTCCCCCGCATCCGCAGTGCGGCGCGATGGCGCGCTTCGTTGTAGCGGTCGCTGTCGAAGAACTCGATTTCCCAATTGTCTTTCAGCACCGTCATCTTCGGCTGCACCTTGTCGATCCGGCGCTCAAGGGCGAGCACCTCCGGAACCGTTCGCCCGCTCAGCGAATCCAGCTGGCTCCAGGTCGGCGGCAGCAGCAGAGCGCGGCCCTCCGCGAAGTCCTCAATGGCTGTCGACGGGCTGGCCCAACCTGCCTGGTCGGATTCGGTGTTCTGCCCGTCCGCCCGCTGTCCCGCCGGCAGCGCACCCACGAAGAAGTAGGTGTCATAGCGGCGGGTGCGCTCCTCCTTCGGGGTCACCCAGTTCGACCACGGGCGCAACAGATCGGCACGCAGGACGAGGCTCTCACTGCGCAGGAATTCGCCGAATGACAGGCTGCGGTCTTCCAGCGCCGCGCGCGCCTGGTGGTACACCGAGGCGTCGGCGACGATGCCGTCCGGGTCGTCGGCGGGCCCGGCGAACAGCACGCCTGACTCCTCGAATGTCTCCCGTGCGGCCGCGCACACCAGCGCCTCGGCCAGGTTGACGTCCACCCCGAACCGCTGCGCCCACCAAGCCGGTTCGGGTCCGAACCAGGACCGGTTCGGAACCAGGTCGGCACCGCGGTCGCGGTCATCGACACCGCCGCCCGGGAACACGGTCATGCCCGCGGCGAACTGCATGCCTCCGTGACGGCGCATCAAGAACACCTCGAGCCCGGTGGGAGACAGGCGATCGGTGTCGCGGACCAGCATTACGGTGGCCGCCGGGCGGACCGGTAGGGGCTGGGCAGGATCAGGCTGGGCGGAATCAGGCTGGGCGGAATCTTGCTCAGTCAAAGCGTCTCCGATGGGCAGCACGGGTTCGGACGCGGCGAGCGAAATACCGCCCGTCGATTGTGTCGACGGCGATGGATTGGCCGAACGCCGCGGACAGGTTCTCCCCGGTCAGCGTGTCCTGCAGTAGACCGGCCGACTGGACGCGCCCCTCGGCCAAAATCATGCAGTGGCTGAATCCCGGCGGAATCTCCTCGACGTGGTGTGTCACCAGAACCAGGGCCGGGCCATCGGGATCGGCGGCCAGGTCGGCCAGCCGGGCGACGAGTTCCTCGCGACCGCCCAAATCCAGGCCGGCTGCTGGCTCGTCGAGCAGTAATAATTCCGGATCGGTCATCAGCGCCCGGGCAATCAGGACCCGCTTACGTTCGCCTTCCGACAGGGTGCCGTAGGTCCGTTCGGCTAAATGCTCAGCGCCCACACTCTCGAGGGTGTCGACTGCCCGCAGGCAGTCGACCTCGTCGTACTGTTCGCGCCACCGTCCCAGCACCGCGTATCCGGCCGAGACCACCAGGTCACTGACGACTTCTCCATCGGGAATCCGTTGCGCCAGCGCGGCACTGCTCAGCCCGACTCGCTGGCGCAGTTCACTCATCTCAACCCGACCGAGCCGCTCCCCCAGCACCTTCGCCGTGCCTGATGAGGGGAACTCCATTGCCGCGGCGATACGCAGTAGCGAGGTCTTGCCCGCCCCGTTGGGCCCGATCACCACCCAGCGCTCGTCAAGTTCGACCTGCCACGTCACCGGCCCCACCAGGGTGCGGCCGTCACGGACCAGGGTCACATCCTGGAAGTCGATCAGCAGGTCGTCGGCGGAGTCATCGGGGCTGTCTTCGAGGTCATCCTCGGGGCTGTTTCCCACCCGATCATCGTGCCCCATGGGCTATGTCGACGTTCCTCTGGCCATACCGTGTGGCATTTACGGGATCTCAACTCGGCGCATCACACCGTCGAGCGCATCGGCGGCCTCGATCTCGGCTCGGGTGACACCGAGGACGAACAGCACGGTGTCCAGATAGGGATGGCTCAACGAGGTGTCGGCCACCTTGCGCAGTGCCGGCTTGGCATTGAACGCCACCCCAAGACCTGCGGCGGCGAGCATGTCGATGTCGTTGGCACCGTCGCCGACCGCGACGGTCTGCTCCATGGGTACGCCGGCCTGTTCGGCGAAGGCGCGCAGCGCGGTGGCCTTTCCTGCACGGTCGACGACCGGACCGACCACGCGACCGGTGAGCTTGCCGTCGACGATCTCCAGTTCGTTGGCGGCGACGAAGTCCAGCATCAGCTCATGGGCCAGCGGGTCGATAACCTGACGGAAACCGCCGGAGACCACCCCGCACTGGAACCCCAACCGGCGCAGCGTCCGAATCGTTGTCCGCGCGCCCGGCGTGAGCTCCAACTCGTCGGCGACCTGGTCAAGCACCGTCACGGGCAGACCGGCCAGAGTGGCCACCCGCTGATGTAGCGACTCGGCGAAGTCGAGTTCGCCGCGCATGGCCGCCTCGGTGATCGCTGCCACCGCCGGCCCGGCGCCGGCCCTGTCGGCCAGCATCTCGATGACCTCACCCTGGATCAGCGTTGAGTCGACGTCGAACACGATCAACCGCTTGGCTCGGCGCTCGAGGCTGTACTTCTCCACCGCGATGTCGACGTCCTGGCTGATCGCGGCCAGCGTGCCCGCCAGTCGGTCACCGACCCCCGGCGGCGCAGACACCCTCAGTTCCAGGCCGGTCACCGGGTAGTCCGACAGTCCCCGGATGAAGTCGATGTTGACCCCCAACGCGGCAACGGCACGGGCAACCACGCCGAATGCCGCCGCCGTGATAGGACGCCCAAGGACGACGATGACATGGGTGGACGGATCGGCGATGATCGGCACGTCATCGCTACGCTCGATGCTGACATCGAGACCGATGCGTTCGATCGTGTCGGTGACGTCTTGGCAGAGCGCATCACCGGCCACCACTTCCGGGGCGCCGGACACCAGCACACCCAGCGTCAGCCGGTCGCGGATCACCACCTGCTCCACGTTCAGCAGGTCCACCTCATGGGCGGCGAGCACCTCGAAGAGTGCCGAGGTAACACCCGGCCGATCTACCCCGGTGACGGTGATGAGCACCGACACCTTAGGCGTGGTCATGGCTGAGCGGGTACTGCCGCCCTCCTAGGCGTCGATCCGGGATTCGACCTGCGGCTTGTGCTCACGGCCGACATGGGCCTCGCGGCGCATCCGGTCGACCATGTGCGGGTAGTGCAGCTCGAACGCCGGGCGCTCCGAGCGGATGCGAGGCAGCTCGGTGAAGTTGTGCCGCGGGGGCGGGCAGGACGTGGCCCACTCCAGCGAGTTGCCGTGGCCCCACGGATCATCGACGGTGACGACCTCGCCATAACGCCAGCTCTTGACGATGTTGAAGAAGAACGGCAGCATCGACAGACCCAGAATTGCGGCGCCGGCGGTGGAGATGATGTTCAGCGTGGTGAAGCCGTCGGTGGGCAGATAGTCGGCGTATCGCCGCGGCATCCCTTCGTCACCGAGCCAGTGCTGCACCAAGAAGGTGGTGTTGAAGCCGATCATGGTGAGCCAGAAGTGCCACTTGGCCAACCGCTCGTCCAGCAGGCGACCGGTCATCTTGGGGAACCAGAAGTAGATGCCGGCATAGGTGGCGAACACGATCACGCCGAACAGCACGTAGTGGAAGTGGGCGACGACGAAATAGGTGTCGCTGACGTGGAAGTCCAGCGGCGGGCTGGCCAGCAGCACGCCCGACAGACCACCGCAAAGGAACACGACCAGGAAGCCGAAGGCGAACAGCATTGGCGATTCGAACGTCAACTGGCCCTTCCACATGGTGCCGATCCAGTTGAAGAACTTGATCCCGGTCGGCACCGCGATGGTGAAGGTCATGAACGAGAAGAACGGCAGCAACACCGCCCCGGTCACGTACATGTGGTGCGCCCACACCGCCATCGAGAGCGCGGCGATGCTGATGGTTGCGTACACCAGCGTGGTGTAACCGAAGACCGGCTTGCGCGAGAACACCGGGTAGATCTCCGTGACGATGCCGAAGAAGGGCAGCGCGAGCACGTACACCTCGGGGTGTCCGAAGTACCAGAAGAGATGCTGGAACAGCGTGACGCCGCCGTTGGCGGGGTCGTAAATGTGCGCCCCGAGTCGGCGATCCGCCGCTAGGGCGAACGCGGCCGCGGTCAGCAGCGGGAAGATCAGCAGAACCAGGATGCTGGTCACGAAGATGTTCCAGGTGAAGATCGGCATCCGGAACATCGTCATGCCCGGGCAGCGCATGCAGACGATGGTGGTGACCATGTTGACCGCACCGAGAATGGTGCCCAGGCCGCCAACGGCCACACCCAGGATCCAGAGGTCAGCACCCGCACCGGGGCTGTGCACGGAGTCGGACAGTGGGACGTAGACCGTCCAGCCGTAGTCGGCAGCTCCGCCGGGAGTGATGAAGCCGCCCAGTGCGATCAGGGCTCCGAAGATGAAGAGCCACAGCGACAGCGCGTTGAGGCGAGGGAACGCCACGTCCGGCGCGCCGATCTGCAGCGGCAGCACCAGGTTGGCGAACCCGAACACAACCGGCGTGGCATAGAACAGCAGCATCGCCGTGCCGTGCATGGTGAATAGCTGGTTGTACTGCTCGTTGGACAGGAACTGCAGGCCCGGGACGGTCAACTCGGCGCGGATGAACAGCGCCATGAGCCCGGCCAGGGCGAAGAAGGTGAAGCAGGCGACCACGTACATGATGCCGATCATCTTGTGGTCGGTCGTGGTGATGAGCTTGTAGACGAGATTGCCCTTAGGACCCGTGCGCAACGGGTACGGGCGACTGGCCTCTAGTTCTCCGCGGGGGGGCACTACGGCTGTCACAGATCCTCCAACCATCACAGGGGCATCCCAAGAAACCTAGCCGCATCCTATCCCGATTGGGCGCGTTGCGTGCCCCCGGTCCTACATTCTGTCGTAATTCCCTCGACGAACCGGACCAACCAGCCCTGGACCCCAGGTCAGGTGCGGTTTACCCACCGGGTGTTACCGTCGCGTCGTGCTCTTTCGCCCCGTGCGTTGCGGGTTCGCCACCGCCTTGGCCGCCACCTTGGCACTAAGCGGCTGTTCAGGTCCGGCACAGGATTCGGCCGGGACGCCCGCGGCCGGACCGGGCGGCAGCCCGGGAAGCAGCCCAGTGACCAGCGTCACCAAGATCGCCTCTGCCGGCGTTCTGGGAAATCAGCGACGCCCCGATGAATCGTGCGCTCCCGAACCGGCGCCCATCGACGGCCCGCCTCCAGGCCCGCTGCGGCATGCCCTCGGTGAGACGGCCGTGGTTCCGGACCCCATGCGCATCGTCGTCCTGGCCGGCGACGAACTCGATGCACTCTGCGCCCTGGGCCTGCAAAACCGGATCGTGGCTGCCGCACTGCCCGATGGAGCGGACGGCCAGCCGTCGTATCTGGGAACCGTGGTGCACGACCTTCCCGGCGTGGGATCACGCAGCGCACCCGACCTGGCCGCCATCGCGGCGGCCAAACCCGACCTGATCCTGGGGTCGCAGGCCCTGACCCCAGACGCCTACCCTGGGCTGGCCGAGATCGCCCCGACGGTGTTCACGGCAGCTCCCGGCGCCCGGTGGCAGGACAATCTGCGGTTGGTCGGGGCGGCGACCGCACGAGTCAGCGCAGCCGATGAGTTGATCGCCGGATTTGCCGAGCAGGCGCGTCGGGCCGGCACCGCCAACGACGCCGCGCATTACCAGGCCTCGATCGTCCAACTGACCGATTCGACAATGCGGGTCTGGGGTACCGACAACTTCCCGGCAAGCGTGCTCTCCGCCGTCGGTGTGGATCGCCCCGCAGCGCAGCGATTTACCGACAAGCCGTATCTGGAGATCGGTATCACCGACGCCGAACTGGCCAAGTCCCCCGACTTCTCGGCAGCCGACGGCGACATCGTCTACATGTCGTTCGCCTCACAGGCGGCCAAGGACCGCGCACCGCGCATCCTGGACAGCGACGCCTGGCGCGCACTCTCGGCGAACCGGGACAACCGGGTGTTCGTCGTTAACAACGAGGTGTGGCAGACCGGTCAGGGCCTGATCGCCGCCCGCGGGATCGTCGAGGATCTGCGCTGGCTGAACGCACCGATCAACTGAGCAGCGCTCAACGGATGTAGTTCTCGCCGCTGGCCCGGACGGTGATATCGCTGATGCTGATGCCCCACGGCTGGTCGATCACGTGCACTACGGCCTCGGCCAACTCGTCCGGGGTGATCAGCCAGTACTGCACCGAGTCGGGGTCGGTCTGCTCCGGGCGCAACGTCCCGCTGAAGAAATTGCCCAGGTTCTGGGCGAATTGCTGGCCCTTCTGACCGGCCATGCCCATGATCGCGGCCTGGTTGACCACGCCGCTGGCTAGGTTGGTGCCCAGCACACCGGTGGGTTTGACCGTCGTCACCTTGATCTTGCCCTGCGCCTCCACCCGCAACGCGTCTGAGAGTGCAACGACCGCAACCTTCGTCGCGCTGTAGACGCCGGCGCCCTCGATGCCGCCGTTTCCGTAGATCGACGCGATGTTGACCACGTGGCCACGACCCTGGGCGATCATCTGGTCGTAGACGGCGACAATGCCGTTGAGCACACCTTTGATGTTGATATCGATGGCCTGATGCCAACGGCTCCAGGCCTGTTCGTGATCGGCGAAGTAGGCCAACGGCATCACGCCGGCGTTGTTCACCAGCACGTCGATGGCACCGAAGGTGTCCAGCGCGCTGCCCGCGGCGGCCTTCATCGACGCCAGGTCGGTGACATCCGCGACGCAACCCAGAGCCTCTCCCCCGGCTCCCTCGATTTGGGTGATCACGTCGGCAAGGCCGTCGGCGGCAATATCAACCCCCACCACTTTGGCCCCGCCCGCCGCGCACTTCTGCGCGATCAGCCGGCCGAAACCACTCGCGGCACCGGTGACGACGACGACCTTGCCCCGTAGATGCTCCGCCATCTAGAGCATGTGCTCGGCACTGGGCACTCGCGGCATGGCACTGGTGATCGCCGCCATGGTGCCCGGAAAAAGCGAAATCTCCGGATAGAAGATCGGCTTGCCGCTGTTGAGCACGGCGACCGAGGTCGCCCGACCGGGGTCTGCCCAGGCCAGGATGTTGGTGAAACCGAGGTGGCCGAACGCGTGCTGGGTGTTCCGCCCGTAGATGCTCAGAACCCGGGACCCGAGCATCAGTCCGTAGGAGAAGCGGGTCGGGTAACCCATCGACAGGTCGATCTCCAGATGGGACCGCTCCTCCAGCGCACGACGGATCGTCTTGGTCTGCATCACCCGGACCCCGTCCAGTTCCCCTCCGCAGCGCATGACCTCGAAGAAACGGCTCAACTCCCACGCGTTGGTCACCGTGTTGGCGGCCGGCACGATCCCGGTCAGGAAGCGGGGGTCGTTGGTGAGGTTGACCAGGCTGTCGATGTCGACGCCGAGCATCCGCGTGAGCAGGGTCGACAACGGCGGGGCCGTCGGCGGACCGGTGATGTAGTTGACCGCCACCTTGTCGACGTCGTCGGGTTTGACGCCGTAATTCATCCAGCGGAAGTGCAACGGGTCGAGGAACTCCTCTTCCAGGACTTGGCGGATGTTCTTGCCGGTGACAGCGTGCACGATCTCGCCGAGAATGAAGCCGCCCGACACCGCGTGATAGGCCAGGTACTTTCCGGGCTTGGCGAACGGTACGGCGTCGACCAAGAGGTCGATCATGAACTCCCGGTTTCCGAGATTCTCCAGTTCCAAGGCGGTCTTGGGCAGGTTCGGGACGGCGGCGCGGTGGGCCAGGACGTGCCCGACGGTGATCTTGCGCTTTCCGTGCTTCTCGTAGCCGGGGATGTATTCGGCCACCGGGTCGTGGACGTCGAGCAGGCCGCGCTCGGCCAGTTTGTGCACAAGGAAGGCGGTGATCGCCTTGGACGTCGAGTAGACGCAGAAGGGGGTGTCGACGGTGGCCTGCACCTTCTCTACGTCTTGCCCGTCTCGAGGTCCGTTACCCCGAGCGTGTCCGATTGTCCGGTTCAGAATCACCTTGCCGTGCCGGCGGACGCACACCTGCAATGCCGGATGGACGCCGGTGCGATACCAGTCCTGGACGGCCTTCCACATCGACTCGACTTGGGCGGATGTGGCGTCGGCCTCGCCGGGATCGACCTCCTCCCCGAAATCGGTGACGGAGTCGAGGTCGCTGGGAACGCGGACGCGACGCAATGGATCCGGTAGGCCCAGTGGCATTCTCGGCACCGAAACCGACGGAAGCGACCACTCGACCATGGGCGAATCGTAGACGCGAAACAGCTGTTCCGGGGCCGTGGTCACCATTTCCGCTCGGGCATAAGCTGATTGGGTCACCCCGGGAATCGGGTAATCGAAAGGGACGCAGATGACAACCGTCAATGCCTATGCGGCGACCTCGGCCACCGGTCCATTGACCAAGACCACCATCAGCCGCCGCGACGTCGGGCCACATGACGTGAGATTCGACATCCACTTCGCCGGCATCTGCCATTCCGACATCCACACGGTCAGGGCCGAATGGGGCCAGCCGCAGTATCCGGTGGTGCCAGGCCACGAGATCGCCGGAGTCGTGACCGAAGTCGGACCGCAGGTCAGCAAGTACAAGGTCGGGGATCGCGTCGGAGTGGGTTGCTTCGTCGACTCCTGCCGCACCTGCGACAACTGCAAAGCCGGAGATGAGCAGTACTGCACCGGCGGCGGAATGGTCGGCACCTACAACGCGGTCGGCAGGGATGGCCTACCGACCTACGGTGGTTACAGCGGCAGCATCGTCGTCGACGAGGACTACGTTCTGCGCGTCCCCGACGCGCTGTCACTGGACGCCGCGGCGCCGTTGCTGTGCGCCGGCGTCACCACCTACTCACCGCTGCGGCACTGGAACGTCGGACCAGGCACCCGGCTGGGCGTGATCGGGCTCGGCGGCCTGGGCCACATGGCGGTCAAACTGGGTGTGGCGATGGGCGCCGAGGTGACGGTCCTGTCGCAGTCGCTCAAGAAGATGGAGGACGGTCTGCGACTGGGCGCCACGCATTACCACGCCACCAGCGACCCGGCCGTCTTCAAGACGCTGCGCAACGGCTTTGACGTCATCCTCAATACGGTGTCGGCGGACCTGGACCTAGGCCGTTACCTGCAGTTAGTCGACCGCGACGGAGTATTTGTCGAACTGGGCGCCCCGGAGAATCCGTTGGTGGTTCCGGCGATGTCGATCATCTCCATGCGCCGCGCCATCTCCGGCTCGATGATCGGCGGTATTCCGGAGACCCAGGAGATGCTCGATTTCTGCGCCGAGCACGGCGTTGCGCCCGAGATCGAGTTGATTGAGCCGGATTACATCAACGAGGCCTACGAGCGCGTGGTGGCCAGCGACGTCCGCTACCGCTTCGTGATCGACACCGCGTCACTTCGCGAGGGATAGGGGCCCCGAAGGCCCGGAAGAACCAAGACTCCAGAGAAGCCGGAGCCTAATCCTCGTCGAGTCTCGCGTCGGCGGCCACCAGGCTGGGGTCGAGTTTCCAGCCCGCGGCAGCCAGCCGGTCGGCGACCCGCTTGATGTTCTCCGGCCCGCCGTCGTGATGGGCCACCCCCTCGATGAACTTCTCGATCTCATCGTGGTCGATGACGCCGTCCGCGATCGCTTCAGAGTCCTTCGCGGTGATCTGGCGAACCACTTCCTTGACCTCATCCTCGGTCAGCGGGGTGTTGCGCAGCAGGGCCAACAGCGGAACCCGGTCGGGTCCGGGAACACCGCCGGGATAGCCGGCGCGAAGCCAGTTGAGGACGGACTGCACACGCGACTTCCCATGCATGAACCACAGTGTCGTTGGTGCGACCCGAGATCGCCACTAACCGCACGGGGATTCACCGCCGGTTCACCCTCTGTTAAACAAGGGATCGGCTTCCATCTTGACCAAATGAGCCAGACACGAGTCAACCTTTGGGGCTTACCCTCACGGGGTGGGTACCAGCGGAAGTCGGCCTGCCAAAGAAATAACCTTGCCCGTATTCGATTCCCGCGGCCTGGGCCGCAAGCAAGTGCGCCTGTGTCTCGATGCCTTCCACAACGGTGGAGGCGCTGACGGCGCGCGCTACCTCACCGGCTGCCCTTAGCAGGCGGAGACCTCGTGGGGTGTCAGCCGCCAACATGAAACTCCGGTCGATCTTGACTGTGGTCAACGGGAAGTAGTGCAGGTATGACATCGCGGAGTAGCCGGTACCGAAGTCGTCGATTGCGACGCCCACTCCCATCTCCGCCAGATCCCGGAGTTCAGACTCGGCTTCGTCCCCGGCACGGACGATGGCGTTTTCGAGGATCTCGACGGTCAGGTTCTGCGGCGTTACTCCGTGCCGCGCCAGCGCCCTCTGCACGGCCGCCTTGAAACGCCCCGTGCCGAGTTGTCGGGCTGAGACGTTGATGGACATCCGGTGGCGCTCCATCCCCGGCTCCCTCTGCCACCTCGACTGGACTTCCAGCGCGGTGTTGAGCACGAACTCACCCACCTGCTCGACGTGGGGACCGGTCTCCAGCGCACTGAGGAACGCCAGCGGCGGAATGAGGTTGCCGTCCGGTTCACGGATGCGCAGCAGTGCCTCGGACCCGGCGGTGCGGCCCGCTTCCAAGTCGACGATCGGTTGATAGACCAGTTCGAACGCGCTGCGGTCGACAGCCTGAGCCAGCAGCCTCTCCGCAGTGATCCGGGCCTGGGCATCAGCTCGGTGGGTGGGTGTGAATTCGGCCCATCCGCCTCTGCGCTGCCTTCGGGCGGCCCGCATGGCGGAATCGGCGTCACGCAACATGTCGCGGGCATTGGCCCCGGGGGCCGCACCCCGCGCAACGCCGAAGCTGACACTGGCGTGAACCGCGGCCAGTTCCAAGTGGATCGGCTGGGTGAGGACGTCACGGAGCGGCCCAAGGTAGGCCTCCATGTCCCACTCGTCGTCCGGCACGCCGGTCGAAAGGACCGCGAACTCCTCACCTCGTAGGCGCGCTGTCAAACAATCGGGTCCGAGGTGTTCAGCGAGGCGATGGCCAATTGCCTCCACCAGTCGGTCGCCGTCAAGGTGCCCGAAAGCATCGATGACGTCGGAAAGGTTGTCGATTCCCACGACGATAAGTGCGAAACCGCCGTTCGACCCCTGATCGCCCAGCATCGCGTCCATCCGATCGATCAGATCCTCGCGCCCGCCGGTATCACCGATCCGGGTGCTCACGTCATCACCCGAACGACTGTTGAGGGCGGTCAGATCTACGTGGGTCAGCACCGCTCCCTGAGCCCCACGCAAGGGAAGTGCCACGAGCCGAAAAACCCTTGGCACAGCGGAATCGTTCATCAACCCGTCGGGGACGTACTCCGCCACAACAGATTCCCTGCGGCCCGCGAGCAATTCTTCAATGGCATCGACCGCCTGCAACGCAAAGGGATTGGACATTCGTAAGCCCTCACCGGACCGACAGACTTCGAGATAGTTGAGGCTCCGCCAGTCAGGTCTTCCGTCTTCACCGAGGGTCCATTGACGATCCCACTCGGCATTCGTGGCCACGATCCGCCCGGTACCGTCGATCATGACGCACTGTGACGGCATCGAGTCGAGTACGCCCTGCACAACGGCGCGCTGCTCACGGTCGCGCTGCTCCGCACGCCTGCGTTCGGTGGTGTCGGCGCCGACCGAGACCCAGTGCGTGAACCAGCCCGTCTCATCAGCCACCGGCGCGAACGAAATCTCGGTCCAGAACGTGGATCCGTCCTTGCGGTGGTCCTGTACCTCGACGCTGCTGCTTTGCCACTTCTCAAAGGCCATCCTGAACTGCTTGCGCGAATCGTCAGTGGTGGCCGGTCCCTGAATGATGCGAGGACTCCTGCCGATGACCTCGGCACGGGAATACCCGGTCTCCCGCAGGAAGGTGTCGTTGCAGAAGACGATCACCGGGCCTGGACGGTCGAAGGGCTCGGCGGTGGTGACCAAGACCGACTCCGACATCGCCTTGATGACGCGTTGGTACAGGATCTGACCGTCGCCAGTGGCACCGACACGTCCTTGCTCATCACCTAGCACGCCGATTCCGATTCCAGTGTCCGTGCGGAACAGTCGTACGACGCGCTCGCCTCCCCTCCAGTTAAGGACACGGTCCTCAGGCCCGGAAACATCGAGCCTTGGGCGGATCCCCTCAGCAGCCGAGGCCGCTTCGGGCCATAGTGCGGCCAGTGACTGTCCGGCTAACCGCCTGCCATCGACGGCGAGGGTCCGCTCCGCAACCTTGTCGGCGTAGACGACGAGCCCATCGTCAACGAGCAATAGCCCGTCGCCGGGCAGCAGGAGGAAGGCGTCCCACTGGAAGTTCAAGCAGACCCCCTCCTGGCCAGGAGGCGCCAGCCGGCGCGCGGCGTGCACCGAACGGACACCGGCAGACCAGCCTGACCCTAAATGCAGGGCAACCAACAAATTCCGGAAATCCGCGGATTCCCTCAGTCAACTGACCCGGCGGTTGCGCCTCTTGGAATCGATGCGGCCAGGTTCTCGGGTAACCGACATCCGCAGCCTGAGCATCGGAACGGAGTTGGATGTCGTCCTAGAAGTCCCAGTCCTCATCCTCGGTATTGACGGCCTTGCCGATCACGTACGACGAGCCTGACCCGGAGAAGAAGTCGTGGTTCTCATCGGCGTTCGGCGAGAGCGCCGACAGGATCGCGGGGTTGACGTCGGTCTCGTCGCGCGGGAACAGAGCCTCATACCCTAGGTTCATCAATGCTTTGTTGGCGTTGTAGCGGAGGAACTTCTTGACATCCTCGGTCAGCCCGACCCCGTCGTAGAGGTCCTGGGTGTACTCCACCTCGTTGTCGTAGAGCTCGAAGAGCAGCTCATAGGTGTATTCCTTGAGCTCGTCGCGCCGGGCTTGGTCTTCCTCCGCCAGCCCGCGCTGGAACTTGTAGCCGATGTAGTAGCCGTGAACGGCCTCGTCGCGGATGATCAACCGGACCATGTCGGCGGTGTTGGTGAGCTTGGCCCGGCTTGACCAGTACATGGGCAGATAGAAGCCGGAGTAGAAGAGGAAGCTCTCCAGCAGGGTCGACGCCACTTTGCGTTTCAGCGGATCATCGCCGCGGTAGTAGTCCATGACGATGTGGGCCTTGCGCTGGAGGTTGGGATTCTCCTCCGACCAGCGGAAGGCGTCGTCGATCTCGTTGGTCGAGCACAGGGTCGAGAAAATCGAGCTGTAACTCTTGGCGTGCACCGACTCCATGAACGCGATATTGGTCAGCACCGCCTGCTCGTGCGGGGTAACGGCGTCGGGAATAAGGCTCACCGCACCGACGGTGCCCTGGATGGTGTCCAGCAGTGTCAGGCCGGTGAAGACCCGCATGGTTAGTTGCTTCTCGGCGCCGGTAAGGGTGTTCCACGACGGGATGTCATTGGACACCGGGACCTTCTCGGGCAGCCAGAAGTTACCGGTCAGCCGATCCCAGACCTCGGCGTCCTTCTCGTCCTGCACGCGGTTCCAGTTGATCGCCGATGCCCGGTCGATCAGCTTGATTGAATCGCTCACCAACACCCCTATTTCGAAGCGTAGCCATAAGTATTGAGCCGGAATGCCGGCCGACAACCAAACACTACCCCTGGTGTCATGAAAGCCGCGTAAGCACAACCAGTTGTGTCAGGCGTGTCGCGCCAACCCACCCAGCGCGGCGTCCCGCGGCGTGGCGCTGCGGATCGGCAGACCGGGGTCGAGATCGACGCCCAGCAGGTTGGCAGTACCGCTGACGGTGCCGAGCATGATGGTCGTCAGGTGTTCGACGAAATCCACCGAAGGCATCCGGGGAAGGCTGTCCGGATTCGGACCCAACCACCAGTCGGTGGCCGCCGATACCGAACCGAATGCCGCCGCGGCCGCCAACTCCAGGGCAGTCGGGTCCAACTGCATCTCCCGCAGTTGGACATTGAACATCTCAGCCATGGCCATCGTGATCTCACGGCCCTCGGAAAGTGCGCGACCGGTCGGCTGGGCCCGCCCCGGAAGACGCCCCTGCAGAACGAAGCGCACCACATTGGGGTGTTGTTCAACGAGTGCGACGTATTCTGCGACGGCGCGGCCGACCACCTCGCGGGTTGAGTCGGCGGCGAAGTCGATATTGGGAAAGATGCTCGCCCACAACAGGTCTCGCAACCTCTCCGCGATCGCATGGAAGAGGTCGGCTTTGTCGTTGAAGTGGCGGTAGATCTTGGGTTTGGCGGTGCCGGCCTCGACAGCGATCTGTTGCAGGCTGACATCCGGCCCGCATTTGTCCATTGCCCGGAAGGCGGCGTCGACGATCTCGGCGCGCACCTTTTTGCGGTACTCGCGCCAGCGCTCGCCCCTGGCGTCCACCTTGCCGGTGGCAGCCGGAGGTGTCGAGACTCGCCGCACGTCCGGCACTTTACCGAACTGCCGGTGCCAACGACCTGGGCATGAACATCAAGTGGCGCGCCGGCGACTAACATCTGACAACGTGACCGAGCGATTCGACCTGGTGATTGCAGGCGGCGGACCATCGGGCTCGGCTGCGGCGTGGCAGGCGGTGCAGACCGGCGCGAAAGTGGTGGTCCTGGACAAGGCGGTGTTCCCGCGCGACAAGCCCTGCGGGGACGGACTGACCGCCCGGGCGGTGAGCTACCTGCAGAAGATGGGCCTGGCCCATGAAGTGGCGAAGTTTCACCGGATCAACCGAGTGACTGTCTTCAGCCCGTCGCAGTGGGAGTTGACCTTCCCCAAGCGGCCCGGCATGCCCGACCACGGGCACACCGTGAGCCGTACGCTGCTGGACACCCTACTGCTCGAGCATGCGGAGAAGGCGGGAGCCGTGGTGCGCCAGGGCGCCGACGTCACCGAACCGATCATCGACGGGCGCGGCCGGGTGACCGGGGTGGTCCTCAAGGGCGGCGAGAAGGTGTACGGCGACGCCGTCGTCGCCGCCGACGGCGCCTACTCCCCCATCAAACGCGCACTGAAGCTCGACTCCGAGTACAACGGGTATTCGGCGATCGCCATCCGTGCCGAGATGGACGCCAATGTGCCCGACTCCGACAGCCTCGACATCTACCTCAAGCTGGAGTTCCAGGGCGACCAGCTACCTGGTTACGCCTGGGTTTTCCCGATGGGCGGCGGTCGGCTGAACATCGGCCTCGGATACGTCAACAGCTATCAGAACTGGCAGTCGATCAACGCCACCCAGTTCCTCGGCGAGTTCCTGCGGACACTCCCGCCGGACTGGCGGCTACCCCCGATCGAAGAGCTGAAGAAGAACAGAAGCGTGCGGGCATGGCGGCTCCCGATGGGCTTCACCGCGTGGCCACCATGGCGTCCCGGGGTGCTGTTCACCGGCGACTCGCTCGGCGCGGGAAAGCCGGCCTCCGGAGCGGGGATTTCCAAGGCCCTGGAATCCGGGCTGGCCGCCGGCGAGTGCGCGATCGCAGCGCTGGAGAACGGCGGACCCGACGATTTCACCAACTACGCCCAGCGGATGGAAGCGGCGTGGGGCAAGGAGTACCGGCGCGGCCGCTACTTCCACAAGCTGGCGGGTAACCCGAAAGTCGCGAACGCGGGCATCAAGTTGATCGACAATGCCCGCTTCCGTGACGTGCTGCTGCGGTCCATGTACAAGAAAGCTCAAGGCCCGCAACACAAGTACTGACGGTGCCCAGAATCCTGGTGCCGCTGACCGCCAGCTCGGCGCCTTGGCAGTGACCCGGTTCACCGGCTTCGCATCCCCGTCGTAGGGGAGCATCGGGTGCATGGTCGAGCCGATGGACGTGCGGTGCGACATTTAGCAGCGGGACTGGTCGGCGCCCACAATTCGCCAATGGTGACTGGATCGCCCGTTCCGAAGGGAGGTAAAGCCGAGCAAGGGGACACTTGATGCTTGGCGCATCCTAATCCTAAAGGGACTGGTCCGGCTTGATCAGGACCGCATCCACGATCTCGGCGAGCGCGCCGTCGCCAGTCAGCTTTCGCCTGAGCTGCCATATTCTTCACACCGACGGGCGCATACTCGAACTACTCGATACCGGGTCGATCAGGTCGGCATGCGCTTGACCGGCCTGATCTTGGCTGCTGAGACGATCTAGCTCGCCGCGCCCCGGCCAAGCACCCGCGCTAACGCATCGTCGGCGATGACCTTCTCCGCATTTCCACTACCAGACCGCTTAGACACTCCTGCGGCGACTGGCCCGCGTGCGGCGGCGTGCTGCCAGTTCATCGCGGACTGCATCAGGCAGTACACGGCCCTCCGTTGGGTCACCGCCGGAGCGCTGCGCGTTTGCGCAAGGGCGTCGCAGACATTGAGGACATGGGCGAACCCGACCCGACTGAAATTAGCGGAAAGGGCGTAGGCCTTAGCGCAAACGCTGCCGCGAAGGCTTGGGGAATCGAGCCTGAGGAGAGGTCGATTGGTTCTGGTACGACCGTCGGTTTTCGACAACTTCGTCACATTGGCACGATGGGCGTATCTCATACCTGGCACCTTGGCGATTCCAGCGAACAGCCGGGCGCAATGTGCCGGTAAAACGTTGCACAAGAGCCCTATTCGGGGATTGAACTGCAACGGTCACGACATTGGGTAGTGGACCCGCGGCCTGGCTGGCGTTGTTCGGCATCCGGGAGCGAGGTGGGGCGGCGGCCCGCCTTCGTGGCGGTCTGGCAGAAGGGGTGCCATCGGCACTGCTGAGGTGGTTGAATTACCTAACATTGGAGAAGCCCTTAGGGCTTGCCACGGGTTTGCTGGAGACGCGGTCATGGGTGCTGGGCGGTATGTTGGTCGGGTCGGCGCCTTGGCGGTGGCCCTCGGTGTCGGGTTTGGGGTGTCGTCGGGAGTGGTTGTCGCCCAGGCGGATTCCTCCGGGGATCCGGCGAATGTTTCCGGCGGTACAGGTACCGCTCCCCCGAACCGGGGTGGGGTGGCAGGCAGCCGCCGGCCTGCTCACCCGGCCGGTCCCTCGGGGCCGGCGGGCCGCCGCGAAGATCCGAGATCTCCGCTGGCCGCGGTGGCGGAACCGGTCACCGCCGGGGAACCTCCGGCCCCGCGGAACCCGCGCCGAGGCCGTCGCCCGGGGGCGATCCCCTCAGCCTCCGACACAGCAGCCAGAGCGGTACCAGCCGGTGCCGCTCGCCGGGCGGCGGCCCCCCGGGCAGCCGTAGCAACTGGCGGGCCGCCTGTTGGGAGCTCATCGCTGGCGACCCCGGCTGTGGCGTCGGTCCGGACTACTTTCGGGTCGCTTCCGGTCTCGGCGACCGAGGCGACGCCCGGGCTGTCGGTTCCGATAGCAGCCTCGGCGACCGCTGTGGGAGGCGTGCAGACCGCTGCGGTTACCGCGGCGGGGCTGGGAACGCCGGGGGGGGGCGCGATCGCTGTTGGCGCCGTTGGCGCGGACGGTGATCGGATTGCTGCTGTCGCTGGGCGGGATGAGCACCGCCAACCCGCAACCCCATAATGCAATCCAGAGGGCGCTGTACTCGCTGGCCAACAGGATCAGCACGGTTTTCGACCCACCGCCCCCGGCGGGTATCCCCACCGTCGGAGTCGCCGACCCTGTCACCGGTGTGGTGACCGGGTCGCTGGGTTTCCCTACCGACGCCGGGTTGACCTTCACCGCCACCCAACCCACCGCAGGGGTGGTGACCCTGACCGGGGATGGCAGATTCACCTACACCCCCACCCAGCAGGCCCGCCAAGCGGCCGGATTGACCACCACCGACACGTTCACCGCTACCGCGCACCAAGGTCTGTCCAGCACGACCGTCACCGTCACCGTGACCGTCGACCCCGGCGTCCCGACCGCCGGTGCGGTCACCGTCGGGGACCCCGACACCAGCACCGGGCAGGTCAGCGGCAGCGCGACCTTCACCGACACCGCCGGCCGCGACCTCACCTACACCGTGAGCGTGGCCACCGCCGCCACGGTCAGCTACGACCCCGCCACCGGGGCGTTCACCTACACCCCCACCGACCTGCAACGCCAGGCCGTCACCGACACCACCACCACCG
>JAGQTV010000037.1 GCA_020438845.1 Mycobacterium sp. | reverse complement strand
GCCATATTCGGCGGCAACAAAAACTCCTGATCACGCACCACCGAGCGATACGAACGAGCCATACCCCATGGTTCCGCGATCACCGCCGAACACCAAACACCCCACTCGGCATTTCGCAACAGCCACCAGCCGAACGGTCGTGTTCAACCTGTGGGCATCGGGCGAGCTGGCCTCGGTCACCATCGGGCGCCGCCGATTCAGCACGGATCGCCAGATCGACGACTATCTGTCGCGACTTGAGCAGGCCGGCGCATGACTACCGAAGCGCGCCAAATCGCTGCTCGCCCCCCAGCAGCAAGCGACGTGTTCCCAATCGAGAAGACCGACGACTGGGACGCCCGCGCCGATGCGACGGCAGAAGGCAACGTCATCACGGTTGTCATCACAGACCACCTTGGCCCCGCCAAGCCGCGAGTACCGCTTCATCGTCGAGCTCCTAGCCCAAGCACCGAGGGCATGTCCGCAGGCCCCACTAGGCATTGCGAATGGACCGACTCGTCATGAAGCCGCCCCCCTTCCTCAAGGTGTTGCCTGCCGACGTCGGTCGCGTCGGAGCGCTCGGCGCCTGCGTCCTGGCGCTCGTCCGCTACATAACTGCTCTGCCAGGTGAAACGAACGATCGCAAGATGGTCGACGGCGAGATATGGTGGCGCGCTTCCCACGACGACATCGGCCAAGGGTTGGGCGGCGTTCAACGCAAGCCGGTAGGACGAGCGCTGATCAAGCTGAAACACACTGGGAAGTTACTGACGAAACCGGCCGAAAAGTTCTACGGCGATCGAGCGCAGATGTATCGCGCCGCTGACCAGCCAATGGACGAAACCGGCCATGACACTGACCAGCCATTGGACAGAGCCGGCCAATCGATTGGACGTAATCGGCCGGTCAGCTCGGACACAACTGGCCAAGCAGCAGGGACGGAAGTGGCCAATATTCCTATACCTCAAGAACTTGAAGAACACTCCGTGGGGAAGAAGGCGGCCACTCGCGGTTCGCGACTGGACCCCGCCTGGGTCCCACCCCATGACGTCATCGACCAGATGCGTGCCGAATGCCCAGCCGTAGACCTCCGTGCAGAGCACCGCAAGTTCGTCGATTACTGGACTGACCAGACGGGAGCGAGAGCAATCAAGCGCTCGTGGATTGGCACATGGCGCAACTGGATCCGCATGGCGGCCCAGGACAACCGACCGCGTGACCGAAACAGCAGCAGCGTCTCCACCGCCGACCAACGCGTCGCCCAGGCCCAGGCCCTCAAGCGTCCACCCCTCCGATTGGAGATATCACAATGAACCGCGACGAGGTTATCGACGTCCTGACAGCGGTGGCTGCGAACGACCGTCGCACCGTCGGTGATGCCGATGTCGTTGTCTGGCAGGGCGTCATCGGCGACCTCCCCGCAGATCTTGCGCTCAAAGCCGTGGTCGCACACATCCGCGAACGTCCCGGCGTGTGGCTCGAACCCGGCCACGTGTACCAGCGCGCACGCGAGATGATGCGCGACGAGCTCGCCCGCGAACCCAACGCCTTTCGCGAAGCACGCCAAGCAATCCTCGACGCGAAGGCCGCACCTGATCCCACTTCACCACCGTTCGCCGGCCCAATAAAGCACCGCCGGCCGCAGTGCAACTGGCTGTCCATTCGGTGTCCGCACTGCCACGCGGCACCGCTGAAGCACTGCACTGTGCCAGGGACGAACCGGCCCCCGTACGGGGGCACCCATCCGGCGCGACTGGACGCTGCTCAAGCACGCCATGACCCGCAGGTAGCCAACCCATGACCGAAACGCAGGAGCCACTGATCGAACTTCGCCGGCCGACAAAGGAAATCGCATGACCAACTGGATTCACATGAGTGAGCTGCTGGCCGCCCTGCCTGAACTTCCTGGCGCTGCATGCAAAGGCCACTCAGACCTTTACGAGGGGACGATCGCCGAGCAAGACAAAGACGCAGGCAGAGCCGAAGTCCAGAACGCCCGGAAAGCCGCTCTGCGTCTCTGCCACGACTGCCCGGCCCTTTCCCCTTGCCGCGTCTGGCTCGATGGTTTGCGGCCGATGTGTCGACCGCGGGGCGTCGTCGCCGGCCAGGTCATCGCGTCGGCCGGGCTGCCATTGAGCACCCGGCCGACGGCCGAGCCGGGGCCGACACCATGAACTTCACGCCCGACGAAGACAAACTGCTGCTCTATGCCGTTGGTGATCTGGTCGCCCGCGCCGGGCTCGGGATGCGGCCCCCCTTACCGAACGGGTTCGACACTCTGCACGTCAAACTCATCAGTTCCGTCCGCGGAACCAAAACTTGTGCGGCACAACCACAATGGTCACCATCGACAGAGGAAGAACTTATCGATACGACCGAGGCCGCATCGATCCTGAGCTGCTCAACCCGCTGGGTCCGACGCATCAGCGATCAACTCGACGGCCGCGACATCGGAGGTCGATGGCTCTTCCCGCGACAAACCGTCTTCATGTACGTCGAACGAAAGGCAAGTCAGTGCAAGTAAATCCAATGGAATACCTACTGCTGGGCGTAGAGCAATACCTTCGAGAGCTACCCGACGATGAATTCGACGAACTGACGGAATCGGTGCGCCCACCAAAGGGCAGGTCACCGGCGAACGATCAAGCATCATTCGTCAAATCGCTGCTGGGCGGTGGTGACGATTAGCGGGCACCGGCTGACCATCTTCGAACGAGCCGCGAGGAAGATTGACTGGGAAGCCGTCGAGGCCACGCGGCGGAGCGAAGCCGAACGCCGGACGGCCGAACGCATCGCGCAACTGCGGCACATCGTGTTTCGCAACGCCGCGAATAACCGCGACATCGACGACCTCGAGAACGAGGCGGACGCGGCCCGGCTCCTCATCCGCGCCAGCAGCCAGGCCGACGGCTTCGCCGTGCTCGGGATCCTGCGAGTGGCGATCGAGAAGCGATGGAAAGAGGTCGTACGGGCCGGCATCCGACACTTCGACGAACACCCGGTAGCCGCTCGCATACAAGAACTCTGGAACCTCACCGCAGACCGACCCACGGTCTAATCCGCCCGAAAGGAAATGCACTACATGTCTCTCTCACGACTCCAAGCACAGATCGACGATCTACGCGCACAGGCCGCCAGCATCCAGATGAGATCGACCCGCACCAGCGACAGCCTCGCCAACGACGCCACCCTCTCCGATGTCGGCCGACAGGCCAAGCGTGACGCCGAGAGCGACCGAACGCGCGATCAGCTCCGCGGCCTTCGCAAGAAGGAAACCGAACTCATCGACGCCAAGAAGCAGACGCTTGAAAAGCAGCTATTCGGGCTCTCTACTGTGACCAGCAGCGACCCCGGACAAGTCTTGCTCTACCGCGATGCACAAGACCGCGCTGCCCGCCTGACCCAAAGCGACGAGGCGGCGCAGGTATTCGCAGCAGCCCTACGCTCGGACGACAAAATTCTCGCGGCCGCAGTCCTCGGACGAGCACTCGACGCCGGATGGAACAGCATCATCGACGAGTACGTCAACCACAATCCCAGCGCCGGCGAAGACCTCAGAGATCTAGCCGAACTTCGGCGGTACCAATCGTTCGAAGCCACCATCGCCTATGCCTGGGGCGCATAACCGCCCCAACGCCCGCGACGTGAACACCACACACAGACCGAACAACCAGTTCAGCTAGAACCAGCACCAAGTGAAAGGAGCGAAATAATGAACACCTTCTACAACGACGCCCGAGTCACCGAGTCCATCTGGACCGACAACGACACCGAAGTGATCGTCGTCAAGCGTTCGTATCCGAGCGGCTCCGCCGATGTCGCGATCACATTCGCCTACGCGTGTCCGGATTTGGGCGCCGCGACTTCTCTGACCGTTGAACTCAACCCAAAGAACGCCCACTGGCTCGCCACCAACCTGTTACGTGCCGCTGAATATGACGAGCCGCCATTTTGACCAGCACCCCACCCGGTGGAACCCCCACCCCCACCGATACCGCACCCCATGGCATTGGCGCAGCCCCCCCTTGCCTGCGAAAAAACGAGAGAGCGAACCTACGAGATTGACTGGATCGATCCCGATACAAGCACGGCGCTAACGTGGGCGTTTGCGTAAGCGCTGTGCTCCGCGACCGTCGTGCATTGGCCCGGTCTAGACATCCTCGGCAATTTCGTATTACACTAGCCCGGTGCTTCGGGTTGCCAAGTCAGCGCTCAAGCGCGGCTACTCGATTGAGGACGTCTCGCATGCCTACGACCTTTACCAGTACGAAGACGTAATTGATCCCGATTCCGAACCGCCGAAAATCCTCACCATAGGGCCCGATCCCGCTGGGAACCTCCTGGAGCTAATCGGCGGTGAACAGTCGAATGGTGACCACCTGATCTGGCATGCGATGAGATGTCGGCCGCAATATCTAGCCCTGCTCCCGGGTGTCGGGAGGTGAAATGGAACGCGAGGAAGAAACCTACGAGATGAAGGGCGGCCGCGTCCTTGCGGGCGCGGACCTTGATGCGCTGGCCGACGAGGCCGAACGCGGTTACGATCCCGCGCAATTCAGTCGCAGCCCAGGCCGCCCGGGCCGCCCACGAATGGGCTCGGCGCCAGCAGTAGTACTGCCTGTCCGGCTGCATCCGCAGCTTGACGCAGCGGTCAAACGCCGAGCGGCGATCGAGAGCACCTCGGTCAGTGAGCTCGTGCGTCAGGCGGTGAAGCTGTATCTAGAAGCGGACACATCTGCGCCGACGTTCGCCAGCTCGGCGGATCTCGAGAGGCTTGCAGATGAAGCCGAAGCTGGGTATCCCGTGCCGGCAATCACCCCCAAACCGCGCGCTCGGCCTCGAGCTCAGGTTGTGCCTGTACGGGTGCCGCCGGAACTCAAAGTGGCATTGGAGTCGCGGGCCGAGGCCGACGCAACTTCGGTCAGCGAGATAGTCCGCGCGGCTCTTCGGGATTTACTTGACGACCCAGACTCGGACCCGCCGCCTGCGGCGCCTTCGAGCTCTCGCATTCAGCCCGCGACCAAGGGTTCGCCGCCTGTGGTGCCGCCGCGGTCTCGCGTTCGAGGCCCGATCGAGGCCGACACGTGCCGCGACTACGTCGTGCCAAAGTTGAAGGAGGCCGGTTGGCGCGAAGACCAGATCATCGAGCAATACCGCATCACCGACGGCCGGGTCATTAAAGTCGGGTCCAAGCATCGGCGCGCCGATGCTCTGCGCGCCGACTACGTCCTTGAATACCGGCCCGGAGTGCCGATCGGCGTGGTCGAGGCCAAACGCGAATACTCGACACCGGGTCACGGCATGCAACAAGCCAAGAACTACGCACAACTGCTCGACGTACCGTTCGCCTACTCAACAAACGGCGTGTCCATCGTCGAGGACGACCGCAACACCGGCATCGAGCGGGCGAACCTCCCTGCCTTCCCGACACCGGACATCCTGTGGGCGCGATACCGCGAATGGAAGGGGATCCGCAGCGAGGCAGCCTCCGACGGTCTCCTGTTTCCGTTCAACCGAGCACTTCATAACCCCGACGGCACTGTCAAGGAGCCGCGCTACTACCAGCGGACAGCGGTCAATCGCGCAATCGAGGCGATCCTCGGCGGCGAGAAGCGCCTTTTGCTCACGATGGCGACCGGTACTGGCAAGACATTTGTGTCGATGCAGATTGCCTGGAAGCTATGGAATAGCGAATGGATCCACGGGCGGCGCCCCCGAATCCTCTACCTTGCAGATCGAAACATCCTTGTCGACCAGCCAATCGAACGGGAGTTCAAGCCCGCCTTCGGCGGTGACGCGGGATCACCCATCTGGAAACTGCGCGGCCAAGCCAAGGCTGGGCGAGAGATCTACTTCGGCCTGTACCAGCAGCTTGCAGACGGCGGTGCTGAGCCAAATGGGATGTTCCGGCAATTCGCTCCTGACTTTTTTGATCTGGTCATTGTCGATGAGTGCCATCGGGGCAGCGCCCGCGCGGAGTCCTCTTGGCGGACAATCCTCAACCACTTTCACGCGGCAACTCAGCTGGGAATGACCGCGACCCCAAA
This sequence comes from Mycobacterium sp., assembly GCA_020438845.1. Lineage (GTDB taxonomy): Bacteria > Actinomycetota > Actinomycetes > Mycobacteriales > Mycobacteriaceae > Mycobacterium. The sequence goes on along the minus strand of JAGQTV010000037.1, from coordinate 3,989 downwards.
GCGGGACGAGACCGCCAACACGTACGCATATTTTGGCGGTCGCCCGCTCTTCGAATACTCCCTCGCGCAGGGCATCGAGGACGGGTTCCTTGCTCCATACCGCGTCCGCCGCGTGGTGTTAAGTCCCGACGCCCACGGATGGTCACCCGATCAAGGCCAGTTAGACCTTTTTGGGAAGGAGATTCCAGACGGGCTCTACACCACCAAGGACTTCGAGAGGGTGGTCTCGCTTCTGAGTCGAACCGAGGCTGCAGCCAAGCACCTGACGAATTACCTGCGCGAAACGGACCGTTTGGCAAAAACGATTGTGTTCTGTGCCAACCAAGAGCATGCCGACCACATGCGCCGTGCCCTGCACAACGCTAATTCTGATCTCACAAAGCAACACCCTGACTACGTGGTGCGAATCGTCAGCGACGAGCAAAAGGTGGGTCAAGGCCACCTCAGCAGGTTCGCAGACACTGATTCTGAATTCCCAGTCATCGCAACAACATCAGAGCTTTTGTCGACGGGCGTCGATGCGCCGACCGTGCGGAACATCGTACTTTTCAGACCAATAGGGTCGATCGCGCTGTTCAAGCAGATGATCGGCCGTGGCACGCGGTTGTTCCCGGACGACGACAAGCTTTCCTTCGAAATCATCGATTACTCCGGGGCGAGTGCGCTGTTCAGCGACCCTGAATTCGACGGCCCACCCGAACAGGTGGTCCGCGAGGAGATCGACGACGAGGGAAGCGTCGTGGACGACGTGGTTATAGAGAAAATTGAGTCGCCGGTCGAGCCGCCTTCGTCAGACGAGGAAGGCCAGATTAATCCCGACGATCTGCCCGAGCCGCGCGCGAAGTTCTACGTCGACGGCGTCGAGGTGTATGTAACGGCAGAAGCCGCATACGAACTCGACTCGCAGACGAACCGGCTTCGGTTGGTCGAGTACCGCGACCTCGTGACCGCGACGGTACGATCATTTTTTCCCAGCGCCATCGAGCTGCGCGAAAAATGGGCGAATCGGATTAGTCGACGTGAAGTTGTCGATGCATTGGCATTGCACGGTATTGATTCGGACGAGTTGGCGGAACGTACCGGCCTCGCTGCCGCCGATCCTATTGACGTCCTTGTCCACCTCGCCTGGAACCAGCCGCTCGCCACCCGTGTCGACCGGGCGCGGCGAGTCCGCAAGGATCATGCCGACTTTTTTGAGGCATTCCAGCCCGCCGCCCGTGAAGTGCTGGATTTCTTGCTCGACAAATACGCCGAGCATGGTATTTCGGAGCTTGAGGATCCTGCGGTGTTGCAGGTGCAGCCGTTCTCAAGTCTCGGCACGCCAGTCGAGATAGCCCGCCGGTTTGGGTCGGTCACCGCGCTTCGGGAGGCACAGGCGAAGCTAGCCGAACTGGTTTACGTAGCGTGATGAGTAGATCGCCCACACCGTCACCCGCACAGTGGAAGTGGTTCACGACATGTGGGCGCAGACGTTTCCGAAAGATAGGGAGATAGCCCGGGTGCCAGCACGGAAAAACACGCCGGCGACGGAAACGTCGCCACAGGCAAAGCTTGCTGCGGTCATCAAGTCCGCGCGCGACCACATGCGAAAGGACGCCGGCCTGAGTGGTGACCTCGACCGCATCCCACAACTCGCGTGGTTGCTTTTTTTGAAGGCCTTTGATGGCCTCGAGGAGAGCCGAGAGGTGACCGATGAGGCGTTCCGTCCTGCGATAGAGGCGCCCTATCGTTGGCGTGACTGGGCCTCCGACCCGAACGGTCGCACGGGCGAAGCGCTGCTCACTTTCGTTAACGGGGAACTACTCCCCTACCTTCGGGGATTGTCCGGCGCAGGAACGCATGACCCACGCGACGTGCTGGCAGCGGTGTTCAAGGAAACATACAACCGGATGTTGTCGGGTTACCTGCTGCGGGACGTCGTGAATAAGGTCAACGAGATCAACTTCGCATCTTCCGACGACATCCATACGATGGCTCATTTGTACGAGTCAATGCTGCGGGAAATGCGTGATGCCGCTGGTGATTCGGGCGAGTTCTATACGCCGCGGCCGATTATCCGGTTCATTGTGCAGCAAGTCGACCCCAAGCTCGGCGAGGTCGTACTAGACCCGGCGGAAGGGACGGGCGGCTTCCTCGTGGAGGCTCTCGAGCATCAGATGCCGATGGTAACCACGACAACCCAGCTACGCACTGTGCACAGCAACCTCCGAGGCATTGAGAAGAAACCGTTGCCTTTTTTGCTCGGGATGATGAACCTGGTGCTACACGGCGTCGGCCAACCAAACATCGTCCGCGGCAACGCCCTTGCCGAATCCATCACTCAAATCGGCAAGGCCCGTCGGGTGGATGTTGTGCTCACCAACCCGCCGTTCGGCGGCGAGGAGGAGAAGAGTATCCAGGCCAACTTTCCGGCCGACAAACAGACCGCCGAGACTGCCTGGCTATTTCTCCAGCTGGTGATCCGCATACTAAAGGACGGTGGACGCTGCGGCATCGTTGTACCGAACGGACTACTTTTCGGTGGCGGCGTGGGTAGCCGGATCAAGAAGCAACTCCTCACGGAGTGCAATCTGCACACCATCGTGCGGATTCCGAACGGCGCCTTCGCGCCCTACACCGATATCCCTACGAACCTGTTGTTTTTCGACAAAACCGGCCGTACGAAGGAGGTCTGGTACTACCAACTTCCTCCCCCGGAGGGCCGCAAGAAGTATTCAAAGACGAACCCGATGCGCTTCGAGGAGTTCGCTGATTGCCAAGCTTGGTGGACCGATCGCGTAGAAAACGAACGGGCGTGGCGCGTACCGGTCGCCGATCTGGAGGCAAGCGATTACAACCTCGACTTGCAGAACCCCAACCGCCCCGAGGATCTCGCGCACCGGCCGCCCGCCGAACTACTAACAGAGCTGATCGAGACCGAGCGGTCGATCCTTGCTCTTATTGAAGATCTTCAAGCGCAAACAACAAGTGACGACCGGTGACTCACACTGTCAGGGTGGGCGAGGTGCTTCGCCTCGAGCGTCGCGCGGTCACCATCGACCCCTTGACTGAATACTCTCTCATCGGCGTGTACTCGTTCGGCAAAGGAATCTTTCATAGAGAACCTCGGCCCGGTGGTGAGCTCGGAGACTACCGCTTTTTCGCGGTCGAGCCTGGTGACCTAGTTCTGAGCAATATCCAGGCGTGGGAGGCCGCGATCGCGCTAGCCCGGCCGGACGACGCAGGAACTATCGGGACGCACCGATTTCTCACCTACGTTCCGCGTGACAATCGAATCGATACTTCGTGGGCGCGCTGGTTCTTTCTCAGCGAGCCTGGGATGGTTCTGATTCGGCAAGCTGCGCCGGGAACGGTAACGCGGAACCGGACCCTCGCGATGGATCGGTTCGAAGCACTCGAAATCCCTCTGCCACCAGTCGAACAGCAACGCCAAGTTGCCGCCGAACTCGAACGGGTTGCGGAAGCGCACTCGCGGACATCGGAGAGGCTACAACGTGCTCGCGTGGTAGCCGCAGCACTTGCAGATAGCCAGGAATCGCAGCTGCTCGAGAGGCTGTCTAGGCAGGGCGTTCCCCTCCGACCGTTGGGGGAGGTTGCCGACGTTGGCCCCCGTCCGTCACGGTTGCCCAGCGACCAGGCGGTGGCGTTCGTTCCGATGGCGGCTGTTAGTGCGAAACTCGGTGAAGTCGTAGGCGGGGACATTCGTGCCGCCGGCGAAGTCGGGAGTGGGTATCGGCAGTTCCGGCGAGGGGATGTCATATTTGCCCGCATCACACCTTGTATGCAGAACGGTAAATCTGCGATATTTCGTGAGCCAGAATTCGGTTACGGGTCAACTGAATTCCACGTCTTGCGGCCGGGACTGTTAAGTCGGCGCTTCCGGTAGCACCGGTGTAACTATCCGGTAGCGGTGGCGCGGGTATCTGGTAGCGCTTTGGAGGATTGCTTTCGTCCGTGACCGCAGGGGTCGCGGCAAGCGAGAGGGATCT
>JAGQTV010000036.1 GCA_020438845.1 Mycobacterium sp. | reverse complement strand
AGGACCACGTTGTTGCGGTTCTTGTCGAGCTCGATGATCTTGGCCTCGATCTCCTTGCCGACGTACGGCTGGAGGTCACGGACCCGGCGCATCTCGACCAGCGACGCGGGCAGGAAGCCGCGCAGGCCGATGTCGAGGATGAGGCCGCCCTTGACGACCTCGATGACGGTGCCCTTGACGGCCTCGTCCTTTTCCTTGAGTTCTTCGATGGTGCCCCAAGCGCGCTCGTACTGGGCGCGCTTCTTGGACAGGATCAGCCGGCCTTCCTTGTCCTCCTTGGTGAGGACGAGAGCCTCGATCGCATCGCCGACGGTCACTACCTCATTGGGGTCGACGTCGTGCTTGATGGAGAGTTCACGGGAAGGGATGACGCCCTCGGTCTTGTAGCCGATGTCGAGTAGAACCTCGTCGCGGTCGACCTTGACGATCGTCCCCTCGACGATGTCGCCATCGTTGAAGTACTTGATGGTCTTGTCGATGGCGGCGAGGAAATCCTCGGCCGAACCGATGTCGTTGACGGCTACTTGCGGCGAGGTGACGGTGGAACTTGGCATGGGGTGGGTTGCTCCGGACAGGGTTGATCGTAGGGACAGGTTTGCTTGGGGTGTAGCCCGCAGGTGTGCACACGGGTACCGGCATGAGCCTACTCGACCGAGGTCAACCTGGCCAAACCCGGGGCGCTGCGGCGCTACTCTCCTGGGATGCCCTACGCAGCGGTGCCGCCACTGCCGACACCCGTCCGCGAAGTCGGAGCACCGCTGGCGGCGATAGTCGGCCTCGGGACGCTTGCAGGCTTGATCCTGACCCTGATGACGGCCGTCAACCCGGGCGGCACGGTGCTGGGGTTCGCGCTGGCCACCGCCGCCATGGCAGGCGTGCTGCTGTGCTATCTGTGGCTGGACCGCTGGGAGCCCGAGCCTCCGCGCCTGTTGGTGATGGCATTCCTATGGGGCGCGTCGGTAGCCGTGCTGGCCTCCATCGTTCTGGAGCACCTGCTTGAGGTTTCGCTGTCAGCGGGTCGGGATCCGCTGCCCTCCGGAGAGCCGAGCACGAGCCCGGTGACGATGGCAATCGGCGCACCGCTGGCCGAGGAGGCGGCCAAGGGGCTCTTCCTGGTGCTGATGATGACGGGTCGTCGCCGCAATGAGCTCAATACCTTGACCGACTGCCTGGTCTATGCCGGCTTCACAGCGGCGGGTTTCGCCTGGCTGGAGAACATCTTCTACATCGCCAACGGAGAGACGCTGACCTCCTCGCTCGTGATTGCCGGGATGAGGCTCGTACTGGGTCCGTTCGCCCACCCGCTGTTCACCACCATGACCGCCATCGGGGTGTATTTCGCCCTGCAGCAACGCAACACGGCAGCCAAGGTCGGCTGCGTGCTACTCGGCTACGCCGGTGCGGTGGTCATGCACGGGTTGTGGAACGGATCCGCCCTGCTGGGCGCGAAGGCGTACCTCGGGGTCTACGTCCTGTGGATGATGCCGATGTTTGCGCTGGCGATCGCCCTGGCCGTGACCAGCCGACGGCGGGAGCGCCACGTCATTGCGGCCAAACTTCCCGGGATGGTGGCGAACGGCCTGGTCACGCCAAGCGAGGCGGGCTGGCTGGGCACGCTCCGCGCCCGCAAGACGGCGGTCACCGCCGCGCAGCGCTTCGGAGGCCGGCCGGCCGCATCGTCAGTCAAGCGCTTCATCCTCCAGGTGGTCGAATTGGCCTACGTCCGGGACCGGATAGACCGCGGCTTCGGCGACGCGAGGGTGTTCGCGCTGCAGAACGAGGAAGCCCACCGCGTGCTGGTCGACAGGGCGGCGGCAGCCCCGGCGCTGCAGCAGCTGCAATTCGTCCGGTTTCCGGTTCAGTAGGCGTCCGGAGCGATCAGTGCGCGGCGCTGTCCCAGGTGCGGCCGTATCCCACTGACACCTCCAGCGGAACGTCGAGTGGATATGCGCCGCCCATCCGGTCGCGTACCAGCTTTTCCACGGCGTCCCGCTCCCCCGGCGCCACCTCCAGCAGCAGTTCGTCGTGCACCTGCAGCAGCATCCGCGAGCGCAGCCCGGCATCGCGCAGCGCTTCGTCGACCCCGATCATCGCGACCTTGATGATGTCGGCGGCGCTGCCCTGGATGGGAGCGTTGAGCGCGGCACGCTCAGCGGCCTCCCGGAGCTGCCGATTACTGCTGTCCAACTCCGGCAGGTACCGCCGACGACCCAGCACTGTCGAGGTGTAGCCGTCCTTGCGGGCCTGCTCGACCACATCGAGCAGGTAGTCCCGCACGCCGCCGAACCGGGCGAAGTACTGGTCCATCTGGTCCTTGGCCTCTTCGGTCGAGATCTTGAGCTGCTGCGAGAGCCCATAGGCGCTCAGTCCGTAGGCCAACCCGTAGGACATCGCCTTCACCCGACGGCGCAGTTCCGGGGTGACCTCGTCGATCGGCACGGCGAAGGCCCGCGATGCCACGAAGGAATGCAGATCCTCCCCGGTTTTAAAGGCCTCGATTAGTCCGTCGTCCTTGGACAGGTGCGCCATGATGCGCATCTCGATCTGGCTGTAGTCGGCCGTCATCAGCTCGGCGAATTCGACACGCTCGCCGGATTCGAGGCAGCCGGACCCCACGCAGAAGGTGTCGCGGATCCGGCGGCCATCCTCGGTGCGGACCGGGATGTTCTGCAGGTTCGGCTCGGTGGACGACAACCGGCCGGTGGCCGCGATGGTCTGATTGAAGGTGGTGTGGATGCGGCCGTCCGGGGCGGTCGACTTGAGCAGGCCGTCGACGGTGACCTTGAGCCGGGTGGCATCGCGGTGGGCCAGCAGATGCTCGAGGAACGGGTGCCCGGTCTTTTCGAAAAGACTCTGCAGTGCGTCCGCGTCGGTGGTGTATCCGGTCTTCGTCTTCTTGGTCTTCGGCATGCCCAGTTCGTCGAAGAGCACCACCTGCAATTGCTTGGGCGAGCCGAGGTTGATCTGCTTACCGATGACCGCGTAGGCGGCCTCCGCGGCATCACGGATCTGATCGGCGAACTCGTGCTGCAGGGCGGTCAGCGCCTCCTGATCCACCGCGATGCCCACCGTTTCCATGCCGGCGAGCACCGTCTGCACGGGCAGTTCCATCTCGCCGAGCAGCGACGACGACTCGATCCTGGCCAGTTCCCCGTCCAGGGCGTCGGCCAGGTCGGCGACGGCCCGGGCCCGCAACATCAGCGTCTGGGCGGCCTGGTCGTCGATGCCTTCGGCGTCATCGAGGAGTGAAAGCTGTTGCTGTTCAACGGTTTCCGCCCGCAACTCACGTCGCAGATAGCGCAGCGACAGATCGTCGAGGGCAAAGCTTCGCTGGCCGGGTCGCACCAGGTAGGCCGCCAGAGCGGTATCGGAGGTCACCCCGGCCAGCGGCCAACCGCGTCCTTCCAGGTCGTGCATTGCGACCTTGGCTTCGTGCAGTGCTTTCGGCACGGCCGGATCACCGAGCCAGGCCGCCAGTGCTACCTCGTCCCCGGGGGTCAGTGTGACCGTGTCGATATAGGCGCCCTCGCCGTCGGCGGCGGCGATACCCAACGCGGTGGCGTCGCCGTCGTAGGTCGTGTGCGTACCGGCCACCGCGATGCCGGTGCGCCGCCCGTCGCGGGCATGCGCTGCCAGCCAGGCACCGACGGAGCCGGGTTCCAGCGCGCCGCCGCGCACGTCGAAACCCTCGTCAACCTCGGGTTCAACGGCGGCCAGGGTGTCGAACAACCGGTCGCGCAGAACCCGGAACTCCAGGTCGTCGAACAGTCGGTGGATCTGGTCGCGGTCCCACGGCACCAACCGCAATGTGTCGGGGGTCTGGGCCAACGGGACATCGCGCACGAGGTGGGTCAGTTCACGGTTGAGGACCACGCTGGACAAGTTGGCGCGCAACGAGTCTCCGACCTTGCCACGCACCCCGTCGACGTTGTCCACCAGGCTCTGCAGCGAACCGTATTCGACGATCCACTTGGCTGCGGTCTTCTCCCCCACCCCCGGTATTCCGGGCAGGTTGTCGCTGGGATCGCCCCGCAACGCGGCGAAGTCCGGGTACTGCTCGGGGGTCAGTCCGTACTTCTCGACGACCGCCTCGGGAGTGAATCTGGTAAGCGCGCTGACGCCCTTGATCGGGTAAAGGACGGTGATGTTTTCGTTCACCAGTTGCAGCGAATCCCGGTCGCCGGTGACCACCAGAACCCGGTAGCCGGCCTCGTCCGCCTGCGTTGCCAGGGTCGCGATGATGTCGTCGGCCTCGTAGCCCGCTTCGGCGAGCACGGTGATGCCGAGAGCGTTGAGGACCTCCTTGGTGATGTCGATCTGGCCGCGGAATTCGTCCGGGGTGGAACTGCGGGTGGCCTTGTACTCGGGGTAGCGGTCGGACCGGAAGGTCTGCCGGGAGACGTCGAAGGCGGCGGCGATGTGGCTGGGCGCCTCGTCACGCAACAGGTTGATCAGCATCGCGGTGAACCCGTACACGGCGTTGGTGGTCAGGCCGTTCTTGGTCTTGAAATTCTCGGCAGGCAACGCGTAAAAGGCCCGGAAGGCCAGCGAATTGCCGTCCAGCAGCATCAATGTCGGCTTCTCGCTCACGCCCCTACTGTATGCACGGGCTAGCCCGGCCAGTCACGGGCTACGCTAGCCGGTGTGTCAGACTCTCCCGCCATCGACGGCTGGTGGGCCTTCGATGCGGCCGGTGCGCCACACCTGCTCGGTGCCAGGTGCCCGGACTGCGGGACCTATGTGTTTCCGCCGCGCACGGGCAACTGCCCCAATCCCGCCTGCGGGTGCGACGAACTGGAATCCGTGGCCCTGTCGCGCCGCGGCAGGCTGTGGAGCTACACCGAGAACCGCTACGCCCCGCCTCCGCCGTACCCGGCCGGCGAGTCGTTTGAACCGTTCGCCGTGGCCGCGGTGACCCTCGATCGGGAGGGGTTGATCGTGCTGGGCAAAGTGGTTGAGGGCACTCTGGCCGCCGACCTGAAGGTCGGTATGGAGATGGAACTGACGACAATGCCGCTGTACGTCGACGATTCGGGGACGGTACGGACGGTCTACGCATGGCAGGTCGCGCCATGAGCGATGACCTGATCTCCCATCCGCCGGACCCGGTCTACATCCTCGGCACGGGTATGCACCCGTGGGGCAAGTGGGGACGCGACTTCACCGAGTACGGCGTTGTCGCAGCCCGGGCCGCGCTGGCCGACGCCGGCCTCGATTGGCGGCAGATCCAGCTCGTCGCCGGAGCCGAGACCATCCGCAACGGCTACCCCGGCTTCGTGGCCGGGGCCACCTTCGCCCAGAAGCTGGGCTGGACCGGCATCCCGGTGTCGTCTAGTTATGCGGCGTGTGCGTCGGGATCGCAGGCGTTGCAGTCGGCGCGCGCTCAAATCCTGGCCGGGCTGTGCGACGTGGCCCTGGTGGTCGGCGCCGACACCACACCGAAGGGCTTCTTCGCCCCGGTCGGCGGCGAACGCCGCAACGACCCGGACTGGCAGCGATTCCACCTGATCGGGGCCACCAACACGGTGTACTTCGCGCTGCTGGCCCGCCGCCGGATGGATCTGTTCGGCGCCACACCGGCGGACTTCGCCCAGGTGAAGGTGAAGAACTCCCGGCACGGCCTGCACAACCCGAATGCCCGCTACCGCAAAGAGAATTCGGTCGAGGACGTGCTGGCCAGCCCGGTGGTGTCCGACCCGCTTCGGCTACTGGACATCTGCGCCACCTCCGACGGTGCCGCCGCCCTGATAGTGGCGAGCAAGGCCTTCACCGAGAAACACCTGGGTTCGACAGCCGGGGTGCCGTCGGTGCGGGCGGTGTCCTGCGCCACCCCGGACTATCCCCAACATCTGCCCGAACTTCCCGACATCGCCACCGACTCGACCGCGGCGGTACCCGCCCCTGAACGGGTGTTCAAAGATCACATCCTCGACGTCGCCTACGCCGAAGCCGGCATTGGGCCCGAGGACCTGAGCCTGGCCGAGGTCTACGACCTCTCGACCGCGTTGGAACTGGACTGGTACGAACACCTGGGCCTGTGTGCCAAAGGCGAGGCCGAGCACTTGTTGCGGTCCGGAGCCACCGCCATCGGTGGACGCATCCCGGTCAACCCGTCGGGAGGGCTGGCCTGCTTCGGTGAGGCGATCCCAGCCCAGGCCATCGCCCAGGTGTGCGAGCTGACCTGGCAGCTGCGCGGCCAGGCCACCGGCCGTCAGGTCGAGGGAGCCACTGTCGGCATCACCGCCAACCAGGGTCTGTTTGGACACGGCTCATCGGTGATCGTTGCCCGCTGAGCGCCGAGTGTCGACGTGATGGCGCGGTCACCTCGAAAGGGCGATGACAAGTCGACGTTCGGCTCTTCGTTCGACGTGGTAGTCATGGTCAAGCCGGGTAGCAAGAAGGGCCCACTGGTCGAGACCGATGCCGGGGGCGCTTTGACCGTCTACGTCCGGGAGCGTGCCGTCGAGGGCAAGGCCACCGAGGCTGTCCTGCGAGTGCTCGCCGAACATTTCGGCGTCCCGCGCAGTCGCGTCGCACTGGTCACAGGTGCGACGTCGCGCATCAAACGGTTCCGAGTCGATGTTTGAGAGTCACGCGCACGGCATAATCGCGACAAGTGCCGTAGTCGGCGACACCGATGGTCAGTGCAGCGACCGGGCTTTCGGGAGGTGTGTCAGGAATGACCTTCCGGCGCACTGTCAGGCATTGGCCACTGCTGTTCTTGCTGTGTCTGTACTTCGTGGCCTTGCCGGCGGCGTCGGCCTCGCCGGATGGCCCGGCAGGTGATGTTCCCGCCCTGGATGTCGGCGCCGTCCGGGTCGACGACGAAGGGTTCCCGACAGTCGTCGTCACCGACCGCAGTCGCACGCTGACAATCGACCAGATCGCCGCCGGAGAAGGCAATAGCGAGATCACGCGCGGCCGCGTAGTCGCCGGCCTTCGGGAAGCCAATTACTGGTTCGGCTTTCGTCTGCACAACAACGCCAGCGAGGCCGTGACACGCATCATCTCGATCGATGACTGGTTCCATACCGACGTAATTTTCTACGAACACACGCCGAAGGGTTGGCGGGAAACCAAGTCGGGAATGGTCCGGGCTGGGTCTGTCCATCGTCCGCGAGTACGTGCGGTTGATGGCGGGCAGCGTTGAGCTGACAAGCCAGGTGGGCTCCGGGTCCCTGTTCCGGGTGAGCATCCCGATCACGGTGGCTGAGGCTGAGCAGCTCAAGGCCGCCGACGAGTCACGTCGGGTGGTGGGGCTGGCACCGGGTCAACGGCAGTGGCGTGTGCTGATCGTCGAGGACGAACCACTCAACCGGCTACTACTGGGACGGCTGCTCGAGGAGGTGGGCTTTGCGGTGGCCTTCGCCGACAACGGTGCGGAGTGCCTGGCGGTATTCGGCGAATTCCGGCCGCACTTCATTTGGATGGACGGTCGTATGCCGGTGATGGACGGCCTGGAGGCCACCTCCCGGATCCGGCAGTACGACGACGGCGGTGAGGTGAAGATCGCGGCCCTGACCGCTTCGGTGTTCGAGGACGAGCGCGACGAATGTGTCCAGGCCGGTATTGACGACTTCATCCGGAAACCGTTTCGGGAGTCGGAGATCTCAGCGTGTCAAGTTTTTTGTGTAAGTCGGTTGTCTGATTTTTGGTCTGCTGTGCTTTCCAGCAGTGTTTACAGGTATGGCTCGATGCGGTCGGGGTAGACCAGCATGAGCTGTTCGAGTGCTTTCTT
>JAGQTV010000035.1 GCA_020438845.1 Mycobacterium sp. | reverse complement strand
TCGCGGGCACTTTTCGTGATGCTTGTCGGGGACTCGACGCGAGCAGGATCGACCTCTACCGTGACCATCAGTGCCTTCCGCACTACGCACGGTGCCCCCGGAGGTCTCCGCCAAGAAACAAGCGGGGTGCCGTGCACCCATCAGTTCCTCGACACGCTGACGGTGCCGACCACCAAGATCAACCCGGCCACTACACAACCGGTCACATCGGCAGACTCAACGACGACAGACCACCCCGTGGTCGTCACTCCCAGCGACGGTCAACAGCCGCCCGCGAAGGACGGGGTTCGACCCTGGTGACCTCTCAGTTCGATCCGCCCGACTGGTACAAGTCGCTTCAAGACGCGGTCATCGCCGAATCAATCCTCAACCGAATCGTCGCCGCCGCAGAAATCATCGCTCTCGACGGACCCAACATGAGACGGCACCTCGCCACAACGACATAGCCAACCCAGCGGTCGGACGGGACTCACCGCTATCCGATACCCGTCCGACCGCTACCCGATCATCAGAACCGCGCTACTCGAAACGCGTCCCAAACACCGGGGAAACACCCCGTTTCTGGGTGGTGACAAAACCCAGTGACACAGGGGCAAAAGGGGGACAGAACCCTCCAGGCGCCGCCGCAGCACCTCGACCGCGAAGCGGGGCAACACCACAACACGGCCCGGCCCGGCCGTCGTGCAGTCCTGCCGATTACGGGGCCGTGGTCCATCACGGCTAAGATTCCTGGCGTGGCTGATGCAAACGGCACCCCGCGTGGTGTGCTATGAACCCGAGCGTTCTCAAAGTCCTTCAGGTGTGTGGGCGGCGCTGGTACGTCGTGTTGCCTATATTGGCGGTTGCGGCTTGGTACTCGTTCAGTTACTACACGTCGATCAAACCGGTCTACTACGCGAATGCCGTCGTCGCAGCCACTTCATCGAACGAACAGTTGCCGTACGGTTCAGACGGCCGTGGAGCGCCCAGAAACGGGTTGTTGGATCTCGGCGGCGCTAGCCTCATCATGAACATGGGCGTCTTGGGCTTCGATGATCCTGGCGTCAGGGAACGCGTCGCACTGGGCGGTGGCAAGGGTAATTTTACAGCGCGGATGTTTCCATCCCCGCCGGGCGCCGTTCAGGCTCCGCTTCCTTTGATCATGATCGAGGCAACAGAGCCTGACGCAGTCTCGGCGACGAAGACCGTCGAGCTAGCTGCTGATCAGGTCGAGCCCATTCTAGCCGGTGTTCAGGCACAAGCTGGAGTTCCTGAGTCCCAGATGGTGCGAGCTGTCAAGGCCTCGACGCCGAAGGCGGTCCAGGGCATTCCGAGTCGCAACAAAACGACCGTCCTTATTTTCGCAGGCGGAGCTGTCCTTGCGATCTTGGCTGCGTTAGCTATTGACACAGCGATCAATATGGTTCGGCGACGTCGCGAAGCCTCAGCCTGAACGTCGCGATCGGCGGCCCGAAGAGCGTGACATAAGGGCCTCCGCGAACGTGAAGTCATACTCGTAGTCGATATCTACCGCTTCGTAGCGGTTCATCTCGAACATCATGGGGTTGGCCCCCAATCGGTTGCCGCTCCCAGCGAAGCTTCTTCGCGAAAAGATGTAAAGGCAGGAATTCTCTTCGTAGATCGGTTCGAGATCCTGGGTTCTGGTTAGACGGTTGGGATCGTGGTTGATGCCCCGGCCGTCTGACCAATACATACGCGTCTTCACCGGCGTCACCGAGAAGAGCGAATCGTGAACCGATTGGCTGAAGAAATGGCGAACGGCGTTGTCGATCGTTTCCGCTGTGACCATTGGGTTCGTGCTGTGGGTCTGTAAGAAGTAGTCACCGGTTGTGTTCTCGATGTCGTACTCGATCAGAGGCGACGCTCCGACCATGTCGCCACACAGCGACTCGGGCCTAATATGAATTGTCGCACCGAAGGTGCGCTTGGCGTCCTCGGCGATCTCGGGTGAATCGGTGTTGATGATCACCTCATCGATGTACTCACTACGCTTCAGACTGTCCATAATCCAATGGAACAACGGTCGGCCGCATAGTACACGAACGTTCTTCCCGGGCACTCGTTCCGAGTGCGCCTTCATGAAGATCAAGGCCTTGACGCTAGGAATTTCCACGTATGGCCTCGGTTGCGCATTGCATGGCGAAGCCTGACTCCGCGCTGATCTTCTCTGAGAGGAAAACCATGTCGTCCCCATAGGCGATGAATCTGTAGCCTTGGTCGATCTTCCGCGGCAGTTCCGCCTGATTGGAGTGGACGATGTGGTAGCCACCGACTTTGTCGCTCTGGTGCATGATGTTCCGGACGGTCTCGAGCGCTGTCGCGACTGCGGGGTGGGAGAAGTCGCCGGGGCGGCCTAGCGAGCCGGACAGGTCGTAGGGGCCCACGATGAAGCCATCCACGCCGTCGACCGCGAGAATCTGTTCCAGATTCTCGACGCCCTCGATGTGCTCGATTTGAACGATTAGGACCGTTTCCTGCTCCGCCCACGCTTTGTACTTCTCGAATCCGAGGCCGTACGCGTGGGCTCTGCCTAGTCCTACCCCGCGAGTGCCCGCCGGCGGATACCGGATGGCCGAGACTGCTTTTCGTGCCTCGGCTGCGGTGTTCACCATCGGGACTATGACGCCGTGGGCACCGGCATCCATGGCGCGTTTAATGGCGAGCGGATCATTCTCGCCGACTCGAACGAGTGGCACGCATTGCGCGAGGTCGATGATCTGGATCAGCTGCTGGGCTTGGAACATGTCGATGGCGGTGTGCTCCATGTCGATAACCAGCCAGTCGAAGCCGGAGGTGGCCATGATCTCGCACACGGACGGGTAACCGAACGACAGCCAGGAGCCCACAGTCAATTCACGGGCAGCGATTCGACGCTTGAGGCTCATGCGGTCAGCCCCGTCTGCTCGTCGAACCAAGCCTGCAGCCAGCCCTCAACGGTCTCGTTACGATCCAGCCCCGTCTTGAACATCTTTCCCGGCCCGCGGGTCAGAATCACCCGCAACTCAGATCCGACGTTCTTCTTGTCCTTGCCGAGTGCCTGCAGGAACTGCGGCACGCTGATCTGCCCGAGCTGTGTCGAACCCCAGTTCCAGGCAAGCAGTTCGCGCATGTCTTGCCGTTCGTCCTCGGAGATGTAGCCGAGCCGGGCGGAAAGATGGTTGGCGACGTCCATGCCGAAACTCACGGCGATCCCGTGCGGGATCCGGTAGTTGGTCAGCGATTCGATGGCATGCCCGAATGAGTGCCCATAGTTGAGCACCTGACGTTCCCTACGATCAAACTCGTCCTTCTCGATGAACGCGCGTTTGATCTGCAGGCTCCGAACCACCAGTTCTCGCAGTACCTCCCGATCGGTGAGGCTGAGCGCGTAGTCGGACTTGAGGCGCCGGAAATCCGTCTCGCCCGAGACCAAGTAGTAGTGGATCATTTCGCCCAGACCGGACACGACCGCCGAATCGGGGAGGGTGTCAACGAAGTTCAGGTCAATGACGATTTCAGCAGGGGGATAGAAGCCTCCCAGTTGGTTCTTGTACACGCCGAAGTTGATCGACGTTTTGCTGCCGATGCAGCTGTCGCACTGTGCGAGGAGGGTTGTCGGGTAGAACGTCCAGTCGACTCCCCGATACAGGATCGACGCTATGAATCCGGTGATGTCCTGGATGATTCCGCCGCCAAGGGCGATCAGCCGATGATTCTTCTTGACACCGCCGTCTATGAGGGCTTGTATCACCCAGTCCAGATTGGAGTAGCTCTTCTGCTCCTCCGAGGGTTCGACGGTAATGTGCGGCAAGTCGGCAAGCAGTCCGGCCAGACGCGACCGGTAGAGGTCGTAGACGTTGGCATCAATGATGAGGAAGTCACCACCGCGAAGCGATGATGTGAGTCGAGTCGTAAAATCGTCTTCGAAGCGGACTTCGTAGTCGCGGAAAATGGACTTGACCCGGAAGTTGTCAGACAACGGTGAAACCTCCGTCTACAGTGATGTTTTGTCCTGTCAGATAGGTGTTCAGATCGCTGGCGAGGAACATGATCACCTTCGAGATCTCAGTCGGTTGAGCGAACCGGTTCAACGGTATTTGCGCTGCCAATTCCTCGGCGTCGCGCGGGGACAGTATCGAATCGGTCAACTCAGTACGGGTGACACCGGGCGAGACAGCGTTCACGAGCACGTTGTAGGGGGCCATGTCCACAGCTACCGTTCTGGTCAACCCGATCAGTCCGGTTTTCGTCGTAGCGTAAAGGCCCCGTCCCGCCTTCGTGACCGTGCTCCAGATGGACGAGATGTTGACGATCCGGCCGTATTCGGATTCCCGCATCTTCCTGCTCACCGATCGGCAGATCAGGGTCGGGGCGCGCAGGTTGACTCGAGTGATGCGGTCGTAGTCGGCGGCAGTGAGGTCGTAGATCGGGTTAATCTTGTTTATTCCGGCATTGTTGATACAGACATCGATCCTCTGAACGAGCTCCAACTGCTCGAGGAATCGGTCGAAGGACGCATCGTCGTCGAAATCCGCTGCTAAGTAACGGATTCTGCCGCCCCTGGCGGGGTCGGCGTCGATATCGGCGATCCGTTCGGGATCAGTACCGGTGACGATCAGATCGGCTCCGGCGAGATGCAGGTCGTGAGCCAGAGCCGCCCCGATGCCGCGGGTTGCGCCGGTGATCAAAACGACTTTGCCGGAAAAGTCCAGGGTTGGGGCTGAACCGCTCATGAGTCTAATCCGATTAATTCGAGATCGCGGAGTAGGTTACGCGTTGCTGCCGTCTCCATAGTGAGCCGGCATTGGCGGGTGTAGGTGCCGATGTGCGGGGTGAGCAACACCTGGTCGAAGGCACGCAACCGCCCCTGATAGGGCTCTTGCCAAAACACGTCGAACCAGGCACCGCCTATCTTGCCGGACTCAAGGGCGGCAATGAGTGCGTGCTCGTCGACCAACTGCGCGCGCGCCGAATTAAGCAGGAGTGCTCCGCCTTTCATCTTCTGGAACTGTTGGGCACCCAGCAGCCGGTCAGTACCGCCGGCGTGCAGTGACACCGCATCCGCCACCTGCAGCCCTTCCAGCAGGGGGACTAGACGATCACCCGGCCGCAGGGCGGTCTCATCAAGATACGGATCGGAGACTAGTACCTCGGCGCCGAACGCCCGAAGCAGGTCGGCAACCTGCCTGCCGATTCTTCCATAACCGACCACGAGAACCGTGGCGCCGACCAGACCGGTGCCGATGGCCTTCTGCCATTCTCCCGCGTGCAAGGCCGAGTTCGTCGGAATCAGCCTGCGGCCCATGGCCAACAATGCGGTCAGCGTCATCTCGGCGACCGCTCGGGCGGGCTCATCAGGGGTGTTGGATACCTTGATGTCCAATTCCTCCGCGGCCACGAGATCGATGTTGTCCATGCCGATGCCGACGCGTGCGATGGCTTTCAAACCGGGCTGCGCCGAGAGCAAGACCCGCCTGTTCAGTGGCTCAAGCCCCGCGATCAGCCCGTCGACCCCCCTCAGGTGGCTGACGATTTCATCTTCAGTGAGTCGACGTCCGAAAGGGTTTGGCACGACTTCGACGTTGGCGGCCGCGAGGATCCGCAGCGGTGTGTCATCTTCCTCAGCGAAGGAGGACGGCCCGATTGCAACTCGGAGAGTCATTGGGGTTGCCCCTCGCCGCTTCGGTCGTGAAGTAGTTGCGGCGCAGTCGAATTCGTCCATCTATCGGCGTGGTAGATCGCGTGCACAAGCTGCATTGCCTTCAGCGCGTCGACGGAAGTGCCACTGGTCACCGGCAGGTCCTTCAGGATGCAATCGGCGAAGTCGCCAACCTCGAGTTCCCAGGAGGGATCGGTGTCGAAGTAGATCACCTCCTCCCTGGGCTTTCCCACTGCGAATCCCTCGTCGAACTGTCGGCGAGCCACGGTGATCGTCTCGTCCCCGTAACTTCTCGATGACGTCAGAATGCCGTTGATCGAGAGATAGCCCTCGGACAGATACACTTCCAGGTTGAACCGGTGCTTCCACTGCGTGCTTGAACTGTGGAGCATGGCAATGCGGCCCGCCTCATCGCGTAGCAATGCGAAAGCGTTGTCTTCAACTTCGACATTCCAATATGCCGTAGTCACCATGCTTTTCACTTCTGCGAAATCGCCACAGAAGAAGCGAAAGAGGTCAAGCATGTGGATACCCTGATCGAGGAGGATCCCACCGCCGCCGATCTCTTTGGTGTTACGCCACGATTCCTCGAACCCGCTGCCTCCGCTTTTGCCGTAGACACCTCGGACCCAGAGGAGGCGACCGAGTCTTCCGCTGCTGATTATCCGCTTGGCTTCCTGAACGCCAGCGTGGTAACGATGGTTGAAGCCGAACTTCAATTTGCACTGCGGATTTCGCTCTTCAGCCGCAATGATGTCTTCGATATCGCCAATAGACCGCCCGGGTGGTTTCTCGCACAGAACATGGAGCCCGGCGTCGAGAGCCGCGATGGTCGCCTCTGGGGTAAAACGGTTCGGTGTGCAGATGAAGACGGCATCAACTCCCGCATTGAGGACGCCGCGATAGTCCGCGCTGAAGGCGATGCCAGGGAAGGCCGCGGCCGCCTCCGGGTCCGGGTCTGAACCAGCAACTAACTCCATTGCCGGATTCCGCGCGATCTCCCGAGCGCGAATTCGGCCCATGTGCCCAAGACCGACGATCCCGACTTTGAGTGTGTCAACCATTTCTATTCTCTGCGCCCTCTCAGTGGTGCAGGTTCCTCCCGCGCTTCATGGTCAGGTAGGTCGCACACATATGGCCCAAGATCGAGAACATGTCTTCAGCCGGCCCGTATTCGTCAAGCGCGGTAGGGATGTTCACGTGTACATCGGAGATCTCGCCTACGCGGCCCCCGTTGAAACCCGTCCATCCGATAGAAGTGGCCCCATTGCTGTTGGCGTATTCAAGGCCGTGAACGATGTTGGGGCTGTTGCCGCTCACCGACATAGCTATCACAACGTCTCCCGGACGCATAAGGGTCCGAAGTTGGTATTCAAACACGAACTCGTACCCAGAGTCATTTGCCAAGGAGGTGACCGAGTCGACGTTGTCGGTCAGCGACAGCATTCGGAATGGAGGCAATCCGCTGACGAATGTGTTCGGGCCGAGATCGTTGACAAATGTTGACGCGATTGCCGAACTGCCGCCGTTGCCCATCGTGAAGATCGTTTTGTCGTTGGTAGCCGCCGTATCCAATATCTCGATCGTTCTACCGATGGCTGCGGAATCAAAGGCGTTGAGGATGGTGGCCATCCGCTTCGCGTATCCGGCAGCATACTCGGTGCCCGTTGCAGATCCGTCGAACAGTTTTCTAAGTTGATGCATTTTCTACGCTTTCTGTGCCGCGATACGAACGTGCGAACTGAGCCGGTTTTTTTGGAGGAACGATTGGAAATCGGCGTGGGTCTCGATGCCGCGATTTTCCATGAAGTACCTCACGAATCGTGGTACCGGAATGGTTGGGTCGTCTGCGGTGGCACGCAGTACCAATTCGACATCCAGTTGACCAGGGGTGCTCAGTTCCAGCAAACGGAAGCCAGCACCCTCAAGCAATATTTTTATGCCCTCAATCGACAGCAAGTTGAGGTGCTCGGGCACGAATATGTATGGGTTTTGGTCCCATAGAACCTGGAGATCAAACCCGCTTATCGTGCGGGTTGTGAGGAAAAAAATGCCCCCCTCTACGAGCATTTCGCTAACGTCTTTCAGAAAGTCCTGCGGTGAGAATTGATGCTCGAGTTGCTCGAACGCGGTTACAGCGCCCAACCCTGACAGAGGTGCGTCGCGGGGTCCGCTCTCGGGTTCGTTGGATTTTTCTTCTTGATCAAATGAGGGATGCACACTGTACATTTTCTCGAAGAGCCGCAGCCGCTTAGCTTCCTCGAAGATGAAAACATGTGCGGTTCCGATATCCGCGTAACTCTTGGAGTTCATCAAACCGGATTCGTCAAATATCCGGCCGACCCAGGCCATGCGGGAACGCAGCACGTGAAACCGTCTCGCGTCTGCGGTTTCGTGTGACAGAAAATTTCGGTACTTACCAGCCTGCGAATTCTCGTAGTAATTAGCCAAATCCTGCGCAGATGGACGTGGGGAGACGAAGACACTATCGCAATCCGCACACTGGGAATAAGTGAAACCGTTCTTGGAGAAGGCTTCGGAAGTTAAATGGCTTTGGCAAGCCGGGCAGTCCAATGCGATCATGCCTGAATGTTCGAAGAACGCCTGCGACTCGGCGATTGAGACCTCGCGGAAGCGAGACATCAACGCGGGTGGCCGAATGTCGGCAGCCTGCAAGTCACCGGTAACGACGATATGCTTCAACGGAATTCGACCCTAAATTGTTCGGCAGGCAAGTTAGACTAGCGATGGACGGTTTGCCTCATAGCCTGTCAAGTTACACGATCCCTTCGAGCCGGGTTGATGAGCATCGCGGATTCGTATCATACCCACCCGGCCTCGTCTGCTGCTGCAGACCATTCAGGTCGTTACCGCCCTGGGACCCGCGGCGCTTGCCGATGGCGTGTTCCCCGTGAGTGAGTCCACTTGATCTGTACCCGTATTGTTGGTCCCCGTTTGTTGACCGGCGCTGAGGATGCAGACGATGCCGTCATTGTCGATGCGGACGTGATTTCGGGTGTTGCTCTGCATGGTGACGGTCTGGTCGTCGCGGTGACGTGATGGTCGTCGTGGTGACGGCCGTCCGCGTGCATGGCAAGGTAGCCGGGCCTTGCCCCCATGTAGTGGACACGGGATTTGTGGTTAGGCGGCTTCGGGCAGCGTAGCGGTCGTCAGGGTCCTTTCGTAGGTCGCGGGGCTGGAATAGCGGCATCGGGAGTGCCGTCGTTTGGTGTTGTAGCGGGCCAGCCATCGGAACACCTCTCGGCGGCAGGCCGCCGCGTCGGGCCAGCAGGACCGGTCTTGCAGGACCTCACGTTTGAGGGTGGCGTTAAACGATTCAGCCAGCGCGTTGGTGCGTCCCGAAGATGATTGCGAGGTTGCGATGTAGGAGCGGAAACGAGCAGTCGTCGTGCTGTTGTGGAGATGAAGGTAGGTCCTTCGGCATCGGCATGCAAGTGCAGGTGTCAAACCGGCTTGTATCTCTTGTAGTGCCCCCTTTCACGAGGGTGGTGGTCACGTACGGTGGCCTCGGGAGGGGCCGGAGGATGCGCCGCTTTTCGGCTGAGCGTTCGGGCTCGTGAAAGAGATCGTCTCC
>JAGQTV010000034.1 GCA_020438845.1 Mycobacterium sp. | reverse complement strand
TCGGCGACCCGGTTCCCTCTGCCCGCTTCATGGGCGGGCGCGAGTTCGATACAATCATGGCCGGCGCCGATCCGGACTGGCAACAACGCGATCTACAAGCCGTGCTGTCGAGCAGTCAGATGTTCCTACCCTCCATGGAGCTCGGCACAGGACCCTACCCTACCAGGCAGGGAGGATGGATGGGTGGCGAACCGGCAGGCGGCAGGCGCAAAGTCGCCGCGTCTTTCTATTTAGCGCTCATGACGGCGACCTGCCTCGACCTTGCCGGCGCAGAGGGCGAAATCATTGTCGAAGGCCCATTTGCGTCCAGCCGACCCTATCTGTTGATGTTGTCTGCGGCGACCAGCCGGCTGGTCAAACGGCAACAGACTCAGGGGACAGGAACCAGCATCGGCGCTGCAATGCTAGCCGGTGGTCGGCGCACCGTCGAAGCTGATCCACAGTTGCCAACAGACTCGATAAATAGAGCAGCTATGGGCCGATACGCCCAAATCTGGGGCCATGCCGTTTCTGCAGGGCCGGAAGCAGACAGGAAGGTTTTGGATCGCTAGCGACAGAAGACAGGACTGGTCCAGGCCCATTGCCCATTCGACTGTCGCATGCGCGCCATCAGCCATTCACCGGACTTGATCTCCCCCAACGGGATCGCTCCCTTCCACTGCCAATCCTGCGGCCTTGGGAGTGGGTGAAACCGGAATGCAGGCGAGTCAATTGGCCCAATATTCCCCGACAACGCGCCCTGCAACAACCGTTCGGCATCGACACTAACCGTGTGGCCCGACAATTCCGCGACAATGCGTGCACCGGGCCTGATACGTATTCGGGCCGCGATCGCCTGAGTAGCCGCGGTGAAGTTGTTCGGGTTAGCGTGGGCGCGCACGGAAAAGCGAATTGTAGTCTGATCGTTTTCAACCACGCTTTGGTGTTGTGCCGCCTCGCAGGCTTCGGTTGGCGACACAACCTCCGGCCCACGCAAGCGCGGTTCGACCGACAAAACCTCTCCGCCCTCAAGCGTGACAACGCCATCCCAATCGTGATGGCTGCCGCGGCCACCCCAGCCAAGCTCAAGCACAAGCAGGGTTTCGATCAGACCGGTATCGGTCGCAACCTGGGATGGGTTTAGCGCCGGTGAAGCGCGGCTATAGAGCGTCCCATTCCGCACAACGTCGATGTAGTCGATGTAGCTTCCAGCAACTGCCTCGATCTTCATTTGCGCGTTTGCTGTGGCTGCAATCATGTCACCCTGGATCGCATCGTTGACGGACATCAGCAGATGCGAATTGTCGCCCGTCAGCGCGTTGGTATGGCGCGCGAAAAGGCTCGCCCACAACTCCTCGGACGTGTTTTCGCGCGCGTAAATCGCGGATCTGCCATGGCCGTATGAACCGGGATAGCCGCTATGGTGGTCCGTGTTACCAAGCACGCCGAAAACATGACCGGCATTGAGACCGGCGTGCACGGTGTTCGGGCCGTCGGATGGTCCCATCGAATGCAGAAACGGCCGATCGCCAAGGGAGGTCTCCGCACAGCCATGCATCGATATCATCTCAAGCACGGGCGATAGAGCTTCTTCGAAGCTTGCCCAGTTGATACCTCGCGCTCCGGTGCGGTAGCCGATGTGATGCGGGAAAGCGAACGCGCGTGAGCCGTAGCTGGCACGCAGCAGGTTTAGTAGCTTATCCGGATCGTCGGCCTTGAGCAGGTCTTGCTGGTCGAGATCGCGCAGTACGATCGTGTAGTCTCCGTGTTTGCCTGAATGCATTTCGTAGCCAGGAAACACCGTGAAGGAACCGGGGCTATGATAAGCCGCCAACTGTTCGAAATGGCTGGGCCAGGCCTTTTCAAGGCGCGCGAATCCCTTGACGTGGAAATCCACGATGTGAGCCACGCGCGGGTCGTCTACCGGCATGTCCGGCCAGTACGCATGGCCTGTGATGGACACGAAATCGAGTTGGCGACGCGCGTTGGACAACGCCGTGTCGAGGTCTCCGTGCCCATAAGAGAGATTGCAGTGGTTGTGCAGGTCGCCATAGTAGGGGCGCAGGCCCGCCGCCGCGGCTAGCGGCATAAGCCTTTCAGGTAGTGGCTGCGTCGGCAATTTATCCTCCCACCGGTCGTTTGGGCCCGGTGGCGCGGACGCCACAGCCGTGATTCTCGTTGAGGTCGTGCCAAGCGAGGCATCCGATCAATGCGGCGGTGTCGTCGCGGACCAAGTTCACCTGGAATTCGCCCATAAGACCTTGCATCCGCCCCTTGGCGAAAAAGGCTTGAGCAAAGGCACTCTCACCGCCTCGGATGAAAGGCCGCAAGGCGCGCGTCACGCTGCCGGTCAGGTAGATGCCGCCGTAGGGCAGAAAGGTAAGAGCCAGATC
>JAGQTV010000033.1 GCA_020438845.1 Mycobacterium sp. | reverse complement strand
CGCCGTGCACGCCCTGACCGCCGCCTTCGCCGCGAAATCGGCGATCGTCGACGAGAAAGCCGCCCGCATCGCCGTCACCGAAACAGGCCACGACTGAATCACTGACCCTGCGACGTCACCACACCGAGGACGCCGCCACCCTGCAGACGAAGGCCCTGCCCGCTACGCGGACAGGGCCTTCGCCACATCAGAACCATCGGCATCCACAGCGACGCCATCCACTGCACCCACAGCGACGGTCAACACTTGAAGGTCGAATGGGCAGCCAAAGAGTCCGATGGCGTTGCCGACGTATCTGGGCGGGCGCGGGTGATGCCAAGCCTGCGATTGCTGCCGTGACACGGGACACTGTCCGGACCGCTGCGCCTGGTCGCATTCCACAGCGCGACGGCGTAGCGTGCCCGACATGGCTGACAAGTGGCCCGAAAGTGCGCGGCCCCTGCTTGAGGAAATCAAGCGCCGCGCGACAGAGGCCCTCAAACCCGTCGTCGATGAGGCTGCGCGGCGCGTGACGGCGGAATTCATGCTGAGAGACGCCACCGAAGCTGCGCAACTCGCCTGGGACGTTCGCGAAGCGATAACAGCCCAGTTTCGGAGCCATCTGGCAGCGGGGATCCCGCGGGGTACCAATATCGACCCCGCAATGGGAGCCATGGCGACTGCTGCCGTAGACGTGTTCCTGGAGTACCTTCGCCGCATTCCGGCGCCGGGCGACGGCGACGAAACGACCAACGCCTCAGAGGGGTGACGCCTCGGGCCGGACGACGGGTCCCAGACCGCCCGTCCTGCAAATCAGAAAACCGCCCCTGAATCTCTCAGGGGCGGTTTTCCGTGTCGGGGTGGCTGACGGGACTCGAACCCGCGACAGCCAGGATCACAACCTGGTGCTCTACCAACTGAACTACAGCCACCATCGCCGCATGATGCGGCTGGGACGATACTAGCCGGTCTTCGGGCCGGCGGCCGAATCGGCATCCGCGCTCCGGTCCAGCGCGGCCGCTGCCTCGGCGATCTCGCCGGTCGTCGGACCCGGTGCAGGGACGAACGCGGTGCCCCGGTAGTACCTCAGTTCCCGGATCGACTCCCGGATGTCGGCCAGCGCCCGGTGCGCGAGGCCCTTCTCCGGCTGCCCGTAGTAGATCCGGGGATACCAGCGTCGGCACAACTCCTTGATCGAACTCACGTCGATCATCCGGTAGTGCAGGTAATCGTCCAGTGCTGGCATGTCCCTAGCTATGAAACCGCGGTCGGTGGCGATGGAATTCCCGGCGAGCGGCGCGGTCTTGGCTGCCTTGACGTGGCTGCGGATGTAGTCCAGCACCATGGACTCGGCGGTGGGCACGTCGATGCTCGATGTCCTGACCTCCTCGGTCAGGCCGGAACTCTTGTGCATCCGGGCGACGATCTCGACCATTCCGTCCAGCGCCGCGTCATCGGCGTGGATCACCACGTCGATCCCTTCGCCGAGCACGTTCAACTCGGCATCGGTCACCAGGGCCGCGATCTCGATCAGGCGGTCCGAGCGCAAGTCGAGGCCGGTCATCTCACAGTCGATCCACACCAATTCATCCCGCACAGCGCTCAACAGTAAGCCCCGCCGACCAAGTAGTCTCAGGTGCCATGACGGAGCCGACCGCCACCCCCGCTCAGCAGATCGCCGCCGGATACGCCACCACGGG
>JAGQTV010000004.1 GCA_020438845.1 Mycobacterium sp. | reverse complement strand
GGGGGGGGGGGGGGGGGGGGGGGGGGGGGGTGGGGGGGGGGGGTGTTGGTGGGTCTGTTTTTTCGGCTGGTTTGGTCGTGGGTGTTTTGGAGATTTTTTTGGGGGGGGGGGGGCCGGTGGGGGGGGGGGGGGGGGGGGAGGTGGGCACCGTCGGGTTGGCTGCCGTCTGGTTCGCCGCCGTCTGGTTCGCCAGGGCAGGCTCCGGGCGTCGCGCGCCCCGCTTCCGCAAGTCGCCGAGCCACGAAGTGACGTCGCGGTCCTCCTTGGGAGGGGCTTCCTTGGGAGCGGCTTCCTTGGGGGCCTTCGCGGGCCTGCCCGCAGCGGCGAACCGGGTTGTCGGCGCTTCGCTGGCCGGGTTCGGCTGGATTACCTCGGGTGCTGCCCGGCCGGGACTGCTCTGCGCCTTCGCGGCGCCCGCAAGGGCCGGCTCCGGGGTGCCCTGCCGCTTGCGCTCATCGGGCAGCGTGGTCTCGCCGAGGCCGATCTTGTGCTGCAACACCTTCATCCAGCGTGGCGCCCACCAGCAGTCGTCGCCCAGCAGCTTCATGATCGCCGGCACCAGGAACATCCGCACGATCGTCGCGTCCAGCAGCAGTGCGATCAGCAGGCCGAAAGCCAGATACTTCATCATCACCAAGTCGGAGAACACGAACGCTCCGGCCACCACGGCGAGCACCAGGGCCGCCGCGGTGATCAGGCGGCCAGTGGTGGCGGTGCCGATCCGAATGGACTCGGTGGTGGACATACCGCGGTCTCGGGCCTCCACCATGCGGGAGACCAGGAACACCTCGTAATCGGTGGAGAGCCCGTAGATCACCGCGATGATCAACCCGATCATCGGCGCCATGAGTGGCTGCGGGGTGTAGTTCATGATCCCCGAGCCGTGGCCCTCGACGAACATCCAGGTCAGCACACCCATCGTCGAGCCGAGGGTTAGCGCGCTCATCAGGGCCGCCTTGATGGGCAGTACCAATGACCCGAATGCCAGGAACATCAGGATGGTCGTCGTGGTGATCAGCAGCAGCACCATCAGGGGCAGTTTCGCGAACAGGCTGTGAATGCTGTCCTGCTCAAGTGCGGGAGTACCACCGACGTAGAGCGTCTCGCCCTTGGGCGGGACGATGGAGCGCAATTCGTTGATCTTCTTGGCGGCTTCGTTGCGGACGACCAGGCCGTTCTGGATCACCCGGATCGACTTGTCCTTGGAGGCGCCGTCGAGATAGGGGCGCTCTTTCCACATGGCGTCGGGGTTGTTGTCCGGGTCGGTGAAGCCGCTGATCGCCATGGCCTTGTTGCGAATCTCGGCGACCTGCTGATCGGTCACCGGCTGCCCGTTGTCGTTCTTTATGACCAGCGTGATCGGTTCGGTGCGGAAGCCGGGGAAGACCTTGTCGAATTCCTCCTGTGCAAGCCGCACCGAGTTGTTCGGCGGCAGGTACTTCTCGCTGATGCCGCCGAGGGATAGCTGGCCCAGGGGGATGATCATCGCGATCATGATCGCGATGATCGGCGCGGCGAAAGCGATCGGATGCTTCATCACCCGGTTGACTAGCTTGCCCCAGAACCCGTTCTCAACTTCTTCACGGGTCTTGGTCTTCTGAGTCTTCTCGGCGAACCAGTCGATGATCTTCCGCGAGAACGACCAGTTGCGCAGGAACGGCACCTTCAACAGGGTGTTGACCCCGAGGGCGTCGACGTTCGGACCGAGGATGGCCAGGATCGCGGCCAGCACGGTGATCGACAAGATCGCCGCGAGCATGACCGAGGCGATGATCGCGTAGGTGATCGACTTCAGGAAGCCCTGCGGGAACAGCAGTAGGGGCAGCGATGACGCGACGATGATCACGGCCGAGAAGATGACGGTTCGTCCGGACGTCATGACGGTGCGCCGTACCGCAGCCTCGGTGTCGTAGCCCTCGGCGATTTCCTCTCGGAACCGGCTCACTATGAACAGGCCGTAGTCGATGGCGATACCCAGGCCGATCAACGTCACGACGGGCTGGGCGAAGAAGTGCACCGGGGTGAAGTCGGCTATCAGGCGCATGATGCCCAGCGACCCCATGATGGACAGGCCGCCGATGATGGCCGGAAGGCTGGCGGCCACCACGCCGCCGAAGACGAAGAACAGCAGCACGGCCACCAGCGGAATGGCTGCCACTTCGGCACGCTGCTGGTCTTCGCCGATGGTGCCGGTGAGCTCGTTGGCAAGGGGTTGCAGGCCGGCCTGCTTCACGTCGATGCCGGGGATCGCGAAGCTGTCCTTCACCTTCTTGTAGTTGTTCAGAATGGTGTCGTCGTCGTTGCCCTTGAGCTGGATCGACATGAAGGCGTGCTTCTTGTCGGCGTCGGCCATGTTGGCCAACAGTTCGGGGTTCTTGAAATAGCCGATCGCCCGCAGGATCTCGTCGGGGTGGTCCTTCTGGGCCTGGTCGAGGTTATCCAGAATCTTCTTGCTGAAGGCTGGATCGTCGACGGTCTTGCCGTCGGGTGCGGTGTAGATCGCCACTATGTGGCCGGAAGTGTCTCGCCCGTAGGCGCCGTCGGCGAGCAGCGAGGCCGTGACCGACTGGCTGCCCTCGTCGTAGAAGCCGCTCTGGGTGACGTGCTTGCCCAGGTCAATGCCGAAGATGCCGCCGCCGATACACAACGCGACCATGATCCCGATAACGATGTACCGGTACCGGTAAACGGTCCGACCCCACCAGGCGAACACTGGCGACTCCTAACGCAATTCCAAAGCCAAAATAAGAACTATCAAGACCGGTGCCGGCTTCACAGCCTTGAGTGCAGCAGCGAGGAAAGCGGCCGGAATGGCTGCAACCACGCCCCTTGCTCTGGCAGCGAATCCAGGCCGATCCTCGGCAGAGGTTCCCGGAAAACTCCCGGGATGTCCTCAAGATCGACAAATTCCAAGGTATCCGACGCTAACGCCCAGCTGGCATGTTCGCGAAATCCGAGTACCGAAACCGGGGTTCCAGTGCGTGCGATGTCCTCCAGCGGCAACCGGAACGCCTGGCCGTCGGCCGAGGCCACCAACAGCGCGCACAGGCCTTCGGCGCGGCGCAACGCGATGTGGTTCAGCATGTCGCTGTCCACGTCGCTGTCCTCGTCGACCTTGGGTTTGGCGAAGACGGCGAACCCGACATTGCGCAGCGCCTCCACCCATGGCCGCACGACATCGGCGCTGCCTGGGGCGATGTTCGTGAACACTGTCGCCTCGGGCTCGGCCGACACCCCCGGTTGTCCGGTGGCCAGCTCCGCGGTGCGCGCCAGCAGCCAGCGGCCCAGTGCGTCGAACCGCGGCCGATGCGCTGCGGTGGGTCGTCCGCCCAGGATTGAACCCAGACCCATGTCGAGGTTGGGGGCGTCCCACACCAGCAGCGCTCGGCGGGTCGCGGCCTTGTTGGTCGGCTGAGGCGGCCCCGGGGTGGCTTGCAGGCCGGTGGTCCGGTCGAGCGCGGTTTGGTCGAGCGCGGTCTGGTCGAGCGCGGTCTGGTCGAGCAGTGTCATCGTCTTCTCACCTGTCACCCATTGCGCTTAACCCATAGAAGTTCGGTCACCACGCTGCCGGCGTGGTGCGCCTTGGACTCATATTTGGTAGTCGGACGCTGAACCGAGATCGGTACCGGCTCGCCGGGCAGCGCTCTGCGCAGCGCCGGTTCAGCATCCCCTACCTCGGCGATCTGGACTGCGTATCCGGAGTGGTCGGTGGCGGCGTGCAAGATGCCGCCCGGTCGCAGGCGGGAGGCGATCAGAGCGACGGTGTCGGCTTGGAGCAATCGGCGCTTGTGATGACGCGATTTCGGCCACGGGTCGGGAAAAAACACCCGTACGCCGGTAAGCGAGGCTGGGGCCAGCAGGTGTTCGAGCACGTCGACGGCGTCGCCGCGAATCAGCCGGACGTTGGGCACTCCCTCGCGGTCGATGCCGCTGAGGAGCGTCGCGAGCCCGCGTCGGTAGACCTCGACGGCGATGACGTCGACGTCGGGCTCGGCTTGCGCCATGGCCAGCGTCGAGGTTCCGGTACCGCAACCGATCTCCAGGACGAGTTTCGTCGCGGGTCGCCCGAACCAGGCGGACGTGTCCAAAGGTACGGATCCGGTCTGGTCTTCCGGGACGGCGAGCCGACCCAGAGTCGGCCACAAGCGATCCCATACCTCCTGTTGGGCATCGGTCAGTGACGAGCGTCGTGAGCGGAAGCTGGTGACCCTCCGATGGCGCTGCTCATCCGGCTCCGGCATGGCTGAGCCGGTCAGGGGCTGCGCGTGCATTGGTACATGGTGGACTATGAAGCCAGATCTGCCGCTACCCCGGAACGGAATTGAGACCCAACAGTTGCCTTTGATGGTGACTCGCGCCGCGGCGGTCCTGCTGCCACCATCGCCCGATGGCACCGATCCTGGGCGGTGGACCGGCCGGCTGTCCGGTCGCCGAGATCCTCGATGCCGGCGCATCGACCCTGGGCCGGCCCGAACTAAGACGAGCGGCTGACCATCTTGCCGCGCCGTTTCGAGTGCAGGTGGACGGTCGTCCCGGCGCGGGGCGGAGCATCGTGGCGAGGGCGCTGCATGTCGCCGGGGTATCGGTCGTCGGGCGCGACGAGACCCCGGACATCGTGGTCTACGTCTTCGTCGAGACGCTCACCCCGGAGGACCGCGACGCACTTTCTGCCATCGGGCAGCCCTGCGTGGCGGTGCTCAACAAAGCGGACCTCGCGGGGTTCGGCGGACCTGGCCCGATGGTCACCGCTGGTGCCCGCTGCCGCGCCCTTGGGTCGACCATCGCAGTGCCCATCGTTCCGGTGGCCGCACTGCTGGTGCGGACCTCGCTCGACGACGCCGTGTTCGACGGTCTTGCAGCCCTTGCTGGTGGCGGCACCGTCCCGGGCGGAATGCCGGTCAAGGCGTTGCTGGCGGAGCTGGATCTCTTCGGAATCGCCGTCGCCGTGGAGGCACTGCGTTTCGGGGCCGGGCGGGAAGCACTGGCAGCCGAGCTCCGCCGGGTCAGCGGCATCGAGGAGCTCATTGGCGCCCTTCAGCGGACCGCGGTGGAAGCGCGTTACCGCCGGGCAGCGGCTGAGTTGGCGGTTCTGGCCGGCCGTGCTGCCGATCCCGGCGGCCGTCGCATAGCGGAGTTCTTGTCCGGCGACGCACTAGTCCTTGCGCGGATGGCCTCAGCGACCGCCGTTCTGCAGGCCGCCGGTCTGTCCGTCAGTCCCGGCGCCACGCGCGTCGATTGCCTGCAGGCTGCGGTGGCCTGGCTGCGCTATGCCCGAGGGCCGGTGTCCGACCTGCACCGGGCCTGTGGCGCCGACATTGCCCGGGGTGCACTGCGGCTGTGGGCACGAGTCCCTGACGGCCCCGAATCGGGGCACCCTCGGCAATGACCGGACGGGAGAACATCGCCGTGATCGGACCGCCGTTGAGCGGGGCGACAAGCCTCGCCGCGGCCCTTCGTCACCGCCTGCCCGGAGCCTCGGTTCTCGAAAGTTGCGACGGGCATGTGGCTGTGGCGGTATTCGTCGTCTCCGCCGCCGCACCCATGGTCGGGTCCGAGGTCGCACTGCTGGAGGCCACTGCCAGCCGGGTCGACGCCGTCGTCGCCGCGGTGTCGAAGATCGACGTCCACCGCACCTGGCGCGACGTGCTGGCAGCCAATCGCAATCGGGTGGCCCGGAGGTGCCCGGCCGTGCCCTGGGTGGGAGTCGCCGCCGCGCCGGAGATTGGTGCCGCGTTGGTCGACGATCTGGTCGAGGTCGTTCGGACAGCCGCTCGGAGTCAGAGGGGGTCGATCGAAACCGGGCGGCAGCCGACCACGATCCAGCGCCGGATCAGCCGACGCGGCCATATCCAGCACGCGCGGATGCAATTGGTCGCCCAGGTGCGCGCAGCGTGCGCAACATTGCGCGCCGAATCACATCGGGCCGCCGCCGCGGTGTCGCTCCGCGAAGTTGAACCGTTCCGTCGGGAGGTGCGCCTGCGGGCTGCCCGGGTGGCCGACGACCTAGACCGTGCCATGACCACGCGACTTGCCCAGGTGGCCGATGACTGCGGTCTGGCGTCTTCATTCGCCCTGCCAACGGATTGTGTTCCAGAGTTGGTTTTTCCGCCGGCCCGTCAGACCGGCTTGGAGAATCGGCTGACCGCACTGCTCGGCACGGCGTTCGGCGTCGGAGCGGCGGCGACCTCCGATCGGGTGCTCACCGGGATGGGGTCGCCGATCGTGGACGCCGTCGAAGCCGCGGCAGCAAGCCTGACGATCGGTGTGGGCCTGGGCTTCTGGTTGGTGCACACCCGGCGGCTGCTGTCGGCACGTGCGACCTTGGACCGGTGGATCGACGAGTCCTCGGCCGCGTTGCGAACGGTGTTGGAGGAGCGGGTCGCGGCGAGGTTGCTCGACGCCGAAATGGAGCTCAATGCCCCGGCTGGCTGAGTAGTCGGTGATAATCCGATTAACCAAGGAGTTCGCGCCCGCGTTAGTCTTCCAATATAGGGACGGCTACCCTGTCCGCCGCGTGCGGAGAAGGTCTGGAAGCGGAAACGAAACCTCGGCGGGAGATACCGATGACCTCAGCGACCATCCCAGGTCTGGACAGCGCACCTACCAACAACGCTGGCCTGCTCGCCTGGGTTCACGAAGTCGCCGAACTGACCGAACCTGATCGTGTTGTCTTCGCCGACGGTTCTGTCGAGGAGTATCAGAGGCTGTGCGACCAACTGGTGGCGGCCGGCACGTTCCTGCAGCTCAACAATGCCGAAGAGCCGGCCTCCTACCTGGCGCGTTCGACCCCGTCCGACGTAGCGAGGGTGGAGTCGCGGACGTTCATCTGTTCCGAGCGGGAGATCGACGCCGGGCCCACCAACAACTGGATGGCGCCCGACGAGATGCGATCGATCATGACCGATCTGTACCGGGGTTGCATGCGCGGCCGGACCATGTATGTGGTGCCGTTCTGCATGGGTCCGCTCGGCGCCGAAGATCCCAAGCTCGGCGTGGAGATCACCGACTCCGAATACGTCGTCGTCTCGATGCGCACCATGACCCGGATGGGTGCGGCCGCGCTGGAGAAGATCGGCGACGATGGTTTCTTCGTCAAGGCGCTGCACTCCCTGGGCGCCCCGCTGGAGCCCGGCGAGGTTGACGTCCCGTGGCCCTGCAGCGACACCAAATACATCACCCATTTCCCGGAAAGCCGGGAGATCTGGAGTTTCGGGTCCGGCTACGGCGGCAATGCGCTGCTGGGCAAGAAGTGCTACTCACTGCGGATCGCCTCGGTCATGGCCCGCGACGAGGGCTGGCTGGCCGAGCACATGCTGATCCTCAAGCTGATCTCCCCGGAGGACAAGGCCTACTACATCGCCGCGGCATTCCCGTCGGCATGCGGCAAGACCAACCTCGCCATGATCCAGCCCACCATCCCCGGGTGGCGTGCCGAAACCCTCGGTGACGACATCGCATGGATGCGGTTCGGCAAGGACGGCAGGCTGTACGCGGTCAACCCCGAATTCGGCTTCTTCGGTGTTGCGCCCGGCACCAACTGGAACTCCAACCCCAACGCGATGAAGACCATCGCCGCCGGCAATACCGTTTTCACGAATGTGGCGCTCACCGATGACGGCGGTGTCTGGTGGGAGGGCCTGGAAGGCGACCCGCAGCACCTGATCGACTGGGTGGGCAACGACTGGACGCCCGAGTCCGGAACCCCGGCCGCGCATCCGAACTCGCGCTACTGCACACCGATGTCGCAGTGCCCCTCGCTTGCCCCGGAGTGGGACGACCCACAGGGCGTCCCGATCTCAGCGATTCTGTTCGGCGGCCGGCGCAAGACGACGGTGCCGTTGGTCACCCAGGCCCGAGACTGGCAGCACGGGGTGTTCATCGGTGCCACGCTGGGCAGCGAGAAGACTGCGGCGGCTGAAGGCAAGGTCGGGATCATCCGGCGTGACCCGATGGCGATGCTGCCGTTCATGGGCTACAACGTGGGCGATTACTGCCAGCACTGGATCGACATCGGCAAGAACGCCGACGAGTCGAAGCTGCCGAAGATCTTCTTTGTCAACTGGTTCCGCCGGGGCAAGGACGGCCGGTTCCTGTGGCCGGGCTTCGGCGAGAACAGCCGAGTGCTGAAGTGGATCGCCGGGCGAGTCGAAGGGGAGGTTGACGGAATTTCGACGCCGGTCGGCATCGTGCCCTCCGTCGCCGACATCGACCTGACCGACCTCGACGTTGCGGAAGGGGACGTCGCCGAAGCGTTGGCGGTCGATCCCGACGAGTGGCGCAGCGAACTGTCGCAAATCCAGGAGTGGTTGGACTTCATCGGCGAGCGGCTGCCCACCGGCGTGCAGGACGAGTTCGAGGCGCTCAAGGAGCGACTGGCTGACGCCGACTAACGCTTTCGTCGACACCGTGGCCAGACCACCGTCGTGAGCGTGGGGGACCGGACGGCGGAGCTGAAACTCCCGCCCGGCAAGCGAACCAATTGGTGGCGTCGGGTGGCTACCATTGCCGCCATCCTGGCCGTGTATCTCGGGTCTGTCGCGGGTTACTTCTGGATCGACAGCGCGACTCACACGGTCGAGCCGGGCAACCTTCTGGCCGCCGACGAAACCGTGGTTGTGCTGGACATCACCGCGATCCACCCGCTGGACAACACCGCCGATGTGAGCGTGATCGTGATCCCGGACAAGAGCCTCCAGGATCCCGAGTTCGGTCTGGTCAACACCGACGTCTTCGTACGCCTTTATCCCATCAGCGAATTCGGCGAGTTGTATTTCCCGGCCGGCCATTTCCCGGAACGGGCAACCACGTCGATCAACGTAAACGGCAACGCCAATCAGTGGCCGTTCGACTGGTACTCCACAGGGGCGATCAGCGCCGATGTTTTCGTGGGAACCGGGGATGCCCGGCGCTACGTGCCGGCACGGGTCGAGGTGTCCGGTTCTCTTTATGGTTGGGACATCCGCAGCGAGCGAGTCGGACCTGTCGTCCATCCCGGTGGCCCCAGCGACAACCTGACCCTTAGCTTCACGCGATCGCGGGGCCCGCTGGCATTGATCCTCGGGATCTGTCTGGTCCTGCTGGCGCTTCCGGCGCTGGCACTGTTCGCAGCGATAGAAATGTTGCTGGGGAAAAAGCAGTTCCAGCCGGCTTTCTCCTCCTGGTTCGCCGCCATGTTGTTTGCCGTCGTCCCGATCCGGAACTTCCTGCCCGGCGACCCGCCGCCGGGATCCTGGATCGACGAGGCGCTGGTGTTGTGGGTATTGATTGCCCTGGTCGCTGCCATGGTGATCTACGTGGTCGCCTGGGCCCGCAGATCCAACTGACGCTCTAGAGCCCGCCGCGGGCGACCAATTGACCGGCGATCACGTTGCGCTGAATCTCGTTGGTGCCCTCGCCGACGATCATCAGCGGCGCATCGCGGAAGTAGCGTTCCACGTCGTACTCGGTCGAGTAGCCGTAGCCGCCGTGAATGCGTACGGCGTTCAGGGCGATCTCCATGCCCACTTCGGAGGCGAACAGCTTGGCCATCCCGGCCTCCATGTCACAGCGCTCTCCACTGTCGTAGCGTTCGGCGGCATATCGGGTGAGTTGACGGGCCGCAGTCAGTTTGGTCGCCATGTCGGCCAGGTAGTTGCCGATCGACTGGTGCTTCCAGATTGGCTGGCCGAAGCTTTCCCTGGTCTGGGCGTAGTCCAGGGCGTCCTCCAACGCGGCGGTGGCGACTCCGAGCGCCCGAGCGGCCACCTGAATCCGGCCTGTCTCAAGGCCTTTCATCATCTGCGCGAAACCCTGCCCCGGTCGCCCGCCGAGGACCGCGGTGGCCGGCACCCGACAACCGTCGAATGCCAGCTCGCATGACTCAACGCCCTTGTAGCCGAGCTTGGGCAGGTCGCGGGAGATGGTCAGGCCCGCTCTGGGGGTTCCGGGAGGCGACTCGACCAGCAGCACCGAGATGCCGGCGTGGCGGGGCGTGGCCTTCGGATCGGTCTTGCACAGCAGCGCGATCAGTCCGCACCGGCGGGCGTTGGTGATCCACGTCTTGGCGCCGGAGATGACGAGATCATCACCGTCGGCATGGGCGTTCGTCGTCATGTTCTGCAGATCCGAGCCGCCGCCCGGCTCGGTCAGTGCCATGGCGGCGCGTAGTTCCCCGGTCGCCATTCGCGGCAGGTAGGTCTGCTTCTGCTCCTCGGTGCCGAAGTGGGCGAGAAGTTTTGCCACCACGGTGTGTCCGCCCATCGCCCCGGCCAGGCTCATCCATCCTCGGGCCAGTTCCTGGGTGACCTCGACGTAGCACGGCATCGACACCGGAGAGCCACCGTACTGCTCGTCGATTGCCAGCCCGAAGATCCCGATCCGCTTCATCTGTTCGATCCACGCCTCGGGATAGATGTTGGCGTGCTCGAGTTCACGGACCGCCGGCTTGACCTCGCGGTCGATGAAGGCGCGAACCGTCGATACCAGCAGCGTCTCGTCGGGATCCAATCCAGGCATTCCTCCACCGTGTCACAGGGCCGGGACCCACGGGTGCTGCCACACTCCTAAGTTGTGACTCTCTACGGCCACGTTGGTGGTGGCGGATCCGGTGGGCAGGAGCGCAGCGACCCGGGAAGTGGATCCGGTGGGCAGGAGCGCAGCGACCCGGGAAGTGGATCCGGTGGGCAGGAGCGCAGCGACCCGGGAATTGAATTTGGCGGTCCCTACTTCGATGACCTCGTTGTCGGCCAAGTCTTCGACTGGGCCCCGTCGATGACGCTGACCCCCGGCATCGCGGCCGTGCATCAGGGGATAGTCGGCAACCGCCTACGGCTTGCGCTGGACGCCGAACTGGCCCATGCGGTCACCGGTGTGCCCGGTCAGCTCGCCAGCCCGGCACTGGTCTGCGACGTGGCAATCGGCCAGTCCACATTGGTGACCCAGCGGGTCAAAGCCAACCTCTTCTACCGCGGACTGGTGTTCTACCGGTTTCCGACACTGGGGGACACCCTGTTCACCCGCACTGAAGTGGTCGGCCTCAAGGAAAACAGCGCCAAGCCAGGGCGCGCCCCCACCGGGCTCGCGGCCCTGCGGATGACCACGATCGACCAGGTGGGCCGGCTGGTGCTCGACTTCTACCGCTGTGCGATGTTGCCGCTGAGTCCGGGGGCCACGCCAACGGGGCACGCCGACGATCTGGCAGCGATCGGCACCGACACCCTGCCCGTCGTGTCCGGTCCGGGAGACCCCACCGCGCACTGGAACGGCGCCGCGTTCCGTGCGCGGGTACCCGGTCCGCGCTTCTATCCCGATATTGCAGGATCGGTGTCGCGCAGCACTGCCGACGTCGTCACCTCCGCACCCGAACTCGCCCGTCTGACTTTGAATGTCGCCGCCGTCCATCATGATTCACGAACCCGCCGTGATGAGGACAGTCAGCGTCTGGTCTACGGCGGACACACGATAGGACTGGCGTTGTCCCAGGCCGTGCGACTGCTTCCCAACCTGGCGGCCGTCCTTGGCTGGCATCACTGCGAGCACAGTGGCCCGGTGTATGAAGGGGACACTCTCTACAGCGATCTGCACGTCGAGGCAGCTGAGTCGTTGCCCGACGACCGTGGCGGACTGTTGACCCTGCGCTCGCTGGTCTACGCCATACAAGCGGACGGTGCAGACCGGCCGGTGCTGGATTGGCGATTCACTGCATTACACCCCTAGCGAGTCGCCCCACAATCGGTTACTCGCGAGTAACCTGGGAAACGATTGAGAAAACCCAGGGAGAGTCGATGATGACCCATCGCCCGGTTGTGGAGACGGCCTACGGCCCGGTTCGCGGTATCGATGACGGAAAGGCGATGTCCTGGAAGGGCATCCGTTACGGGGCCCCGCCGGTCGGTGAGCTCCGATTCCGGGCCCCGCAGCCGCCAGAGCCGTGGAACGAGCCGTTCGACGCCACCGCTTTCGGTCCGGTCTGTCCGCAGCCGAGCGTCCCGAACTTTCCACTCGACCTCGGTGCCGCGAAGGATGAGGACTGCCTGGGTCTCAACATCTGGGCGCCATCGGGCACCCAGCCGGGTGACAGCAAACCGGTGATGGTGTGGCTGCATGGCGGGGCTTATGTGCTGGGGTCCAGCAGCCAGCCGCTCTACGATGGCCGGCGGCTGGCCAGCAGCGGCGACGTGCTGATCGTCACACTCAACTATCGAATCGGGGTTTTCGGCTTCCTCGACCTGTCGGCCCTGAGCACTCCGCGTCGCCCCTTCGACACCAACGTCGGAATCCGGGACATCCTGGCCGCCCTGCGTTGGATTCAAGCCAACATCGCGGCCTTCGGCGGCGACCCGGACAGGGTGACACTGTTCGGTGAGTCCGCAGGCGGCGGGATCGTGACGACCTTGCTCGGCGTTCCTGAAGCCAGCGGGTTGTTCGGTGCCGCAGTCGCGCAAAGCTCGCCGGTGACCTCGGTGTACGACCAGGGCCGTTCGCAGCGGGTCGCCAGAGAGGTGCTGGACTTTCTCGGTATCCCTACCGATGAGGCGTACCGGATGGCCGAAGCCGACATCCCCTCGCTGATCGCGGCAACCAAGAAGGTGTTCGACGAGGTGCCGGTGCGCAACCCCGGCACCTTGGCGTTCGTGCCGATCGTCGACGGCGACCTGTTGCCCGACTACCCGGTGCGTGCGGCGCGGGACGGCCGAACGCACCCGGTTCCCCTGATCATCGGAACCAACCGGAATGAGGCGGCGCTGTTCCGGTTGATGCGCTCGCCGCTGATGCCGATCACCCCCCGCGCGATCACGTCGATGTTCAACGAGATCGCTGCCGAACAGCCCGACCTCCAACTGCCAACCGAGGAGAAGCTCGGGTCGGCCTATGCGCGCCATCGCGGCAGCGCGCGGGGGATGAGCATCGCCAGCGACGTCGCATTCCGGATGCCGTCATTGTGGTTCGCCGAAGGGCACAGCCAGGTGGCGCCGGTCTATCTCTACCGGTTCGATTGGTCGACGCCGATGATGAAGCTCTTGCTGGTCGGTGCCGCCCATGCCACCGAATTGCCCTACGTCTGGGGAACGCTCGGGGTTCCCGGGGACTACTCGCTGAAATTGGGCGGTGCCAAGTCGGCCAAGGAGGTCTCCCGTCGGATCCGGGCGCGGTGGGTCAACTTCGCCACCCACGGCAAGCCATTGGGACTCCCCGACGAACCGTACTGGATGCCCTATCAGGAAGCGGATCGATCCTGCCTGGTCATCGACCGTCACGACCGGGTCCTCCAGGACGTCGACTCGCACATCCGAGAGGCCTGGGGCGGCGACGCCGTGCACTTCCGCTGACGCATTACGAGCCGTGCGGGAGTTCCCGAAACGGCTTGTCCTTGAACGGTTCCGGTTCCTTCGGCAGGCCCAGCACCCGTTCGCCGACGATGTTGTGCTGGATCTGGTCGGTGCCACCGCCGATCGAGGTGAAGTAGGCGTTGAGCGTTCGGAAGGTCACAGCGTCGCCGACGGGATTCTCCGGTCCGGTGAGCATCGACTCCGGGCCGACGATCTCGGTCTGCACCCGGGCGGTTGTGTGCAGAATGCGTGACATCGCGATCTTCCCGAGAGCCAGCAGCGTGGCCGCCTCAACGCGGTCGCGGGTGGCCTTGGCGCGCTGGGTATTCCAACGATTGACCGCCGAATAGGCCTCGGCGCGGGCAATCTCCTGGCGGAGGTAGGAGTCGGTGAGTTTCCCAGCCGACCGGGCCATCGTGATCAGGCTGTCGGCGTCCGGCCTGAGGTCCCTGCTGGCACGCGCGGTCCGAGCCAGATCGCCCATCAGGCGTCGCTCGTAGGCCAAAGCCAACTGCAGCACCGCCCAACCGCCGCCTGCTTCGCCCACCAGATTGGCATCCGGCACCCGCGCCTCGGTGATGAACACTTCGTTGAATTCCGATTCGCCGGTGATCTGATGGATGGGCCGCACTTCCACCCCGGGTTGGCGCATCGGGAAGATGAAGAAACTGATTCCCTTGTGCTTGGGCACATCCCAGTCGGTTCGAGCGATCAGCAATCCGTAGTCGGCGGCCTTGGCGAAAGACGTCCAGACCTTCTGTCCGCTGACGATCCAGTCCGCCCCGTCGCGGTCGGCGCGGGTCCGCAACCCGGCGAGGTCCGAGCCCGCACCCGGCTCGCTGTAGAGCAGGCACCATCGGGTCTCGCCGCGCACCGAAGGCGGGATCAATCGCTGCTTCTGCTCCTCGGTGCCCAGGTCGTGGATGGTGCAGGCGAGTAGGTCCGAACGGTCTTGGCCGGTTCCCCGCGCACCCACGTGCGCGAATTCGGCAGCGACGATTCGAGATTGGGGGTCGGTGAGGCCACGGCCACCCCACTGTGGCTCCCAACTGGGTGCCGCCCATCCGGCATCGAACACCCGTCGTGACCAGTCAGTCCGTTCCAGTGCCGGATCCCAGTTATCGGCCAGCCACTGGCGCACTTCGGCGCGGACAGCCTCATTCGTGGGGGTGTCGTTCACTGGCCCGCCTCACGGAGTCGGATGTAGCGCTCTCGGTGCCAAACCGGATCGCCGAACAGCTGGGCGTCGGTGCGTGCTCGGCGCAGGTACAGATGAGCCGGGTGTTCCCAGGTGAAGCCGATCCCGCCATGGACCTGGATGGTGTTCGCCGCGACGGCCACGAACGCCTCAGAGCAATATGCCTGTGCCAGTGCGAGATCGACGAACCGGTCCGGTTCGGCGGCATCGAAGGCCTGCGCTACGTGACGTGCTGCCGAGAGTGCCGACTGTGCCTCCAGCAGCATGTCGACACACATGTGCTTGATGGCTTGAAAGCTGCCGATGGCCCGGCCGAATTGGTAGCGGGTGCGGGCATAGTCGACGGCCATCTGCATGGCGTGCATGGCGCCCCCGGCCTGCTCGGCGATCAACGCCACCGCTGCACGGTCCAGAGCCGAGGCCAAGGCGGGTTCGGCAGCGTGGCCGATTCGGCGGGCCGGGGTATCGGAGAGCGTGAGACGACCTTGCCTGCGGGTCTGGTCGATGGTGTTCAACGGGGAAACGGACACCCCCTCAGCGCTGCGATCGACTGCGAAAATCGCTATCTCGGGACCGATTACCGCGTACACATAGAAGATTTCGGCAGTACCGGCATCCAGGACGTAGGTCTTCTCGCCGGTCAACCGCCACCCACCACCGCCCAAGGTTGCGACGGTGCCGGGGTGCGTCGGTGGCCGCGCCGAACCCGGTTCGGCAAAGGCCACCGTGGCGACCAACTCACCGGCGGCGATCCGCGGCAGGACGTCGTCGCATTCCGCGGTGTCGTCAAGGGCCAGCAGCAGATACGGGGTGAGAACGGCCGTCGAGAGGAACGGGGCGCACAGCAGTGCGCGGCCCATTTGCTCAGCAACCACGGCGAGCTCGGCCGCGCCCGCGCCGGCACCGCCGAACTGTTCCGGAATGGCTAAGCCGAGCAGTCCCATTGCGGCCATTTCGGTCCACACCGACGGGTCGTGACCGACCTCGTCGGCCATCAGACGCCGGACCTCCGCCTCTGATGACCGTTTGGCCATCAGGTCGGCGACCACGGAGTGCAAGTCGTGTTGTTCCCGGGTGAGTGTCGACATCGCTACCGCACCAGACCCATCGCTTCGCGCAAGCTTGCGCATTGATCGTCGAAATACTCTTGAGCAACGGAGCTTTTCGTCGCGATCTGGTCGAAACCGTGAAACGCGCCCTGGACGAGGTGAACTCGGCACGGAACACCGGCGGTGGTGAGCCGTTCGGCGTAGCGGAGGCCCTCGTCATGGAGTAGATCCTGCGTCCCGACCCCGAGCCAGGCCTGCGGCAACCCGGCCAGGTCGTTCCGCCGGGCCGGAACCGCGACCGCCGGGTCGGCATCGCCGAGGTAGGCGCTCCAGCCGATCTTGTTGCTTCGGGCGTTCCAGATCCGGCCCCCGGGGCGGTCCAGAGCGGCATCGACGGAGCGGTCGTCCAACATGGGATAGGACAGTAGTTGCAGGACCGGGCGCACCTCGCCGCGGTCACGAGCCAGGAATGCCAACGCGGCGGTCAGGCCGCCGCCGGCGCTCAGTCCGCCGACCGCGATGCGATCGGCATCCACGCCCGGCAGACCGGCCAGCCAGGTCAGCGTGGTGTAGCAGTCCTCGAGCGGTTGCGGGTAGGGATGCTCGGGAGCCAGCCGGTAATCCACCGACGCGACGACGATGCCAAGCCGTTCGACGTAGCGTCGGCACAGGGCGTCGTCCTGCGCGGCGTGGCCGAGCACGTACCCACCGCCATGGATCCACAGCAGTGCCGGGGTGCCTCCGCCGCTGCCTGCCGGGCGGTAAAGGCGGACCCCTACCCCGGACGGCAGCGTCAGAATCTCAACGCCGTCGTCACTACCCGGGCGAAAACGCAGCCTCTTCAGAACCGGAAGTGTCCATCGGTGCAGGCCTCCGCGAGGGAGGACACGAGCGATCCGACGCAACTCAGGGTGGATGTCGGCTGTGGTCCCACTGGCCATGAGGGCCATTATGCGCGCCTCGTTACGATCACCGAATGAGTGAAGAAGCCAGCACAGACAACAGCGTTCTGACCGAACGGCGCGGCCGGATCCTGATCATCACCATTAATCGGCCGGAGGCCAAGAACTCGGTCAACGCCGCGGTCAGCCACGGACTGGCCGCGGCCACCGATCAGCTCGACGACGACCCGGCGCTGTCGGTGGGCATCCTCACCGGGGCGGGAGGCTCTTTCTGCGCGGGCATGGATCTCAAAGCATTCGCGCGCGGCGAGAACGTGGTGGTCAAGGGTCGAGGGCTGGGCTTCACCGAACGCCCACCGGTCAAGCCGATCATCGCCGCTGTCGAGGGTTTCGCGCTGGCCGGCGGTACGGAGTTGGCACTGGCAACGGATCTGATTGTCGCAGCGAAGAATTCGGCCTTCGGAATCCCCGAGGTCAAGCGGGGGTTGGTTGCCGCCGGTGGTGGCCTGCTGCGGCTACCGCAGCGGATTCCGTACCAGATTGCGATGGAGCTGGCTCTGACCGGCGACAATCTGCCCGCCGAGCGGGCTCATGAGCTGGGTTTGGTGAATCTGTTGGCTGAGCCAGGGCAGGCGTTGGAGGCGGCCATCGGCCTTGCAGAGCGGATCACCGCGAACGGACCCCTGGCGGTGGCGGCTACCAAGCGCGTGATCACCGCGTCGCGCGGTTGGAGCCCCGAGGATCAGTGGCGCGAGCAGCTGAAGATCATCATGCCGGTGTTCGCCTCGAAGGATGCCCGGGAAGGGGCTGTCGCCTTCGCGGAGAAGCGGGTGCCGAACTGGACCGGAACCTGACGGCCCCGCACCTGGCCGGCTATAGGACGACGATCGTCACCGCGGTGCTGGTTGGTTTGGGTCTGCCGAGGTAGTCGACCACCGGCAGGCCGGCCGGGGTCAGCTCCGTCATGATGGCGGTGTAGGTGCCGGGTTGAAGGTCGATCGGGCCGGTCTGCCACTGCCCGTCGAGGTCGGCGACGCCGTCGACCGTGCCGATCTCGATCGAATCCATCATGACGGTGACGCGCGCGGTGTCGCCGGGCAGGATTTTGTTGCTGTACTGGCCGACCTGGCCGGCCTGCGTCATGGTGTAGGGCGGCCCGTCCAGGAACGTCGGGTTGGTGGGTGCGTAACGCGGAGGCGAGTCGCCTTCCGGTGGCAGGGGCAGGGTTGTGTAGGAGTTGGTGCCGGTCCAGCCGAACACCACACCGATGCCGTTGGCCAGCGTCGCCGTCGGCATCGGATTGTCGAAATACGCAATCGGCTGGTCGGGGTGGGCGGACGTCATGGCCTCGTCGACGATCGGTTCGTAACCCTGCTCCTTCGTCACGCCCGTGCCGTACTGGCCGGCCACGGCGGCGAAGACGCCGGCGTCGAGATGGCCGACGACCGGAGCGGCAAGCTTGGTGATCAGCGGATTCGTGCCCGGCGCCTGCGGGCCCTGCGGCTTGTTGGCGGTATTGGGGTCATAGCCGTTGGTCAGCAGCGCTGAGGGCAGCGACGCGTCGGGCTGAAGATTCACGTTGATCTGGGTGGCGATGTTGACCAGCACACCGGCGTTGTTGTCGATCGCCGCCAGCGGTGTCGTGGCCGAGCCGATGTTGGCCGCCGGGTTGTAGGGCTGGAGCTGCCCGGGTGTGGGTCCGGCCGAGGTGGCGTAGATGTCGAACACGCGTCGGTTGTCACCTTGGCTGTCGGCGATCACCAACTGGTACCAGTAGACATCGTCCTTGGCGACGGTGGACGGCATCGGCAAGCCGTTGATCTGGATGAAGCCGGGGTTCGGACCGGCTGAGCCGGCCGTCCAGTTCCCAGGGGCGCCGTCGATGGTGAACACCTGGTAGGGGCCGTTGTCACCCTGCGTCGGCAGCGTCACGTAGTCGAATTGGGCGCGGTGATCGTCGTTCATGCCCCGGTAGATGCCGAGCTGGATCTGGGCATCGTCGGTGACTTTGGACCCGAGATTGAATCCCTGGACCTGCAAAGTCAGCGTGCTGTCCGG
Organism: Mycobacterium sp.; assembly: GCA_020438845.1. Taxonomy (GTDB): domain Bacteria; phylum Actinomycetota; class Actinomycetes; order Mycobacteriales; family Mycobacteriaceae; genus Mycobacterium. The sequence continues at coordinate 13,398 of JAGQTV010000004.1, read as the reverse complement.
ATGCGTCGGAATGAGGTAGTCACCCCGTTGGTCTAGGAAGTTCGTGCTGGTCGGTTGCCGGTAGAACGGGTCGGCTTCCTCGGCGCCGAATACGTAGAGGTCGATCTGGCTGACGTTCGCCTGCTCTCCGGGACCGGTGGCCAGGGAGATCTGCGGCCCGGGGTTGAGCTTTTGGGCGAGGTTGTCGGAGAAGGCCGAGGCGTAGGCGTTCGAATTCCGGTAGAAGAAGAAGCTGTACTGGTCGTTGTGCTGGTAGTCCGGTGCCGGATTCTCGCGGTTCAGGTCGAAGGCGTAGGCCGGGTCCCAGTTCAGGTTGCTGTTGAGATCGACCAGGGTGGCGAGATTGTCGGGGCCACCTTGGTTGGCGGGGTTGGCCTGGTTGGCGACGACACCCCAGTAGCCGGCCGTGAAGCCGGTGAAATATTGGGTGAGCGCGTTGCCCCACTGGTTGTTACCCGAGACGTTGAACTCGCCGGGTAGTCCCGGCTCGGTGCCGGGCGGTGTGCGGCCGGGAATGTCGTAGGGTGCGCCGAGTTCGGTGATCACTCCGTCGCCGTCGACCGTCACGCTCTCGTACAACATGGCCTGCGCACTGCCCTGACCGGGTGCGTAGAGGTTCTGCCCGACGTCGGACTGCTTGATCAGCAGGTAGCCCTGGGTCTGGCTGTTCTGGTTCGGGCTGAACAGGTAGTAGTCGGTGGCCGCGCCGTCGTGGAGGCCGATGACCGCGCGGACGCTGTAGGAGTAGTACTGGCCGTTGTGCCAGATACCGGCGGCGTCCCGCGCACCGGATGTCGTTCCGGAGAACGTCATGCTGTCCGGCGGCAAGACATCGATGGTCTTGGTGAGGTAGTCGTCCCAGTTCGTCCACGGGTAGTAGTCGCTCCCGAAACTGCCGTTGGACGGTGAGATGACAATGGACGGTCTGCCGTCGAGTGGGCTGTAAGGCATGTCGGTCGGGGACACCGGGTAGGTGAAGACGGCGTCGGGGCTGACGCCGGCCTGCAGGAGTCCGCTGACGAAGTCTTCGGAGTTCATGGCCAGGCCGCGGCTGTCGCAGCCCTGCGTGGTGCAGACTTGGATCGCGACGTGCGGGCCGAAGCCGGGAATGTAGGTGATGTCGCCCTGATCGCCGGCTTGCCCCAGCAAGGCGTACTCGAAGGCCGTGTATCCGTAGTTGTAGTCGAGCACCTTCTGCTGTACGAAGGCCTCCTGCCAGTCGGCGACCGTCGTCAGATCGGTGTGGCAGTTCCCCTTCTGGCCGTCCTGGCAGGGCTGCGGGTTCTCGCTCTGCACAATCAGGTAGATCGCTCCCCCGGCGAGGGGGGCCTGGCCCTCCGCTTTCAGGGCGACGTTGGCGTAGTACTCGGCGTGCCGGGCATCGGGTGCATGAACGGCCGCGGTGATCTGCCCGTTGTCGACGAGCTTCGTCCAGGCGGGGGCACCGTCGGCCGGCGTCGGCTGATAGAGGTAAACATAGGCGCCGTTCATCGTGCCGAGGTCGGGTTGTCCCGTCTCAGTGCCGGTGACGTCCTTGAGAAATCCCGCGCTCAGATTGATGGTCAACGTCGTCGACGGTTTGGGCGCAGCAATCTGAGGCGTGTAGAGGGTTGCGCGTTCTCGGCACGGGTAGAAGATGTTGCGACCGCCGTTGGCATCGACGACCTTCACCGTGAAGCTGTCGGAACCTGTGTAGTCCGGACCCGGGGTGTAGACGTATCTGCCGTCAGCCGTGAGTTCCACGACGCCGAATTCCGGGGGATCGTCAAGCTCGATCCGGACGGGATCACCCTCGGGATCACTGAAGATGAGGGTGCCTTCGGTTTGCAGGGCGGAGTTGATCTGTTGAACGGCGCCGACGGTGGGTAGCTGATCGAACAGGTGGCGGCGAACCAGCAGCAACGCACCGGACAGTAGGTCGGTGATCGGGTTGGCAGGCAGGCCGGCGAGCCTCTGGGAGACGGTGTCAAAGAAGTGCATTGCCGCAGTGTTCAGCGTGGCGACGGCCTTCTGGAGAATCGGGACACGGCCCGCAACGGCCTGCGGAACCGCAGCACGCTGCTCTGTGTAACCAGGGACAGGGGATGCGACGGCCTTGCTGATCGGGGAATCTTTCACCGCGAGCGGGATGTCGACGTCGGGTTCCCTGATGGCGCGGGTGGTGTTGCGGTTCACGGGGCGTTGACGGTCGCCGACAGCGGTCGTCGTCCGTCGGGCCGCAACTCCGTCGCGGACCGCATGGGTGGTCGTGCCGGCGTGTGGGGCCCGCCGCGTTGCCCGACCTGCCTGCCCCGAGGGTGTACCGGCACCACCCCGCGACGCCCCATTGGACGCACCCTTGTCGGTCGAACCCGTCGGAGCGGCACAGGCCACGGCCGGCAGCGACACCGCCGCTGCGCTCACGCCCAGCGCTACCGCCAATGCCCCCACCCGCACCACATGAGTTGGATGGGCACGCCCGGTGGTCGAATGATTCCGGTTCGGTTGAGACGGGTCGATGGTCATGAGGACCTCCCCGCCGAGCTGATAAGAAAACGCTACCAACCGGGCGACGCGCTCGGCGCGGGAATGATGCTGGCGAGTCGCATCGGCGGCAAGTGATCTCGGCGTCAACGCCCCCTCGATGCCGACTTCAGGGCCGGACTACTGAACCGGGCAGGCGTACTGCATCGCCACGTTCATCAGGCGCTGTTGCGCACCGGGGCCGACAACTCCTTGGGCGGCAAGCTCCCATCCGATGTAACCGGGTATCCCGCCTACACACGCCTGATGCGCCACGCGCCACGCGGTATCGGGGTTCAGGTTGAATCCGTTGCGCTGCAATGCCTGCATGTAGGCGTCGAACTCCGGCGTGCCCTGTTCCGGGATGGCATTCGCGACCCCGGCCAGTCCGACAGCGGTCACGATTGCTGCAATCAGCGGTGCCATAAGACGTCTCATGTCTATCCCCCGGGTTCGCATCGGCTATTGGCTCTACGTTCGCACAACCCACTGACAAGGGCGGCTGGAATCTGGACAGAACAAGAGCCCAATCCGGCGTGCTGGGCCAGTCTGCGGAGGCCTGCCAGGCGCCCCCGCCCTCGGCATGTAGAACAATTTGTCATACATTCAGCTGCATCGGCGAGGTATCCGTTCGGACGTTGAATCAGGAGACATCTCGGGTGCTCTCACGGGTGAAAAGTGGCGAAGAGATCACTCTGACCGAACGGGACGAGGTGATTGCCCGGATCGTCCCCGCTGCCGAAGGCCCCCTGCGGGCTCTGATCGGCGCCGGCCGCGTGCAACCCGCCACGCTGGCCGGACCCGCTCCGCGCCCCGCGGTACCGACGCGCGACGAGGTCGACTCCGGCGAACTCATGGAACATCTCCGCGGCGATCACCGGTACTGATCACCTACCTCGACACTTCCGCGCTGGTCAAGCAAATCCGACTGGAGGCCGAGTCCACCGCCCTGGCCGACTGGCTCGATGCCCGCCGGGAGATTCCCAGGATCTCGTCAGCGCTCGCCGAGGTCGAACTGTCCCGGGCGATCAGAGCAGTCGCCCCGGAAGGATTGTCGTTGGTGCCTGCGGTAATTGCGCGGCTGAACCGTTTCGAGATCGACGCTCTCGTCCGCGCCACCGCCGCCTCGTACCAGGACCCGACTTTGCTTCCGCTGGATGCCATTCATCTGGCCACGGCCCAGATCGCATCGACATAGACGGCGCTGACCGCATTCGTCGTCTACGACAAGCGCCTCACCGCCGCAGCGAAGGAAGTCGGACTTCCTATTGTGACGCCTGGCCGCCGCTGACATCCTCCCCGCGGAGGCTAGAGGCTGCGGCCGATCACCACATCCCACGGGTCTTCGGCGGCGAGTGTCAGTCGGCCTAGTTTCGTTGCATAGCAAGCGGTTACGCCGAACTCATCGATCCAGCTTCGGGCCCGCATCGTCGAAAGCCATAACCGATGTTCGATCGTGACACCGATAGCGCCGTGCAGCTGATGGGCGGCTGTCACCACAGTCGGAACCGCTCGGCCCAGGGCTACCTTCGCGACCGCGACGGCGTACTCGGTACGTGGGCTGTGAAATCCATAGTCGGCTGCCGCGGCCACCGCGAGATTCGTTGCAGCGCGGCCACGTTCCACCTCACCCGCCATGCCCGCCAGTGTGTGCTGGACCGTCTGGAAGGCGCTCAACGGCCGACCGAACTGGTGACGTTCGCGGGTGTGGGCCACCGAGAACTCAACCGCCGCATCCAGTGCGCCGATCGTCTGCACGCACCGTGCCCAAGCCCCGCGGAGGGTCAGTTCGGTTTCGGCTGCGCAGTCGAGTGCAATGAAGTCCTCAGTCGGCCGGTCCACCGCGACGGTGTCACGAGGCTCGCCACCGGCATTGTGTCCCTTTCTGATCGACAGTTCATCGGTGCGAACGGCTGCCACCAACCGTCGCTCACCGTCGCGCAACATAAGCAGCACCGATTCGGCATCGGCGGCATAGGGCACCGCCACGGCGGTGGCGGTGATACGCCAGTCGGCCACGTTCGCGTTGCCGGTGGCGACAGTCAGCGGCTCGCTCGGCGCAACCGGGACTCCGGCCTGTGAGGTCAACCAGCCGCCCAGCAGGTCGGTTTCAGCCAGCGGCACGGTGACCGAATGGCGGGCCAGTGACCGCAAGACCACCGCGAGTTCGGTGGGGCCACCGCCCGAGTCGGCGGCGCTAGCCAGACAGGTCAAGCCGGTATCTTCGAGGTGGTGCCAAGCGGTGCGGTCGAAGGTGTCGGGCAGTGAGCGCCGGCCGATCCGCGAGTCGAAGGAGCGTCGACCGATGTCGTCGACAAGATTTCGGAGGTCGGTCAGATCGTCTGCGGCAGAGGGAAAAACGCCGCCATCGAGCACGCTCATCGGTATCGTTTCTTCTTCGCGCAAGCGCTCATGAGCGCAGCCCCATTCCCTTTGCCACCATGCCGCGCAGCACTTCGTTGGTACCGCCGCGCAGAGTGAACAGCGGAGAGTGCAGCCGTGCAACCCTGAGCATCGCCTCGACGCGGCTGCGATCCTCGGATTCGGCGGTGAGATAGGGCAGCAGGTCGGCAGCCAACTCCACCGACTCCTGCTCGAACCGGGTTCCGAGATCTTTGACCAATGCCGCCTGGTTGACCGGGGACTGTCCTTCGGCCAGTGCCCTGGCTACCGACACCGACAACTGTCGCAGGGAGGTCAGCCGGGCTACGAGTTCGCCCACCGCCGCCGCGGTGTGGTCATCGGTATCGGGTTGGACGCTCAGCGCACGCATCAGCGCGGTGAGAAGCGGTGCGGTGGTCAGGATCCGCTCCGGCCCGCTGCGCTCGAAGGACAGTTCGGCGGTTACCTGGTGCCACCCGTCGCCGACCTCACCGAGCAGATTTACGTCATCGACGAAGACCTCGTCGAAACCGACTTCGTTGAAGTGATGTTCACCGGACATCAGCACAATCGGACTGAGGGTCAGGCCGGGCGAACCCGTCGGCACGATGAACTGGCTGAATCCGGCGTGGCGGTGCGCGGGGTCGAGCGGACTCGTGCGGGCCAGCACCACGATCTGGTGGGCAAGGTGGGCGCCGCTGGTCCACACCTTGGTGCCGGACAAAACCCAGCCGCCGTCGGTTCGGGTGGCTTTGGCGGTCGCGGCGGCCAGGTCCGATCCGGCCTGCGGCTCACTCATGCCGATGGCTGAAAAGTACCGTCCCGCAGCGATTCCTGGTAACAGCCGCCGTCGTTGTTCTTCATTTCCGTAGGACAACAGGGCTGGGCCGACCTGCCGGTCGGCGATCCAGTGCGCCGCTACCGGAGCCCCGGCGGCCAAAAGCTCCTCTGCGACCACGTAGCGATGCAGATGGCTCAACCCCCGCCCGCCGTACTCCCTGGGAATGGTCAGCCCCAGAAACCCCGCATCGCCCAGTCGAGCGCTGAACGCCTCGTCCCACCGGGAGAGCCAGGCGTCAACGGCTGGCTCCCAGCCGTGCTCGGCGCGGTCTGCGGCCAGAAACTCCCTAACGGATCCGCGGATGGCGGCCAATTCCGATTCTTCGGCACACAGGGCGGCGAAGGAGTCAACCATGGGGATCACCGATAGCCGGTGACGCGGGCGATGACTGCTACCTTGCCGTCGGTACTCAACGCGCGGGCGTCCCCGACCGCGGAGGTCCGGCCCACGCGAAGCGCGGTTCCCTCATAGCGGGATTGTGCCCCAGCCGGGAACGGTCGCAGGAAGTTCACCCTGATCGACGCGGTCCGAAAGGGTTGATCCTGTCCGTGGTTGATAGCGGCCGCGGCGACCAGTTCCAGCCCAGCACTGCTGACGCCGCCGTGCACGATTCCGAGCAGGTTGTTGATCATCGGGTCGGGGTGTTGTCGAAGCTGGTATGTGCCGTCCATCGGAGGTAACGGTTCTACCGACATCAGTTGGGCCAGAGTGGTTCCCGGCGTTTGGGCCACCGGATGCGGCCCGCGCGGCGTCGGGCGGTCCGGTCCGCCCGAGATCGGTACGGTGTGCACCGTCCCCCCGCCGATCACGGCGCCGCAGTGGGTCAGGGTGCAGACCGCCAGCATCGGTGCGGCTGCCGGTCCGAGTGGCCGCGCGTGGGCGACGACAGGTTCGTCGGGGGCGGCCAGCAGGCTCTGGGCTGCAGCGGGGCTCATCTCCACGGTCAGTTCGCTGGACACTGTCCACTGTCCCTCGGCGCGCCGGTAGAAGTTCGCCCGGCCGCCGACGTCGTCGACCAGGATCGCCACCCCGGCGATCGAGGGCTGGCCGGTGAACGGATTGCACATACCGCCCAATGGCATCGAGGCCGACACCGTGGCCTGGTGAAGGTTCTCCTCAAGGGTGGTGATGGCGAACCGCGTAAGTACGCTGGGTGGTGTCTCGGGGTCCAGGCCCGACGTCAATAGCCCCGACGGCCCCGGCTCAGCCACGTGGACCCCCGGCGTTGAACTTGCCGACAAACTTGCGGGCCTCGATCAGGAACTCCATCTGCCGGGCGACGTCATCCAGCGGCTCGATGCTTCGGGCGGACCGGCACAGCACCACGGCGCCCTCCAGCGCGGCAATGGTTGTGTGCGCCAGTGCCGAGGCTTCGGCGGGGTCGAAACCCGCTCGAAGGAAGGCTCGCGTGGACGCGTCGCGCCATCGTCGGAAGATTTCACCGGCGGCGGTGGCCAACTGGTTTTCGTCCTGACCGGACCCCACCGCGGCGGCCAAAACTGGGCACCCGGCGGAGTAGTCGCTGCCAATCAGGTTCTCGCGCCACATCTCGACGAATTCTCGCAGCAACACGCTCGCACTGACGTCGGCGGCCTGGTCGATCTGCGCGGTGATGTCATCTCCGGCGAAATCCAGAGCCTCCCGCAGCATTTGGCTCCGGCCGGCGGGAAAGTGGTGGTAGACCGAGCCGCGGGGGGCTCCGCTGCGGGACAGCACCGCATCGATCGTCACTCCGGCTGCGCCGCTTTCCCGGAGCATCTCCGCAGCACTGCTCAACATCGTCGACCGCGTCGAACCCCGGGTTCGGCGTTCTGTGCCGCGCGCGGTGTCGGCTGGCATCTACGTCGTCCCGGTCAGTCGAGCCGCAAGTTGGCGCGGCACGGGCAGGGGCGCCCGGAGTAGGTAGCGGCGCTTTGCGGTACGACGACGGACGGTGCACCCGGCGACGTTCAGTTCGACGATCCATATCCCGGAACTTCGGGGTGTCGCCCGGTCGGCGGAAGGGCTGGCCATGTCACCTCCATAAGTATGGTTATGAACCTAGTTTGACCGAACCGAACGCGCAACAGCTGGGCCGTCTCCAGCGCGTTACAGCTTGGTGAATGACAGTTAGTATGAATCAGCTCATACTCTGTCGATCGGCCCGTCTGGGACCATCGGGATACCCTGACCGGAAGGACAACCCATGCAGGTGATCACGTCCATTGCCAGTGCCCGGGAGTTGGTAGGCCAGGAACTCGGCGTCAGCGACTGGCTGGTGATCGACCAGCAGCGAGTGAACGACTTCGCCGACGTCACCGGCGACCATCAGTGGATCCACGTCGACGTCGAACGCGCGAAGGAACAAAGCCCCTATAAGGCTCCCATCGCACACGGGTTCCTCACCCTGTCCCTGGTTCCCGCGCTGAGCAAGGACAACTTCCGGGTGGAGAACGTCAAACTGGCCATCAACTACGGCCTGAACAAAGTGCGCTTCCTGTCCGCCGTGCCGGTCGACAGCCGAATTAGGGTGCGTTCCCAACTCGCCGACGCCACCGCCAAGGGGGACGCCGTCGACCTGACTGTTGTCCACACCATTGAGATCGACGGTGTGGACAAGCCCGCCGCCGTGGCCGAGATGATCGTGCGGGTGGTGTTCTGAGCGCAGATGCACCGACGCGGCACCGGCGCGCGGTGTTGAAATCTTGCGCGAAGCGGTCACCTTCCGTCTCTTGAGGGAAGGCTTGCGTCGTCAGATCTGTCGGGCGCGGGCCTCACCGAGCAACAGAGCCCTCATGTCCCCCTTGGTCTTCACGCTGTGGACCAATAGGTAGATCGACAGGAACAGCATTCCGCCGAATACCGCGAGGACTCCCAGCGCTAATCCGTTGGCGCTGAACTGGTGTCGCCACGCCACCCACAGACCCGACAACAGCAGCAATGTCATGAAGTCCAGGTTGAACTGGCCCGGCCAGTCCAGCTTGACCATGTCGCCGAAGAAGACGGGCAGCAGATCGGCGCCGTGGTGAGCGATGGTGATCGCTGTGTAGACGGTGACGACGATCAGGCATGTTGTCAGGAATGCGCGGAACAGGGACATGTCTATAGCTTCGGCGTGTAGCCGAACGGCAGCAGCACGCTCTTGTGCTCGACGTACTCGTCGATGCCCTCTGGCCCGTTCTCCCGGCCGATCCCTGAATTCTTGTAGCCGCCGAACGGCGCACCGGGGTCGAAGGCGTACATGTTCACCGCGTAGGTACCGGTGCGGATCTTTGAGGCGATCTCAATCGCCTTGTCGTAGTTGGTCGTCCACACGCTTCCGGCCAGCCCGTACATCGAGTCGTTGGCGATCCGGATCGCATCCTCCTCGGTCTCGTACGGAAGGATCGACAGCACCGGGCCGAAGATCTCCTCCTGGGCGATGGTCATGGAGTTGTCGACGTCGGCGAACACCGTCGGCTGTACGTACCAGCCGCTGTCCAGACCCTCCGGCCGGCCACCCCCGGCGACCAGGCGCGCGCCCTCCTCCTGCCCCTTGCGGATGTAGCTCTCGACGCGCTCGCGCTGCTTGGCGCTGATCAACGGGCCGATCACCGCGCCGGGGGCGTCCGGCAAGCCAACCGGCATGGCGGCCACGGCGGCGGCCACCTTCGCCACGATCTCGTCGTAGCGCGACCGCGGCGCCAGAATGCGGGTCTGGGCCACGCAGGCCTGCCCGCTGTTCATCAGCCCGGAGAACAGCAACATCGGCAGGGTGGCGTCCAGGTCGGCGTCCTCGAGGATGATCGCCGCCGACTTGCCACCCAGTTCCAGTGTGCAGGGCTTGAGTTTCTCGGCGGCCAGAACGCCGACGGCGCGGCCCACCAATGTGCTGCCGGTGAAGGTGTACTTGTCAACGAGCGGATTCGCGGTCAGGGCCTGCCCGGTCTCCGGGCCGCCCGGCACCACCGACAGCACCCCCTCCGGCAGGCCGGCCTCGGCAAACACCTCCGCCAGCGCGTTGATGGTCAGCGGCGTCTCAGCAGCGGGTTTGAGCACCATCGTGCAACCGGCGATCAACGCCGGGCCCAGCTTGTTGCAGGCCAGGAAGAGCGGGACGTTCCAGGCCACCACCGCACCGACGACTCCGACCGGTTCACGCAGCACCAGGGTCTGGCCGTAGATGCCGTCACGGACGTCCTTCCAGGTGAATTTGTCCGCCGCCGTGGAATAGAACTGCAGCCCGGACAGCGCGGCCCCGTACTGCATCATGTCGATGATCATCTGTGGCTGGCCGGTCTCGGCCTTAAGGAGGAACTTGAACTCCTCGGCGCGGTCCTCGATCAGCTTGATCGCGTTGGCGAGCACCGCTTGGCGCTCCTGCGGTGTCATCCGCGGCCACGGTCCAGAGTCGAACGCCTCACGCGCGGCGGCGCAGGCGGCGTCGACGTCGGCGGGGGCCGCCCAGGGCACCTTGCCGACATATTCGCCGGTGGCCGGGGAGTAGACCTCGATCACCCGCGACGTCGACGGTTCGACCCATTTGCCGCCGATGAACAACTTGTCGAATTCAGTGCGATAGGCAGCCTGCGTCATACAGATCACACTACGTAGGCCGCAGCACCAAGACCAGATTGCTCACCAGGAACTCGCGAAGGCCCGGCACGGACGTCATCCACCAGGCCCATTGCGGGTGGTAGCGGGGGAAGGCGGCCACCAGCGCGCCCGTCGACTCGGCCCACCGCAGCCCGTCGGCGGCCGACACGGTGAACAACGACGAGCCGTAGTTGTTCTTCGGTGGGTGGCCGTGCCGCCGGGTGTAGCGGGCCGCCGCCCGGGCACCGCCGAGGTAATGCCACAGAAGTCCGGTCTCGTGACCGCCGAACGGCCCCAACCAGACGGTGTAGGACAGGATCGCCAGCCCGCCGGGCCGGGTCACGCGCAGCATCTCGGCGCCAAGTCGCCAGGGCTCGGGTACGTGCTCGGCGACGTTGGAGGACAGGCAGACGTCGACGCTGCCATCGGCGAACGGCAGTGCCAGCCCGGAAGCCCGGACGAAAGTGCCGGGCCCGCCCCGGGCCTGATGATCGGCTGCGTGCATCTCGCGCGGGTCGGGCTCGACACCGATGTAATGCCAGCCCTGTCGGGTGAATGCCGCCGCGAAGTATCCGGGCCCGCCGCCGACGTCGAGCACGCTGCGTCCGGTGGGGTCGGTGCCCGGCCCGGCGCGCCACAGGTCGGTGACCATGGCGGCGGTGTCATCGGCCAACGCGCCGTAGAAGCGCGCGGGGTCGGTTTGTTCGAAGCGGAACTCGCCGAGCAATCGAGCCGCGCGCCCCAGCGTCGCCCGTCGGGCGAACAGGTCTGTGACGGCCATCGGGCCAACTTTAGGGTCGGACAGCCCGGGCTGGCCTCACGGGCCGGTGGCGCGCTGACTCCGGGCTGGGTTTCGACGCCGGGGGAAGGTTCGTACCATCGGCGGCGTGGCACTTTCCCGGATCATCCCGGTGGTGGCGACATGACGCCCCCCGAGTTCGACCATCCCTTCTTCGCTCGGGTGTGGACGATGAAGTCCTCCCGTGAATCCCAAGCATTGCGGGAGTTGCGTCGGGAGAATCTGGCCGACCTGTCCGGCCGGGTTCTTGAGGTCGGTGCCGGCACCGGTACCAATTTCGAGTTCTATCCCGGCGCGGTATCCGAGGTCGTCGCTTTGGAGCCGGAGCCCCGCTTGTTCCTCAGGGCGAGGCGTGCGGCCGAGGCGGCACCCGTGCCGGTGACGGTGATCGCGTCGCCGATCGAGGCCCTCCCCGCCGCTGAACCGTTTGACGCAGTGGTCTGCGCGCTGGTCTTGTGTTCGGTTGGGGATTTGGATGGGGTGTTGCGGCAGATCCGCTCGGTGCTCAAGCAAGGGGGCACACTGCACTACTTCGAACACATCGCGAGTTCGGGTTGGCGCGGACGGATGCAGCAATTGGCCGATGCCACGGTTTGGCCGCGGCTGTCGGGCAATTGTCACACTCATCGCGACACCGAACGCGCGATCGCCCAGGCCGGTTTCACCGTCGACTCGGCACGACGCGAGATGGTCCCGATACCGACGCCGCTGCCGGCATGGGTGCCCGCACCGTCGTCCGAGTTCGCCCTCGGCCGAGCCACGAGAACCGGTTAGCCACAGCACCCGTAACCGGGCGGCCTTGGGGTTGGTGGGCTCGGCTTCGCCGAACCGCCATTAGGCTTGACGCCAATGTCCGCCCCTGTCCGATCCGGCGCCCCGTCTGGGCACGTCCGCTCAGTGCTGCTGTTGTGCTGGCGCGACACCGGACATCCTCAGGGCGGCGGTAGCGAAACCTACCTGCAGCGCATCGGTGCCGTGTTGGCTTCGTCGGGAGTTGACGTCACCCTCCGGACAGCCGGTTACCCGGGCGCGCCGCGGTCGGAAACCCTGGACGGGGTGCGGATCAGCCGTGGTGGGGGCCACTACACCGTCTACATCTGGGCCGGGCTGGCCATGGTGGCGGCTCGGCTCCGGCTGGGCCCGTTGCGGCGCTCCCGCCCGGACGTGGTGATCGACGCGCAGAACGGCCTGCCCTTCCTGGCGCGGTTGGCGTTCGGTTCTCGGGTGGTCCTGCTGGTACATCACTGCCACCGGGAGCAATGGCCGGTGGCGGGCCGGATGCTGGGGCGGTTCGGTTGGTGGGTCGAGTCCCGGCTCTCGCCCCGCCTGCACCGCCGCAACCAGTACGTCACGGTGTCGCTGCCCTCGGCGCGCGACCTCGCCGACCTCGGTGTTGACGCGAGTCGGGTTGCCGTGGTGCGCAATGGTCTCGACGAGGCACCGCCGAGCACTCTGACCGGCGAACGCTGCGCCACCCCACGGGTGGTGGTGCTGTCACGGCTGGTGCCGCACAAGCAGATCGAGGACGCACTCGATGCGGTCGCCGTGCTGCGCGGCCACGTCGCGGACCTGCACCTCGACATCGTGGGCGGCGGCTGGTGGCAGGACCGCCTCGTCGAGCATGCCGAGCAACTCGGAATCTCGGATGCGGTCACGTTCCACGGCCACGTCGATGAAGCCACCAAACACGCTGTGGTGCAACGCTCTTGGGTGCACCTGCTGCCATCGCGCAAGGAGGGCTGGGGGCTGGCGGTGATCGAGGCGGCCCAGCACGGGGTGCCCACCATCGGTTACCGAGCTTCAGGCGGGCTGACCGATTCCGTTGTCGACGGGGTGACCGGCCTGCTGGTGGACGATCACAACCAACTGGTCGACCGGCTTCAGGAACTGCTGTCCGATCGGGTCTTGCGTGAAGAGCTCGGTGCCAAAGCGGCCGCGCGCAGTCGGGAGTTCTCCTGGCCGCAGACTGCGGCGGCCATGCGCAGTGTCCTGGAGTCAGTGCACAAAGGTCGGCGGGTCAGCGGCGTGATCTGACGCCGGCCTGATTCACCTGAACGGCATTCACCTGAACGGCGCTGGCCGACCTCGCGGCGGACCGGATCGCCGGTGTGGCAGTGCTGCTGCCCTGATGTTTCACGGGGCAGCAGCACTGCGCATCACGGTGTTAGCGCGTCACGGCGTTAGGGCTTCTCCGTGTTTAGAGCGCAGCCCGCACGGCGCGTAACTCGGCGGCCAGGCTGCCGGAGCCGTCTTGGAAGAGCGGTCCGGTGCCGTCGGTCAGCAGGATCCGCAGCCGGGCCATCCCGCGCGGGTGCACCGG
>JAGQTV010000032.1 GCA_020438845.1 Mycobacterium sp. | reverse complement strand
GGTAGAGGCGATGAGCCAGGCGCAAGGGCTGGCGTCCGGGCCGGGGCTCCTCATCTTCATCAGCCTCTCCATGCCCCAGCCCACGCTGCAGCGCCTCATCGACCAGGCCGCGCGCGCCCAGGCTTCGATCGTCCTCCGGGGCTTCGCCGACGGGTCGCTGCGCACCACCGTCGCCCAGGTGCAGCGCCTCATCGGCGACCGGCAAGTGGCCGTGCAGATCGATCCGCAGGCCTTCGACCGCTATGCCGTCACCCGGGTCCCGGCCTTCGTGCTGGTGCGCGATGGCGCCCGACCGGTCGCCTGCGCCGGCGGCAGCTGCGCGTCAGCCGAAGGCTTCCTGCGGACCTCCGGCGACGTGAGCCTGGACTACGCGCTGGAATACATGCGGCGGTGGGCACCCGGGTTCGGCCCGGCGGCCGACACCTTCCTGAAACGGATTCGGGGATAGGAGGCCACGATGCGCCGCTGGATCATCTGGATCACGCTCGTCTGCTTCGTTACGACGCAGACCGCCGCCGTCGCCGGCCCATTCGAGGAAGGCACCGCAGCCGGCCAGGCGGCCAACCCGGTGATCCGGGGGACGGTCAATGCGCCGAGCGCCTCGAGCACCGTCCCGGGTTATACCAGCACGCCGCCGGAAACCACGTATTACGGCCAGCCCAGCCTGTCGGGGGCAGCCAATGCCCGCCTGACCGCCTGCGCCACCGCTACCGGCGATCCCGTCTGCGAGGCTCAGCGCGGGGCGATGACGTCGGCCAACACGCCGCGCGAGGCCATATCGCCCTACGACCCGGCAGTGAGCGCCGCCCGAGCCATCGCCGCCAACCCCGCGACGACCCTGGAAGATATCGCCACCTATTACAGCGGCTGCCAGGTAGATAGCGTCGCCACACCCGCCACCGAAGACCGCGTCTGCCGCCAGTACAGCGGCACCTCGCCGTACTCGTGCACGCGCTCCTTGAGCGTATCGGTGTCACGCACCAGCAGTTGCACACCGGGCAACTGGTTCGCCAACGCCGCTTCGGGCCGCACCGGACTGGATGTGCAGTGCATACCGGACAGGCCTGCCAGCCAACAGCATTTCCGGGTTACCGACCGGGGTACGCCACTGACGTACTTCGACCTCGACATGACAACGCCGCTGACGTTTCCCCGCATGGTCGCGACGCTCCCCCGCAGCGGCTCATGGTGGTGGGGCAGCGGCCAGAACGGACTTTGGGTCGCCGACAACCAGTGCGTCGGCGACAGTTGTCGCCTGACCGCCATGGTCGCCCTGGAATACCGGCGCGTCTGCACCGACGGAGGTGGCGACTCGGGCCTCGGGGACTGCGCGCTGGAGCGCCCCTTCCTCGAAGTCTATGGTGCCTGTCCGTCCGGGACCCAGAGTGGCGACAACATCCTGCCCTGGTGGGGCTGGGGCGGCGACATTTCCGCCTTCGAGGCGTCCGCCTGCTATGCGCCGTCCGCGACGGCGTCCGGACTCATCGGCTATGACGTGACGGGCACCGTGCCCGGCTACTTCTGGATCAAGGACGCGCAACGTCCCGTGGTCGGTTGGCGGGTCAATCCGGCCTATGGGTCGATTCCGCAGATGGTCCTGAATTACGAACGGCCCCACACAACGGTGACCGAAACCGATCGATGGGACGACCAGTGCCCCGGCCTGGACGCCGGTGGCCGCTGCACGGTGGCGGGAACCGCGCGCTGCGTCGACGGCCCGGCCACCAAGGAGGTGAACGGCGCGTCCGTATCGCGTGACTGCTGGCAGTACGAGACGACGCTCGCCTGCGCGCAAGCCGCCGCGACTGATGAGTGCGCACCACTTATTGCGGCTGGTTGTGCTCCAGCAGGCACCGTATGCCGGCAGATGAACGTGGCCACCGGCATCTGCGAGATCACTGAGAACACCTACACCTGCCCGGTGCCACCGGGTACTACCGTCACTGCAACGAACTGTCCGGCGAACGTCTTCTGCCTCGCCGGAAACTGCTTCAACACCAGCTACACCAACGACGCCGACTTCGCCCGGTCGATGTCGCTGATGGAGGCCGCACGCGAAGCGGGCGTGTACCTCGACACCGACAACATGCAGGTCTTCAAGGGTGAGGGCAACCACTGCCGCGACCGGTTGTTCAAGAACTGCTGCTATTCCGACTCGGCCGGCGCCGGCATGACCAATCAGAGCCTGTTCGGCACCGGCTCGCGCCTGGTTTACGACGTGCTGATGAACGC
>JAGQTV010000031.1 GCA_020438845.1 Mycobacterium sp. | reverse complement strand
GGGAACAGCGGTCTGCCTTCGAAGGTCAGCAGCTCCTCATTGACCATGCGGCGCATCAGCCCAGTGGTGTCGGTGGTGTGGGCGCCGGAGCGGTATTCGCCTTCGAAGCGGTCCGGGTCGAGTAGGGCCATGAAGGCTTGGAAGCTGGACTCGCTGCCGGCGTGGGGGGTGGCGGTCATCAGCAGCAGATGGCGGGTGATTTCGCCGAGGCGTTGGCCGAGTTGATAGCGGCGGGTGGTGTCCAGTTCCCCGCTGTAGTAGTTCGCCGACATCCGGTGTGCTTCGTCGACCACGATCAGGTCCCAGTCACTGGCGTCCAGCAGGGCCAGCAGGTCGTCACTGCGGGCCAGCTGGTCCATGCGGGCGATCAGGATCGGGTAGCGGGTGAATGGGTTGCTGTCGACGAGGTTGGTGATCATTTCCCGGGACAGCAGTTCGGCGGTGATGCCGAACTTGGCGGCCAGTTCGTCTTGCCACTGCTCGACCAGGCTGCCGGGGGCGATGATGAGCATCCGGTTCAGATCGCCGCGGAGCATGAGTTCCTTGGCGTACAGACCGGCCATGATCGTCTTGCCGGCGCCCGGGTCATCGGCGAGCAGGAACCGCAGCGGGGTTCTGGGCAGGAGCTCGCCGTATACGGCCTTGATCTGGTGTGGCAGCGGGTCCACGGCGCTGGAGGACACCGCGACCATCGGGTCGTGCAGTCCGGCCATGCGGATGCGCAGGGCCTCGGCCACCAGTCGGAACTCGGCCGGGTCGGCGTCGAACTGCCAGCGGCTGGTCGGGGCTTCGATCGACAGTGACGGTTCGTCGGCGCGGTAGAGCAGACGTTGGCCCAGACCACCGTCGCCGTCCTGGTAGGTGATGGTCACGGCTTCGGAGCCGTGTGGCATCACGGCCAGGATGGTCACGGGGTGCGGGAGCAATCCTGATAGCCGTAGACCGGCCTGGAGCTCCTCGAGACGGGTTGCTTGTGCGCCGCCGGTCACTTTCCCCCCGCCCCACCACTGCGCACCCAGGCGTCGACCTCAGTGGCCTGGAACTTCCACAGGCGGCCGACCTTGTGGGCGGGCATTGCCTTGTCGGCGATCCAGACGTAGACGGTGTCCTTCGTGACGCCGAGGTGCGCGGCGATCTCCTCTGCCGAGAGCCAAGGCTCAGACATCGCGGCGCCACCCTCCCCGTGTGCAGCCCGGTTTGACCGGGTCTGGACGAGCCTAGTCGGCGGTTTGTCTGTTCTGTCATGGAACGACATCCCTGTGTCCTGCCGTCGTGGGGCGGTCACGAGCAGGGCTTCATGGGCCGACGGCGCGGACCGGCACTGCGGGGCGGGGTCGCGGTGGACGGTATGGCAGACAGGGTGGCTGATCGTCCACGCGCTTCGGGGTTCTTCAGCTGATGGTTTTCCAGTGCGAGGACCTGCACAACCCGCTCGTACTGGCGCAGGGTGGCCTTCAGCCCGGCGACTTCGGCCCGGAGTTCCTGGATTTTCTCGGTGGCCTCGGCGTGGGCGTCGTGCAGCTTGCGTAGTGCCGGCGGCTGGTTGCCGGTGGTGTCGGCGAGCCGGGCCCGGAACTCGTCCTGCAGATCGGTGTGGCGGTGAGTGAGGACCCACCGCTTGACTTGGGCCTCCTCGGCGAGGCTTTTGATGGTGAGCTTGCCGTCGGAGTGCAGCGCAGTGCCCGCGATAAGCCTGTCCATGGCGTCGCGAATCTGCTGGCGCTGGCGCCGGTCGGCGACGTTCTCAGTTGCTGTGGTCATGATTCAGGCACTCCGCTCGTTGTGGCTCTGGATGATGGCTTGAAGTGCCTCGACGCGTTGAGCGAGGCGGGCTCGCATCGGCTCGGGGGTCATGGACGAGGCCATCTCGTCCTCGTACCGGCTGACGGCGGCGGCGGCTTGTTCGATGTTCCGGTCGGTGCGGGCGATGTTTCCGCAGGTGGGTTGGCAGTGGTTGATGTCGGGTGTCTCGTCGGTTCCCAACTGCCCCAGTCGATCTGGATGGCACTGGGCTTTGGATTGCTCGTAGCAGCAGGTGACGAACCGGGCAGAGTTGTCGTAGATGCGGAGACGCGGGTTGGCCCTGAGTGCGGCGGCTTGCTTGCCCGACATGTAGCGGCCTCGGAACTCTTGTCCGTAGAGCCGCAAGGCTTCGGTGTATCGGCCTGCTGCGGGGCCGGTGACCTCTTCTCCGTCGTCCATTCGCGAGCATGCGTCCTCGAGGTATTCGGCTCGGGCGAGTGCTTCTTCCATGGGGAAGACGTCGCGCAGTCCGGTCGCTACTCGGGATCCGTAGCCGTCGGTGGTGTGGCCGCGAAGGTGGCCGTATTGGACGCCGAGGGCGATCCGGCCGCCGGGTTTGCGGTAGATGAACCAGGCCAGGGTGCGGCGGAAGCGCTGCACGGCGACTCGGCCCTCGGGGTCGGGCGGGATGATGTCTTGATCGCGGCCCAGTCGCCTGGCTGTGTCGTTGCACCATTCGATGAGTTTGGCTATGTGGTACCGAACCGCGGGTGGGTGAACAGCTCCCTTGTTGACCAGCCTGGCCTCCAAGACGCTGAAGGCTTCGCTCGGAAAAAGCAGGGTGGGGTGGGGGCTCAACGTCTCCATGATGGCGACGGCTTTGGCGACGGGGGCGATGGCAAGCCAGGGGTTCTCCCGTTCCGCCCCGCCCGGTTGGGTATTGCCTTCCTCGTCCAGAGCGGCTTTGAAGGTCTTTCCGCTGATTTCGTAGTGCGCTTGCCCCGTCCCGGCATTCAGCGTTGCTCGGCAGCATCCGCGCTCGAGTGCCCGGCATTCCTCTCCTCTCATCCCGGTGAGGTAGGCGATGACGATGAACGCTGCTGTCGCGAGGTGGCGGCAGAGGTTTTCCACGTCGTAGAAGTCGATCGCGTCGATCCACTTCGTTTCGCCGCCTACGGTTCCCGTGATCTCCAAGGGCAGCATCGGTTCCTCACTGGGTAGGAGCCCTCGGGTCAGGCTGTCTTTGAGTGCGAGCCCGGCCACCTCTTCAGCGTCGATTCCTAGCTCCCATCCGATGAATGCTCGGGCGAAGCCGCGTACTCCGTTTTTCCTCGTCAACTGCAGCCCGGGGGCCGCCTGGGTGGTCCCACGTCGCCGATCGAGGTATCGGCGAACGCGGTCGTAGGGTGCCAGCTCGGCCATGTCCGGACCGACCTCTTGAGGAACCGATTTCAGTGCCTTCGCGGCGATGATGTCCGTGCTGAAATCCTCGACGAATCGCATGGCCCAGATGAGCAGCGCAGACATGGTTTGAGGATGGATGGGCAACGTCTTGTTCTCACTGGACCAATTGGCCGGTCCGAGTGCGTCGGAACGTCCCTCCCCGCGTTCCCACGTCGGTCGCGGCAGTCTGTCGGCCGGCGGTACGTACGGCGCATACAGCCATGCCCGGGTGACCGCGAAGAGACGGTACGCGATTGTGGACCGGTCGATGCCCGCACTGCCGAGCTCGTCACAGTAGGCCTCGAAGTCGTTGTCGGACACCTCGCTGAACCGCCGGACGTCCCGCGCCTCAAGCCAATTCATCCACGATCTCAGATCGCGGGCGGCATTCACCACCGACGACGGTGTGAGTTGGCTACGCACCGCGGTCGGCCGATCGAGGTCAGTCACCGGCGTCGCCAGATTGATGTAGCACCAGACGAGCTGCTTGGCCGTGTCGCGGTACACATCGGGGAATACCTCGAAGTCGATCGACACCGTCCTGCCGGCAAGGGTCTCCTTGTGCACCAGCGGCGAGAGGTCCCAGCGGGAGTCACCGACGACGCCGACGCTTCGTCGCCGTTCCTCGGGTACGCGGTCGAGGTCTTTGACGATCTTGGTTGAGGACCGAATCTGGACGACTGGGCCGGGGACGTCGGCGTGGATCCAGGACGCCTTCTGCGTGGCATCTGTGGGGGCTATTTCGCTCATGCGTCCAGGTTTCTGCTCAGGAGCTGCTCGATGAGTGCTCGGTCGGACTCGGAGGCGGACTGCCGTGCCGCCGCGATTTCGGCGCCTGTCGCGTTGTTGCGGACGACGGCGGAGAGACGGGCGTAGTGCTCTGCGTAACTCAGGGTCCACCGCCTTGGCGGGACGATGGTCGCGACGTTGTCGAGGGCGTCGAGAAGGGCGACCAGTCGGGGTAAGTGTTGAGGCGTGATGACGGAGTTGGCGCATGCCAGACAGGTCAGAAACGACGCGGGGCAGGGATCGCCGGGCTGGTCGGCGAACGGGCTGTTGAGGAAGTCCACGCAGGCGGAGGTTGCAGTGTCGAGTCGACCGGCGAGGATCAGGTTCAGGGTGACCACGGGAACGCCGAGTTTGAGGGCGACCGGTTCAGGGTTGTCGCGGGCCGCGGCGATATCGGCTGCGCTCAGTGAGCGCACGGCCACTGTGGCCTTGGCGTGGTCCAGTGCGTCTTGTTGGCCTTCCACGATCGTTTCGGCGGCCAGTTCGGCTGCGCTGGAGTCTCGATTTCGGTAGACGTCCTCGCTGACAGCGTCGGTGTTTTGGCGGGCACGCTGGTTGAGGACCTGCTCGGAAAGCCGCAGCCGGCGAAGGGAGACCGTCAGTGGTGACCCGTCGTCGGCAAGTAGTCCCAACGGTGCCATTCTGTGGTCGCCGATTCCACCGTCGAGCCAATCGGTTCGGAAGGGGCCGCCATCGGTGAGGTCCTTGGCGCGGTGGGCGATCAAGAGCTTGTCGCTCGGTGTTCCGAGGGATTCGAGTGTGTCGCGGCACGGCTGCGTGAGCCGTACGGCGGTCTCCCACAGCTTGCTCGCTTCGCCGGTGAGTATTTCGGCGCTGTATCGGTTCGAGCCGCGGCGCGGCTTGTCGATATCGACGGTGTGGATCGGGTCTTCGCCGTCAGGATCTGATGCGTTGAACGAATTGATCGTCAGGTTGTTCATTACGGATAGATTGAAGCCGCGTTCACAAACCAGAAGCACCATGAGACAGTAGATTTCGCGAATTGAAGGGTAGATCGCCTGGGCGGGACAGTTCACGCCGCTGAGCTCGAACGCCGCCTTGGCCACGACAGCGCGCGCAAGGTAGTTCGACGGCATCATCCCCGTCGAGGACAGGTGATCAAGCGCAGATCCCGCCGTCCAGACCACCCCGCCATGGGTCTTCATGATGCGAATCGAAGTGTCACCTGAATGCCGGTAGTTGCGCAGAGTCGCCAGATTCGCGTCGATTCGAGCGGTTGCTTGCCTGACCTGACCTTTGGCCGCCGCACGGATACGGGCGAACTCGGCGGCGCTGTAGGCGTCGTTGTGCGGCAATCGTTTCCGGGGCTTTGATGCTTTGGCTCGCATGGCGCGTCTGGTCAGCTCCGGAAGTTTCGGGGACTCCGAGAGCAGAGCACGGCTCAGGTTCACCATTCCCGGCCAGCGCGACTTCTCCTCCCTGGCGCTGCGCCACGCCCACCACACCTCCGGGGAGATGTCAGCGATCGAAGCCACGTCGGGGAAGTGAGCCTGCAGATAGAAAGCCAGGTGGCGCGCAGCTCCGACCGCCGCATCGACGGTCATGCGCGTGCGCCACCGCCCGCCCGCTGATGACCCTGCGAGCACCGCTGCGATGAGATCGTCCACCAATCCCGGGGCCGCGGTGAGGTCACTGAAATCGAAGTCCCACGTTGCGCCGTCCTCGTCGGTGAAACTGACGACCCGCAACGATGGATCCGTCCGCGGCGGACGGGAGTACTTGCCAGTCGGCAGTGTCGCCGCTGTCCTCGAAGTCGCCACTATCAACACTCCTCTGCATCAATGACTTTCGAAGACGCCTGGGCTACGCGCGTCATCAGATCTTCGACCGATGACTCCTCGAGGCCGTCGTCGTTGAGGAACAGCTCGACCTGAAGCCCCGATACGGGCTCCAGATACCACTGCCTTGTGGTTTCAAGGTTCGCGTGGCCTAAAAGGGTCTGAACCAGCACCCAGGGGTCGCCGAAGACCATCCGAAACTCACGTCGCTCCTCGGGTGTAATGCCCATGCGGCGGTCGTGCGCGTAGATCAGGGTCATCAACATGCGCAGTGCGAAGGAGTGGCGCAGCATGTGAGGGTGGCAATGGATGTCGACACCCAGCGCTTCGCAGCGATCGCTGGCATCGGTGAACACTTTCTCCCAGGTCCGATACGGCAGTGGCATGCCGCCATCGGTGAGCCACACCATCCACGGATCCAAACCGTCGTCGCTCTTCGTGAAGAACGTCATGCGGTCTTTCCACGTGAGTTCGTCGAGCGGCGTGACCTTCCGTTCGCCTTCTCGGCTCAGGTAGTGAACTCTGCGTGAGCGGTCGACCTTCTGCACGATCTTCAGATCGGCAATTGCGTCATAGCGGCCCTCCCGACGGCCCCTTCGCACCGCGGCATCCCGCTCCGAGATCACATAGTTGTCAATCAATTTCAGTGCTCGGCCGTGAACCCAGTAGTCCCGACCGCGGCCCTTTGCGACCGCCTTACCAACCCGCCCCCGCGCATACCTGTTCTCGGCCTCGAAGGTCGGCAACTCACCGCGAAGCAGAGTGCCGCCTTCCCGCAAGCGCAGGCCGCTCGACCACAAGGTCTCAGACATCGCCAGATTGCGGCCATCAGTGCGGCCCCGCCACTTCGCGTCCCGATTCCCATCCGCGAGGTAGCCGGCTAAACCCACGTCGCGCCAACGGCGATATGCCCTCGGAGTGAGCCATTTCAACCGAATCGACCGCACTGCCTTCGGCCGCAGCTTTGGCGTCGAGGTGATCTCGCCGGGAGCGTCCTCTCGCTCACGCATCGCGACGGGCGAACCGCTGACCGCTCCCCGCCGCTGCTGCCACCCGTAGAACTTTCCGATCGCAGCGAGTTCCCGGGAAAACTTTGACACGGTGACCCGCCGGGGATTACGTCCATCGCGCCGCCGCCAATGCTCGAAGTCCTCCAAGTCCGATTCCGACGCCGAACGCCAATCCAGGCCCTGACCGGAAAGGAAGGACAAGTAGAGGCGCAGATCCAGCGCGTAGGAGTCTTGGGAGTCCGGCGCCAAAACCCGAAACGATCGCGAACGGAAGAACTCCAGTACATCGACGTCGGGCACGCCACCCGGCCCAAGAAGAAACGGCTGCCCCCGCCGGATGCTCAGTGCGTCCTCACGGGCGTCCAGGTCGAGGAACTCAGCAAGGAGTCCCGCCGGCGGCTCTTTGCTAGACCGGCTACGCGGCGTCGCGTAACACAGCCGCCAACCCTCCGTTGCCTCGTGTTGTTCCATAACAACAGAAGCTGCCACAACACACCGACAATTTACGGAAGGGTGGATTGCCCGCGATGACTACTGACTCCGACACCGGGCAGTGCTCGTGCCACGGCAGCCGAAGCGCATTCCCCACAGCTATCTTCGCTTGGGTCTGAATCGGTAGCCGTTGCGGTGCTTCGCCGAATC
>JAGQTV010000030.1 GCA_020438845.1 Mycobacterium sp. | reverse complement strand
GTGGTTTCGGCGTTCTCCTCGGCGGCCAGCCAGTTGGCGTTGGCGGTGGTGACCGGGGCGGATCTGGCGGCGGCGTTGGCGGCGGTGAAGGCGGCGTTGCAGGCCAACACCGAGGTGCAGGCGGCGGCCGGGGAGGCGGTCGGGGGTGCGGTGACAGAGTTGGCCGGCGACGCCGCGTTGTGGCAAGCGTTAGGGAACGCTCTGGGCGGGTTGGCCACCGGTCTGATCGACGACGCCACGGTGCAGCAGTACGCCGGCACCGAGGTCGCGGCGCGGGTCACCGCGATGCTGGGGGATTCCCCGATCGCCGCGCCAGTCGGTGAGGCGGTCGGTGCTGCGGTACAGCAGCTGCTGGCCGCTGCCGGAGTCGGCTCCGGCGTGGGTGCGGTGATCGCCGCGGTGCTGCCGGACTTCTTCGGCCAGAACGGGGTGGGTTCGGCGCTGGGCGAGGCGGCCGGTGATTTAGCGGCGGCGATGCTCGCCGGTGACACCTCCACGGTGTTGCCTGAGGTGCTGGCCGCATTGAAAGCCAACGTCGATATCCAGAACGCGGTCAAGGTCACCGTCGGGGACGCGGTGACGCAGCTGGTCGGCGATGCCGCGCTGTGGCAGGGCCTCGGGGATGCTCTGGGTGGGTTGGTGACCACCGTGGTCGGCGACACCACGGTGCAGCAGTACGCGGGCACCGAGGTCGCGGCTCTGGTGACCGCGAAGCTGGGCGGTTCCCCCTTGGCCGAACAGGTCGGTCAGGCTGTCGGTGCCGCGGTCACCGCATTGCTGGCCACGCCGGGAATCGGGCCGGAACTGGGTGCGGGGGTCGCGTCAGCGCTGCCGGTCTTCTTCGCCCAGACCGGGGTGGGTACGGCGCTGGGCGAGGCGGCCGGGGCGTTGGCGGCGGCGATGCTCGCCGGTGACACCTCCACGGTGGTGCCCGAGGTGCTGGCCGCATTGAAAGCCAACGTCGATATCCAGAACGCGGTCAAGGTCACCGTCGGCGATGCGGTGACGCAGCTGGTCGGCGATGCCGCGCTGTGGCAGGGCCTCGGTGAGGCTCTGGGCGGGGCGGTGACCACCCTGGTCGACGACACCGCGGTGCAGTACTACGCCGGAACGATGGTGGGCGCATGGGTGACCACCAAGCTGGGTGATTCCCCCTTGGCCGCCCCGGTCGGTCAGGCGGTCGGCGCCGCCGTGCGGCAGCTGTTGGCCTTCCCAGGGGTGGGGCCGGATCTGGGTGCGTTGATCGCCGCGGTGTTGCCGAATTTCCTGGGCCAGAACGGGGTGGGTGCGGCGCTCGGCGAGGCGGCCGGGGCGTTGGCGGCGGCGATGCTCGCCGGTGACACCTCCACGGTGTTGCCCGAGGTGCTGGCTGCATTGAAAGCCAACGTCGATATCCAGAACGCGGTCAAGGTCACCGTCGGCGATGCGGTGACGCAGCTGGTCGGCGATGCCGCGCTGTGGCAGGGCCTCGGTGAGGCTCTGGGCGGGTTGGTGACCAGACTGGTCGACAACACCACGGTGCAGCAGTACGCGGCCAACGAGATCGCAGCCCTGGTGACGGCGAAGCTTGGTGATTCCCCGATCGCCGGGCCGGTCGGTACGGCGGTCGGTGCGGCGGTGGAGGCCTTGATGGCCGCCCCAGGGGTGGGGCCGGATCTGGGTGTATTGATCGCCGCGGTGCTGCCGGCCTTCGTCGGCCAGACCGGAGTGGGTGCAGCGCTGTCCGAAGCGGCGGGCGCGCTGGCAGCTGGTGTGGTCGCCGGTGACATCTCCACGGTGTTGCCCGCGGTGCTGGCTGCATTGAAAGCCAACGTTGATATCCAGAACGCGGTCGGGGTGACCGTCGCCGACGTGGTGACACAGCTGGTCGGCGACGCCGCGGTCTGGCAGGGATTCGGTGACGCACTCGGCGTGTTGGTCACCGACCTGGCCGATGACGCCGCAGTGCAGCAGTACGCCGGCACCGAGGTCGCTGCCCTGGTGACCGCGATGCTCGCAGATTCCCCAATCGTCGCACCGATTGCCGGGCCCGTCGGTGAAGCGGTTGGCGCCGCGGTGCAGCAGCTGCTGGCTACTGCGGGGGTGGGGTCGGAATTGGGCGCGGTGGTCGCCTCGGTGCTGCCGACCTTCTTCGGCCAGCCGGGTGTGGGCGCTCCGTTGGCCGAGGCCGCCGCTACGTTGGCGGTCGCAGTGGTCGCTGGTGACATCGCCACGGTGTTTCCCGAGGTGTTGGCCAGCTTGAGCGCCGACGTCGCCATCCAGGCGGCGGTGGGTGCGACCGTCGGCGACGTGGTGACACAGTTGGTCGGCGACTCCACCACCCTGGTGCAGGCTCTCGGTGATGCGGTGGCGGGGCTCGTCACCGATCTTGTCGACGACGCCACGGTGCGGCAGTATGCCGGCACCGAGGTCGCAGCTCTGGTGACCGCGATGCTGGGAAATTCCCCGATCGCGGCTCCGGTCGGTACAGCGGTCGGCGCCGCGGTGCAGCAGCTGTTGGCCACTCCTGGGTTGGGGGCAGCGCTCGGTACGGTGATCGGGTCGGTGTTGCCGAACTTCCTCGGCCAGCCGGGGGTGCCCGCCGCTTTATCCGACGCCGCAAGCCAGTTCGCGGTCGACGTGCTGGGCGGGGAGACGACGAAGGTCGCATTGCAGAGTGCGCTGGCCGCGCTAGAGGCCAACACTGACATCCAAAATGCGCTGAAGGCCACCATCGCCGACGTTCTCGCCCTGTTCGGAACGGCAGTGTTGAGCAACCCCATCGTCGATCGGTCGCTGGGAACGATCGTTACGACCCTGGTCACGAACCTGGCCGGCAACCCGGTCATTCAGGCGTTCATCGGAGACAAACTGGGCGCCCCCTACGGTGGGGTGGTGGTCGCAGCGCTGGCCACACCCGGCGTTAGCCAGGCTATCGGCACGGCGTTGGGCTCGTCGGTGACCGACTTCCTGACCTATCCCGGGTTCGTCACGGCGGTAACCGACACCCTCAACCAGTTCGCCGATGCCGTTCTGGACGGGACGGCCCCGGCGCAGGCGCTGCAGACCGCGCTGCTGGCACTCCAGGCCAATCCGGTCTTCCAGGCCGCGGTCGACGCGATCATCCCTGGCGTGACGAAGGTACTTCTGGACAACACCGCCTTCCGTGACGCCATGGGAGCGGCAGTCAAGACCCTGGTCATCGACTACCTCAGGGCAAACGTGATCAAGAACAATTTCATCGACGGCGTGGCCGGCCGAGTGGTCCAAGGAACCGTCGACGCCCTGCTGGCGAAACCGGCGATGGTCGACCTGATCGACACCATCGTGGTCAACGTCCTCAGCGGAATGCCGTTGGCCGATGTGCAACCTCTGGTCATCCACGCCGTTCTCACGAAGCCGGCCCTGCAATTCGCAATCGGCATGTCCCTGGGTGAGGGAATCGGTTCGCTCTTCGGGGACAACCTGGTCGGTTTCCTCGTCGGCCAGATCGTTGGCGTCACGACGGCGATTCAGGTCTCGTTGATCGCCGGCATCGTGAGGATCTTCACCAGGGGCGGGCCGGCCGTTCCGTGGCCGAGCGCTCCCGCGGCGGCCACTCTGGTCGGTAACTACGGGACTCCGGCTCCCGGGGAGCCCTATGCGATGACGGTGACCATCCCCGAGGGGACCGACCTCGGGGTGCTGGGACACACCGGCCTGGCCGCCGCCCAGTTCACCCTGGCCGATTTCGCCGTGACCGGACTCGACCAGCCCGGACAGGACAACTTCATCGATATCGCGATGAACCTCGACCACGCCGGCGCACGCGCCGACCGCAACGGCCACGCTCCGGTGATGGCCGCGTTCCGGTTCCGGGTCGACAGCCTGTTCCCCACCACCGGACCGTTCTCGTCGGCCATCGTCGGCACCAGACGAGCCCAGCGAGTCAGTGACTAGAAATCAGGGCTGAATCAGAATGCGGATCGGGTTGCCGTCAGCGCTCTCGAGCGCATCAATAGCCTCCGCGATGTCCTCCAGTGGGACGATCCGGCTGATCGACCTCGACAAGTCCAGCCGGCCCAGTGACACCAGCCTGGCCAGGGTTCCGATATCGGCATTGCGATAGCCAAGATGCCCCAGCACCTGTTTGCGGCTCAAGCCGAACATGGACGTCGGTCCGACCGTCGGGCAGTCTGAGCTCATACCCACCGCCACCAATCGGCCACCCGAGGTCAGGCAGTCCAGTGCCTGCTCGAAGGTGACCTTGAGCCCGACGGCGTCGAACGCCACGTCCAGGCCGCGCCCGGCCGTGAGAGCGGCGATCTTGTCCTTCAACTCCGGATCGCGGGAATCGAAGGCATGATCCGCTCCGAGTTCCAGGGCGCGGTCTCGCACTGCCGGATTGATGTCGACGGCAATGATCGGTGCGGCGCCCACCAGGCGGGCCAATTGCACGATGTGGGTGCCCACCCCGCCGACGCCCCACACCCCGACGCTCTCACCGATGGCGACCTTGCCGGTACGTACGACCGCGCCGAACGGTGTGGATACCGCGTCGGCAAGGATCGCCGCCTGCTCCAGCGGAACATTGTCGGGAACCCTGGTCAGCCCGGTGGCCGAAGCCACGGTGTATTCGGCCCAGGCGCCGTCGTAGGCGAAGGCCATCAGCTTGGTCCGCAGGCAGTCGACGCCCTCGCCCCGTCGGCAGTTCGCGCACTCCCCACACGGTCGTCCGGCCGCCACCACCACCCGGTCCCCGACCGACCATCCGGTGACCCCCGCACCCAGTTTTGCGATTGTGCCGGAGGCCTCGTGCCCCTGAGTTACCACCGGGATCTGGGGCGGGAAGGTCCCATTGATAAGGCTGACGTCAGAGTGGCAGACGCCGCAGTACGCCACCTTGACGAGCACCTCGCCCGGTCCGGGTTCGGGAATCGGAACATCTTCGACCACAACGGATTTCGTTTCCGCGTAGAAGCGCTCGGCCCGCATCGTCTCAGTCATGGTGGTCCTTCCTGTCTGGTGCCAACCTACGCCGCGTCATTACAGTGGAGGGCGTGTGGCTGCGGCAGCGCGACGGGGTGAGTTGCGGCCCCAGCGTGGCCGTGATGGCCGGGGCTCTGCTCGACGCCGACTACGGGGCGCCCCTTTTGGGCGGGGGGATGCGGGCAGAGCGGGCCCAGCAGTGGTTCGACTCCGAACAGGGCCGGGTGCACAGGGCGGTCAACGTGCTGTGGCCGCGGGCACTGGGGACCACTCCGGCCGGGATGGCCCGCGCCCTCAGCGCCCACGGCCGGCCCTACCGGTGGAGATCCGCCCGTCCCCGCGACTCACTGGCCGACGTGTGTGCCGGTCTGGCCGCCGGACTTCCGGTGGCGATGTTGATCGGCTCGGCGATTCCGCGGCACTGGGTTTTGCTGACCGAACTCGACGGATCGGTGGTGCGCTGTTATGAGCCGTCTGCGGGTCGGCTGGTCGAAGTGGCACTCGAGGAGATCCGCACGGGCAGGCTGGGCGGCGTCGGCTTCCCGCGTGCGTTTGCGTTCGCGCTGCCGGGCTAAACCCCAGGCGGTCTAACCAGCTCCACCCAGTAACGCCAACGCGACCGCCGTCGCGGGTTCGATCATGCCGGCCACCGGTTCCCCGTCCTCCACGGTCTGGGCGGTGAGCTCGCGAAGACCACCGACCAGGATCACTGCGGCGGTCGGGGATAGCGGCGCAATGCCGTCGCGTTGGAAGGCCGGACCGGCGGACAGGGCGATGACGGTGCTGGCGAGTCGGCTGAAGCCACGCCGCAGCATGGGCCGGGCCCCGTCGCCCAGGGCCGGCAACTCCCGGATCCAACTCAAAGTGATGGCCGGGTTGGCCTCGATGGAGCCGACGTAGGCGCTCACCGCCTGGCGAACTTGCGTCCGCCACGACTCCGCCGGATCGACGGCCTCGCGCAGCGTGGCCACCAGGTCCTCGTTGTTCGCCGAGAGCAGTTCGACGAAGCACGCCTCCTTTGTGGGGAAGTGGTCGTAGAACGTGCGCTTGGAGGTTCGTGCGTGCCGGACGATGTCGGCGACGGTGGTCTCCCGGTATCCGCGCTCCTCGATCGAGGCGGCCAGGCCGTCCAGCAGTCGGCGACGGAACGGCTGCGGAGGAGCGGCCTGCTCGGCTACCGGTGCGCTCACAATCGACCCCACTCTTGTCAGGACTGGTACTAAAGAGTACCGTACCCCTCACACGTTGGTACAGGTCAGTACCAGATTCTGTCGGGAGAGTTTGAATGAGCCAAGCCGCTGTTGACCTGCCCGTCGATGACGTCGCCAAGCTGCCGCCGGCCCCCCGTGCTCCTCGGCGGCTGACCTCGCTGGCCTTCGTCGCCTTTCGGCGGCAAACCGTTGAATGGTTCACCCGCGACATCGGACGCGCGGCGACGATCAGCATCCCGGTGTTCGGCGACACCGTCGTCATCTCCGACCCGGTGCTGGCCAAACAGATTTTCACCACCAGTCCCGAGGTGCTCCACAACATCCAGCCCAACCTCAGCCGACTGCTCGGCCCCGGGTCCGTCTTCGCCTTGGACGGCGCCGATCACCGTCGACGGCGCAAGCTGCTCACCCCGCCCTTCCACGGCAAGAGCATCGCCGCCTACGAGCGGATCGTCGAAGAGGAAACGATGCGGGAGATCGCCTCCTGGCCGGACGGCGAGGAGTTCGAGACGCTCGAGCCGATGATGCACATCACCCTTAACGTCATCCTGCGGGCGGTATTCGGAGCTGACGGGGCCGAATTGCACGAACTGCGTGAACTCCTGCCCAAGTGGGTGACGCTCGGATCGCGGCTGGCTGTTTTACCCGCCCCGAAGAATCCGCCGCGGTACTTCAACCCGTGGGGGAAGCTGAGCGGCTACCGGCGGCAATACGAAACACTGATCGACAAGCTCATCGCCCGGGCACGTCAGGATCCGCACCTCGAGGATCGCACCGACATCTTGTCGCTGTTCCTGCGAAGCAGGTACGACGACGGCTCGGCCATGACTCGCCGCGAGATAGGCGACGAGTTGCTGACCCTGCTGGCCGCCGGCCACGAGACCACCGCCTCGACGCTGGGCTGGGCCTTCGAGCGAATCTCACGGCACCCGGACGTGCTGGCGCGGTTGGTCGACGAAGTGGCCGGCGAGGGCAATACCTACCGGCAAGCCACCATCTTCGAGGTCCAACGCAACCGCACCGTCATCGATTTCGCCGGCCGAAACGTCTGCGTACCCGTGTACGAACTCGGCGAGTGGCAGATCCCGCAGGGCTTTTCGATCATGGTCAGCCTGTCTCAATTGCACCTCAACCCGGACCTCTATCAAGATCCGGACCGTTTCGACCCGCAGCGCTTCCTCGACGCCAAGCCCAACACGTTCTCCTGGGTCCCGTTCGGCGGCGGAACTCGTCGCTGCGTCGGGGCGGCATTCGCCAACATGGAGATGGACGTCGTGCTGCGGACCGTGCTGCGTCACGTCACCATCCAGACCACCGATGCGCCCGGGGAGAAGGCATACAACCGGGGCGTGGCCTACACGCCGAGGAAGGGCGGTCGGGTGACCGTGTACCGCAGAACAGCCCCGCTGGGCTGACCGTTTTGCCCGAATCCCCGACCGGCTGTCAGCGCAGGTCGGCCGTAGTTGATAATGCCCTGGATTGATCTATTGATCTGACCGGCCAAGGAGCAGTTCGTCAGATGACCGACCCCCGCGCAGATGTCGTCGCCCAGCAGTACCAACGCTGGCAGTACCCCGAGCCGATCCAGAACCTGGAATCCTGGCTCGCCAACAATTGGCAGTGGTTCGACCCCAGTCACGCTCATCGGCTTTTCTGGCCGGACCGGCCGTACCAGCCCGACATGGACATCCTCATCGCCGGGTGCGGCACCAACCAGGCTGCGGTGTTCGCATACACCAACCGGTCGGCCAACGTCGTGGCGATCGACATCAGCCAACCCTCGCTGGATCACGGCCGTTACCTCAAGGACAAGTACGCGCTGAAAAACCTTCAGTTGAAGCATCTCCCTATCGAGGAGGCGCCGTCGCTGGGGGAGTTCGATCTGATCGTGTCCACCGGGGTGCTGCACCACATGGCCGATCCGCCAGTCGGAATGAAGGCGCTGGCCGAATGCCTGCGTCCGGACGGCGTGGCTGCGCTGATGCTCTACGCCCGGTATGGGCGGGCGGGCGTCGAGCTCATGCAGGCCATCTTCCGCGAACTCGGGCTTCGTCAGGATGAGGAGTCACTGGCGATGGTCAAGGCGGCCATCGCCACGCTGGCGCCCACGCACCCGCTGCGGAGCTACTTGGCGATCGCCCCGGACCTGGAGTTCGACGCCGGTCTGGTGGACACCTTCCTGCACGGCCGCGACCGCAGTTACACCACCGACGGCTGCCGCGAGCTTGTCTCGTCGGCCGGTCTGGTGTTCCAGGATTGGTTCCTGAAGACGTCGTACTACCCGCCCCTGCTCATGGAGCCGGACAACGACTTCTACCGGGCGATCAACACGCTTCCCGAAGCGCAGATCTCGTCGGTGATGGAGCGCCTGAAGACCCAGAACGCCTGCCATTTCTTCACCGCTTGCCATGCCGAGCGGCCGCTGTCCAACTACAGGGTGGACTTCACCGCTGACAACGCGCTGGATTACGTTCCGCTGATGCGCTACCGCTGTGGAGTTTCCGGCCAGGAGATATACCGGCCGGGTTGGCGGTTGCGACTGGATCCCACCCATCTGGCGTTCGCCCAACACGTCGACGGAGAGCGCAGCATCCGGCAGATCGCCGACCGCGTCGCCCAGGCCGGGTTGCTCGGCCGTACCGAGGCGACCGACCTGCAGGCGATGGGTCTGGAGCTGTTCGAAGGGCTTTGGCGGGCGGACTTCATCGGCGTCGACCTCAGCGCTGCGTCCCAGTAGGTCACCCGAGAACTGCGCGTCTGCCCTCCGACACTCGGGCAGCGTCCGCGGACTGCTCTAGGTTGGAACCGTGACACCCCGGCGGTTCTCGCGTGCCGAACTGGCTGACGCCTTCACCGCCTTCGAGGCGACGGTCGACAACGCGGCCCGCACCCATGACTGGGATGCCTGGGTGGCGCACTACGCCGACGATGTCGACTACGTCGAACACGCGGCCGGCACCATGAAGGGCCGAGCCCAGGTCCGGGACTGGATCTACCGAACCATGACGGCCTTTCCCGGTAGCCACATGACGTCGTTCCCGACGGTGTGGTCCGTGATCGACGAGCCGACCGCTCGGGTGATCTGCGAACTGGACAACCCGATGCGAGACCCAGGTGACGGCACCGTCATCAGCGCCACAAACATCTCGATCATCACCTACGCCGGTGAAGGCCTGTGGTGCCGCCAGGAGGACGTCTACAACCCGCTGCGCTTCCTGGCTGCGGCCATGGCGTGGTGTCGTAAGGCCGCAGAACTCGGGACACTCGACGACGACGCCGCCGCGTGGATGCGCCGCCACGAGGGCCTGCGGTGAGTCGTCCCAAACTCGTCGTCGGCGCCAACGGCTTCCTCGGGTCGCATGTCGTCCGGCAGTTGGTAGAGGCCGGGCACGACGTGCGAATCATGGTGCGCCCCAACGCCGCCACGAAGAGTCTGGACAACCTGGAACTGACCCGCTTCATAGGCGATATCTGGGATGACGACGTCCTGCGCCAGGCTATGACCGGCTGCGACGACGTCTATTACTGCGTGGTCGACACCCGGGCCTGGTTGGCCGACCCCGAGCCGTTGTATCGGACAAACGTTGACGGTACCCGCAACGTGCTCGATGTCGCCTGTTCTGTACACCGGCGAAACCCGTTGCACCGCTTTGTTTTCACCAGCAGTTACGCCACCGTCGGTCGACGTCGCGGGCGTAGCGCCACCGAGGCTGACGAGATTTCCGAACCGGGGCTCACCGACTACGTTCGAACCCGCGTACTGGCCGAGCGGATGGTGTTGGCCCGTGGCGGAGAACTGCCGGCGGTGGCGGTATGCGTGTCGACCACCTACGGCGCGGGGGACTGGGGCCGCACGCCGCACGGAGCCACTATCGCCGGGGCGGCGTTCGGCAAGTTGCCGTTCGTCCTCGGCGGGATCGAATTGGAGGCCGTCGGGATCGACGACGCGGCTCGCGCGATGATTCTGGCTGCCGAGCACGGCCGGGCCGGTGAGCGTTACCTCATCTCGGAGAAGATGATCAGCAATGCCGAGGTGGTCCGCATCGCCGCTGAGGCTGCCGGAGTGCCGCCGCCCTCCCGGGTGATCCCGTTGCCGTTGATATATGCCCTGGCCGCAATGGGAACGCTCAAGGCGAAGGTGCGTGGCAGCGACGAGCGGCTCAACCTCACCGCGGTGCGTCTCATGCGCGCCGAGGCGCCGGTGGACTGCAGCAAGGCTCGTCGCGAACTGGGCTGGGTGCCCGGCCCAGTCGAGGAGTCGATCCGCGAAGCGGCGCGGTGGTGGGTGAGGCAGCGGAGCAACCCTGGCAGGATCGGTTCATGACCAGGAACGGCGCCGTCTCGCACTGGTTCGCCCACCTGCCCGACCCCCGACCGCCACTACCCGGCGACCGGGATACCGACGTATGCATCGTCGGCGCCGGCTACACCGGGCTGTGGACCGCCTACTATCTCCGGCAACTCGACCCGGGCCTGCGAATCATGTTGTTGGAGGAGCGTTTCGCCGGTTTCGGGGCCTCCGGTCGTAACGGCGGCTGGCTGTCCGGGCTCCCGCCCGGGCACAGGGGGCTGTTGGCCAGGAAGCATGGCCGCGACAGCGTGATCGAGTGGCAGCAGACCCTGGACCGGTGCGTCGACGAGGTGATCACGGTCGCCACCCGGGAGGGCATCGACGCCGACATCGTCAAGGGTGGCAACCTCGAGGTGGCTCGCAACGCCGCGCAGGCCGATCGCTTGCGGGCCGCGGTCGAGGAGGACCGCCGCTGGGGAGTTGAGGGAATCGAGATCTTGTCTGCCTCCGAAGCCGCTGAGCGAGTCCGCGTCGACTCAGTGCTGTCTGGTGCCTTCAACCCGCAGTGCGCGCGGGTGCAGCCGGCCAAACTCGTCCGGGGGCTGGCCGACGTCGTGGAACGCCTCGGCGTCACGATCTACGAACAGACTCCGGTCGCGGCGATCACCGCGGGGCGGGCCGAGACGCCGTACGGAGCGGTGCGGGCACCGGTAATCATCAGGGCAACAGAGGGTTTCACCGCTCGCATGCCGGGGCTCCGCCGGCGTTGGCTACCGATGAACAGCGCAATGATTGCCACCGATCCGCTGCCTGAGAGGGCGTGGGAGGACATCGGCTGGGCCGGGTTCGAGACCTTGGGCGACCTCGCACACGGGTTCTTCTACGCGCAGCGCACCGCAGACGGTCGGGTCGCTCTCGGTGGTCGCGCCGTGCCGTATCGGTTCGCGTCCCGCATCGACAGGGATGGAGCGGTTGGACAGGGCACCGTCGACTACCTGACCTCAGTGTTGCGAACCGTGCTTCCCCAAACCCGCGAGGTGCCGATCGCGCACGCCTGGTGCGGGGTGCTGGCGGTGCCGAGGGACTGGTCGGCCGGCGTGAGTTTCGACCGCGCCACCGGGTTGGGCGAGGCCGGCGGCTACGTGGGGCACGGGGTGACGGCGACCAACCTCGCCGGCCGGACCCTGGCCGACCTTGTTCTCGGCCGGTCAACCGAGGTGACCGACCTGCCGTGGGTCGATCACCAATCCCGCATCTGGGAACCCGAACCGTTGCGCTGGTTGGGTGTGCGCGGAATGTACACCGCCTACAAATTCGCCGATCGGCAGGAAGCGAACGGACGGTCCGCCACGTCGCCCATCGCTGTCATTGCCGACCGGATTGCCCAGAGACCCTGAATTATCAAGCAGCCCTTAGTGTTTCACATGAAACGAACGGTTATCTTCCCCGGTCCGGTGAGCCTGGCGCACACTCTGGCCCCGCTCCGGCGCGGCCCCGGCGACCCGTGCTTCCAGATTGATGGCGACGGCGCCATCTGGCGCACGAGCCTGCAAGCCAGCGGCCCGGTGAGCGCTCGGATCGTCCGGGTCGATCCGACCACTGCGCACTGCGAGGCGTGGGGGGAGGGGGCCGAGGAGTTCCTTGCCAACCTGGCGGCCCTCCTCGGGGCCGAAGACGACGCCGCAGACTTCCAGCCGACCCATCCGACGGTCGCTGCCGCCCAGGCCCGTGTCCCGCATCTGCGTCTGGGCCGCACCGGCCGTGTGCTGGAGGCTCTTGTCCCCGCGGTGCTCGAGCAGCGCGTCCAAGGTGTCGAGGCCTTCCGTTCCTGGCGGTTGCTGGTCACCAAGTTCGGCACACCCGCCCCGGGCCCGGCGCCTGACCGGATGCGGGTACCCCCGTCGGCAGCAGTCTGGCGCGGCATCCCGTCGTGGGAGTTCCATCGTGCGAACGTCGATCCCGGGCGGATGCGCACCATAATCGGATGTGCCCAACGGGCCGAATCCCTGGAACGGCTTGCTGGCCGTCCACCGGCTGAGGCCCGGGAGGCCTTGACGTCACTGAGTGGTGTGGGCGTGTGGACCGCCGCAGAAGTGGCCC
>JAGQTV010000003.1 GCA_020438845.1 Mycobacterium sp. | reverse complement strand
GCCGCATCGCCTTCGGCTTCCGCAACCCCGACAACCAACGCCGCCGCGTACGCTGGGCCTGCACCCGCCGATCACGGCAGGTCACACCCATCCGGCGCCAACGCCCCTGCTAACTGCGAAGAGCCGCTTTGCTGAGACCCCCGCCCCATCGCGGCGAAGACGATCGATCTCGGCGGCGACATCGCCGTCAACAGTCACGATCGTCCGAATGAAAGCTGTGGTAGTGGAAGCGCATAGTGAAACATCATGCTCGGCAGCGCCGCGCCTGGTTTGTACGGGTTTCAACGATCGATTATTTGCCAGAAGTGTGATGCATATCTCACAATCCAATGCTAACGTTCCCCGTTGGGTCGGGGCGGCACTCGCGTTGCCCCCTTTTCGTCGGATGGGGAATTGGCATGGGCGTACCCGCTGGCAACGGTGTCGTTTCGACGGATGCGGCCGATTGGGGTGGCCGTCAACCAGGTGGCCCGGCGATTTCGGTATCGAGGTTGGTTGTGGGCCGGGTTGGCGCACTGGCAGCCGCCCTTGGCATCGGAGCCGCGATGTTTGCAATTCCGGGCGTGGCAGCCGCCGAAACCGGCGGCTCTGACGGTGCGAGCGGGTCGGCGAACAGTTCTGGATCCATATCGGGCGGCTCGAGAGGTCTGGGCCACAGTTCCTCCCGAACGGCGGTCACATCCGCTAAGGGTGGAGACCGCCGGCAGGCTGGCATATCCGCCCAAGGGGCTGGCGATTCGCCGAATTCGGCCGCTTCACAAGCGGGCCCGAGGCGCAGCGATCGGAATGGGGCTGTCAGGAGTGGCGCGTCCCCACTGGCCAGGAGCGGGGGCTCCGAATCGGCCGTGACGGCCACCATGACACGGGAGGCGACCACGCCAACGAGCACCCCAACTGCCCTGGCGGCCCCCGCCGCGACCGTGACCTCAGGCTCTTCCGGAAACGCCGGGGCTGCGGCCGTGGCGACCATGCCGCCCGCTTTGCGACACGCGACGGCCGCGGCCGTTGCGTCCGCGGACCCGGTACCGTTCGCCGAGCCGTCGGCGAGCGGGCGCGTCGCACAACTGGTGCAAAAGATCGACGCGCGCAATCAAGCGATGGTGCGCACGATCTTCCACGAACTACTGAACTGGACGGCCACGCTGCCGGTGAACTCGCTGACCAACTGGTTCGAGGGCACGCTGGTGATGATCCGCAAGTCGCTTTTCAACCAAACCGCGGGGGTCCACTCGGTTCAGACCGCGAACTCACCCACCTTGGTGACCGGAAAGATCGACGTGATCGACCCCGAAGGTGATGGCTGGAAGGTCGAGTTGGTCAGCGATCCCAGTAACGGCATCGTGGTGTTGGGGAGCACCTCACAGGCGAACGGGATCGGCTCGACGCAATACACCTACACCCCCGATGAGGGCTACACCGGCGATGACGAGTTCGTCGTGAAAGTCACCTCCACCGGGTCGGGATTCAACATCCTGCACCCCTTCGGCGCCTTGGACACCCGCTATTACACGGTGGCCGTGGGGAATGCCGCTGAGGCGGCAAAGGGCCGTTTCGACGCTGAAGGCGCCGACCCGAAGGACACCCCCGATACCCATCTGTACCTGTCGAATACCGCGGCCACGGTCACGGTCAAGAAGCAGCGCTTCTTGAATCCGAAATACGCAGTAACGGTGACGCTTCCGGCTGGCACGGCCGCTAAATCGTTTGCCTGGATGGACAGCCGCGGAAACGGGGGCTCAGTCCCGGTCGACACGATGCTGGGCGAAGACTGGAAAGCCTATTCGAAGAAAGCCGGCGAGAACGGCGGCGAGCCGTTGCTGACTTTCAAGTACTCCGACCAGGGCGTCGAGAAGGCGGTGTTCGTCGACGTCAACTCGGTGACCAAGAACGCCGACGGCTCCTACACGATCTCCGGCGATCTCAAAGACGGCGTACCAGCCCAAGAAGGCCGCGTCGACACCTGGGACTTCGTCGGACACAAATACAAGGCCGCCTACGACAACTTCCTGAACGCCGCCGGGCTCAAGGACTGCAAGTCCGGACATGTATGCGCCACGGTCTCGGCCGTCGGGACCCTCGGCACGACAACGCTGTCCGCCAGTGCCTTCAGCGAAGTGGGCGGCCACGACTACCCGTTAGCAGAGCCCGGTGTGGCGTCCGCTTACCAGACCAGCCCCGGCCAGACGGGGCCCGGCACCATCGCCGTCGGCGAAGGCAATGGCAGTTTGTTCTTCGGCAGCACCGGTTACCAACCGCTCGAACTGACTGCCATGGTCCCCTGGGGGACCGACGGTTCCTTCATCGCCGCTAGCAACATGACACAGGCAGCAGGCGCAGATGAGGGCAACGGGATCTTCTGGTTCTCAGCCCAGGCGCCGCGCGGCGGGCAGCCCAAGTGGACCAAGACGGCATTGATGAGCAACGCCTGGAACGCAGGGGTCAATGTGATGACTCCCTACGACCTGATCCTCACCGATGCGACCGGAAACCCCATTCCCCTCACCTACACCGGGACTCCCGTGTACGGGACGGACGCCGCCCTGAAGCTTGCCGTGACGAGCGACATCGACCCCAGCAGCTTGATCGGGCAGGCGATCACCGGACAAGGGATCGCAGCCAACACCGTGCTCACCGGGTTCATCAGCAGTGATGTCACGGGTGTCACCTACTCGGTCAGCAATCCGGTTGTTCCCAGCACCTACACGGGAACGCCCGTGGCGCCACCGGGAACGTCATTGACCGGGACGCGGACGAACACCGTATTAATCGACGTGACGAGTGGCGTCGACCAGAACAGCTTGATCGGCAAGGCGATCAACGGCCAGGGGATTACTACCAAGACCTTGATCACCGGGGTGGTCAGCAGCGGCCCCACGGGCGTCACGTACTCGCTCAGCAATGCGATTGATGCCTCCACCCCATCCGTCGAGGTCACGCTGCCGATCGCGGTCACGCTGCCGGACAAGGTCACGACGCAACCCGGCCTGCTCGTCGGCCTCACGGATGGATCGGTGTACTTCTGGAATGGCAACGCATGCAGTTCATCCGCAACGACGTGCGGGTGGAACAGTTCGCCTGGCGCCGCCGTCAACGGCTCGGGCGTAACGGTCGTGCCGGGGGTGGATTCCCCGGTGAGCATGGCGATCGCACCCAACGGCAATGTGTACGCCCTCGGCGACAACTTGACGGTGATCGACAGCGCTACTGACGCCATCACTGCAACCCTCGGGATTGCGCGACCCGGACCGGTTCCCCAGGTAGTAGTCAGCCCTGACGGTCTTTTCGTCTACGCCACGGCGTACCTCGGCAATGACACGGCCGGTTTAGCGGTGATCGACACGGCGAAGAACACCGTCCAGGCGTATTTGGCGCTTCCGCAGTACACGAACGCCGACGCCGTAGCCATCAGCCCCGATAACACCTACGGCTACATCGCGAGCGGCTCCACAGGCTCGGTGTACCGATTCGCGACCAGTACCGACCCAGCTACCAACCCCCTTGTGTTGGGTACCGTTACCGCGCTCCCGGACGCTCCACAGGACCCGGGCTATGCGGGGCTGGCGTTTTCGCCGGACGGCAACAGCCTGTACGTCTCGTACCCGGCAGCCGGAAACGTCTATGTGATCAACACGCAAAACGACCAGGTCGAGCAGACCATTAGTGTCGGCGGGCGGCCCAGCGCCATTGCGGTCTCCCCAGACGGCTCGACTCTGATCGTCGCCCAGACGCCCAACCTTGACACCAACTTTGTCTCCGTTATCGACACCTCGACGTACGACGTGTCCTACATCGCTGTGGGTAACGGTCCCAGCGGAGTCGCGTTCAATCCGAATCCCGGCCTGCAGTACGCCTACGTCACCAACTCGAATGACAGCACGGTCTCGGTCATCGACACAGGGCTCATGAGCGTGATCTCAACTTTCGCCACCGGCGCCGGTGGCGACGACACCTTGGGCATTGCCGTGACAGCCGACGGCATCAACGTCTACCTGGCTAACTACGACGGCGGAAGCGATGATTACGGGACCGTCCCGGTCTTCCAGGTCGCCACTCCGGTCGCTCAAGGGTGGGCTGAACTGCAAGCCCCCAACGGTTGGGGCGACGACGTGGCCGTCAACACCATCACAGCATTGCCGAACAATCTCGGTTTTGTCGTCGGCACCAGCAACGGCACGGTGGCGACCTGGAACAACTACATTCTGGCGGACGGATCAATCGTGCCGCCGGCCTCCGGTGGGAACAGCGGGTGTTCCAACGGTTCGCCGGGTGACTGCTGGACTGTCACCCCCACCGGGCCGGACAACGGATTAACCTCGGTCAAGGCGGTCGTAGCCAGCGGACAGAACGGTGGCTTCGTCGCCATCGGCTGGGATGACAACTACAGCCCGGGCCAGACCATCGGCTGGATGCAGGGATTCGATGGCGCCCCGTTCGCCGAGGGCGCGCCATTCACCAACTCGCTACCCACCACCTTGATTCCCTACGACGGCACCACCTTGGTCGGGTCTATCAGCGGTGCACCGGTCATCGCCGACGAAACGACCGGGGTGATCTCCACCCCGGCCTACGCGTTGGAGTCAACGTTCCCCGACTTGTCGGCGTTCGCCGCAGGCTGCAACTGGTCCTACAACAGCGGGAATGGGGGTGGCTGCGGCGGCTATGTGCTGACCGTCCAGGAAGCCGGCGGCAACCCGATCAGGGTCGGCCAACAGCTGTACGGCGGGGCCGGCCTCGCGTCGGAAACCACGATCGTCCGGCAGATCAGCGACGGCGCGGGGAATCTGTGCGACGCAAGCGGTTTCGGGTGTAATGGCGGGAGCACGGGTGTCTACCTTGTCGACACGTCGCAGGTAGTGGCACCGGGCACCCCGATGAGTGCGTCGGATGGAACCGGCTGGGTGGTGGGCTTCAGCGACGGCAGCGTTGCGGGCTGGAACAACGGCCTAGGTGAGTTGGTCCCGGGCCAGACGTGGTATTCGGCTGAGACGACCATGATTCCGTGGCGCGACGGGTTTGTCGTCGGCTTGGACAACGGCTCGATCATGTATTGGAGCCCCTCCAACAATCCCACCGTCGGCTCGGGTCCGTTCGTTCCGGACAACCAGACCACGATGTCGCTCACCTACCCTGGGGCCACCATTCCCTCCATGCTCAGCCAGCCGGCCGGATGGTCACAACTAGTGGGTTATGACCCAGGCTGCGGCTGCTTCCCTGCCGGGAATCAGGCGGTGACGTCGATGGTGCCGATGGGCGACGGCTTCGCGTACGGCCTCACCGCGCCGGATGACCCGTCCAATGGAACGGTTCAGATCTTTACCGCCTTCGGCGCACCTTCGACTAGCTCTGCTTTCGGCTTTTTGCAGACGACGACCACATCGACGACCACGTCAGGGTCCACGACGACCACCACGACGGTGACTGCACAGAATCCCGTGAACGCGGTCACCCAAATCGCCAATAGCAGTGCGCTTCCGGGGCCGCCCGGAACAGTCGGATCGGTACAGCAGATGGTCCCGATCAGTCAGGTCGTCACAGATTCCGCGGGGAATCGGTGGTACGCGTCGTCGCTGGCGGTGGGCCTGACCGACAACGGAATCTATTCCTGGGACGGCTCGAATCTCCCGCCGGCGGCTTATCCCCCGAAAACCACCTGGAGTCCAGCCACGACGTGGAAAGAACAGCAGGCCCCGGCGCCGCTGCCCGGTCAGCTCGATCCCGAAACATTGCAATCGGCATGGACGTTCGCAACGGGCGCTAACGCACCTTCCGGAGCGTTCGGCACCACAGGCGCGGTGGGCGGCTCAACTGACCCCGTATTCGGCCAATCGTTCAACCAGCCCTATTGCGGTTCCAGTTGCGACGGCGACTTCCAAACATTCGTCTTCAACTACCCCTTCGGCGATAAGGGGGTGATCTACACGTACGGAGACACCATTCAGGCCGACGTGAATCTGTCGGCGGCGGGCTACGGCTACGTCTTCGTTCCCGCGGGTATCTGGGACAAGTTCGTCCCGGATGACTACGCAGCCGGTCTGGTGCTGGGCGTGCAGGGCGGTCCGTCGCTGCTTCTCAATATCCCCGACTGGCAGTCCGGGCCGGTGACCGACACGGTCAAGGCCAGCTACAGCTACACCGATACTCAGGAAACCGAGTTCGGCGTATTCGGAGAGACCATCGGCCTTGACGCCTCGCTGACAGGGTCCATCGGGATCCAATCGAAACCCGAGAACCCGCTCACACTGGCTCAGGCTCTCTACACGCCCGGCCTGCTGTTCACCTGGAATAGCGCCGGAAACCCGGATTCGCTGGGCATGTCGGCCAGCGCCTTCTCCACGACGGGATACGTGTCGACAAAAGACATCGAAAACTACTTCGACGTGACCGGTTCCGCGAGCCTGAGTGCCACGGTGACACCGTACGCATCGGTGTCCTACGGCCTTTACACGCCGCCGAGTTTCCCGATCAGTTTGGACGTCTTCAAACTGTCGGTGGGATTCCAGAATCCGATAACCGCGGACCTCACGATTCCATTGGCCGATCCCGACAAGACGAAGTTATCGCTCACCTCTCAGGGGTTCCTGACCGCCAGCGCAGCATTCATCCCGCAGATCACCTCAGATTTGAGTTGGAAGGGCAAGTATCAGGTCTACAGCGTCAAGGACCAGATCCAGCCGGCGAACTTCCTCTGATCAACTGAGCGCCCGTCACCATCCGCGAGAAGAGCGAACGCACTCAATGACGATCGCGGGAGGGTAGTTCAGGTAGTCGTTCCAGTAGCCGCCCTCGTCGGCGGACTCGGGCCCGGGAGAGAGTTCCGGCATGTGTATTTCGACGTTGCGGAAGCCCGCATCGCGCAACGCCTCCTCGTATGCCTCGATCGGCAAATAGTAGTTCTGGATGACCAGAGAGTCGTCACCGAGGAACGCCGTCAGTTCGATGGGCGCCCCCTCATGGACCGTCTCATCCAGTCTGATCTGGAACCCATACTTGCGGTAGTCGGGTATCTGTTCGAACTCGTAGAGCGCAGGATTCGTGGTCAAGGTGACGAGCCGACCGCCCGGCCTGATCCAGCACGCCAGACCGCGACACATCCTGGCGAGTTCATCGCGATCCCGTGCGTACACCAAGAGGTATGCGGCCACGCCGATGTCGAAATCTCGTTGCAGCGAAGTCATACGGGCGTCGGCAACGAGGTACTCAATTCCCAGAGGCTCGCGCGCCTCCGACTCGCGGGCCAGGGCGATCATCTTTTCCGAAATGTCTAAGCCCACAACGGGTGACGCGCCTGCCCGGCAAAGCATGCGAGTGTAATCTCCTGCACCACAAGCGATGTCAACCACCTTTTGACCACGCACGTCACCGATGCGCTTGAGGAACGAGTACGCCTCGATCCTGGAGCGCACCGGCATCGCCTTGGACTTTTCGTATTGCTTGGCGACGTTGCCATGGTTGTAATCGGTGACCATGGCTTTCCCCTTCTCTAGCTGCTGCGCTTCGCGATGAACTCTTCGACAGACCGCGGAACGGGTTGGCAGGAATCCGACGCGGGCGGGCCAAAATTCTGTTTGACCGGTATGACCCCGGTCCATGTATCGCTATCGCTGGGCGAGGCCGGAGGACCCTGGCGCTGCTTGGAAACCCAATTGTTCTCGGTGATTGCCAGTTCCAAAACCATGGTTGCGGCAATTTCTTTGGGCGCATGACTAGGACACTCCTGGGACCGACCAGCCAACAAGGTGTCGGTGAAGCAGTTCAGCGCCGCTGCAATATCGTCTTCACCAACTCTGCGGCAGGTACCACGCACTACCGCGGATCGGTAGTTGGCGGAGTGATCGAACTGCCGCTCGGCGATGACAATGTCATCGAGAACGTAGGCGCTGATAGCCACCGGAGCGCCCTCGGCAACGTGCCGCAGGGCTCCTGCCCCTGTAGAGCCGTGTACTAGTAGCCGATCGCCGTCGCGGGCGACAAGCAGCGGAACTGACCACGGTTGGCCCTCGATGACGGTCGACAAGGTGGCAACCAGACACTGATCGAAGACGTCGTCGACCAGCTTTCGATCTCCGCTGCGCTCGACCCTACGATTCAGACCGCTGAGAACGTCAACCATCCGATCAGTAAACGCCCGCAAAGTGGCGGTGACAATCCGACTGGGCAGAACTTGCGGAGCTGAATCACTGACTGACAGCAGCAGTATCCCGAACCGGCGCGTAAAGCCGCCAACGGCCCGGAACGCCTTTGAGTTGGTACTCGCCGCGGTCGGTGAATGTGCGACGCGATCCGGTGACGATCTCACGCACCGTGGATGAGACCAGCACTTCCCCCGACCCGGCGTGGGCCGCCACCCGTGCGCCGATATGCACGGCGAGTCCGGCGATGTCGTTTCCGCGTACCTCGACTTCACCTGCGTGGATCCCCACGCGCACCGCGAGGCCGATCTCGTCAACCGAATCCACTATTGCCTGGGCACAGTCGATGGCGACACTCGGACTGGTGAACGTCGCGACGAAGCCGTCACCGGCGGTGTTCACTTCTCGGCCCCGGAATCGCGCAAGCTCCCGTCGAACCACCTTGTCGTGGAGGTCGAGCAGATCTCGCCAATGCTCGTCGCCCAGTGCGGCCGCACGCTCGGTCGAGCCGACGATGTCAGTGAACACGATGGTTGTCAGAACACGCTCGGTTTCGAGCCCGCGGCGCACACCGGTGACGAACTCTTCGATCTCATCCAGCATCGCGGCGGTGTCCCCGACCCAGTACAACGCGTCAACGCCGGGCAACTCCACATAACGCGCACCGACGATGTGCTCAGCCAGATAACGGCCGTGCCCAACCGGTACGAATTCTGAGCTGTCGCGGCTGATGATCAGAGTTGGGGCCGTGATCCGCTCGAGTGCGTCACGCACGTCGCTTTCTGCCAGCGCTCTGTGCATGACCCGCGCCATGCTCGGTGATGCCGCACGGTTGCCGGCAAGGTCCCACCATGCACGAAAACCGTTGTCGCCGGCCACGGACGGTGCTATCGCTTTGAGGCCATCGAAGCCCT
The DNA here is from genome assembly GCA_020438845.1 of Mycobacterium sp. Classification (GTDB taxonomy): domain Bacteria; phylum Actinomycetota; class Actinomycetes; order Mycobacteriales; family Mycobacteriaceae; genus Mycobacterium. The sequence goes on along the minus strand of JAGQTV010000003.1, from coordinate 26,291 downwards.
TCTGGACCGCGTCCGGTTCCAGCCCAACCGTCGAGAAACGGTTCGCGAGACTTGTTTTCGCTCCTAAAGGGTAATCGGGTGCCCACAACGTACGCGCCGCACCGTTGACGATCACCAGGCTGCGCACCCGCTCGGGGTGCTCGGCTGCCAGAACAAGGGCGCTGGCGGAGAAGTACGTCGAAGCAAATATCGTCGCCTGCTCGGAACCTACGGCGTCGAGGATGGATAGTGCGTCCTCTGCCCAGTAGTCGGGTCCAACTGCGTCTAGCGGGGCACGCGACGAAGAACCTTGGCCACGCTGATCGAACCTGATCAGACGGCTGAACGAGGCAAGGCGCCGGTGGAAGCGGAACATCGAGGGCTCGTCGTCGATGGAGTCGACGGGAATGGGTGGACCCGGAAACACCAACAGGTCTACCGGGCCAGTGCCCATGACCTGGTAGGCGATATCGGTTTCGCCGCAGCTGGCGAACTGCGTTCGCGGCCCCTGCACTCAGACAGGTTACCTTCTGGATCCTCAGAAACATGGACATAGGTGGGTTGCTGCCACCGCGGACTGCCCACACCCATCCGGGTGGTGTCCCGCAGAACCTGAGTTATATCAGGAAGATTCAACGACATGGCATCCCCCACCGGCGTGCACTCAGGAGTTGCGCTGCAGGGTCGCGACACACGGCCGAGTGTCGGCCTTGCATGCCTTCAGAGGCGCCCGGGCAGGCCCAGACGGCCCTCATGTTCCGTTGCCCGCCGCCGCGACCGCGGATCGGGCCGCAATTTTTCTCCCGAACCCACTCTCAAGGAACGCCGAATCGCCTAACTTCAGCCACAAGACCGGAATCAATCATCCTTGGGACGAAAGCGATTGAACGCATGCCAACGGTTCGCAACGCCATCCTGGATCTGTGCCGCGCCCACGGTTTGACAACCTGGTTCGGCAATCCCGGATCTTCGGAACTCTCTCTGCTGGAGGACTTTCCGGCCGATTTCCGCTACCTGCTGGGTCTGCAGGAGATGATTCCGGTCGGGATGGCCGATGCCTACGCCCAGGTGACGGGCCGACCGGCGCTGGTGAATCTGCACACCGCCCCCGGCATGGGAAACGCCCAGGGCCAGTTATACAATGCCTATGTCAACAAGACCCCGTTGATCGTGACGGCCGGCAATCAGCGCCGGTTCATGCAGAACCAGTACTGCCTGCTGACAAACATCGAGTCCACCACCGTTCCGAAGCCTTTCGTGAAGTGGGCCGCCGAACCGGCGATCGCCAGCGAAGCGCCGGCGGTGCTCGCTCACGCCATCCACCTGGCAACCACGCCGCCGATGGGACCGGTGTTCGTGTCGCTGCCGATGGACGATCTGCCGGTCGAATTGACCGAGAAGCAGCAGTCCGACGTCGCCGTCGTGCGCAACCGGACGGTGACTCGCGCCTCCGGTTTCCCCCCCGAGTTGGCTCAACAGATTTGTCAGCGGATACAGTCCGCGGCCTCGCCCGTACTCGTCGTCGGTGGCGACGTGGAGCGTTTCGACGCCTGGGACAACGTGATCGCCCTCGCTGAACGCAACAACCTGCCGGTCTGGACCGCGCCGTTGACCGGATGGAGCGGATTCCCCGAGAACCACCCGCTCTACCAGGGCATATTGCCGCCCGGGGCCGGGTGGATTTCTGCGACGCTCACGGGGCACGACCTGGTCGTAGTGATCGGAGCGCCGGTGTTTCGCTACTACCCGCTGATTCCGGGGCCCTACCTGCCCGAGGGGGCGTCGCTGATCCACATCACCAACGACCCCGACGAGGCGGCCCGCGCGCCCGTGGGCGACGCCATCGTCGCCGACCTGGCCTGCGCCGCGCGGGCACTGTGTGACGCCTCCGCCCCGACGCAGCGGCCTACCCCGGCATCCCGGCGCGTAGCTCCAGATGTTCAACCGGGATCCACACCCCTGGCACCAGAGAATCTCTGGAGCGCAGTCGCAAAGGCCGCCCCGCCGAATGCCCTGTGGGTGAGCGAAGCCGGCAGCAACGAGACCGCGATCGTCGACTGCATCCGGCCCGGTCAACGACTTTCACACCTGTCGGCTGCCGGTGGTGGCCTGGGCTACGGGTTGCCGGCCGCTGTCGGGGCACAGCTTGCTGCCCAGGACCGGCCCGTGGTCGCGCTCATGGGTGACGGCTCGATGCACTACGCCATCACCGCCCTGTGGACCGCGGCTAAGTACCAGATCCCGATCACGGTGGTCGTCGCCTCGAACACCGAGTACGGGGTGCTCAAGCAGTTCGGCTTTATTGAGCAGACGCCAGGGGTCCCGGGCCTCGACCTGCCGGGCCTCGACGTCGTGGCCACCGCCGCCAGCTACGGCGTCGACGCCCACGAAGCGCACACCGCCGACGAGGTCACTGAGCTGGTTCGAGCCGGCATCGCCGATCGCGCACGGCCAACGCTCATCAATTGCGCGACCCAAACGGTCGAGGCAATGGCGAGAACCTCGTAGGGCTGCACCTCACGCCGGGGGAATACCGCACAACATGGAGCCCTCCAGATGTGCTGGGGTCACTTGTCGTACAGATCCTCCAACTGTTCCGCGAAGTTGGTGACCACGGCCTTGCGGCGCAGCTTCATGCTCGGTGTCAGGTCACCGGCCGCTATCGATAGCTCCCGATCGATGATCGTGAACTTCTTGATCTGCTCCCAGCGATTGAGCTGTGCGTTGAGCTGGTCAATGTACCCACCGACGAGCTCGCGGGTCTGCGGATCGCGCGCGATCTCGGCGAAGGATTTGTCGCCAAGGCCCTGTTTGGCTGCCCACGCTTTGATCGCGTCCGGGTCCAGCGCGACCAACGCGACAGCGTACGGACGGGCTTCGCCGTACACCACGAACTCGGCGACGTACGGGCAGATGCCGCCGAAGGCCGCGGCGATCGCCGATGGCGCCACGTACTTGCCCTGCGAAGTCTTGAACAGATCTTTCTTGCGGTCGGTGATCCGCAGGTACCCGTCTGGGTCGAGCTCGCCGATGTCGCCGGTGTGGAACCAGCCGTCCGGCTCCAGCACCTCGGCAGTGGCCTCCGGCATTTCGTGGTAGCCGATCATCACTCCCGGCCCACGCAGGAGAACCTCTCCATCCTCGGCGATCCGCACCTCCGTGCCGGGCAGTGGCACACCCACGGTCCCGAAGCGGTACGCGTCGAGGCGATTCAGTAACGACGCAGCGGATGTCTCAGTCAGTCCGTAACCCTCGACTACGGGGATGCCGATGGCGTCGAACCACAATGCGACGTCGCGGTCCAATGGCGCCGAGGCGGTCATGACGAAGCGCAGCCGGCCGCCCAGCTTCTCCCGAATTCCGAACAGCACCAGCCTGTCGGCCAGTTGGTGCTGGACCTGTAACACCGGCGATGGCCGCTTGCCGGCCTGCCGCGCCCGGGCTACCTGGAGGCCGACCCCGATGGCCCAGTCGGCCATCACCTTTTTCACGCCGGTCATCTCTGCGATCGCGCCCTGCACGCCGGCCTTGACCTTCTCCAGGACACGGGGCACCGCGCAGAGGAAGGTGGGACGCAGGATGCCGAGGTTTTCGGCCAGCTTGGGCACGCGGCCGTCGATCACGCTGGGGAACCCGACCACCAGCGGCATAGACGTCATGACCTTGCCGAACGAGTGCGACAGTGGCAACCACACGTAGTTCAGGTCGTCGGGGTAGACGCTGTCCAGCGTATCGACGGCCGACGGGATGTAGGTTCCCGCCACGTTGGTGAGCTGGACCCCCTTGGGGTTGCCCGTGGTACCGGAGGTGTAGATGATGGCGGCGAGGTCGTCGGCCCGGCCGGCCTCGATCCGCTCGTCGACAGCGCCGGGGGACTTGTCCAGCAGCTCTTTACCGCGTCGCTCGAGTTCCTCGAGCGTGATCACCCAGTCCCCGTCACCTTCGCCGTCGATGACCACGACGTTGATCACATCGGGAATGTCCGCACGACGCTCGACCAGTTTGTCGACCTGACTCTGATCCTCCGCCACCACCACCCGGCTCCCGGAATTGCCGACAATGAAGGCGACGTCGGCGGCGATGGTGGTCGGATACACCGTCGTAGTCGCCGCACGCGCGCACAGCACGCCGTAATCGACGATCACCCACTCATAACGCGTCGACGAAATAAGAGCGACGCGTTCGCCCGGGGCGACGCCGAGCGAGATCAGGCCGGCGGCGATGGTCCGGACGCGGTCGTCGACCTGCTGCCAGGTGACGCTCTCCCATCGATCACCACGGGGATAGCGAAACGCCTCCCGCCCGGGAGTCGCGGCGACCCTCGCGACGAGCATTTTTGCGACCGTTGGCAGTCGCTTCTCGACTCGCGCGATCCGGAGGTTGTCACCGGCAGGCTGTGGTGTTGTCACGGCGGTAGCCTACGTTCGTCCTGAGCTCACAGCTTTTGATTCATTCAATTCGAAGAACGAACTCTCCTGCCCGCGAAGACAACACAACCAGGTTTGTGGCAGTAGCCCTATGTCCATCCCGAGCCCCGGCTGTTGTCAGCCGATCGCAGGCCCACCGGCGATCACCAGCCCGTGAGGCGTTGCCTCGCGCTTGTTGGAACAGGCCCAGCCCACTTACTGCGCCAGCAGTCTCACCGCCTGGTTGAAGACCTTCGGCAGAGTGGCGGCGGCCGGTACGATCATGGTCCGAGCCGGCGAGTTGCTCGCCGTCAGGAGGGCGGCGGTCATCAGCCGATATCGCCGGGACATGCGGCGCCATTGCCGGGAGTAGTGAGCCGGGTCGTCCGCCACCACGCATCCGGCCAGGATTTCGGCACCGCCGAAGGCGATTCCGAGCCCCTCACCAGTGAGTGCATCCACGTATCCGGCGGCGTCTCCGACCAGCATGACCCTGCCGTGATGTTGGCGATGGGCACGCTGGCGCAGCGGCCCGGCCGCGCGGGTGGGTCCGTGGTTGGCGCCTGCGAGTCGGCTTGCGAGAGCGGGGAATTCCCGCAAATGATCCTCAAACTTGCCCTGCCGGGAGGTGAGGACGGCCACCCCGACGCAATCGTCAGACACCGGAGTCACATAGGCCTCGGTGTGCGCGGCCCAGTAAACCTCGACGGTATCGCTCCACGGAGCGATGTGAAAGTGTCGGCGGATGCCCCACCGGCGCCCGCGACCGCTGGGCCGGTCCAGCCCGAGTTGACGACGGATGGGCGAGTGCAAGCCGTCTGCCGCTGCCAGATAGCGGGCCTGCAGACCGCCGCACCGAACCGAGTATTCGTCCTGGTCGACATCTCGGATATCACCCCGGACGATTCGGACCCCTGAGCTTGCTGCGGTGTCGTGAAGGGCCTCGGACAGCACTGTGCGCCGAACCCCTCGACCGGCTCCGTCGGGAAAGCGCGCCTCGACACGTCGAGTCCGGTCGAGATAGGTGATGCCGCGAAAAGGTTTGCCGTACGGGGTAATGCCGAGGGAGTCGAGGTGGCGCAAGGTGTGCGGCATCAACCCCTCCCCGCAGGCCTTGTCGACCGGGCCCGGGCGCCGCTCGACCACCGTTACCTCGAGGCCGGCGCGGGCCGCGTGAATCGCCGTGGCCAGCCCCGCAGGTCCGCCTCCGGCGACGATGAGGTCGTTCATGCCAGCCTCTCCAATGCTGAATTCTCCACGGCGACACGGGTGCTCAACAGAACAGCGTTGAGCGTGGTGAACGCCAACGCCGTCAGCCACGCGGTGTGGACGAGCGGAAGGGCCAGCCCCTCCAGGATCACCGCGACGTAGTTGGGGTGTGACAGCCAGCGATAGGGACCTCCGGTGATCCGCGCTGCACCGGGTATCACCACGACGCGGGTGTTCCACTGTCGTCCCAGTGTGGCGATGCACCACCAGCGCAGACCCTGGGCGGCGGCGACGAGGGCCAACATCGACCACCCCAGCGCCGGAATGAACGGGCGGTGCAGCACGAGGACCTCAAGCGCACAGCCCACTAGCAGCGCCAGATGTAAGACGACCATGACCGGGTAGTGACCTGCACCCAACTCGATTCCGCCGCGCGCCCGGCTCCAGGACAGATTTCGTTGCGCCAGAACCATTTCGGCGATTCGCTCGAGGCCGACTGCGAGTAGAAGAACTGGATACCACATCATCTGATCCCCCTTACTGCCATTGCAGGAGCAGCAGCTCCGAGCAGAATCCGGGGCCCATCGCCATCATCACGGCCGGGGATCCGTCGGCGGGCCGTTTTGTCATGGTGTCACGCAGAATGTGCAGGACTGACGAAGAGGAGATGTTGCCTATATCAGCCAGCGAGCGCCAGGTGAGCTCGAGAGCGTCCGGCGGCAGATCGAGGCTGTCGGTGATCGCCTCGATGATCTTCGGGCCACCGGGGTGACTGACCCACACCCCGATATCGGCGACATCGAGGCCGTGAGCCCCGAGGAATCCGTCGAGGTCCGCCCTCAGGTAGCGGTTGATCATGTCGGGAACATCTGGTGAGAGCACAAGCCGGAATCCGGATGAGTCGACATCCCAGCCCATGGTGCGCAGCGAGTCGGGATACAGCCGGCTCGCGGTGTCGATCACCCGCGGCCCGCTGAGACCAAGCTTCTCCGCCCGGCGCTCACCGACCGCAACCACGGCGGCAGCTCCGTCGCCGAACAGCGCCGTCCCCACCAGTCCTGCCACGTCGGCACCCAACGCCGGGAAGGTCAACGAACACAACTCCGCCGACACCAACACCGCCACCCCATCGGGGTTGCCGCGGAGGTAGTCGTGAACTCGGGCCAATCCGGCCGCGCCGGCTACGCAGCCAAGACCGAACAGCGGAACCCGCCGCACGTCCGGGCGCATACCCAACCGACCGGCGATCCGGGCCTCAAGAGACGGCACCGCGACACCGGTGACCGTCGTGGAGACGATCAGATCAACATCCTCGGGCCGCAGACCGGCGTCCTCGAGAGCTGCCGAGACCGCGTCGCTGCATAAGTTCACCGCGTGCTCGAGGAACAGCGTGTTGGTCTGGCCGAAGTCCTGCAGCTGGGGGTATTCCTCGAGCCGCAGCGCGAGGTGCCGATGCTCAACTTTCGCGGTCTGATGAAAACGCCGCAGCAGATCCGCGTGCGGGACGAATTGAGGCAAGCGGGTCAGCGCCTCGGTGATCTCGGCCTGGCTGTAACGGTTGGCGGGAAGCGCCCCCTGCACCGCCGCGACAATGCTGGCAGGCCCCTGGGAACTCCGCCCGAAACTGGTGGACTTCACCGTTGTTCTCCTTCCGATCCATTTCGCTGTGTTATGGCGTGCATTCGGAGCCACCGGCCCGGCGGATGGCCCGGTGTGACGTGTCTGACAACACGACACCGCTGAACAGCGAGGGTCAGAGCACAACCGGTCTTCCGACCCCGTGATCGGCGACGCCCAGCATCCCCACGCATGTTGCGATTCGGCGGCTAAGGTCCATCGGCGTTCCGCATGGATTCCATGACGCGCGCAAGAATCGCGCTGCGCACCGGTCTGGGAAGCGTCTTCAAGCTTGCCGTGAGCAGTTTGCCCTGCGCGCCGGGCACGACGGTGGTCCGTCGGCCCAGTGTGGTCCAGACGCTGGAAGCCACCACATCGGGTGTGGTGGCAGACGGCATCGTCATACCGGCGCGATTGGCGAAGCCGGAATGCACCGGCCCCGGCGCGACGCAGAGCACATCGACTCCGTGCGGCTTGAGTTCGGCGTGCAGGCCCTCGCCCAAGGCCTGCACGTAGCCCTTGGTCGCGGCATAGTTGGCCTGCCCGGGGACACCCTGCCAACCCAGGAGGGATCCGAACAGGACGATGCCCCCGCGCGCGCGCCTGGCCATCCGGTGGGCGAAGTACTGGGCCAACTGCGCGACCGCACTCACGTTGACCGCGATCATCTCGGCCTCAGCGGCAGGCGAGGAGTCGGCAAATGACCGCACGCCGCCGAAGCCTGCTGCCAGGACAGCCAACCCGACGGGTAGGTCGTCCACTGCGGCGATGAGCCTCATCGGTCCGTCGACCGCGCTGAGATCGACAGGGACGACGCGGGTCTCGATGTTCGAAGTGCGGGCCAGTTCCGCGGCGAGCTGATGCAGCGCCGCCTCGTTTCGGGCGGCCAGCACCACGTTGAGTCCTTCGGCCGCTACCCGGGCCGCTATCGCCCGGCCGATCCCATCGCTCGCACCGGTGATCAACGCCCACGGACCGTATTTTTCGGTTCGGTTCATGCCTGGCTCCTCACCGGATGTGCCGGCAGCGCCGCCAGCACGAACACCGCTCCGGCCAGGCAGATCCCCGCCGCAGCCAGGCAACCGGCGCCCATACCGGAGAGGAAGGCCTCGGTCACAGTGTCTCGGACGGCGACAGACGCCGGGCCCGGTGACTGCGCTGCGACGGCCAGGCCCTGCGCCAGGCCTTCTTCGGCCACCGATCGCACCGGAGCCGGAAGTGCCTGCAGCACTGGACTATCCGTGAGTTGACGGATGTACAGGGTCGAGAAGATGCTGCCGATCACTGCGACCCCCAGAGTTCCGCCCACCTGACGGGTCGCGTCGTTGACAGCCGACCCGGCGCCGGCCTGCTCGGGTCGCACCACCCCCATGATGGAGTCGGTCGCGGGTGCTGTTGTCAGCCCGAGGCCGGCGCCCAGCAGCACCATCTGAGCAGCCATCTCCGGGTAACCGACGCTCAGATCGATCACGTTGATCCAGGCGAAGGCGGCCGCCATCATCACCAGGCCGACGAAGACCACGACCTTGGTGCCGACCCGGCTGACCGCCAGCCGGGTTCCCAGCACCGACCCGACGGCGATCGACAGGGCCACCGGCAGAATCCGTACCCCGGTGCCCAGCGGTCCGAACCCTTGGAGAAGCTGCATGAACTGAGTGATCAGGAAGATGAACCCGAACAGGGCGAAGAACGCCACCGTCACTGCGCCGCTTGCCGCGCTGAACCTCAGGTTGGCGAACAGCGTGACGTCGATCAGCGGGTCGGCCTGCCGACGTTCCCACACTGCGAAGCCAATCGCGGCGGCCACCGTCAACCCGAACCCGGCCAGGGTTGTCGGCGAGGTCCAACCGCGTTCCGGCGCTTCGATGATCGTGTAGACCAGCGACCCGAGCATCACCACCGAGAGAAGCAGCCCGCCACGGTCCAGCCGCGTACCGCGGTCAACCGATGAGGGCGGAATGACCAGCGGAGCCGCCACGGCGGCGACCAGGGCGATCGGCACCAGCGCGAGAAACAGGCTGCCCCACCAGAAGACCTCCAACAACGCACCGCCGAGGATCGGTCCGATCGCGACGCCGAGGCCGGTGACCGCACCCCAAAGCCCGATCGCGACGGCGCGCTGCTTCGGGTCGCGGAAGGTATCGGTGATGATCGCCAAGGTGGTCGGGTAGATCAACGCCGCAGCCACTCCCATGACCAGCCGCGCGATGATGAGCGAGTCCGTGGTGGTACACAGCGCCGCTGCGACGCTGCTCAACGCCAGGAGCATCAGGCCGGCGATCAACGTTCCCCGGCGGCCAAACTTGTCGCCGAGCGTTCCGCCGGCCAGGACCAGTGCGGCGAAGGCGAGGTTGTAGGCGTCGACGATCCACTGCAGGCCGCGGGTGGATGCTCCGAGCGCCGAGTTCAGCGTCGGGAGGCCGACGTTGACGATGGTCGTCTCGACATTGATCACCAGCGAGGCGACCAGAACGACGGCGAGCACGGCTGCGGGCCGTATCCGCCTGGGTGCTGATTTGTCGGGATGAGGCCGTATTGGCGGTGCGATGGTCATCGATGTTCCTCATGTTGACGGCAGTAACATCGCCAAGCATGACAGCACAAGTTAGCGCCGTCAACATGTAGCGGCTTTTCGGCCGGAAATGTCCTGCCTGTGCACTGCGGTCAGGCCACGCACACGGTCGCCGCCCTCGTCGATTGGCCATCCTGGCCAGCCTGACTCGAAACCCCCCATAACAGGCACCGCGGAGTACCGGCTAGTACTGTTCGGGCTGTGATCGGCAGGCTGGCACGGCGACACTGGATCGTGCTCCTCACCATCGCAGTCGTCGCGCTGGCCGCGTTCGCCGTCTACCGCACGCAGAGCAGTTTCGGCTCGCATGCCGGCTCCGGCGCCCCCGGCGCGATGCCCGACCAGATCGTGCCGTTCAACCCCAAACGGGTACTGCTGGAGGTGTTCGGTTCCACGGGAGCGTCGGCGACCATCACCTACCTCGACGTCAACGCCACGCCCCAGCGCGTCGACACCACTTTGCCGTGGGCCTACCAGGCCTCCACCACCGTGCCGGCGGTGCTCACCAACATCCAGGCCCAGACCGACGGGTCCAACCTGAGCTGCCGCATCACCATCGACGGCGTGGTCAAGGTGGAGCAGTCTTCCGAGGGCGACGACGCCTACGTCTTCTGTCTGGACAAATCCGGATGAGGGGGATCGGGTGAGCCGGGACACCGTGGACACATCGCGCACTGAGGGCACGCCGCGTATTCCGAATCTGATCCGCAAACTGTGCATTCCGATCGCGATCTTCTGGCTGGCGCTGGCCGCCTCCACCAACGCCCTGGTGCCGCAGCTGGAGGAGGTGGGCCGGATCCACAACGTCGCGCAGGCCTCCCCGGATGCGCCCTCGACCATCGCCGCCAAACGGGTGGGACAGGTCTTCGGCGAGTACGACACCGACAGCCTGGTCACCATCGTGCTCGAGGGCACGCAGCCACTTGGCGACGAAGCACACCGCTTCGGCGACGAACTGGTCGAGCGGCTGCGGGCCGACACCGCCAACGTTCAGCATGTCCAGTACTTCTGGGGTGACCCGCTCACGGCGGCCGGCGCCCAGAGCAATGACGGCAAGGCCGCTCAGATCCAGGTGTACCTGGACGGCGACGCCGGTGGCAGCCAGGCCAACGAGTCCGTCGCCGCGGTTCGCGCGATCGTCGCCGATACCCCGCCACCGGACGGGGTCAAGGCCTACGTGTCCGGTCCGGCAGCGCTGGTCGCCGACGAGTTCGCAGTCGGCGAGAAAAGCCACATCAAGGTCACCGCGCTGACTTTCGGGGTGATCGCGGTGATGCTGCTGATCGTCTACCGCTCGGTCGTCACCTCGCTGCTCACGCTGGTGGCTGTCGCCATCCAGGTCGCCGCGGCGCGCGGTGTAGTCGCCCTTTTGGGACATATCGGCATCATTCCGCTCTCGACGTACGCCACCAACCTGCTGACCCTGCTCGCCGTGGCTGCGGGAACGGACTACGCGATCTTCCTGCTGGGCCGGTACCAGGAGGCCCGGCAGGCCGGGCAGGATCGGATGGCGGCGTACTTCACCATGTATCGCAGCACCGCACACGTGATCATCGGCTCCGGTCTGACGGTGGCCGCGGCGATCTTCTGCCTCCGGTTCACCAAGACGCCGTACTTCCAGAGCCTGGGCATCCCGGCCGGCATCGGCGTACTGGTCACCCTGGTGGCCTCGCTGACCCTGACGCCCGCGGTCATCACGATGGGCAGCACGATTGGATTGTTCGACCCGAAACGTGCGATGCGGACCCGTGGCTGGCGCCGGATCGGCACCGCGATCGTCCGCTGGCCCGGACCGATCCTGGTGGCCTCGATCGCGGTGGCGCTGATCGGACTGCTCGCCCTTCCCGGCTACAAAACCTCCTACGATGCCCGCCCGTATCAGCCGGACTGGGCCCCGGCCAAGGTGGGATACACCGCCGCCGAACGGCACTTCTCGACGGCCCGGCTCAACCCCGAAGTGCTGATGATCGAATCCGACAAGGATCTGCGCACCCCGGCGAACATGAAAGTGCTGGAAAGCGTGGCCAAGGCGGTGTTCCGCACCCGCGGCGTGGCCATGGTGCAGTCCATCACCCGGCCGCTGGGCACCCCCCTGGACCACACCTCACTGGGTTTCGCGATGAGCGCGCAGAGTTCGGCGCAGATTCAGAATCTGCCGTTCCAGCAGGCCCGCGCCGCCGACCTGGCCCGGCAGATCCAGGAGATCAACACCTCGATCGACGTGCTGCGCCAGCAGTACACACTGCAGCAGCAGGCGGCGGCGGCCACTGACGAGCAGGCGGCCGCGTTCCGTAAGACGGTTGACACGGTCCAGGAACTTCGCGACAAGGTGGCTAATGTCGACGACTTCTTCCGGCCGATCAAGAACTACTTCTATTGGGAACCGCACTGTTTCGACATCCCGGTCTGCGCGACGTTCCGGTCGCTGTTCGATGCCCTCGACCAGGTCGACGAATTGACAGACCAGTTCGGTCAGGTCACGGCGAGCCTGGACAAACTCAACGCGCTGCAGCCGCAACTGCTGGCGCTGATCCCCGAGCAGATCGCCACCCAGGAAGCCAACAGGGACCTTGCCAAATCGAACTACGCCACCCAGTCCGGGCTGTTCGCCCAGCAGGCCGAGGCACTGAAGAATTCCGACGCGATGGGCAAGGCATTCGACGAATCGAAGGACGACAGCACCTTCTACCTCCCCCCAGAGGTGTTCGACAACAGCGAGTTCAAACGCGGCCTGAAACTGTTCTTGTCACCGGACGGCCACGCCGCCCGGATGATCATCACCCACGACGGCGATCCGGCCACCCCACGAGGCATTTCCCATATCGACCCGATTCGCCAGTCCGCAGAGGAAGCACTCAAAGGGACCCCGCTGGCCGGATCGGCCATCTACATCGGCGGTACCGCGTCCGCCTTCAAGGACGCCCGCGACATGGCGAACGTAGACCTGATCACGGTGGCGATCGCGGCGATCAGCCTGATCCTGCTGATCATGATCTTCGTGACCCGCAGCGTGGTGGCCGCACTGGTGATCGTCGGCACGGTCGTGTTGTCCCTGGGCGCTTCGTTCGGACTGTCAGTGCTCATCTGGCAGCACCTGCTCGGCATCCAGCTCTACTGGATCGTGCTGGCGCTGGCCGTCATCATCCTGCTGGCGGTGGGCTCGGACTACAACCTTCTGGTGATCTCCCGGTTCAAGGAGGAGATCGGGGCGGGGTTGAACACCGGGCTGATCCGGACGATGGCGGGCACCGGCTCGGTGGTCACCGCCGCAGGTCTGGTGTTCGCGTTCACCATGTGCGGCTTCGCGTTCGGGGACCTCATGGTGTTGGCCCAGATCGGCACCACGATCGGCGTCGGACTGATCTTCGACACCCTGGTCGTGCGGTCGTTCATGACGCCGTCGATCGCAGCCCTGCTCGGCCGCTGGTTCTGGTGGCCGCTGAAGGTGCGTCCGCGGCCGGCCAGCAGCATGCTGCGCCCCTACGGTACGCGCCGTTCCGTGCGGGAGCTGTTGCGCGACAATGAAGTAGAGCAGCCAGACGCGCTACATTCCTCGCTCAGCCAATCGCAGGCCCGGCAGGAATAACCAAACCTCCACCGGCGGTTACGACGGGCGCCCCGGGCGGGAACAAACCGGCAGACACCACTGGCGGACCCCCCGACGCGGGGATTACCAGGGACCCGGGCTTGGTCCATCCTTTGAACGGGTCGGGGAAGCTGGGCGGCGTTGAAGACGTCTCGGCCGGGGTGTCGGTGGAGCTTGCGCCGTCCCCGGGGGCAACCGCGTCGGTTGAGCTCCCGCTGTCTTCGGGGGCGACTGTGTCGGGCTGAGACTCGAACACCGACGACCACGCCACGCTCGTCCCGCTGGGACCGCGTCTGCCCCAGATCAACCCACCCCGGCCACCGTCACCGCCCCATAACAGCCCGGCTCCGCCGGCACCGCCGTTTCCGAACAGCCCTGCTGATCCGCCGGACCCGCCGTTCCATCCGTTGCCACCATTGCCGACGAGGAACCCGCCCCGGCCACCGGCACACGCCGCCGTCCCCGTACACGTGCCCGCGTCGTAGCTGAAGCCGTTACCGACCAACAGACCCGCATTCGGGTTGGCCGCCGTGCCATTCCCGATGAAGAGCCGGATGAAATTCAAGACCGGACGCGCCCGGGCGGCTGCGACGGGTACCCCCGACCGGCTGGCGGTTACCGCCGCCATCGCAGAGACAGCCGACGCAGGTGCTGGTGTCGTCAGGCTACCGGGCCACGGCGAATCGGCCACCCTCGCTGGTTGAATCGCAACCGCCGCAGGTGCCGGCACCACATTGCCGGTGACCGGAGGCGCGGGAATCTCCGCATCTTTTTTGGCGGGCCTCGACCCTGACTGATTGCCTGCGGAGATGCCGGATGGTGCGCTACGCGCCGCGACGCCGTTTGAGGCCCCGGCAACCGGTCCCGACGAAGACCTCGCGGTCGGGGTCGCGCTGCTGTTGCTCACGCGCGGCCCGGCATGCTTGGTCGCCTTCGACGCACCGGAGGATGAATTCGACGCGATTGAACCGGACGATCCGTTTTTATCCGCTGCAGCTATCGCCGGGGTCCAAACCGCGGCGGCGCCAATACCGAGCGCGACGGCGAGAGCACCAACGCGTCCTACCGAACGCAGGTGACCGATTCCACCATCCTCATACCCTTTTGCGTCGACGGCCACTCTCGGTGAACTCATGGTGCTGATCCCCTCTGAATTACAGCTTCTACAGCGACTGACGGTACGCAGGATCATTCGATCCCCACGCCGTTGCCGACATGTGCGTCGCAATGCGTGGGATGCCTGTCCGGATTCGTGGTTCACCAGGTCCACCGGCGTGGCCACCACCGTCGTCGTCCGCAGCACGGCCCAGTTTCCTGCGGTACTCGGTAGGCGAGACACCGATACGCCGCGCGAAGGTGCGCCGCATCGTTTCCGCCGTCCCAAATCCGCAGCGAGCAGCAATCGTGACCACGGTGTCGGCAGTCTCCGCCAAGTTACGCCGAGCCAGTTCGATGCGCGTCCGCTCCAGATACGCACTCGGCGTTTCGCCGACGTCGGCGAGGAACACTCGGACGAAATGCCGGGGGCTCATGGCAGCGCGGCGAGCCAGCTCGGTGACCGAGTGTTTGGCACCGGGATCGGCCTGGATGGCCTCCTGCGCCTGTCGAATAGCGTCACGCTTCGCCCGGGGGTCCCAAACCGGTGAGGCGAACTGACTCGGGCTGCCCGCGCCACGCTGACACAGGTCCAGCGAGCGAGCAACCTCGTTGGCGACCTCGGCACCGAAATCCTCCGCGACGACCGCGAGCGCTGTATCGATCCCGCCCGCCCCACCGGTGCCCATACCCACCGTTCGCCGCGCCCGGCTTGAGGCCGTCCTGATCCACGACATCATCTCCGTGTTGGACCGCGCTGAGTAAACACCCAAACCGCCGGGCAGCACCAACGTGTCGATAATTCTCGGTTCCGACAGTGCCTTCGTGGGGAACGTGAGGCCGCTTTCGGCCGTCACAGTTCCGCCGGACAGCGACGCGATAGTGATCTCATACCCGCCATCGGTGAGATGCGCTGCGCAAGTGAACACCTCATTCGGCGCGACCACGTCGAGAGCCTTCACCCCCGGAAAGCTGAAGATCACCACGCTGTCAGCCAATACCTACGACTCCTCGCATTCGATGCTCATCGAACAAACGTGTCGACTGTATACAGTCGACAATGATGCGTCAACTAATTACACCTGGGCGACCGTTCGCCCGCAACGCCATGTGGCAGGCCCCGTATTCTGTAGACCGCCCATCACTGATGTAGCCGCCGGCGTGAGAAGGACCTTCATGACTCAGCACGCCTCAGAGCCCGCGACGGCAGCCACGACACCCGCGGGCTTGCCCCAGCGGGCGCGTTTGGTGCGTCCCGCCTCTCTGCGAGACGCGGTCTACTACAACCTCCTGGAGATGATCACCTCTCGGGAACTGCAACCGGGTCATCACCTCGTCGAAACTGAACTAGCGCGCGTCCTGGGGGTTAGCCGACAGCCGATCCGAGAGGCTTTGATGCGCCTGCATGCCGAGGGGTGGGTCGACCAGCGGCCTGCCCACGGCACATTCGTCCATATCCCTACGGATACCGAAGCCGACGAATTGCTGGCTGTCCGCGCCGTGCTGGAAGCAGAGTCCGCCAGGCTCGCCGCCCAGCACGCCACCGCCGAACATGTCGAACGCCTCCGCGACTTGCAACAAAGAGGAGAGCGGGCCGTCGCAGCAGACGATCCAGCGGCCCTTGTGGCTGCCAACTCCGAGTTCCACGCCTACATCGTGTCGATATCGGGCAACGGCTTCCTGGCCGAAATTCTCGGAACGTTCGAACGACGTGTGCGCTGGTACCACGTATCCTTCGCCCGAACCCGGGGCCGTGCCTCATGGGACGAACACGCCGAAATCGTTGAAGCGATCAGCGCCAGCAAGAGCGGGCGCGCTCGCGACCTGATGCGCCGCCACACCGAGCAGACTAGGACGAGCTACCGGCAACGAGCTCGGTAACCGTGTCGTCATGAGTTCGATCGCGTCGATGTCGATCGGCTGGCGTCGGTAGGCCGCCGAGCCCTGCGCACGAGGACCGCGGTGGAGGCGTTCGATGCGATGAATGCTTGCCTGCCGCTGCAGGATTCTCCACGGCGATCCGCCTTCCGATTCAAGCGGAAAAGCGCATAACTGTAGAGCCGTACCAGCAGGATTCTGCAAAGATCACCAGCATGCCAACGATGATCCGCGCTCACGTGATGTGAGCGGGCAGTGCTGATCAGTCCGTTCGGTCGCCGATCGGCGGCGCTTTGAGTGGCCGGCGACCGATCAGCTTGTGGGGTTTCGCTTTCCGCGCTGTGGTGATGACCGCCGCGTTCCTCGTGATCGGTCTGATCGCGACACCGGCCAGGCCGGTGGTCAACGTGCCGGTCGACCGTCGACTCAGTTCGCTGACGCAGTTTTCGGCACCCGAGGTCATCAACCCCCTGAGAGGCCAATACGAGAATCTGGGCGTCCCGTTGTATCCCTGGTCAGATAGCGGCCATCCGGAGTGGCCGGGCACCCACGATGCCGGCAACCGCTTCCCGTGGTCCGGTATCCAGCCGATTACCAAGAAGTCCATCACCCGGCTTGTCAAAGCGACCCCGACAGCGTTTCCGGATACCCAGATCGTGGTTGCGGCGGGCAACCCTGAAATCACCCGCCAACTCCTTGCCGCGTCACCGGCCCGACCGGTCGGCATCCGCAGCGATTGCCTCGGCGCGATCTCCCCAGCACATTGGGCGACCGACCCGAAATCCTGGTACGCGCAGAACGACAAAGAGCTTGTGTCCCAGGTACTGACGCGGTGGAAGTTCGCGCCAGTGGTCACGGAGTGGTGCACCTTTCAACTCGACGGCACCACCGACTACTTCACCAAGGGGCTGAAAGACACTGTCAATTACCATGTTTCGATGGTGGCCAGCAGCGTGATGGATCCGCCGCCAATTTTTACGACATCTGGGCGCGCACCAATAAGTACGCCGGTTATCGCTTCGCCGTGACGTCCGCGTTGCTGCCGGACAAACTCCCAGTGGGCACAGATCTGCCGATTACTCTCCGTTGGACCAACTTTGGCACCGCGCCGGCCTATGACAATTGGGAAATCTTTTACGAGATCTTCGACCACGCGGGTGAAAGCGTGCTGGGGGTGAAGTCGGGCCTGTCGCTGGGCACGATCGCCGCCGAGCAGAACTACTCGGATACGACGCGGGATCCAGCCAGTGCCACCAGCGACGACACCCTGTTAATGCCGACCGGCGGACTTCCGGCCGGGGATTACACCATGGTGGCCAAAGTCGTGTGGAGCCAACATAAGCCGGATGGATTCAACCGGGTTGATTACCCGACGATGGAGCTTGCCCAGACCGGACGCGACAGCCTTGGCGGTTACCCGATTGCGGAGTTTCGTCTAGGTAACTGAGATTGCCCCGTTCAGCGCCTTTCGGAGAACGCCGGGCGATGACGGGCTGCTCGGCGATCGCAATCCGCGCCATAGGCCGGGCCGAGTTGCCCGCACGCCTAGATCAGAGCGTCGCTCAAATGATTTGGGGTGCCGTATCGATGCGCTGTGATGGACACGGCCTGCTCATGCAGGAATGTGAGTAGCTCCACCCGGCCGGCCCCCACCACATCCGATCCGTAGACCGCAATGTCCGGGGAGCCGCCGACCGCCAGAGTTGTCGCAGCGACGCTCGTGCCGATCAGCCGGATGCGCGCCGGGCCGGTCCCGACCAGTCGGGCAGCGCGCGCAGTCCAGGCTTCGCCATCCTCGACCGCCAATGCGACGCCCGCCGCGCGCAGCACATCCACAAGGCGACCGGGCAAGTCGGCGGCGGTGGAAACGGTCAGGCGAGCACCTGCGAGGAGCCCCGCCGCGGCGACCCGGGCGAGTTCGGCCACCCCGTGCCCGGAGGTCTCAGCGTCGTACCGGATGACAACCGGCACCGGCCGATACCGGAACAGGTTTCGCTCGGCGAACAGTCCGGATACATCCTTGGCGATACCGAACTCTTCGGCCCACAGGCGGGCGTCGTCGCTCAACGCGCCCGCGAGCCAGTCCCGGTGCTCATGCCCGTCCATCGATTCGAGAATCCGGGCTGGCCCACCGGTCACGGTGCCGGCAACGGGCGGCAGCGGAGCATCACGCCAGGAACCCATACCCACCAGATAATTCGGCCCGCCGGCCTTAGCGCCCGCGCCCACCGCGGATTTCTTCCAGCCGCCGAACGGCTGGCGCTGCACGATTGCTCCGGTGATACCCCGGTTGACATAGAGATTGCCGGCTTGAATGTGTTCCAGCCAGTACCCGACTTCTTCGGGGTTCAGGGAATGAAGCCCGGAGGTGAGCCCGTAGTCGACCTCGTTGACAATCGCCACGGCCTCTTGCAACGACCCAGCGGTCATGATGCCGAGGATCGGGCCGAAGTACTCGGTGCGGTGGTACTCCGAGCCGCGCCGCACGCCCTCCCGCACCCCGGGACTCCACAGCCTGCCTGAGTCGTCAAGCTGCTGTGGTGTCAAGAGCCACGACTCCCCCTCGCCGAGCGTGGTGAGCCCACGAAGAAGCTTGCCCTCAGCCGGGGAGATCAGTGGCCCCATCTGGTTGCCCAGATCCCACGGGTACCCAACCCGTAAGGAGCGCACTGCGTCCATCAGCTGACCCCGAAATCGTGGGGACTCCGCGACGCTGCCTACCAGCACCACCAGTGAGGCGGCGGAACACTTCTGGCCGGCGTGGCCGAACGCCGACTGCACAACGTCTTTGGCGGCCAGGTCCAGGTCGGCCGACGGGGTGACGATGACGGCGTTCTTGCCGGAGGTCTCGGCCAGCAAGGGCAGATCGGGGCGGAATGAGCGAAACAGCTCCGCCGTCTCGTATGCACCGGTGAGGATGAGCCGGTCGACCTTGGGGTGAGCGATCAGGGCGGCACCCAGGTCGCGCTCGCTCAACTGCACGTACGCGAGCAGCTCCCGCGGAACCCCCGCCTCCCACAGCGCCTCGACCATGACCGCACCGCATCGCCTGGCCTCAGCGGCGGGTTTGATCACCACCGCCGAGCCCGCCGCCAGCGCGGCGAGAGTTGACCCGGCGGGGATGGCGACTGGAAAGTTCCACGGCGGCGTGACGACGGTCAGGCTGGGCGGCACAAACGATGCGCCCCGGACGTTCTCCAGCTCGCGACCGAGCTCAGCGTAGTAATGAGCGAAATCGATCGCCTCGGAGACCTCCGGATCGCCCTGGTCGAGGGTCTTACCGCACTCGGCGCCCATCACCTCCAGCAGTTCGGCCCGCTTTGCCTCGAGGACATCTCCGGCGCGGTGCAGAATCGCGGCCCGGGCCCGGGCTCCGAGGCCCTGCCACGCGGCGGCAGCGTCGAGGGCCGTGGCCATGACCTGGTCCAGTTCAGCCTGCGAGCCGACCCAACCCGCCTCTGCCGTCGCCTCGCCGAGATTCGAGCCGCGCATTCTCGCTGCGATCTGTGCGCCCCACTCGCGGTTTCCCGGCAGGTCCGGGTCGGTGTCGGGGCAGTTGGCGAAGCCATCCGAGGGGGCCGGGCTGGGGGCGAGGCGGCGGTCCTGAACCCGGTACGGCGCCGGCACCTCGTCGTTCAGGGCAGCCAGCGAGTCCAGGAAACGTTGCTTCTCCCTTTCGAAGAGCGCTTTGTCCTTATCCAGCTCGAAAACCGCGGACATGAAGTTCTCCTGGGAGGCGCCCTCCTCGAGGCGGCGAATCAGATATGCGATCGCCACGTCGAATTCAGCTGGATGCACCACCGGGGTGTAGAGCAGTAACGAACCCACATCCCTGCGGACCACCTCCGCCTGGCCCGCGGCCATGCCCAGCAGCATTTCGAACTCGATACCCGCTGTGACCGCGCGCTCCTGGGCGAGCAACCAGGCGAGGGCCACGTCGAAAAGGTTGTGCCCGGCGACCCCGATCCGGACGTTGCCGATCCGGTCCGGGTGCATCGCGTAGTCGAGCACGGCTTTGTACGACGTGTCGGACTCCCGTTTTGTATGCCAGGTCGCCAAAGGCCAGCCGTGCAGATCGGCGTCCACCTTCTCCATCGGCAGGTTTGCGCCCTTGACCACACGCACCTTGATCGGGGCACCGCCAGCTGCGACGCGAGCCGCGGCCCACTCTTGCAGCCGAATCATCGCCGACAATGCGTCGGGCAGGTAGGCCTGAAGAACGATCCCGGCTTCGAGTTCTCGGAACTCAGGAGTGTCCAGAAGGCGGGTGAACACCGCGATGGTCAACTCAAGATCCTTGTACTCCTCCATGTCCAGGTTGATGAACTTCCGGGTGGGCACAGCGGAGGCGGCCTGGCGGTAGAGCGGTGCGAGCCGCTCGGCGATATGGTCGACGGCGTCGTCGAAGGCCCAGTGGTTGTGCGGAGCAACGGTGGAAGAGACCTTGATCGATACGTAGTCCACGTCGTCGCGAGCGAGCAATTCGGCAGTTCCCGCCAGGCGGCGTGCGGCCTCGCCCTCGCCCAGAATCGCCTCGCCGAGCAGGTTGACGTTGAGGTTGATCCCCTCTTTTTTGATCTTCGCGATGGACTTGCCCAGCTTCGCCGCACTCGCGTCGACGATGAGGTGGCTGACCATCAGGCGAAGTACCCTGCGCGCCAGCGGGATAACGACGTTCGGCAGCACCATTGCGAGCATGCCGCCGAGTGTCACTGCGAAGCGCATGTACCACGGCAGGAATGCCGGGGTTTTCGCGGTAAGACCACGAAGATTCGCTGCGGCGACGGAAAAGTCTTCGGGGCGGACCACTCCGTCGACGAAACCGACTGTGAAGTCGAGGCCATTGGGGTCTTTGAGAACTCCAGCCAACTGCTGCGCCGAGGGGTCGACAGGCACCTTCGCGGCTTCAGTCAGCCAGCGCCGGACCAGATCGACCGCTTGGTCGGCCAGATCTTGCGGACGGACATCGCTCATGGCGGCTCCTCATGGCTTAATCGGTTGCCTGTGAGTATGGATCCCGTGGACGCTAAACCGTAGCGAAGTCTTCCGACGATCGCTGCGCGAGACGGGAAAGTAGCCCGGGTTGATCGAGGCCGACTACGTCCATTCGGTAAACCCGCCTCTCTTCTTTGCTGCTCAGGGCCATACTCAATGGCGGCAGAACGTCCTCGATGTGGGCCCTACGTCCTCGAAGGAGACCCGATGACTGATCGAACGTTCCAGCTGATCGCTATCGGCATCTATTTCGCCACCATGCTCGCCATCGGGTATTACGCCTACCGACAAACCTCCGACCTCGAGGACTACATGCTTGGCGGGCGCAAGCTGCGCCCCGGTGTCGCCGCGCTGTCCGCGGGAGCCTCAGATATGTCCGGCTGGCTCTTGATGGGCCTACCCGGCGCCATCTTCGTCAGCGGCCTGAGCAAGGCGTGGATCGTGATCGGTTTGGTCATCGGAGCCTATTGCAACTGGAAGTTCGTAGCCCCGCGGCTGCGTACCTACACCGAAATTGCGAACAACTCCATCACCGTCCCGAGCTTCTTCGAGAACCGACTCAGGGACACCTCACGTTTGCTGCGAATCACCGCCGGGGTAATCATTCTGCTGTTCTTCACGTTCTATGTCTCCTCCAGCATGGTCGCCGGAGGGGTGTTCTTCGAGTCCTCGTTCGGCTCCCCCTACTTAATGGGAATGATTCTTGTCGCAGGCATCACCCTGGCCTACACCCTCTTCGGCGGCTTCCTCGGCGCGTCGCTGACCGATGTCGCCCAAGGCCTGTTGATGTTTGCCGCGCTAGTCACGGTACCCATCGTCACGATCATGTCGATGGGCGGATTCGGCGACGCATTCTCCTCAGTCGACGCAGCTGACGCGGCGCACAATGCGCTCAATCCCGATGCCGAATTACACCGCACCTCGCTGCTATTCGGCGGCAGCCTCGTGGCCATCATTTCCGCCGCGGCCTGGGGGCTCGGCTACTTCGGGCAGCCCCACATTCTCGTTCGATTCATGGCACTGCGATCTTCCGCCGACGCAAAGGCCGGCCGCCGAATCGGCATCAGCTGGATGGTCCTCAGCGCCGTGGGAGCGATAGTCACAGGGCTGATCGGCGTGGGCTACTTCTTCAGGTCAGACGAACACCTCCCTAACGCCGAGACAGTCTTTCTTCGTCTGTCTCAGATTGTGTTCCACCCGCTGGTGGCCGGGTTCGTGCTGGCCGCCGTACTCGCCGCCGTGATGTCCACCATCTCCTCGCAACTCATCGTCTGCTCGTCTGCGCTCGTCGAGGACATCTACAAGGTCTTCGGCAAAGAACAGGCTCCGCGCACGTACGTGATACTTGGCCGGATGTGCGTGCTCGGCGTTGCCCTTGTGGCCGGACTGCTTGCGATCCGCCCCAGCGGCACCATCCTCGACCTCGTCGGCTTCGCCTGGGCCGGTTTCGGCGCCGCCTTCGGGCCGGTCATCGTGTTATCCCTGTACTGGCCGAGGCTCACGGCAAAAGGGGCAATGGCGGGCATGATCGTTGGCGCCGTCGTGGTTGGGATCTGGGGCAAGACCGCCGCGCTCAGCAGCGTCGTGTACGAAATCATCCCTGGGTTCGCCGCAGGTCTGCTCGCGGCCGTCGCCGTCTCGCTGCTGACACAAATGAGCAGCGACAGCACGGACAGTGTTCTGATCCGCGAGGAGTTCGCGGCGATGCGAATCGGTTCCGGTTAGGTGGGGGGATCAGCTGATCGGTCTGCCTCCGAACGCGTGCGCCCCAATCCCACCTCAGTTCAACCTCTGCCGAAGGTGCTGCGCTGCCCGCGTTCTCCGTCGCGGAGAATGGCTGACTCGTCCAGGTGGCGCTGAGCCTGCGGGGCGTATCCCAACGATGCTGGCCTTGACCCTGGCGGGCTATCCGATTTTCCGCAGGATCACCGAGCGGACACCGGACTCAGATGCTGCGTTTGAGCCCGACGTGGGCAGCGCGGTACCCAAGCCGGCAATAGAACGACCTAGCCCTTTCGCGAGCATCGTCGGTGGTCACCTGTGCCAACTGCGCCCCGTGGGCTCGACCATAGTCGTGTGCCCACTCGACGAGCGCAGTCCCCAGGCCCTGTGCGCGTTCGGCTTTGGCGACGCGTAATCCCTCGATCTGCAGCCGAGTGGCGCCGCCACGGGACAGACCGGGAATGATGGTCAATTGCACTGTCGCGACAACCATGTCGGAACCGTTGAGGACGACTCCGAGATAGTTGGATCGGTTGCGAACGACGGTGTCGTAGGCCGCCTCGTAGCGTTCGAGTCCGGCGCCTTCGCGATCCTGACCGAATTCGTCGTCGGAGAGCAATTCCGCGATCACCCCTACGTGTTCGCGCGTCGCGCGCTGTACGCGGAATGTGCGGCCTGCCACCCGCAGCAGCCCGCGAACCGAGGACTGAGCCAAAGCCTGTAAGCGCGCCACCAACAGGTCCAGCCACGCTCCCACATTGGCTCGTGCCTCCGCGGTATCCGGGTATCGGCATCGCAGATGAAGCCCGGACTTGTCCTGAATGAACCAGAGCATGACGCCGTCGGTGTGGATCCTCGCGCTCACATATTGGGCGTCGAGTCCGACGGAGTCGATCCGCACCGGAAGTTTGCGTTGGTCCAGCCAGGAAATGGCGAACATGCCGGGCGCCATTGGCATTCCACCCCACGGAGCCAGCACGTCGGCGAGGGGCCAGGAACCAAGCTGCACCGCTTCTTTGACCGCAGCAGCCGCGGCGTTCGGCTCGACGACGGCCGACTCCAGGACCGAATTGGTGATGAACCAGCCGACTGAATCGTGCCACTTGTCTTCATATCGGCTGTGCACGGGGAAGACGGCGCGCAGCGGCGCTCCCGCCAACTCGCGGGTTACCGCAGTCATGGCGACCACCGCGAGTGCCAGCGTCGAGACGCCGTCATTGCGTGCCTGCGCGGCGAACGCGGCGCCATCATCGACATCGAAGACGTCGCGCACTTCAACGCGTTCCGGATGCGGTCCGGGCGCACCCAACGGCAGCGGAAAACGCGGCATGACCCCACCGCTGTCGCTGATGATTTGTGCCCACCGCGCACGCACGCGGTCCGGCGCCGGGGGACGGTCCAGCAGTGCTTGGGTGTGCACGACGAAAGCGGGCGGCTCCTGCAGAGACGACGTACGTCCGATCCTCGTGTCGGCGAGCACCGCCAACAGATCCCGCGCAATCACGAGCATCGACCACATGTCCACATGGGCGTGGTCAGCGGCGATGACCACCGTCAATCCGGCGGCGGTCTCCAACACGCAGAGCCGGTGTGAGGGTCGCTGATAGGGCGAACACGTCGCATTGAGAACCACTCGCAGTGCGTCATTGACCTCCTGACCCGCAGTGATCTCATGCTCGATCCACCTGCCGGGGCGAACATCGATCTCATGCAGCTGTGGATCGCCGTCCGCCCCGGGTGTGAATGCCGTTCGCAAGGTGCCGTGGCGGGCGATCACGGCAAGCCACGCATCGGCCAGCGATTGCCGGCTGACCCCAGCCGGCAACCGGATGGACAGAGCCATCCAGGAGCCGGGTCGCGCACCTGCACCAACGTGTATGCGCTGGTCAAAGGACACCGGAAGCTGCCGGCCGAGATCAGACACCGATACGTCGTAGCCCCAGAGTCGTCCGAACGGGAGCCTCAGATGCGCCACGTTGGTCAACCGCATGGCGGTACCCTAACCCCGCAGATAGCCTGAATGCTCGGTCAGCGCGGTCGGCTCCGGGGCGAGTCGTCCGGTCGTGAAAAGAGTTGCGGAATGTCCACTTTCGTGGTTCCGGGAGCAGAGCTTGCGGTTGAACTGAGCGACGAAGGTGGTCACCCGGTAGTTCAACTGCACGGACTCACCTCCAGCCGCGCGCGCGACCGGGTGCTCAATCTCGACCTAGGCAGGGGCCTCAGCGGGACCAGACTGCTGCGCTACGACGCACGCGGCCACGGCAAATCGACCGGTCGCAAAGTCCCTGAGGATTACCGGTGGGAAAGCCTCGCCGAGGATCTTCTACGACTGCTCGACAAATGGTTTCCCGGCGAGCAGGTGCACGGAGTCGGCCCATCCATGGGTACCGGAACGCTGCTGCACGCTGCTGCCCGCGAGCCGGACCGCTTCGCCGGTCTCACGCTGATGGTGCCCGCCACTGCATGGCACACCCGGCCCGCGCAGGCGGCCAATTATCGGGTTGCCGCCGAAATCATCGAAACCCAGGGAGTCGGGGCATTCATCGCCTCGGCGCGTGAGGCGACTCCGCCGCCGGCCACGGTCGGCGCGCCCGAAACAGTTCCCGATGTTGCCGATGCGCTGCTGCCGGCACTGTTTCGCGGTGCCGCTCTCAGCGACCTTCCCGCTCATGAAGCCCTAACCCGAATCGATGTGCCGACGACGATTCTGGCCTGGACCGGCGACCCGGCGCATCCGTTGTCGACCGCGGAATCGCTTGCCGCCCTATTGCCTCAGTCGACGCTCACCATTGCGCACACCCCGGCCGATGTCGA
This sequence comes from Mycobacterium sp., assembly GCA_020438845.1. Classification (GTDB taxonomy): domain Bacteria; phylum Actinomycetota; class Actinomycetes; order Mycobacteriales; family Mycobacteriaceae; genus Mycobacterium. Next base: position 418 of record JAGQTV010000003.1, on the reverse strand, counting down.
GACCTGGCCCCAAATCCTGAGCCAAGACGTCGCCCGCAGAGGCTGATGTCGCCGGGCAGGAAGCTTGGTACTACCGACAGATGGCGTGACTGATCCCGCGGCCGGGCGGCCTGGGGACTCTCAATTGCCTACGACGCACTCCAGTCGGGTGGTCGGCTGGCCGGTGAGCGCGGCGATGGTGGCGAAAACCTTCGCGAGATGCGGGACGTGCAACCCGGAGAGCTCGGCACTGGCCGCGATGCGGCCGTGCTGCTGCCCTGATGTGTCACAGAGCAGCAGCACGGCGCGTCAGTGTTTAGAGCGCAGCCCGCACGGCGCGTAACTCGGCGGCCAGGCTGCCGGAGCCGTCTTGGAAGAGCGGTCCGGTGCCGTCGGTCAGCAGGATCCGCAGCCGGGCCATCCCGCGCGGGTGCACCGG
>JAGQTV010000029.1 GCA_020438845.1 Mycobacterium sp. | reverse complement strand
TCCCATTCTCGGCGACTTGGCCAGGGCTCGATCTCAGCGGGCACGCAACGATCAACCGATCGGTAGCGATGCTGCGCTCAAACGGTCCTACATCAGCGATGTCTACTTGCAATCCTTCAACAGAAACTGCTGAGTGCCCGGTGGAGTCCTGGTGTACCAGCGAGCCGTCGAGCACCCAGGTGACGATCTCCATGTCGCGATGCGGGTGAGTATCGAAACCCGTTCCGGGGGCCACCACGTCGTCGTTGTTCACCAGCAGCAGTCCATGGTGAGTATTTGACGGGTCGTGGTGGGAGGCGAAGGAGAACGAGTGTCGTGACTGCAGCCAGGACGTCCGGGTGAGGCTGCGATCGGCCGCGCGCCGAATATCGACTCCTGCCATGGTGGGGCTCACTTGACTTCCGCAGCCAGACCGGCGACCGCCTCGCGCACGGCGTCGACCACCTCGGCGTTGTCCCGCGGATGCTCGCCGTCCAGTGTTTTGATGGGCAGGGAGAGCCTGATGGAATCCACCACCCGTGGTCCGGCGATTCCCAGTGACTTTCGGGTTTCGTCATGGGCCCAGGTGCCCCCGTGTTTCCCGAGGGCAGCACCGATGACGGCGACCGGTTTGTCCTTGAGATCACTGGCACCCCACGGCCGGGAGAGCCAGTCGATGGCGTTCTTGAGCACCGCCGGAATGCTGCCGTTGTACTCCGGGGTGACTAGCAATGCTGCGTCGGCCTGTGCCGCGGCGGACCGCAGGGCCGCAACCGGGCCGGGCGGATTCCCGGTGTCGAGATCCTCGTTGTAGAAGGGGAGGTCCTCCAGGCCCTGGTGGATGTTCAGCACCACGCCGTCCGGGGCCGTGCGGGCCGCCAGTTCGGCGAGTTGGCGGTTGATGGATGCCGCCCGCAGGCTTCCCACAAGGGTCAAAATCGTTGTCTGAGCCATGGCTCGTCCTTTCGTCGCTGGAGCTATACGACACTAACCGGACTGCGGTCCGATTAATTCCCCGGGGGGTTACAGTGGCCAGGTGGACACCGTCGACCGCGCCGATTTGCCGATCGAAGGAGCCCACCCGGAACGCGGCGACGCCGCCCGCAACCGCAGGCTCCTGCTGGACGCGGCCCGCACCCTGATCGCCCAACGCAATCCCGAAGAGATCACCACCGATGACATCGCGACCGCCGCCGGGGTGGGCAAAGGCACCTTGTTCCGCCGCTTCGGCAGCCGCGCCGGACTGATGATCGAACTTCTCGACGAAGACGAACGAACGATGCAACAGGCGTTCCTGTTCGGGCCGCCCCCACTAGGCCCAGATGCGCCGCCCCTGCAACGGCTGCTGGCGTTCGGACACGAACGACTCCGGTTCGTCCTCGCCCACCGGTCCATACTCGCGCAAGCCACCCGCGATCCCGCCGCACGCTACAACGCGGTGTTCGCCGTCCTGCACACCCATCTCCGCATGCTGCTGGCCGCCGCCGACAGCACCGGCGATCTCGACGCCCAGGCCGACGCACTCCTGGCTCTACTGGACGTCGACTACCTCGCCTACCAACTCGACACGTGCGGCCAGACCATCCAAAGCCTCGCCGCGGCGTGGGATTCGTTGGCGCACAAACTATGTGGGCGCTGAAATTTCAACTGGACCGCCTGGACCGGACCACCGCCGCCCGGCTGCGCCTCAACACTTCAGGGACTTTCAGCCCTTCTTTCGAGATCCGCTCCGGGAGGATGCTTGCGGAGGGACGCCGAATCGTCGGGGGGTGAATGGCATGAAACGCGAGATCGCGAAATTCCTGTCAGGTTTCCTAGTGGGTGCCGGTGTCGTCCAAGCCAACATCGGCTTCTGTATAGCCACGGGGCTCGGCTGGCACTCTCCCAGGTTGTCAGCCGGTCAGTCGCACAGAGAGCGCTCCCGCACCTGACGGCCCACCCGACCCGGTCGGCTGAGACCTTTGTCTCCGCCGGTGTCCGCTGCGCCGCGTGGGTTTACCGGCCTTCGGCACCGTTTCCAAAGAACGCGCCGGTGATCGTGATGGCGCACGGATTCGGGTGTGTGCGCGCGCTGCGGTTGCCCTCCTACGCAGAGCATTTCGCGGCCGCAGGGTACGTGGTCGTCGTCTTCGACTACCGCAACTTCGGCGACAGCGACGGTCGGCCTCGTCAACTGCTCGACATCGCGGGCCAACTCGCTGACTGGCGTGCCGCCATCGGCTGGGCCCGCACTCTGGGCGGCGTCGATCCCGAACGTGTCGTCGGCTGGGGCACGTCGCTGTCGGGTGGTCACGTCATCACCCTGGCCGGCACCGGCACGCCGCTGACAGCGATCATCGCTCAGGTACCCCATGTCAGCGGGTTCGCCGCCATCCGGGCAACCGGCATTCGGCACGCTGTGCGATTGCTGCCCGCAGCGTTCGAGGACACCTGCCGCGGCTTGGCCCGCCGAGACCCACGCTATGTGGATTCCGTTGGTGAGCCGGGCACCCTATCTGTGATGGCGACCCCCGACGTCATGCCGTCGTTGCAGGCAATGGCAGCCGCTGACGGACTGTCCCTTAACGACATTCCGGTCACCGTCGCCGCACGAATCGTCCTTCGGATCGGCCTGTACTCACCGATCCGCCATGCCGGCACGCTCACCTGCCCGGCATTGATCCAAGTCGTGGACGACGACGCCATCACCTCGACCTCGGCAGCCCGACGCGCGGTGGCCAGAATGCGGCACGCAACGCTGAAGACCTACGTGGGACGCCATTTCGATGTCTATGTCGCGCCGTTGTTCGACGATGTTGTCGCTGACCAACTCGCATTCCTGAAGTCAGTGGTGCCGTCCGGCTAACAACCGAGGATTCGTGCGACCCTCCCCGGTTCCGGGGGAATACGTTCTGGAAGTGGTCGATGAGCATGACCGATTCCAGCCCCATCGCCCGCACCGCGAGGACGACGGCGCGGCTGGCAGCCAGAGGCGGCTGAGTGTTGATCTGAAGCCCTACCGCGATTGACGGGCCCACCCCTTCACCTCCTCACGCAGAACCGGACAGGCACGTCGAAGAACGCCCAGAGGACGCTGAACATGGCGAGCGCGGCCCGGAGCCACAAGGTGCATGAAGCCAGTATTACAACGGTGCGGAAGGTGCCACGATTGTTCTTATGACCCCCACGATGCGCGCATGGCGGGTGCGCCGGCCGGGCCCCATGCGCAGCGGCCCGCTGGAATTCGACGACCATACGCCGGTACCGGAGCCGTCCACCGGCGAACTACTCGTGGCGGTTCGGGCCTGCGGAGTGTGCCGGACCGACTTACATGTCGCCGAAGGTGACCTCGCGGTGCACCGGCACGGCGTGACTCCGGGGCACGAGGTCGTCGGCGAGGTCGTGACACTCGGTGACGGCGCCGACGGTTTCGAAGTGGGCGACCGGGTGGGAATCGCGTGGCTTCGCCATACCTGCGGCCGCTGTGCCTACTGTCTGCGCGGAGCTGAGAACCTCTGCCCGGAATCGCGTTACACCGGCTGGGATGCCGACGGCGGATATGCCGAGATCACAACTGTTCCCGCTGATTTCGCTCATCGGCTTCCGGCAGGGTACACCGACAGCGAGTTGGCGCCATTACTGTGCGCGGGCATCATCGGGTACCGATCGCTGATGCGGGCTCAACTACCACCCGGGGGGAAACTGGGTCTTTACGGGTTTGGCGGCAGTGCGCACATCACGGCGCAGGTGGCGTTGGCCCAGGGCGCCGAGGTTCATGTGATGACACGCGGCGCAGATGCCCGCGAACTCGCGTTGGCCCTCGGGGCAGCCTCAGCTCAGGGCGCTGCCGACCCGCCCCCGGTGAAACTCGACGCCGCAATCCTGTTCGCCCCAGTCGGTGATCTCGTACCGCCCGCATTGGAGGCTCTCGACCGCGGTGGGACGCTGGCCATCGCCGGTATCCATCTCAGCGACATCCCGCCGCTGAATTACCAGCGCCACCTGTTCCAGGAGCGTCAGATCCGTTCGGTCACGTCCAACACCCGCTCCGACGCGCGGGAGTTCCTTGAGTTCGCCGGCAGGAACCGCATCGAGGTGACGACGCCGCAGTATCCCTTGAGCCAAGCGGATCGGGCGCTCACCGACCTCGCCGAGGGCAGGATCGCCGGTGCGGCGGTGCTGTTGGTCTGACGCGACTCTGGAAGCCATTTCCCGAAGCCCCGAAACCCCGTCAACAATCGACGTAACTCACCGACACGTTCACAGCCAGTCCGCCCGTCGCGGTCTCCTTGTATTTCGAGTTCATGTCGCGTCCGGTCGCACGCATGGTGGCGATTACCTCGTCGAGGCTGACCCGGTGAGTGCCGTCACCGCGTAGAGCCATGCGCGCGGCATTGATGGCCTTTCCCGCCGAAATGGCGTTGCGCTCGATGCACGGTATCTGAACCAGGCCCGCGATCGGATCGCACGTCAGGCCCAGGCTGTGCTCCATCGCGATCTCTGCAGCATTCTCGACTTGTGCCGGTGTGCCACCGAGGATCTCGGCGAGCCCGCCGGCTGCCATGGAGCACGCCGAGCCGACCTCGCCCTGGCAACCCACCTCGGCGCCGGAGATGGATGCGCACTCCTTGTATATCGACCCGATTGCGCCGGCGGTGAGCAGAAAACGCACGGCGACATCGTCGGGATCGGCGGTTCCGGCGTCGGTGTAGTGCACGGCGTAGTGCAACACTGCCGGGATAATTCCGGCAGCACCGTTGGTCGGCGCAGTCACGACCCGCCCGCCAGATGCGTTCTCCTCGTTTACGGCAAGGGCCACCAGGTTCACCCAGTCCTCGGCGAAGCGGGGATCACGATGGGGATCTTCGGATTGCAGACGCTTCAACCACTCTCCGGCGCGGCGCCGGACCTGGAGCGGGCCGGGCAGCAGCCCAGAGCGGCCCATGCCGCGTTGTTCGCACGCCACCATCACGTCGCGCAGCTGCAATAGCCTGGCGCGAACCTCCTCGGCGCTACGGCGCCCACACTCGTGGGCCAGCATCACATCACTGATCGATCCGTCCATGCCGGAGGCAAGCTTGAGCAGATCAGCCGCCGATGCGAACGACGTCGCGGGATCCGCAACCTCGGCGGGCTGAAATGCTGCCGCTCTGTTCTGGGTGACAACGAATCCACCGCCGACCGAAAAGTACGTCTCGCTGTGGAGCATGTCGCCGCCCTCGTCGAAGGCGGTCAGCGTCATACCATTGGGATGGAATTCCAGAACCGTCTCCGGATGCAGCGCAATGTCCTGCTCGGAGAATGCAATCGGAATGCGGTTGCCGAGCAGGATCTCGCCGGTGTCGCGCATGCGCTCCCGCCGGGATTCGATCTCCTCGGATCCGATTGTCTCCGGCCGGCTTCCCTCCAGGCCGAGCAGCACCGCAGACAACGTGCCGTGTCCCCGTGCGGTAGCGGCCAGCGCCCCGTAAAGGTCGACGTTGATGGCACCGACGCGGGCGAGCGCGCCCATTGCCTCGATGTCGGCGACGAACTCCGCAGCGGCGCGCATCGGGCCGACGGTATGCGAACTCGACGGACCTATGCCGACCCTGAAGAGCTCGAACACGCTGATGGTCACGTTGGAAGTCCTGACGCCGGAGTTTCTCCCGCTCCATTGTGTCAGCTGACCGCTGAGCCGGCGCTGTGCCGCAACCCTGGCCTCGGTGGAGCGAATGAGCGCGGCAACCCAGCCATAGCCAGCTGGTTCGGCGCGGCACCGGTCCACTGCTCGCTGCCGGCGATCACTTCCGGATGAGCGGCGGCCCCGAGGTCGGATTACGGCTCGGTATCGCTGAGCGGAACCGCCGTAGCTGACCCTCGGTGAGTGCGCGGGTCCGGATAGCGTTGCAAACGAACAGAAGGAGAGGTTGCATATCGTGATTCGCTGCGTGCGTCTATTCACCGGACCCGACGAGCAATCCCACGTCCAGATCGGCCGCATCGACCTGGTACCCGGACGCAACAACGACCTGGTGTCGGCGGCGATGGCGTCGACGAGGGTGACGGCCGAGGAGACCGCCACCGGCGGCGCGCTGGCCTGGCACACCGCGCCGGTGCGACAGCTGGTCGTCACGCTCACCGGGACACTCTCATTCACCACCCGCGACGGCGAGCAGTTCACCCTGGCCCCCGGCGACGTGCTGCTGGCCGAGGACACCACCGGTTCGGGTCACCAATGGCACCTGGTCGGCAACACCCCGTGGCGACGGATCTACATCATTCTCGCCGAGGGCGCCGACGTCCCGTTCATCGCGGACTAGCGCACATCAGACTCCACGCAGGGTTCTCCTGCACCCCGCAACGTTCTCCTGCACCCCGCAACGGCTCTAACGGTTAACGATGCGATCACGGCAGGCGTGGGCGGAGCCGCTAATTCCGGGGGCGTCGCTAGCTTTCCTGTCATGACCTCCGGTGGGATCCGCCGGTTGGCCCGGGCGTGCCGGGCCGGCCTCGCCGTCGCGTTGGCCCCTGTCGCGGTGCTGACTTCGGCACCGGCCCCGGTGGCCGGCGCCTTCTCCCGCGAGGGCCTCCCGATCGAGATCCTCAACGTGCCCTCGCCGGCGATGGGCCGCGAGATCCGCGTCGAGTTCCAGGGCGGCGGCCCGCACGCCGTTTACCTGCTCGACGGCCTGCGGGCCGAGGACGAGACCAACGGCTGGGACATCAACACCGCAGCCTTTGAGTGGTACTTCCAGTCCGGGCTGTCAATGGTGATGCCCGTGGGCGGTCAGTCGAGCTTCTACACCGACTGGTACCGGCCCGCAGTGAGCAAATCCGGAACAGTCACCTACAAGTGGGAGACGTTCCTCACCACCGAGTTACCGGCCTGGCTTCAAGCCAACAAGGCAATCGAACAATTCGGCAATGCCGTTGTGGGACTGTCGATGTCGGGCGGTTCGGCGCTCACGCTGGCGATCTGGCACCCGACCCAGTTCCTGTTCGCCGCCTCGCTGTCGGGCTTTCTGAATCCGTCGGCGGGCCTGTGGCCGATCCTGATCAATGTCGCGATGCGCGACGCCGGGGGCTACAGCGCAAACGATATGTGGGGCCCCAAGAACAACCCTGCATGGCGGCGCAACGACCCGACGGTCAACGTCGCCCGCCTGGCCGCCAACGGCACTGCCGTCTGGATCTACTGCGGCACCGGCGCGCCGACCGACCTCGACCCCGACCCCTCCCTCATCGGATCATTCCCGGCGGCCTACCTCGAGAACGTCACACTGGACACCACCAAGGAGTTCCAGAAGAAGTACCTGGCCGCCGGCGGGCACAACGCCGTCTTCAACTTCCCGCCCACCGGCACCCACAGTTGGGGATACTGGGGCGCCCAACTCCAGGCGATGAAAGACGACATAGTCCGGGTACTCGGCGCTAAACCCCCTGTGTAGCTCGATCATTCGGGGATATCCTGCTCAATGTCGACTCATCGGACGCAAGACAGCGAACCGCCCTCGGCCGCACACTTTGCGACGTGAATGACGGTGCGGGTTGCCGCGAGGGTCGTCGACAAGTGGTGAATTCGCCCGAAACGCGCGCCACCGGACTGGGATTGCCAGCAAACTGAGTCGATGCGCTTCGGCAACTTCATGGCACCGTTTCACCCGACCGGCCAGAATCCGACGCTGGCCATCGACAGGGATCTCGACCTGATCGTCGCGATGGACCGGCTCGGCTTCCACGAGGCGTGGATCGGTGAGCATCACTCGGCTGGCTTCGAAATCATCGCCTCCCCTGAGATCGTCATCGCAACCGCTGCCGAACGCACCAAGCACATCAAATTGGGCACCGGGGTGAGCTCGCTGCCTTATCACCACCCACTGATGCTGGCTGACCGCATGGTCCTGCTCGACCACCTGACCCGCGGCCGGGTGATGTTGGGCTGCGGACCGGGCCAGCTGAGTTCGGACGCCCACATGCTCGGCATCCCCGCCGACGATCAGCGGCCGCGGATGGAACAGTGCCTGGATGCGATCATGCGACTTCTGCGCGGTGAGACCGTCACGATGCACACCGATGGCTTCACCCTGCAAGATGCGCGGCTACAGCTGAGGCCCTACAGCGACCCGTGCTTCGACATCGCCGTCGCGGCGACCTTCTCCCCCACCGGCCCCCGCGGAGCGGGCCGGCACGGCATCGGAATGCTCTCGATCGCCGCGACCGCACGCCAGGGAATGGACCTACTCTCCCAGCACTGGTCGACATGGGAAGAGGTCGCGGCCGAACACGGTCACGTCGCCGATCGGTCCAAATGGCGCCTCGTCGGGCCGATGCACCTGGCTGAGACACGCGAGCAGGCCGAACGCGACGTCGAATACGGAATCGTCGAATTCGCAGAGTATTTCAGCCATCTGTTACCGGGTGGCCCGGTGCAGGGCGGGACTGTAGAGGAGATCCTCGCCAACAACAATCAGTCCGGATTCGCCGTGATCGGCACACCGGAGGACGCCGTCGCGAAGATTGACGAACTCATCGAGGCGAGCAACGGCGGATTCGGGGCATTCCTGTTGTTCGACCATGACTGGGCCCCACCGGCCGCAAAGATGCACAGCTACGAACTTTTCGCACAGTACGTCATGCCGCACTTCACCGGTCAACTCACCGGTCCGGCCGAGTCATGCGATTGGGTGCGGGGCAGCGGACCGATGTTCATGGAACGCGCCGCACACGCGATCGGCAAGTCGATACAGGATCATGCCGCCGAACGGGCAGCCAAACCCTAGAGTCCTCTTCGGCCCTCCCCGTGGCGACGGCCCTACTCCCAGCGCTTCCACTACCGGGAACATCGGTCCCACAATGCAGTGTCGACAGATCCCCGCCACGCCCAGCGCGAACGATCAATATTCCTGTGTACCAACACTTTTGCATCCGAGTCAGGCAAGTCTGACTTCGTTACGTGACGCACGCAACACGTGTGATGGCAGCAACAAAGCCTTCCGGCTGTGACAAGGGATTCAGTAATCTTTGTTCCAGCGGAGCAATCAAAAACCCACATCCGCGGAAGGATTTCTAGGAGCAATCATGAGGACAGCATCGGCTTTCATCGGAGCAGCAGTGGCCGCCGCGGCGCTGGCGTTGGCAGCCCCAGCCGGTGCAACCCCGGCGCCGACGCCTGGATTGTCCGACGCCGTCTCCACAGCCGCCGGAGCTCCCGGTTCAGTCGCGATCAGTGCGCCGAAGAGCACAGTATCCGTCCAAGACGCCGACCACGGGGCACGCATCGGCAACGTCACCGCCGGCGGCTTCCACAGCAAGCCAGCCATCGACGGCACGACCACACAGTCTGCTTTCTACAAGCCTGCTATGTAATCCTCCTGCCTCGTCGGCGAGCGAGCCGACAGTTGCATCATCGGCGGAGCTTTTCCGAGTTGACAGACCAGTTCTAGACTCGATTTTTCGTGCGGTGGAGTTCGGCGATACGGTTGTCCTGGCGGCGGCTTTGGCCTGGCGGATGCGGTCCTCGACGCGGGCGGGGAATCCCAAGGATTTGGGCTACCGGTGGCCCACTCTGCACTCGGTCGGCACTTCCGCGGCGGGCGCCCCATTGCGCCCATGCGTCACTACGACGGCAGGTAATTCCACACCGCGACGCCGGTGTCCGAGGTCACGTACTTGAAGTACAAGGGACCTAACAGGAACGGTGCCGTGCCGGTGTTCACGTAGTCCGGATCTGTGTTTTGTATGAAGGTGGCGGTCGCGCCTGTCTGGTTTTCCTCGGTGATCGTCGTCTGATAGAGCAGGGTCTGTTCGTCGAAGGTGTAGATCTTGATGATGCTTCCGACCGGCAGGATGTCCAGGTTCTTGATGTCCTCCGGCAGATAGGTGTTCGGCACCTCGCCGCCCAAGCCACCGCTGTCGACGTACCCGTAGGTCACCTGTCGGATCTGCGATGATCCACCCGTCGGGCTGATCACCTCATAGGCGAACCGCGTGCCCTGCCAGTTCGCGATCGAGGCTTGCTCCTTGAGCGGGTTGTCTCCGAACGTGGCCGACGGTCCTGACCCCGACAAGTCAATCTGCAGCCCGCTGGCGAGGTCGTCGGGCAGATTGAAGACGGGGCTGGCGACACCACCTTGCTTGACTCCCACCCCGACCCCCATGTCAGACCCGATCCCGTACGTTGGGTCGGTCCACTCCGACACAGGAACGATCTGCCACTTCGAATTCGGATCGTTTGGATCCTTCTTGTACTCGACCTGCGTGATGACACCGACGGGCATTGATGCTGTGACGATTCCGTTGTCGAACGCCACCGGAACGTGGTAGACGTCGTAGGTGTTCTTCTGGTAGGCGGGCACTCCGTACTCGATCGAGCCGGTGATGCCGGTGGGAGGCCCGAGTTCGGCACCGTGAAGTTCGGTGAACGGGATGACCAATCCCGGTGCACCGGTGTCGAATTCGATATTCAGCTTCTTGCCGAACACGGTGACCGTCGCCGTCGCGTAATTGATCGTTGGGTCGTAGGCCAACGGAATCCTGGGTGCCCCACCTGCGGTACCGGCGGACCCTTGGGTGCCCCCCAGCCGGCCTGACGCACCGCCGACACCGCCGGGGGCCGACACACCTCCCCCCCCCCCCCCCCCCCCCCTTGCCCCAAAAAAACCCCCCCCCCCCCCCGGGCCCCCCCCCCCCCACCCCCCCCCCCCCCCCCCCCCCCCCCCCCCCCCCCAACAAACCCCCCCCCCCCCCCCCCCCCCCCCCCCCCCCCCCCCCCCCCCCCCCCCCCCCCTCCCTGCCCCCCCCCCCCCCCCCCCCCTCCCTCCCTCCCCCCCCCCCCACCACACCCCCCCCCCCCCCC
>JAGQTV010000028.1 GCA_020438845.1 Mycobacterium sp. | reverse complement strand
GGTCCTGGCCTGCGGCTACATTCTGTTCAGCCTGCACTGGTACACCTGGCTGGCCTTCGGCAGCTGGGTCCTTGTAGTCCTGGTGTTCTACTTCGCCTGGGGCCGCCACCACAGCGCACTCAACGACGGCGGTGACGGCGTGATCTGTTCGACCGCAACCGATGACGACGACGCGCTGGCGGGACCGCGGGATCACTGACGACGGTGAGCGCTTCGGTGCTTTACTCCGCCTGGGGCGTGGTCGGCGGGTTGCCCTGCTCCCAGGCCTTCCAGATTTCCGGGCGCAACTTCCCACGATCGGGCACGGACAACCCGGCGCTTCGAGCCCAGGCACGGACCTCAGCGGTGGTCGGCGCCGACGCGGGAGCGGGTACCCCACCGGACGCCGGGAGATCCACTCTGGTCGGTGACATCCGTTGCAGGACAGCCACTTCAGTGGCCGACCAGGCCTGGGCTGCGGCCAGGAAACGGTAGGTCCACTCCTCAGCGAGCCGGCGAGTTTCGCAGAACACGATGGCCACGTTCGGCCACCGGATCTGCAACTCGGCCAGGCCGTCGGCGACCATCGCGGGCCGTACGCGATCGAGTTTGAACAGCTGCGAATACCGGTCCTCGACCACCACAGCCGCCCGCGGCAGCGCGGCCAGGTCGGCCACCTGATACCGCAGTTTGCCGCCGATGAGGCCGCCCACCAGGTCGGCCAGTGACTTACGCTCGACACTGGCGATCAGCCGGCCGTCGTCGACGATTCCGTAGTCGCCGCACGGCAGGGCTTGCTTCACCGTCGCGACCTGCTGTCCGGCGAAGCGGTAGGGGTACTGCTCGTGGCTGTCGACCACGATCTGCAAGCCGTCGATGCCCTGCGCCCGGGCGGTCGGGGTTCGCACGTTCGGCCGGGCCTGTTTGCGGGTGCGTGGCGACTGCCAGAACACCGCATCGCGATCCCGGGCCCGGGTGAACACCAGTTGCGAACGATTGTGCCGCGACCGGTCGGCGATGACGTCGATCGATGCGCCACGCCGCTGGCATGACCGCAGCACCACCGTTTCGACGATCACCGGATCCTCGGGCCACTCGTCCAGCGGTACCGGGTAGGCGAACAGAGCCTTCTCCCGCGGCCAGGTCCCGGCCGTCCGGAACAGTAGGTCACCGCCGGCCAGCGGCACCCGCAGCAGGAACGGCAACCGGGATCCCGCGTCCGGATTGGCTGCGATCAACAACTCCGCCACGGGACTACAGTCTGCCGTGCCCCGACCGGCCGGCGAACAACGAGTCGGCGTTCAAAAGTCGGGGCTCAACGACTCGGGGCTGCAGGTAGTGACGATTGGCCGGCAGGCGGCCCGCACCACCCGCGCGGATGATGGTCGGTGTGGGACCGGGCTCAGCCCAAAGGGTGTGCGACCTCGTCGCGTGGCATCCGCGCGGCGGCCAGCGCAACCACCGCCAAAGCGATGGGCAGCACGCCCGCGGCGGCGAAGATCATCGGTACTGGAACCACTTTCGACAGCGGACCCGCAAGTGCCATCGACACCGGCATGAACGACAGCGAGACGAAGAAGTCGAGGCTGGCGACCCGACCAAGCATCTGCGCCGGCACTCTTCGCTGCAGCAGTGTGCCCCAGATGACCATGCCGGCCCCGCTGGCCAGGCCGACCATGAACAGTGCGACCGCCATCGTCGGGAACGACCACGTCACGCCCACGACCGCCAGTGGTAGCGTGCCGAGGCCCCAGAGCATCATCATCACCGTCAGGTAGCGACGCGGGAGCGACCGCGTTGACACCGCCAACGCACCCACTGCACTGCCGAGTCCGAAGGCGGCGAGCAGGAAACCGTAAGTCTGGCCGCCGTGAACGAACCGCTCCCGGGCGATGAACGGCAGCAACACGTCCATCGGCCCCATCACCAGAAGCACCCACATGCTGGCGAACAGCAGCGTCCACAAGAGCCACCGCGTGCGCAGCACGAACACAAATCCGTCGCGTAAATCGGCCAGCGGATGGGGCCTTTCGCGATCGGCGTCGGTGAGGAGGCGCTCGGCCCGTTCGGGTCGGACGGCCACCAGCAGGAGCAGTCCGATAGCGAACAACACCGCCACGGCCGTGCTACCCAACGCCGGGAACGTCACGCCGACCAGTACGCCCGCGAATGCCGGCCCCATCGCCTGTCCCAGCGTGGGACGAATCATGCCCTCAATCCCGTTGGCCGCCAGTAAATGTTGCGGCGGAAGGATCCTCGGCAGGTAGGCGCTGTAGGCGGGGAAGAAGAAAGCTGCTCCCACGCCTAGTACCGCCGATGCAACGGCCATCTGCCACAGCTTCAAAGAGCCGACCATGCCCATCACCGCGACCGCACTGACGGCCGCGACGTTGACCGCCTCGACCGTGATGATGATGGCGCGCTGCGATCTCCGGTCGGCCACGATCCCGCCGACCAGAACGAAGGCCAGCATTCCCCCGGCCAAGCACGTCGCAACCAGCGACAGTGCGGCGGGATCGTCGGCCAGCGCGATGACCTGCAGCGCCATGACCACGGTCCACATTCCCTCGGCGAAGACGAAGATCGCCACAGCGGCGATCAACAACCGGAACTCGCGGAAGCGAAAGGGTGCAACCACGCGCCAACCGCGGGCGGCTCCCCCACGGTGTTCGGCATCGAACGGCGCACTCACTTGGTCCATGGTTGCCGACCGAGCGCCCCTGGGTCGAATGATTTACGACCCGGGCGGCCCAGACAGCCAGGCGATGGCCGGAACCCGGACGCCTTGTTCGACGATCCGTTGGCCGAGCGGCTGGCCGGGCCGCCCGGGGATGAAGCAGTGGAGCGCGGTGGTCTGTAAGCGGTGAGACAACCGACAGGCGTGCAGATCAGCTAGCGTTTCCCGATGAGGTCGTTCACCGTCCCGTACACCGACCACCAGATCGACGTGGACACCGACCAACGAGTTGTGATGTTGTTCCTCAACGCGTGGAATCGCCAGTCCAGTGGAGTTCCCGACGAGACCTACACATTCGAGGCGCTGCGCGCCGACGCACGGCTGATGGTGGCGCTGACCGGGATGCTTGCCGCCAATGACGCGGCCGAACTGGAGCGGCTCGTGACGGCGTGATCACCGGAGGCCTCGAGCAGATCGTCCACGACCAGTGACGTAGATCACCCACATCGACCGATCCGCCGTCACCACCGCTCCGAATAAGTGCCAGCCGACCGACCAGATCGGCACTGACGAACAACGGCAGGGCGAAGGTCCGACAGCCGGGGAGAGGTTCACACCGATGAATTCGCTTATCAGATGGATCGGTCCGACCGCGGTTGCCGGTGGCCTGGGAGCGGCCGCGTGGTGCGGCGCAGGCATTGCGGCCGCCGACGCGGGCAGCGAAACCAGTTCCGTCACCCGAGTGGCGCAGGCTTCGGCTGCGGGCCCGGCCCGGCAGGCCCGCGTCAGTCCGGCCCGCGCAAACGCCCGCATCGCCCTGCCGGCATCGGCTGCGACCCCGGCGGCACGGGCCTCTGCTGCGACAGGGTCCGCCGGGATCGCATCGGCCGCAGCACGCAACCGGCGTGTCCCGGCAGTGGACCGGGCCGTCCCTTCACTCGCAGCATCCCGGGTCTCAGGCGGCAATAACACCAGCCCGGCGGCGTCCGCCGTCGCCGCGGCGTCGACCCAGGTGATGCCGTCGAATGTGCCCGTCGACGCGGCGCAGTTCGCCGGCACCTACTACGAGCAGGGCAGCGTCAAGCAGTTCTTCTCCATCGGGCTGGTCAACACCAAGGCCGTCTACACCGTGAAGCCCGATGGCACCCTGCGGGTGCAGAACTCCGGCAACTACTTCTTCAAGCGCGGCCCGAAGTCGTCGATCGTCGGATCGGCAGTCCCGGTGAACGACATCAACACCGCGCTCAACGTCGGCTTCTGGGGCAAGCCCTCGGCCAATCCGCCGGGCAACTACCTCATCCTCGACCGCGCCCCCGACTACAGCTGGGTGATCGTCAGCGACCCGAGCGGCCGCAGCGGCTACATCCTGACCAGGGACCAGACCATCGCTCCCGAGACCTACCAGGAGCTGGTGGCCAGGGCGCAGTCGCTGGGGGTGACGGGGCGCATCAGGACGACCCGCCAGTTCCCCTCCTGAGGGGGTCCGCCGGCGAAACGGCTAGCAGAGCGACTTCGCCGGTGACGCAACGCAACCCATGCATTTTGTGCAGCGATGCATAATAGGAGCCAGCGAAAGCGACGGAGGTGAGATCGGTGGCGACTTCTTTCCCGGACCCGGTCACGCTGCAAAGCGTGCTCGATATCGCCACCCGGGCACCCTCGTCGGGCAACCTGCAGCCCTGGCGGTGGCGGGTAGACCCTGACGCGGTCCACCTCTACGCCGATTGGGGTCGCCGACCCGGTGGATCACCGACGGATCGGCGGGATGTCCTGCTCAGCTGCGGAGCGGTTCTGGACCATTGCGTCGTCGCGTTTGCCGCAGCAGGCTGGTCCCCTCGGGTACGGCGGTTCCCTGACGGCGGGCAGGACGGTCATCTGGCGATCCTGGAGGTCGTCGAGCAGCCGCCCAAGGCCGCGAACCTGGAGTTGGCGGGCGCCATCCCTCAGCGCCGGGCCGACCGGCGACGGTACCCGGCGCGCCGGATACCACCGGCCACGCTGGAGTTATTGCACATTCGCGCGGCCCGGTTGGGTGTGGAGTTGGGCGTCGTTCCGCGATCGCTGTGGGTTCGGAATGAGGACGGAAGCGTCACGCTGCGCTTTCCTGCGGTCTCGGAGGAACCCGACGATGATGCGGTTCTGCTGGTGATTGGCACCCGCCAGGACAACGACGAGATGCGACTGCGGGCCGGCGAGGCGCTCAGTCACATCACGTTGACCGCGACAGCACTGGGCCTGGCCACCTGCCCGCTGACCGAACCGTTGAACGACATGCGCAGTCGGTTGGGATTGGCCTGCGAGGTGTTCGACGGTGAAGCGCATCCGCAGGCGCTGATCCGGCTCGGGCTTCCTCCGGAGGATGAAGCGTCCCCGCCGCCGACCGAGCGCAGGCCGGTCACTGAGATCACCACCTGGACAACCTGATCCACGCGACGTCTTGTCGGATGCAGCTCGTCAGCTAGTACATGGACGTCTCGAAACTTGATATCGCCGGCGATATCAAGTTCCCGAAGGCGCCCTTGCCCTCGAACGGTGATCAACGGATCAGACGGACCGGATGTTCGCGACGACGGCACGGGTCAGGCGCGTCAGGTCGTGGGGTTCCAGCGCCAGATCCCAACCCCGTCTACCCGCGCTGCAGAGCACACGGTCGAACCTCAGCGCAGAGTCGTCGACAACCGTCGGTAGCTTTCTGCGCTGGCCCAACGGGGAGATACCACCGAGCACGTAGCCGGTCGAGCGCTCGGCGGCGCTTCGTTCGGCCATCGTCGCCTTGGGCCACCCCAACGCCGCCGCGACGGCTTTGAGCGAGAGCTTCCAGGGCACCGGCAGCACCGCAACCGCCAGCCCCGACGGTCCGGAGACGATCAGCGTCTTGAGAATCTGTTCGGGTACAACACCATTGAAGCCGGCGAGCGCCGCGACCGCTTCCTCGCCGTACGACGCAGATCGCGCATCGTGGTGGTAGGTCAGCACCTCATGGGCGACACCGGCCGCGACCAGAGCCGCGATCGCCGGGGTGGCCGCAGGAGTCACGCTGACGAGCGTAACGGGCAGACAACTCGCCACGGTGAATCCCAGCACGGTGAATCCCACCAGCGACAACGCCGCCCGCGCGATGGTGGTCAGCGTTGGGTCTGAACGTGGCGCACCGGATTTGATACCGATTGGTATCATGAGTTCATGGCCATGACGCTGCGGCTCAGCGAAGAGCAGACTGCAAAACTGCGTGCCACCGCTGAACGTGAGGGTGTCTCGATGCAGGCGGTTGCGCTTAAAGCCATCGACGAGTACGTCGATCGGCGTGCGCAACGTCGCGACGAGATCATCGAACAGATCTTCACCGAGGACGCTGAGCTGTTCCGCCGTCTTGCCGACGCGTGATCGAGTATCTGGCGCTCGATGATGTGCTTGCGTTGACCGCCCGGGCCGGGTTCACCATCGCCGACTACGGACTGGTCGAGTCCGCGTTGGCCCGCCCGCAAGCGTCGGTGTTCGGCGAGGACGCCTATCCCACCATTCATCAGAAGGCGGCCGCCCTGCTGCAATCCCTGGCCACCAATCACGCTCTGGCAGATGGCAACAAGCGCACCGCATGGGCGGCGACCCGGCTGTTCTACGGATTGAACCGCTACTGTATCGCCGCCAGCCAAGACGAGCGCTTCGAGTTGATCATCGCGGTGGCGACCCGCGAGTTGGACACCGTCAACACAATCGCGGCGAAGCTCGCACGGATCGCCGTGTCCGACGGCACCACAGACCGCACCTGAGGCCTCGGATGTCCTCTCGGTTCACACCCTGATGCCCAGCTGGGTCGGGATGTCCAGCGGGGTCGGGTGGGGACGAAGTCCGGGACGGGCGCACACTGGACGTCACCGGAAGGGGCGGCGATGGCGCGCTATGTGACAACGGTGAAGACCGCGAAGACTCCGCAGGAGGCGTTCGCCTACATGGCCGACCTCCGCAACTTCGCCGAGTGGGATCCCGGGGTGAAGGCTGTCAAGCAGGTGAAGGGCTCGGGCGGCGGCCCGGACAACGTCTTCGACGTCACCGTCGCCGGTGTAGGCCGCGACCTGACCTTGCGGTACGTCACCGAGGAGTACGACGCCCCGTGCAACCTCCTCGTGGTGGCCCGCAGCACCGTTTTCACGTCGATCGACCGGATCACCGTCGAGCCGGACGGCACCGGATCAGTGGTCACCTACGACGCGGATCTCCGCTTGAATGGCGTGCTGCGCGTCGGCGACCTGGGTCTGCGGCTGATGTTCCGTCAGATCGGTGACCGTGCCGCCGCCGGTCTGCGCCGGGTTCTCGGTGCGTAGGTGGCGTGAAGCACCGGCCTGAGCTGTGAAACTCAACACCGACGACTTCGGGTTGGCCAGCAGATCATCGCGGACGCGGCCTGACGGAGAGTGTCTAAACTCCGGGGCGAGTGACGGGGGGATTTCATGGACAGGGCCGGACTCTTCGGCCTCCTGGCGCACGCCGAGCAGACCCTGGCGAGCATCGACCGTCTGCGGGCCGACATCAGCACCCAGGTCAACGCCGTCATCGACGGCCGGGGCAATACCTCAGCGGGTCGCGGGACCAGTCCGCCAAGTTGGAGCGCCTGGTGGAACTCGTCGAGGAAGCAGAGGACAACGGCGCCAAAGTCATTGTGTTCTCGTACTTCCTGAAAGTTCTTGACGTCATTGGCGGGTCGCTACCCGGGACGGTCTTCGGCCCGTTGACCGGAGCGATGAGCAGCGCCGCCTGCCAAGCCCTGGTCGACGAGTTCACCGCGCACCCCGGCAGCGCTGTGCTGCTGTCCCAGATCGAGGCCGGCGGCGTCGGACTCAACATCCAAGCCGCCTCGGTGGTGATCATCGCCGAACCGCAGTGGAAGCCCAGCACCGAAGCACAGGCCATCGCCCGCGCGCACCGGATGGGCCAGGTGCGCACAGTGCAGGTGCACCGCATCCTGGCCAAGGGCAGCATCGACGAGCCGATGCGAGAAGTATTGCTGCGCAAGGCCGGACTGTTCGATCAGTACGCCCGCGAGAGCTACGCCAAGGAAACCCACGCGGATGCGGTGGACGCGTCGTGGTCGGATCGGCAGCCCTCCCAGGATGAGTTGGTGCGGGCTGAGCAGGCGCGGTTGGGGGTGAGGTAGCCGGCATCTCCCGTTGGATTGTCCACAGCCGATGGACCTTCGGGCAGGACTGTTCGTCAACATCCCGATACGTTCGGCTACATGCCCGACCCATTGCGCTCTCGATCCCGGCGTATGTACGGTGTACGTACCCGAGGTGAGGCGGCCATGGACAAGAACAAGACCAAAACCAGCCGTGACCAGCGTCTGAACTTTCGAGCCAGCGCGCATCAGGAGCTGATGATCCGCCGTGCCGCCGAGGCCAGCGACAGCACAATCACGGACTTCATTCTCGACAGCGTCCTGGAGAGTGCCCAACGGGTTCTCGCCGACCGGCAATGGTTCGTTGCCGACGACCAGCAGTGGGCCGAGTTCGAACGACTGCTCGACGCTCCGCTGAAACCCATGCCCAAACTCGATCGCCTGTTCCGGCGAGAGAGCCCCTTCGATGAGGGCGATGCTTGACTCAGCCGCCCGGGACGAGGCCGAGGACCCCGCGGAAGCTCACCAGCGCCGACGACCGAGCCAGCTTTCACTCCGGCGAACGTGAACTCGATGAATGGCTGCAGAAGTACAGCTGGCAGGACCAGCGGGCTCGCCACGCAACGACATACGTCACCACCGTCGGAGACAACCGAGTTGTCGGCTACTACGCGATCACCGTCGCCGGATACGAGCGGGACGCCGCGCCGGGGTTGATCGCCAAAGGCGCACCCAACGCAGTGCCCTGTTTCCTATTGGCACGCCTCGCCGTTGACCGAGAGTGGCACGGGCGAGGACTGGGTTGGGGGCTTCTTCGGGACGCAATGCAGCGGGTGCTGCTGCTCTCTGAATCCGTCGCAGCCCCAGCACTTTTAGTCCACGCGCGCGATGACGAGGCCCGGGCTTTTTACTGTCATCATGCCGAGTTCATCCAGTCTCCCGTGGACCCGCTTCATCTCTTCCTGCCGTTGAAGGCAATCGCGTCGCGCCTGGACCTACACACGATGTGACGGTTCAGCTGTACAGCAGGTACCCCGCCCGGCTTGCGCGGAACTGGGCGGCCGCCCCGTCCCAATCAGCCAGCAGCGGCGCGAGTCGATCGCCGTTGATCGCCTGGCGCACCCGATCTGATCCGGTGAGCGCGTCGATCGACGGCTCCCAGGCGAAGTCCCCGGGATGCTGTTTGCGGATCGTGTCAATGAGCAGCAGCGCCGTGCGGACCGGTCGGTATGCCTGCCGATCGGTGATGGCCAGCCGGACAGCCGGGATGGTCTGTCCGGGAAACTTGGCGGCGGTGTCGGCGACCGGGATGGTGACGGCCTGAAAGGCGATGCCCGGCAAGCCCATCGCGTTCATCGTCGCGACCACCGCCGCTGCGTCCAGCCACGGCGCCCCAATCTGCTCGAAGGGCCGGTCGGTGCCGCGACCCTCCGAGAGATTGGTGCCCTCGAAGTACACCGTGCCGGGGTAGCTCGCCAGGGCCGCCAGAGATCGCAGGTTGGGCGACGGGTTCACCCAGGGCAGACCCGTCTGGTCGAACCACTGCCCGCGGTGCCACCCCTGCGCCGGAACGACGGTCAGGTTCGCGCCGATACCCTGCTGCCGGTTGAACAGCGTGGCCAGCTCGCCGACCGTCATGCCGTGCCGCGCGGGAATCGGGTACATGCCGATGAACGACGAGAAGGCCGGGTCCAGCAGGGCGCCCTCCACGATGTCGCCGCCGATCGGATTCGGCCGGTCGAGAACGACGAACGGGATGCCCTTGCGCGCCGCGGCCTGCATAGACAGCGCCATGGTCGACACGTAGGTCCAGGTGCGTCCGCCGACCTCCTGAAGGTCATAGACCAGGACGTCCACGTCCTTCAGCATCTCCGGAGTCGGGCTGTGCCCTTGCGCCGCATAGAGGGAGTAGACCGGCAGGCCAGTCTTCGCGTCGACGCCATCGGCGACAGTGACACCCGCCTCGGCGGTGCCGCGGATACCGTGTTCCGGCGCCAGCAGGGCCACTAGTGTCAGGTCGTCGTCCTGGGCGATCAGATCGATGTCCGAGCTACCCGACCGGTCGACGCCGGTGTTGTTGGTGATCAGGCCGACCCGTTTGCCGCGTAGGGCATCCGGCACGTCACTGAGGAAGACCTCGATGCCCGGCCGCACGCCTGCCGCGGACGGAGCCGCCGACACCGGAGCAGGCGCGCCGCAAACCAACATGACCCACGCCAGGAAAACGCTCAACATCAGCCGGTGGCCGGACCGTGCTACGGGCATCCGCGCACTATATCGAACCAAAAAATCATTTTCGCTGGTAGCGGGGACAAGTGTCTGGCTTCAAGGCCCAGCTCGTCATCACCGCCGTCGTCATCGAAGGCCGCCGCAAAAGGGACGTCGCCCGCGACTACCAGCTGTCCCCTACTGAGTTCGACAACTGGTCAAGCAGAGCGGAACTGCGGCGGATTCTTCGCCAGTCAGCCACAACTGGACCGGGCACCGACTCATAGCTCGGGCCACGGCATCGCGCGTCACGCCACCGCCGCAGCGAACGACTGATACAGATCCCCCGGCAACGGCGTCTGCAACTCCCAGGTGATGGCCATCGGCTTCTCCCCGACGTGTCCGCGGTAGGTGGCGGGACCGAGGAACCAGAACGCGCGATCCTCGGCCCGCAGACGGGTGAACAGCATGATCGAACGCCCCAGGCGTTCATGGTTGCGATAGCGCAGACCGGTCTCGCTGTCGGCTCGGGTGGTCGACTGGCTCTCCCAGTGAATCAGCTTGGGGCTGATCGCATAGTCGCGATAGCGGGTGGTCGGTGAGAAGCTGCCACTGCTCTTATCGAGGGTGAACGCCAGCAAGTCGGCGCGCTCGTCTTTCACTTCCCGCACACCTTCGCGCCAGTCCGGCGTCTTCGCCTGCGCCCCACTTCCGAACGCCGCCAAAATCTCTAGACGTGAGTACCGCGCATGGACCTGAAGCGGAACGTCGGGATGCTTGGGAAGGTCGCCGTGCAGGTGGTCGACGCGCTCGTCGAGTTCGACCAGAAGCTGCGCGAATTCGGCACGGACCTGAGGGTGTGCCCAGAGCAGATCGACACCGCTTTGCAGCGACTGCTCCTTAGCAAGCACTTGGTCCCCGATGCTGGCGACGAGCATGCGAACCAATCGACGTTCCCGCTCCGTCATCGCCGCAACGTCGGGGGGCGTCGAAGATTCCAGGAGGCCGCGGTAGGTCGCGATGCGTTCATCGTCGTCGACATGGAGCATCCGCCCAAGTGCTTTGCGCAACGGCGCCTCGTGCGGGCCCGCCGGCGCCACCGGGACACCGGCCGCTTGGCACAGATCCGACCAGCCCCGGTTGCCGTCGTACACATCGGGCAGGTCCAGTCCGGATTCCTCGAGGTAGCGCGACAGTGTCACGTCGGGGTAGTTGGCGTGCACCACCCGCAGTTCCTCAACCCGCGCCGGCCACCGCGACGGAATCGCGTTGCGCAGGCTGTCCAAGACGATCTCGGAGGCTTTGGCGTCCAGGTGCATGTAGCACCCGGCGGGCAGGAACGGAAAGCCTTGCTGCACCGAGCGTTCAACATCGCGGCGGGTGCCGCCGAGCAGGGCCCGGTAGCGACGGTCGAAGCGGAATTCCCGCCGATGGGTACCGACGAAGTCCAACACCGTGCAGAAGCTCTTGTCCTTGGAGCGGCGCAGTCCGCGGCCGAGTTGCTGCAGAAACAGCGTCGGGCTTTCGGTCGGCCGCAGCATCAGCAATGTGTCAACCGTGGGGACATCGACACCCTCGTTGAACAAGTCCACCGAGAACACGACGCGGACCCGGTCGGCGGCGAGGTCTTTAAGTGCTGCTTCCCGGTCATCCCGTGAACTGTCACCCCACACCGCCACGGACGGAAGGCCGTGCTTGGTGAAGTGCGCTGCCATGAACTGGGCGTGCTCGATGCTGACGCAGAAACCGAGTGCCCGCATCGTGCTGGGACTGTCGGCCAGGCGAGTGACTTCCTGCACGACCGTCCGCGCCCAGGCGTCGGTACTGGTGTACAGGTTGCTGAGGGCCGTGACGTCGTAGCCCTGGCCGCGGCGCCACGGGATGTCGGTGAGGTCCAGGCCGTCGTGAATGCCGAAATACATGAAGGGGCAAAGGCGCTGCTGGTCGATGGCATCCCACAGTCGCAACTCGGCGGCGATGCGGTCGCCGAACCAGTGCAGGATCGACAGGTCGTCGCTGCGTTCGGGTGTCGCGGTCAGGCCGAGCAGTTCGCGGGGTGCGACGTGGTCAAGCAGCTTGCGGTACGACGGGGCAGCGGCGTGGTGAAACTCGTCGACGACCACGACGTCGAAGTGATCAGGCGCGAGGTCTTCGAGATTGGCGGCGTTGAGGCTCTGTACCGAGGCGAAGACATGCTCGAAGTGTTGCGGTCGGGCCCCGCCGATCCACTTCTCGCCGAACGAGGCGTCGCGGATGGCGTGTCGGAAAATGGCCAAACTCTGGTCGAGGATTTCGTTGCGGTGCGCCACAAACAGCAGCCGCGCTCTCGGGAGGTCGTCGCGCAGCCTGGCGTAGTCCACGGCGGCCATGACGGTCTTGCCGGTGCCAGTCGCGGCGACGAGCAGATTGCGGTGATAGCCACGGCTGCGCGACAGCGAGATCTTCTCCAGCAGCCGCTCCTGGAATGGTTCCAGTCGAAGCTCGATGGGGCTGAGGATGACGTTGGGTCCGGTGTCGTGCTCGGAGCCGGCGCGGCGGCTCTCAGTCTCGAACTCCTCGGCATCAAAGGGGACGAAGTCAGCGCTCTGCCAGTAGCTCTCGAAGACTGCCTCGAATTTGTCGAGGATGTCGGGGTTACGTGCGGCCGAGGCCCGCACATTCCACTCCAGTCCGGTGAGCTGTGCGGAATGAGTGAGGTTGGAGGAACCGACATAGGCGGTCGAGAAGCCGCTGCGGCGGTGGAAGATCCACGCCTTGGCATGCAGCCGCGTGGTGCTGACGTCATAGGAGATGCGCACCTGTGCGCCGAGGTCGGTCAGCTGTTCGAGCGCGGCCTGCTCGGTGGAGCCGGTGTAGACGGTGGTGAGGATTCGCAGCGGCTTGCCGTTTTCACAGTGCCGGCGCAGCGACGAAATCAGCGGATTGATGCCGCTGCGGCGAATGAACGCCATGAGCACGTCGATCTCATCCGCGGAGTCGATCTCGGCGTCGAGTTGGTGCAGGAGCCCCGGTTCGCCGGGAGCGTTGGTCAAAAGGGTGGTGTCCAGCAACGGGATGAGCGGCTCGGCGATCGGCTGCGGGGTGCCGTCGGGCCGACGCTGAAGGATCGCGTGCAGGACGGTTCCAGGCTCCACCGGCGCTTCGGCGAGTTCGGAGTCGACGATCGTCGCGAGCCTGGCGATCAGATCGCGGGCGACCTCGATGCCCACCTGGACCCGGTCGCTGTCCCCGACGGCGTCTAGGGTCCGCCGGATACGACGGCTCAGGTGCAGTGCGATCCGGTCGGCGGCTTCGGCGGTGTGCAGAGGGCGGTCGGGTCTGAGACTGCCGTCCAGCGTTTCGAGTTCGCTGAGCAGCGCCTCGGTGAGGAGCTGCTCGTAGAGACCTGGTTCGATCACGCGGTACTCCCCCAACATCTCGGACCCCTCGATGCGCCTCTGCCTATCTTGGCAGGCCAATGCGCCTTGGTCGGTAGTTTGCCGACGGCCCAGTCCGACACTCACTTGAGTCATACTGTCGCCAGATGAGTTCAGCGGGCCGAAAGGGGTCCTCCGTGGCCGATTGGGTCGCCGATCCTTTGCTCCTTGGACAGCGAGTCGTCGCAATCCTGGAGACCGGGCTGCGGACTGCGACCTACAAGCTGGCGACCCTGATGGCATTGATCGACCACTGCATCGAGAACCTGCCCGACGGCGCCGACGACGAACTGCCGGTGCCGATTCCCGAACTGGCGGCCCGGGTGTTGGAGATCTACTGGCGGCAGGTCCGCCCCTTCGACGGCCACGAGTTGCGGCAATCCACCCAGCCTCGAGCCCGAATCCTCCTGGCAGCCAACACCCTCCGAGATGCGGCGGATCTCGGGGCCCGCGCCGCGTCCGTCGATATCGCTGCGCTGCGCGCCCCGCAGGCCTACCAGCGCGCGATCGACGAGATCACCCTGTGCCTGGCCCAACAGCCGCTGCACCGCCTGCAGCGCCTCCCCGGAGCGGCGAGGTCGGACTGCTTCCTCTACGACGACTCCTTCTTGCACGATCAGGTGTCGCGTGCGACGCTGCGTTCCCATGGTGACGCAATCGTCCTGAGACCGGGAGTGGCGCATGGCCTGGCCCGGCTGGCCGGATTACTCAAGCCAGCCCTGGAGATCATGTGGGTTGACGACGTGCGGCGGATGAACAAGTTCCTGCACGCCGAGGTTCCCGACGTCGCTGGCCACCTGTTCGGCCGGGAGCGCACGGCCTTAGCGGCGGTGCGCGAACCGTTCAAGGAGGCGTTCGGCCCGCACTGCTTCTACTGTGGCGCGCACCTGGCCGACGGCAACCCGATCGACCACGTGCTGCCCTGGTCACTGGTGGGTATCGACGGCCTGGCCAACCTGGTACTGGCCTGCACCCGGTGCAACGGGGACAAGAGTGGCGCCCTGCCGGCGATCGCCATCGTCGACCGCGCATTGGAGCGAGACCGCGACGTGCTCGAGCAGATCGCCTCCTCAATCCAATGGCCGACGCAGCGGGAACGGGTGGTCGCCGCGGCGCGCGGAATCTATCGCGGGCAACCGGAGGGCATGCCGACGTGGGCCGGCTATCGAGAGACGGTGGGACTGGATGTGGCGTTTGCGCCGAAGTGGCTCAGCACGGGTTAGATCGTTCCCCGCTGATCGAGCAGTGCCAATATCCAGGTGCGAGTGAGAGATGGCAACCTCCTTCCAGTGACGGATTTGATCCGATTGCGGGTGTTGGGTCGATGAGCGCCATCGAAATTTCTCGGCGACTGGAGGAGTGGGGCGCCGCAGCGGGCTACAGCCTGACCCCGGGGGGGACCTCAGACGACGGCCGAGCAATCTTTTGGTCTCGGAGCGGAGAATTGCGCTACTTCGTCGGGATGGGCGAGGACGATTGGTTCGTCATCACCGGTTCGGATTGGCTAGGCCCGGAACATCTGGAATCGGCTGCACCTGCCTGGCAGACAATTGAGAAATACCTCTACGGGGACTTTGCCGACAGCATCCGGTTTCTGCGCCGATTGCCACCCGTGCACCTCCCCGCCACCAAGGACGAACTCGCCCCAGGCTACGCATTAAGCACAGAACATTTCGATGGGCGAGACCGCGGCGCCCTACTCGCATCGGACGGCTCAGTCGTCGCGGTGAGCCGAGGGGATGAGATCAGTGCCACAATGTGGCTCGTCTTCCCTGCCCTGCTGCTGAATTCGTCAATCGACGACATAACCGCAGCATCAACCAGCGCAGCCGGGAGTCCCCTGTACAACCGCCAACGGACGGGCGGCCGATGATGTGATCAAGTGATTAGCTAGCCAGGGCATCCGACAGTTCCTGGCCGTCCGACTGCGGCGGCAAAGCACGGAAGTCCCTCGATGCCACTGGCGTGTCCATCGCCTCGGGTCAGCCGTTGGCGGATTCTTTGCCCCGCAGGATCGATTCGACACGGTCCATGAGGCCGGGATCGTGGGGGTCGCCGTCCTTCCAGGCCTGCAGGCCCGCCTGCAGGTCGGCCTGCTCGACGGTCAACCAGGCGGTCTTCTTGCTGTTGGTCGGGCCGAACATCACGCTCTGATTGTTGAAGGTGATCTGGGTGACCGGGGCGGTGGTCCCGTTGCCCAGGCGTCCGGTCGTGGGGCCGATCGCCTCGACAGCCTCACGGGGAATCTCATCAAGTCCGTCCCGCTGGCCGGGTATGGCGGCGGTCAATGCGAACGGGGTGATGCGCAACAGGCTTCTACGGCCCTGACGGACGAAGACGAACACAGGTACCGGCGTTGCGGCGATCAGCAGTACGCCCAGAAACCGCCAGAACGACGGGCTTCCGCGATCCAACAACGTTGACCCCGCGATCGCAATAATGCCGAACAACGGTAGGCCGAAAAGACTGAGGTAGAACGTCCCCTCGCGCCAAGGATTGAAGCGGCAGGTCATGGCGTTACCCGTCCTGGTGACTGCAGGGCGGTAGATGCGGCCGCTGCCGATGAAGATCAAAAGAAATCCGAGTGCAACGCCCGTGACGACGACAGCCCAGTTTCGCAGCTGAGGAAACGCTGCATAAACCACCACGATCAGCAGCACGATCGCTCCTGCTGCAGTGGCCCCAGGCGGCTCAGCCTTGTCGCGACGTTTTGGCACTAGGGGCCGCCGGCCGTTTCGGCCGCAGAAATCCGGCTCGGCTCGGGGGTGGCTGCCACGCCTGCCGGCGTGGCCGTTGTGACGGCTGGTCCGATGTTAGCGCGGTCCACTGGCGAGTCGGGCAGCGCGGTCAAGGTCAGTTGCGCTATCAGCGTTCGCTTTTCGGCGTTCAGGATGCGCGTTACCGATACGCCGTCAAGGAGGCCGGACTCTGTTGGGATTTGCAGGGCGAGGATTCCAGCCACGCCCGGTCCCTCCATTGCGCGAACCAGTTCACGGGATGTCTCCTGTGTTCCGGGCACCAGGCGTGACTCCCTTTCGCAGAGCTTGGCGAATACCGCCGCCGGGTCCAGTGCCGACTCGACTTCGGCCATCGTCAGGACCACGTTGGCACAGAACTGCCGCCTCAGAGGGTCTGCACGCCAAATGCAGACCCGCGAACCGCGCGGGGAATGAAAGAGTTCCCAATCCGGCGGTAAGGCGACGTCGACCGCATACCCGACGAAGTGGTCGACTGCCGCCATCGAGATACCGCGTACGTCGATGAAATCATCGAATCGCTTTGGCCCGGGGTCGGCTCCTCCGCCCGGTCCCTCCGTAGTGCGTCGGGCCATTCATCAACGGCCCAGCCTTGCGACCCTGTAACCGCCATCAGCGGCGGCCTTTCCGAACTCCTGAAGGGGTTCCCACATTACATCGACACCCTTAGCGGCCAGGTTGCCCGCCAGAATCCCCACACCTATCGCGGCCGGAGGTCCGACGACCGGGACGGCGCTGAGGGGTGCGCCTAACGCGGTACCCACGACCATGCCCACACCCTCTCTGGCGATCGCCTGCCCCGCCGACATGTTGCCCTCGCCGACGTCCCTGGCGATGGCGGGAATGGACATGATGGCTCCGATGCCGCCGCCCATCTTGCTTCCCAGGCCTGGGGCTTCTTTACCCAGGAATGTGAACGGATTCTTGATCTCGCCGACAGCCTTCTTCAGGGTCGGGCTGGCACCGTCGCCACCAGTATCCAGACCCCTGCGCGTTAACTCCGCGATCTTGTCGGTGAACGTTTGCGCAGTCGCGCCCGCACCGCCCAGGATCCAGTCGGTCTCGTCGGGCAATAGCGATCCCGGTAGTCCGGGGGTGCCCGTCCCAGAAGGCCCGCCGTCGGCCATATTGCGCAGCAACTCGTCGGAGACCGAATCCCCGATGCCGCCCTCACCACTGAGGAACTGGTGTCGCTTGGCCTTCTCCGCCAGCATCTGGTCGGTCTCTCGGTATTTCTGTCCGGCTTGGCTAAGCGCGGCCTAGCAGCCGTCGAATTCCCCACCGAGAAGAGCAGCAAGTCAGCTACGCGCCAGTCCCCTCAAACCTGCCCGTTGATCTGAGCGTTGGGGCGAACCGTCTTCACCGTGCGGCAGACGTCGGACGGACTCGAAGATCCTGACGGGTCCTGACCAACCTGACAGCGCCGTGAAGGGATCGACCGCCTGATCACCCCAAAGAAAGCGCTACACCGCGTAGCACCTCACTGCTACGGTCGTCGTATGGGGACCGTGATCAGTCAGCGGGAGCTTCGCAATGACAGCGGGGCAATCATGCGCCGCGTCGAGGCCGGAGAGCACTTCACCGTCACCAGGAATGGCCTGCCAGTGGCAGAGCTCGTGCCCCACGACCGGGCCGCAGCGGATCACCGTGAACGATTCGTGTCAGTCGACGATCTCGCGGCCGGCCTCAGCCGACTTCCCGACTGGGACGGCGATCGCTTCGCCGCCGAATTACGTCAACTCGACGCTGCGGTCAACGACAACGATGACGATCGCTGGGGCAGGCTGTGAGCCCCGTCAACGAACGAGTGCTGCTCGACACCTCGGTGGTCATCGACTACCCGGCCACAGCAGTGGCGGCTCACGCAAGAACGGCCGCAATCAGCACCATCACCCTCGCCGAACTTGCGTACGGCCTGCACACCGAGGATCCGCTCCGCAACGCCGCACGCGAGCAGAGATACCACTGGATTTCCGACACCTTCGACCCGATACCCTTCGCCCGCGGTGCTGCACGCGTGTATGGCGCGCTATGCGCAAATGTGCGCGCCATTGGCCGAGATCCGAAGCCGCGCCGGTTCGACCTTCTTATCGCCGCAGTCGCCGTCGATCTTGGGATTCCGCTAATCACGCGCAACGAGAACGACTTTCGAGGCATTCACAGTGCGCTGTCCGTGATTGCCGTGTGACACCACACTCCCACCACTAGGACATGCCGGATGAACCCACCAGCGCGGTAGGACAAGTTGGTCAGTTCTCGTCGGCACCCAAGCCACGACTTCCCGACCGAAAGCTCACCGACTTCGACTTCTCGCTGATCTGCGCCGACTCATGATGTGGCGCCGGGTGGCGTCATCGCCCCCTGCCGCGCAACGGCGACGCGGGATCGAACGATCGATCTCCCCGATGACCTGCACCGCCAGGTGCTGGCCATCGCCCGCGATGCGCGCCGTACCTTCAGCGACACTGTCGCCGACCTGATTCGGCGGGGGATGCGCTCCCACGCCACGCTGGGCTTTCCTACAGCCCCAGAACCGGCCTGCCTGTCGTCACACTCGGCACTGTGGTGATAACCGAGGACGTCCGGTCGCCGGACGAACCCACAACCGCATTCACCGCGCATACCGGTCGACGATCGCCTCGACCTCCGGGCTGACGCCGAAGTAACCGACGATGATGATTTCCAGGCCGGCATCCTCGACGAAGCCCATGGCCCGCTCGATGGCACTATCGATCCAGTCGTCGCCGTTGCCGAAAGCGCTCCCACCGATCCGGGTCAGCAGCACCTTATTGGAGCCGCCGGCGCCGGCCTGCTCGACCGCGGCCAGCAGCGTGGCCTCGTAGGAGGCCTGCAACACCAGGCGCGCGAACGATTCCCAATCCTCCTCGGGTAGTTCCGAATAGGCCACGGGAAGGGCTGAGCAGTAGGCCTGCGAGACGCGCCGACCGCTGCCGTCGGTGACCTCGACGTCTCGGTACAGGCCGATCGCGAGTCGCCCGCGCAGCCGGTCGAGAACATCCTCGGATGCGCTGCCCAGAAGGCGGTTGATGGCACTGAGGCCCTCGGCGGTGCACAGCGCGTAGCCGTTGCGCATCTGCCACAACCGCGACGCCGGCAGCCCGGTCAGATCCGACAGTTCCTCCCCGACGCCCGCCAGTGTGTCGATCTGGCGGTCACGAGTCTGACCGATCCCGTCACCCACCGGCACCAGGTAGTTGCGGTAGATCGTCCCCGCACCGGCGGAGATCGCGCATGCCGGACCCTGGGTCGGGTCGTGGGCATACCTCGCCACGCCCTGCTCAGGGGTGACGTGCGGCGCGACCATCTCCAGCAGATTGAACTGGGAGGCCACCTGGAACAGGGCACCCTCGAACTCCGGATCGGAGTGCAGTTTCCGGACGTCGCCGACTACGATGTGCGCCGAACTGCGTTGTCCCCGAGCCGGGTTCACCCGGGAGCGTAGTTCGGCCAGGGTCGGCACGGTCAGCTGCCCGATGCCGTAGCGCTTGCCGTTGACCGTCGAGACCAGTTGATCACCTTCGACGGCCAGCCGGCTCTGGGTGGCGGTGTAGCCGTCGCTCTCGCTGAATCCCACCAGCCGTTCGAACCAGTCCCGCGTGGTCATGTCAGGCCCCCTTCCGCTGGGCGCGACGACGAAGGACGTCGTGCTGCTCCTGGGTTTCGGGCACTGGCTGATCGTCCTTCTTGGATCCGCGACGCAGCTCCTGCATTCGGTCGATCACCTCGGGGTAGCCCAGGCCCTGCTCGTCGATGAGCCAGGAACCCACCACGGTGCCGGTGCGACCCTTCCCGCCCCAGCAGTGCACGACGACGACTCTGCCGCCGGCGAGCTCGGCACGGATGTGCTCAAGGATCTCGTCGTAATGAACGTCGGTGGTGATCGAGCAGTCGCGAATCGGGTGGCGCCGGTAGTCGACGGCCAGCCCGCGCTGGGCCGCAACGTCGCGCAGGAGCGCGTCGTAGGGCTTCATCCGGTTGCCTCCCCAGGTCTTCTCACCGGCTTCGGTTAGGTCGACGAACGAGGAGACGCCGGCGTCGAGCAGCGTCGCCAGCTTCTCCGCAGCTTTCTCGCGTGTCTTGGCGCCGGGGTACTCCGTGGCGAGCAGCCGGTCCGGGATCACCCAGTAGCCGTGGATGAGCCGGTCGTGCGCCCAGTTGGGAATGTTGTTGTTGCCATTCATGGTTTTCTCCTTGGATCGGCAGGCTTGACGGATGCACGGGGGTGCTGGCAGCGGCGCAGCAGACGAGCCGGCCGCGGCTGGCGGTCACCGCACCGCGCGGGCCAGCTCCGCCAACACCTCCTGCAGTTGCTTCGGGCTCACCGTGCCGCGGCGGTAGGCCGAGAAGGCCATCGCGCGCACCATGTCCGCGGTGAACCGACGCCGCCCGCCCCTGCCGGCGCTGGCCGGCTCGACGGGTGAGCCGTCGGGGTAGACGAACGTCTTCTCCCGCAGTCCGCGCGACACCCAGTCGGCGGACTTGCCGAACAGGGCCGCCGCCTCTGCGGTGCTGAAGTAGCGCTCCTCGGGCTCGCACCACTCGAAGGGCGGCTCGTCCACCGGGCCGAACGTCGCAGGCTTCGCCAGCGCGGCCTCGATCTCGGCGCCCAACGACCGCACACCCGCGGCGGCCAGAGCCGCGTCGTCGAGTGCGAACACCGCCCTGACTTCGCTGCGCAGGGCGGCGTCGATCTCGTTGAAGCCGCCCTTGACCGGGCAGGGCGCCAACTCCGGGCCCAGGAGCAGATGCAACCCGTGCCTCTGCAGCGCCAGGCTGAGCCGACGCAGATGGGCTTCGCGGCACAGATCCTGAAGCCAGAACGGCAGCCAGATGTCCGTGCGGGTGGCGATCGCCCGGCCCAGCGCCTCCACGACCGCGTCGACCTCGGTGAGGTCGTCGTGTCCCGCCGCCTCGCCCTCGCCGAAGGCGAAGGTCTGCGCGATGACCGCGCCGCGTTCGGCCGCCTTTGCCGCCAGCATGTCCAGCCGCTTCGACGTGTCGACATCCCCCAAGACGTAGACGTCGAAGCTGGTGTTGATCTCAGTCATCGGTTCCCCCCGTTCAGTAGTAGTGACCCGCTCCTTGTTCGTGGGCTGTCCATGCCCTTTATATTATGTGCGATAATAGCACATATTAATTTATGCGCAATGCGCCCGAAATGTTAGATTCAACCTCATGGGCAGCAATGCGATACCGGACGCTTATGGGCCAAGGGTAGCGAGACCCACCGACAAAAAACTCCATAGCTTCCCGAGGCCCACCGTTGCCGTGGACGTCGCGCTGCTCACCGTCGACTTGGATCGGCGGCAGCTCCTGGTGGCCGAGATGGCACGCGGAGACACCGGAAAGTGGGCGTTGCCGGGCCGATTCCTGCGCGAGCGCGAAACGTTGGCCGAGGCCGTGGAGCGCTGCTTGAGCGACAAACTCGGTGTACACGGCGTCCGGCCGCATCAGTTGGCGGTGTTCGACGACCCCGATCGCGACGACCGCGACTGGGTGATCTCGGTGGCCTACGTTGCCGTCGTCCGGCCCGAGCAACTGGAATCGCTCGGCTCAGGCTCCGCCACGACTCGCCTGGTTTCAGTCGACCGGCCCGGCGAGCTGGTGTGGGACCACCCCAAGATCGTCCGGCTGGCCAAGGAGCACGTCCGGTCGCGGTACGAAACCGAGCCCGACCCCGACCGGCTGCTGGGTCCTCGCTTCACGTTGAGCGAACTGCAGCGGGTTCATGAGGCCGTCGCCGGGCACGACGAACTCAGCCGCTACGCATTCCGCCGCCTGATGAAAGACCAACTGGTCGCCACCGGGAATTTCCAGGAGCACACCGGGAGCCGGGGCCGGCCGGCGGAACTGTTCCGGCGAAAGCGCGACCGGGGCTGAGCCGGGCCTGCCGTGGCTCCCGTAGTCCCTCCCCCGCACCCGGCGCGCCGAATTTGACCCACGGCCGGAAACCACATCGCCATGGCAGCCGAGATGCAGGTGCGAACCTCTTCAGATTCCGTCGAGGTTCCGTTCGGCACACGCTCGCATCAGGGCCCGGCGGAACTCCTCGACATCGCCGGCGCACGCGTCGAGTTCCTCGGGGCCAAGCAGGGCAACCAGGCCACCGTCGGTGCGAGCCACCACGAACGGCGCCGGTGACCCCACGGCGAGTACATCCTCGGGAGCATCATTGCGGTGATAGGTCTGGAACCCGACGTCGAGTTGATCTCGACAGCGCCGCCAGTCGGCCCGCTCCGTGAACAGCCCGTGGGTGATCTCGCACAGCGCGCAGTGCGTCCGACCGAGTCGGGCCCCGATCCAGTAGCGCGCCTCGCCGAGGACGGTGCCGTCAGCGTCATAGACACCGATGAATTCCCGTACGGTATCCGGCATTATCTGAGGCTACCGGGGATCGTGGACGGCTTGGCTTCTACCGAGAGCGAGGCGTGATCCTTACTGTGGCTGGGGGCTGATCCCGAGGTGCTTTATGCACCGTGCGCGCGACATCGCGACCAAGGCGGTTTGGGCGTTCTCGAAGCCGCCCAGCGCCGGAGTGTCCTGCATCATCTGATTCATGGAGGCATCGACGCAGCGCTTGAGACGTTGAGCGTCGGAGTCGCGCCATTCGGAGTATCCGATAAGGCCAGCAGCCACGAGTCCGACCACCAAGTAGATCCAGATGCGGGGATTTCTGACCACAACCCAGTATCGCCTGACTCGCTCAGCTTCGACGGACCCACACACCTAGCCGCTCTGCCGTCTGCCGAACCGTAAGAATTGGCCGGGTGGTCCCATGCGTATGTCGAGGACTATCGCTGACGCCCGCAGGGTGAATGCCGCTGCGACCGATACCAGTTCTGCGGCGATTTCCGGGGCTCCGAAGTGGTGCAGACCGGCGTAGGTAAGGGATCCCAGCAGCGCGGCGGTGGCATACGGTTGTCCGCTCGTGATCATGGGCCGGGTGTTGGTGAGCACATCCCGAATGACGCCGCCTCCGGTCGCGGTGACCACGCCCATAAAGATCGCGATGACAAAAGGCGCACCGAAGTTGAGAGCAATGTTGCAGCCCACGACTGCAAAGGCCGACAGGCCGAGGGCGTCAGCCCAGACCATGCCCTTCCGGTAATTGATGCGGTGCCCGGCGACAAGAAAGGTCGCCAGCGCCGCCACCATGCAGAGCACCACCTCGAGTGGGTTCTGTGTCCACCAGACAGTGCGGCCCAGCAGCAGGTCACGGAGGGTTCCGCCGCCGATCCCGGTGATGGTGCCGACCACCACAAACCCGATCACGTCCATCCGGTACCGGGCCGCGGTCAATGCACCGCTGACCGCGAACACGACGTCGCCGAAGTAGTTGATGATCAAAATGCTGTGGGTCAGTGGTGCAATTTCGGCTGCCATGATCTCTCTTCCTGACCAACCGGATCGCGAAGCAGACGTTGCCTGTGAGCGGTAGTCGAAGCGTTTATCGCACAGCTTCTCAGAGCCTGTTCGCAAAGCCTCGACATCGACTGCCGGGGGCGGGAGTTACGACGGGCGGGGTACCGCCGCAAGCTTCGACTGACCGATCCAGTCCGGCAACGCCGTTCGTGATTCGCCGCTGCCAGAGAGGACGGCGCTGCCGTCGTGAAGGGCCCGTGACCATGACACGTCGCCGCGCCAGATCTGGGTCAGGGTGCGCAGGCTGGTGCTCACGGTGGCGGTGATGTCGTAACCCGGGTCGAAATCGCATACGTCGGCACGCCCCTCGGAGACCACCAGCCACCAGTGCGACGCTTTCGGGGCGACGCCGTCGAGGCGGAAGGCCACCGTGGTGCGAGCCCGCGGCCACCGGTCCAGCGGCAGGTGACGTTGCATGTCCCACATCAGCAGATGGGGGTCCAGGTCGTCGTCGCCGATCTCGCCCACCCACCGCACGCCCCACGCACCCAGCGCGTCGACGACGTCGGATAGTTCCCGCCCGCACTCGGTCAGCGAGTAGCTCGCCCGCCCGTCGACCTCGCTGCGTTCGACAACACCAGCCCGGGCCAGCGACTTGAGCCGCTTGGACAACAGCGCCGGCGACATCCTGGGTACTCCGCGGCGTAGGTCGTTGAAATGAGCGCTGCCCTGTAGCAACTCGCGTACCACCAGCAGCGTCCAGCGTTCATCGAGAAGTTCCATCGCCTTGGCCACCGGGCAGAACTGTCCGTAGGTCGACATCGCTAGCCCCTTTCCGGATCTGTTACCAGTACACGCCGTCCGAGCCGACTAGTACAGATGTTGTACCGGCAGTGGTTCACATCCGGCACTGGACTCGGTTCGCCCTGGAAGCGCACGCTGAGATCAGCACGATGAAAGGGGAATGAGATGAGTGCAACAACCATCGAGCGTGAGTTGGAAGCCAAGCACCGCGCGATGTGGGCGCTGGGCGACTATCGCACGATCGCCAATGAGCTGGTGTCCCCGCTCGGGTCGGAACTCGCTGCGGCAGCGGGCATTCGGCCTGGGCAGCGAGTACTCGACGTCGCCGCCGGCACCGGGAACGCGGCGTTCGCCGCGGCTGGCCTCGGGGCCCACGTGGTCGCCAGCGACCTGTGCCCCGAGCTGCTGGCGCACGGGCGTGCCGTGGCTGACGACCGCGGGGTGGAGGTGGAGTTCCTGGAGGCCAACGCCGAAGCGCTTCCGTTCGACGACGGTGAGTTCGACGCCGTCATCTCCTGCATCGGAATCATGTTCGCCCCGCACCACCAACAGTGCGCCGACGAGCTGATCCGGGTGTGCCGGCCGGGCGGCACGGTGTCGGTGCTGAGTTGGACCCCGCAGGGCTTCGTCGGGCGGATGTTCGCCACCATGAGGCCCTACCTGCCGACGCCACCACCCGGCGTCCAACCGCCGCCGCTGTGGGGCGACGAGAGCCACGTGCAGGCATTGTTCGGCGACCGGGTCGATGTCGACACCAGCCGCGGCGCGCTACCGGTCCACGGGTTCGCCGACGGCGCGGCCTTCCGCGACTACTTCAAGGCCTATTACGGCCCCACGATAACGGCGTACCGGGGAATCGCCGAGGACCCCGACAAGGTCGCCGCACTCGACGCCGAACTTGCCGCGCTGGGCGACCGGGAATTGGCCGGATCGTCGGTGATGAACTGGGAGTACTTGATAGTCACCGGACGCCGTCGCTGAGCCCGGCCGTTCGGCCCCGGGGCTTGACCAATGTGTCTTGCGGAAAGGCGATATCGCCGGCGATACCACTTTTCGACAAGCATCACCGGACGGGTCCGTCTTGTGCTGCTGCTCGAGGGCGTCAGCTGCCGTCCGGGCCGATGACAAAGCACCGACCGGAGCCGGTGTTCAACAGCACTTCCTGCACGGTCGCCTTGTCGATGCCGGGGAACTGGAACCGATGAAATGTCTGGCCCGCGTCAATCGCAGCGATCTGGGATGCGACGCTGCCGTCCTTCATGCGGATGTCGGCGGTCACCTCGTCGGCATTGGTGGACGATTCCGGGAAGTAGTAGACGTTGATCCCCAATCCCGACGGATCGGCGTCCCAGCCGTCGCGGTAGCTGCACGGTGAATTGCCCTCTGCGTCGGGCGGCGGCGGGGTGCAGATCGACAGCCCGACACAGGAAGGGGTCGTCGTAGTCGCCACCGTGGACGCGGCAGACGAAGTTTGTCGGGTCGACGAACTTGCCGGGGCGGCCTGGGATATCGGCTGCGATTCGGACGAACATGCGCTCACACCCATGCAGACCAGCGCAGCGACAGCCACTTTCCCGAGTGCACCCGCCATGCCGATCATTCTCCTTGGTGAACAAAGTCGGCGGCCGCATGCCCTCGTGCTGGACGAAGGCAGAACTCAATCGGTTTCTCGACGAACGGTGGCGGCCGTACTGGACGAACGAGTGACTCCTACGAGCGCGTGCTCCGTCACCAGGAATGGTGTCTCGAGGGCTGACTTGACGATCAGCGACGAAAACGACCCCTGGCGGTTGTCGGGGTGCTGGGTACCGAGTAGCAGATCGCAATCGAGATGATCGTCGGTAGGACGAAAGCTGGTATTAGGACAACTAGAATGCCCGGGCCCGGTGACGTCAGCACCGCATCCGGCAAACTCCCTGAGGTCGGCTGGTCGCCGCCATGGTCGAGGGCGCGGTAGTACATACCGACTCATCATCCATAGAAAGCAGGCCAGGTGAGAGGTAAATTACCTCTCACCTGGCCATTCAGTAGCGGGGACAGGATTCGAACCTGCGACCTCTGGGTTATGAGCCCAGCGAGCTACCGAGCTGCTCCACCCCGCGACGTTGCTCCCAAAGGCTACCCAAGTACCACCAAGCGCGCCAAATCCGCAGCTAATGAGCTCGCCAAGGCCCTGCCCAGCCGCGCAAACCGCCCTACGCTAACCCCATGACCCAGAACCTGGACGCCCGTCTCAGCCAGCACTCCTCCCCCGTGCTCGGTATCTTCCGGATCCTCATCGGATTCATGTTCGCCCTCCACGGCAGTGCCAAGGTGTTGGGCTGGCCTGCCACTTCCGTCGGCAAGATCCCGGTCGGCAACTGGCCGTACTGGTACGCCGGCCTCATCGAACTCATCATCGGCGTGCTGCTGATCCTCGGTGTGTTCAGCCGGCTGGCCGCCCTGGTCGGCCTCGGCGAGATGGCCTTCGCCTACTTCACCGAGCACCAGCCCAAGGGCCTATTGCCCATCGAGAACGGCGGCGAGCTCGCCGTGCTGTATGCCCTTGCGTTCCTGGTGATCGCCTTCGCCGGCGCGGGAGCGTTCGCGCTGCAAAAACACCGAGCCGGCTGAGCTCAGTCCGCTGTAGCAAGGGCCAGCAAAAGCAGCCCTACTTGGCGCCCTCGAAGCGGTTCATCGCTTCGTCGAGGCGTTGCAGTGCCGCCCCGTACTGGGCGAAGTTGCCGCTGCGCTGGGCGTCGCGCACCGCACCCAGGGCAGACTGCACCTCCTGCAGCGCGGCGGCCTTCGCCGACGACAGCGAAACTCCCCCGGGTGGCAGCGCGGCCACCGGCGGGGTGGGCACCTCCGGCCGGGGTGCCGCCGCGGCGGCGGTGTCGGTGGGTTTGGCGGCCGGCTGGCTGCCGTCGGGAGCCGGGCCCGTCGCGGTCGCCCCCGCGCCCGGGCCGAAGATGCCGTCCAGGGCCGAGGACACCGTCGGTCCGTAGCCGACCTTGTCGTTGTACATCATCGCCACCCGGATCAGCCGCGGGTAGGACGAGGCGGCGTCCGAGGTACCGGGCGAGGCGTAAACCGGTGCGACATAGAGCAGTCCGCCCTGCCCGACCGGCAGGGTCAGCAGGTTGCCCCACCGGATGCGGTTCTGATTGTCACGGCCGATGACGCCGAGATCCTGGGACACTGCGGTGTCGGTGCTGATCGCGTTGAACGCCAGCTTGGGGCCGTTGACCTGGCCGGGGATGGTGAGCACGGTGAGCTTGCCGTAGTTGTCCGGGTCGGAACTGGCACTGATGTAGGCGGCCAGGAAGTCGCGGCGGAACCGGTTCATCGCAGTCGTCAGCTGGAACGAGGGCGAATTATCGCCCTTGGCAATGTCTTTGGCGACGATGTAGTACGGCGGCTGGAAACTCGACGCGGTCGGGTTGGGATCCAGCGGCACGTCCCAGAAGTCCGAGGTGGAGAAGAACGTCACCGGGTCATCGACGTGATACTTGGCCAGCAGCATTCGCTGCACCTTGAACAGGTCCTCGGGGTAGCGCAGGTGCTCGGCCAGTTCGGTCGTGATCTCGCTGCGCGGCTTGACCGTTCCGGGGAAGACCTTCATCCAGGCCGCCAGCACCGGGTCCTTCTCGTCCTGGGCGTAGAGCGAGACGGTGCCGTCGTAGGCGTCGACGGTGGCCTTGACCGAGTTGCGGATGTAGGACACCTGCTTGTCGGGCAGCAACCGGTTGAACGCGATCTCGTTGGAGTCCACGGTGGCCGAATTCAGCGACGTCAGTTCCGAATATGGATAGTTGTCCAGGGTGGTGTAGCCGTCGATGATCCACACCATGCGCTTGTTGACGATCGCCGGATACACCGTGGAGTCGGTGGTGAGCCACGGGGCGACGGCCTTGACCCGGTTGGCCGGATCTCGGTTGAACAGGATGCGGCTGTTGGGACCGATCACGTTGGAGAACAGGAAGTTCCGCTCGGCGAACTTCGCCGCGAACAACCCACGGGCGAGCCAGTTGCCCACCGGAACCCCGCCCACACCGGTGTAGGTGTAGTTCTTGGTCTCGGTGTTGGTCTCGTAGTCGTACTCGCGGTCGTTGCCGTTCTTGCCGACGATCGCGTAGTCGGCCGGACCGGAGGCGATCACCGGCCCGAAGTAGATGCGCGGCTGATCCAGCGGGGCCGGCCCCGGTGAGACGACGCTGCCGTTGGCGCCGACGACGGAGGCCAGGAACTCCGGATAGCCGCCGTTCTGGTTGGGGTCGTTGGCGATTCCGCGCACGGTGTTCGCCGGGGAGGCGATGAACCCGTTGCCGTGGGTGTAGACGGTGTGGCGGTTGATCCAGTCGCGCTGGTTGTCGATCAACCGGGCCGGGTTGAGTTCTCGGGCGGCCACCACAAAGTCGCGCAGGTTGCCGTCGGGGCCCAGGTAGCGGTCGATGGACAGCTGGTCGGGGAAGTAGTAGAAGTTCTTGCCCTGCTGGAACTGGGTGAACGCCGGGCTGATGATGGTCGGGTCGAGCACCCGGATGTTGGAGGTGGTGGCCCGGTCGGCGGCCACCTGCTGGGCGCCGACGGGGGTGTTGCCGGAGTAGTCGCGGTAGGTGACCGTCTCGCTGGTCAACCCGTAAGCCTGTCGGGTTGCGGTGATGCTGCGAGAGATGAACTCAGACTCCTTCTGCGCAGCATTGGGTTTGACGCTGAACTGCTCGACGATCAGCGGCCAGCCGGCGCCGATGATCAGCGAGCTCAGCAGCAGCAGGACCACCCCGATCGCGGGGAAGCGCAGATCCTTCAAGAACAGCGCCGAGAACACCGCCGCCGCACAGATCAGCGCGATCGCAGCCAGGATCATCTTGGCCGGCAGGACGGCGTTGATGTCGGTGTAGCCCGCCCCGGTGAACGGCTTGCCCATCCGGGTGTGGCTGAGCAACTCGTAACGGTCCAGCCAGTAGGCCACCGCCTTGAGCAGCATCAGCACCCCGACCAGGCTGACCAGCTGGATGCGCGCCGCCCGGCTGAGCATGCCGGTGCCGGCGGCCAGCCGGATGCCGCCGAACACGTAGTGCGTCACCAGGTTGGCGATGAAGGCCAAAAAGACCGCCACGAACACGAACGTCAGCAGCAGCCGGTAGAACGGCAGGTCGAAGGCGTAGAAGCCCAGGTCGCGGCCGAACTGCGGGTCGACGACCCCGAAGTTGCCGCCGTGCAGGAACAACTGCACCCGCA
Source organism: Mycobacterium sp. (assembly GCA_020438845.1). GTDB lineage: Bacteria > Actinomycetota > Actinomycetes > Mycobacteriales > Mycobacteriaceae > Mycobacterium. The sequence continues at coordinate 113,632 of JAGQTV010000028.1, read as the reverse complement.
TCCAATAGCCCTGGGCGACAAGACCGGCCAGGACGCCGATCACAGCGGGCACCCCGAATGCGAACGCGCGCAGCTTGGTCAGCACCGCCATCCGGTAGCGGGCCACCGGGTCGGTGGCCCCGCCGCTGGGTACGAACACCGGCCGGGTGCGGTAGGCCAGCGCCTGCCCGGCGAAAACGATCAGCCCGACCAGCAGGGCGGCGGCGACGAACACCACCAGCCTGGTGAACAGCACCGTGGTGAACACCGAGCGGTAGCCCATCTCGCCGAACCACAGCCAACTGACGTAGGTGTCGATCAGGCGTGGACCGATGATCAGCAGCAGCACGATCACGGCGGCGACGCCGGCCAGGGTGCGGCCGCGCCGACTCAAGGTCGGCATCCGGGCGGGTTGACGCATGCTCATAGGCGTGGTCCTGGGATCACGGTGTCAACCTTACGCATCGCGCGCCGAGGCGGCGTGACGGCCGTGGTCAGCACAGCTAGCACAGCGGCGGCTTGCCACCCGAGCTCAGGGCCTTGAGGGCGTCGACGGCCTGCGGCAGGGTCTCGACCTTGACCAGCTGCATGGTGTCGCCGTGGACCGTGCGGGCCTCGTCGCAGTTGTCGGCGGGCACCAGGAAAACCTCGGCCCCCGCCTCCTGGGCGCTGGCCATCTTGTGCGTGATACCCCCGATGGGGCCGACCCGGCCGTCGGCCCCGATGCTGCCGGTGCCGGCGATGAACTTGCCGCCGTTGAGGTCGCCGGTGGTCAGCTTGTCGATCACGGCCAGGCTGAAGATCATCCCCGCCGACGGGCCGCCGATGTTGGCGAGGTTGAAGTCGATGGTGAACGGCACCCACGGGGCGTCGAGCACGGCGATGCCCAGGTAGCCGTAGTCACGGTCCTCGTTTTTGCCCAGCTTGATCCGCGCGGTACCGGGTGCGGCGTTCTTGCGGCGGAAGTCGACGACGATCTCCTGGTCGGGCTTGGTGGACTTAAGCAGCTTGGAGAACTGCTCGACGGCGGCGACCTTGACGCCGTCGACCGCGTCGATGGCGTCGCCGACCTCCAGCTTGCTCACCGAGGGTCCCGGGTCGTTGACCTTTTCCACGGTCACCGCCTTGGGGTATTGCAGGTAGTTCAGCGCGGCGAACTTGGCGTTGTCCTCGGAGCTGTGGAAGTCCGCGGCCTGGGTCTTCTCGATGTCCTCGCGGGACTTCTCCGGCGGGAACACCAGGTCCCGCGGCAGGAGTTGGTTGCTGCCCGAGGCCCACAGCGCGATCGCCTGCCCCAGCGTGATGCCGTCGACCTGGGACACCGTCGTCATGTTGAGGTGCCCGGAGGTGGGCTTGGTCGCCGTGCCCTCGATTGCGACGACCTCCTTGCCGTCCACCTCGCCGAGGGTGTCAAACGTCGGTCCCGGGCCCAGCGCCACGTAGGGAACCCGGACCGCGGCGGCCAGCACGCCGAAGACGACGATGGGCACCAAGGCCACCACCAGCGTCAGAATCCTCCTGTTCACCCCGCCCAGGGTAACGGCGGTACGGTAGTGGCCATGGCTGACCTGCCCTTCGGCTTTTCCGCCGGAGACGACCCGAACCGCGACAAGAGCAAGGACCCCCTGGGCGGCGGTGAGTTCAACATGGCCGACCTGGGGCAGATCTTCACCAAGCTGGGCCAGATGTTCTCCGGGGCGGGCTCGGCGATGGCCGGCGGGGGCTCCGGGCCGGTGAACTACGATCTGGCCCGCAAGCTCGCGTCGAGCTCCATCGGCTTCACTGCACCAATCCCGGAGGCCACCTCCAAGGCCGTCGCCGACGCGGTGCACCTGGCCGACACCTGGCTGGACGGGGCCAGCGCACTGCCGGCCGGCGCCACCAAGACCGCTGCGTGGACTCCGCAGGACTGGGTGGACAACACCATGGACACCTGGAAACGCCTGTGCGACCCGATGGCTGCGCAGATCGCGTCGGTGTGGACCTCGGCGCTGCCCGAGGAGGCCAAAGCCATGGCCGGTCCGCTGATGGCGATGATGAGCCAGATGGGCGGCATGGCCTTCGGCTCGCAGTTGGGCCAGGCGCTGGGCCGATTGTCCGGGGAGGTGTTGACCTCTACCGATGTCGGACTTCCTCTGGGGCCCAAGGGTGTTGCCGCCCTGATGCCCGGCGCCATCGAGACCTTGTCGCAGGGGCTGGAGCAACCGCGCAGCGCGGTCCTGACGTTCCTGGCCGCCCGCGAGGCCGCCCATCACCGGCTGTTCAGCCACGTGCCGTGGCTGTCCTCGCAGCTGATGGGAGCCGTCGAGGCCTACGCCAACGGCATGAAGGTCGACATGAGCGGCGTCGAGGCACTGGCACAGAACTTCGACCCCACCACGTTGGGCGACCCCTCGAAGATGGAAGAGCTTCTCTCCCAAGGCATGTTCGAACCCAAGGCCACCCCGGAGCAGACCTCCGCCCTGGATCGCCTGGAGACCACGCTGGCGTTGATCGAGGGCTGGGTCTCCACCGTCGTCTCCGCTGCGTTGGATGACCGGATTCCCGGCACCCCGGCCCTGTCGGAGATGTTGCGCCGCCGTCGCGCCACCGGCGGGCCCGCTGAGCAGACCTTCGGAACCCTGGTCGGTCTGGAACTGCGGCCGCGCAAGATGCGCGAGGCCGCCGTGCTCTGGCAGCGGTTGACCGACGCAGCAGGTATCGACGCCCGCGACGCAGTGTGGGCGCATCCCGATCTGCTGCCCACCTCCGCCGACCTCGACGAGCCGGCCGCGTTCATCGACCGGGTGATCGGCGGCGACGTGGGGAACCTCGACATCGACGCGGCGATAGCCGAATTCGAGAAAGACATGGACGGTTCCGGCGACAGCGGAGAAAGCTCTTAGCGCCGCAGTGTGTTCGACGACACGTTGCGAATTTCCATGCCAGCCAGCAAATTTTTGATTGATAGTCGGGAATTGCGTTGAGCCAGCCGGCTTCGCCGACCTGCACCTTCGGTGTTTAACATGGCCATTGAACTGGGCTTTCGAGCGGTTGAGCCGCAGCAGACCGACCTGGTGATATACCCTGCACCACCACGAGTGATCACCGAAAGCCGTTATAGCGCAGCAAATATGACTATGCTGCGTTAATAGCGTCGTCCTGCGACAAGGCTTTTCCGCCGGATAGCAATCCAATTAGCCTTTTCGATTATGAAAGCGATTGTGCTAGCGACGATCACCGCCGGCTGGGTTGCAACGTCATCAGCGACGGCGAGCGCCATGCCCCAGGTGGGGATGAACGGTCTGTGCCCCAACGCCTCCACTCTCGACCAGTACCTCGCGGCTACCTACCCCGGTGTTCAGTCCATTGGTGGCGTGCGTTCGGATTCGCGCCCTGATCACCCCAGCGGCCACGCACTGGACATCATGATCGGCTCGGACATGGGCCTCGGTGATGCCATCAACGCAGACGTCCAAAGTCAGGCGGACCGTTTCGGCGTCAAGTACACGATGTGGCGGGTGGCGGGCCACTTCAACCACGTCCACGTCACGGTCGTCTGAGCGGGGCTATTGGACCCGGTAATGCTTCTCGAAATCCGCTATCACCGGTGATATCGGCTTTCGAAAAGCCCTCCCGGTGGGTTCCTCGCTCAGCTGCGCGGAGCCACCAGCGACATCAGTTCGGTTGCATCCTCGGAGAGCTGAACCAACGTGGTGTTGACCCGCCACAGGTAATGGAAGGCATCGCGGCGCGAGGTCGTCGTCCACAGGGTCTTGCAGGTCGCCAAGTCGAGCCCATAGGTTTTCATCGCGACCTTGCGTCCGCCTTTTTCGAAGACGCCTACGACACCGTCGGTCCCAACGTAGGAGGACTGTGCGTATCCGAACTTGCAGGGTTCAACCCTGGTGCCCGTGCTCAGGTCATACTGTTCGACGTTGAATGCTTCGAAGAAGAGCCGATCGCCGATCAGTAGTTCGTCCGAATTGTCCTGTATCTGAGCCAGCGCCGTGCCGTCGGCGCTGTACACCGTCGCATCCCTTCCTGATTCCACGATCGGGAGATCGACAGCACCCGGTTGTAGCGAGCCACCGGAACCGGCAGAGTCGATGTGCCCTAGCTGTTTACCATCGTCGTCATAGAAGTTCACCCCGACCAGCCTTCCGCCGGGACGGTCGTCGCGTACTTCGAGCGCAAATCCGCCTGGATACACCGCTGCCGAACCGGCATTCGCGCCTTCGGGCATAACCGGTTCGAACACGTGGCCATCACTGACGCGGAAAACCACCATGCGGGTGGCCCCGCGACCGAGAGCGTTCTGGGTGACAAGAGTCTGCGGCGCAAAATCGTCCGGCATGAATCGGTAATCCGCCGACCCAGCGCCGGGAACGAACCACGTCGTCTGCGCTTTGGGGCCGATACCGTAGACACCCTGGCCCGAGGTCTGAGCAACAGCATAAATGCCGATCTGTTTGACCTCGAGGTGCCCAGCGATGGTGCGCAAATCAGTTGGCCCCGAGAAGGATTGACGACCGGCTGGGACGTCGATCACCCACGCCTGTGAGCGGTGGCCGTCGAAGTCGATGCACAGCAGGGCTGTCGGGCCATTGAGAAAACACTGCGGCGCCCACGGGGCGATGTTCAACGGGACCGGTTTGAACATCGACTTACCACTCTCGACATCGATCCCAGCAACCCACCACTGGGTACCGGTGGCAGTGGGGCTACCGGCAAGGAAGTAAGCATGGTTGTCCACGTTGCCGATGAACGGGTCGGCGAACTGCGGATCATCGCTCGTGGCGAACCGAGTCGGTAATCCGAGGTTGCTCGCGCGGAGCCGCCAGCCCGGAACCGGCGGGACATGCATCGACGAACTGAGTCGAGTCTGCGGCGGGGGCTGCCATGCCGGGCGCGGGCCGATCCCCAGAACACCGGCCCGGGTCCAGCCAAACACCACCATCGCCAGCACAACCATCAGAACAACCGCCAACACGGCGACGATCAGAGGCCAACTACGGCGTTTTCCGCGGGAAACGGTGTTATGTGCAGTCATCCTGACGGCTTCAGCTTTGCGGCGCGACGAGCGACATCAGTTCGGTTGCATCGTCGGATAATTGAACCAGTGTGGTGTTGATCCGCCACAGGTAGTGGAAGGCGCCGGGAGGAGACGTCCTCGTCCACAGTGTCGTGCATGTCGCCAAGTCGAGACCATAGGTTTCCATCCCGATTTTCTGTCCACCCGTTCGGAACAGTCCTACAACACCGTCAGTAGCAACGTAGGTCGAATGTGCGTACCCGAACTTGCAGGGTTCAACCTGTTTACCCGTGCTGAGGTCGTATTGTTCGACGTTCAGCGCCTCATAGAACAGCCGGCTGCCGATCAGCAACTCGTCCGAAATGTCCTGGATGTGAACCAGATCGGTGCCATCGATGCTGTAAACGGTTGACTCCCGGCCTGCTTTCACCATCGGCAAATCGACCGCGCCGCTTTTCAGATACCCACGAGAGCTGCCAGAGTCGATATGCCCCAGCAGTTTACCGTCATCGTCATAGAAGTTCACCCCTCCGCGCGTCCCGCCTACACTGTCATCGAGAATTTCGACGGCAAATCCTCCTGGATATACCGCAGCCGAACCGGGACTTGTGCCTTCGGGCATAACCGGTTCGAACACATGGCCATCGGTAACGCGGAATACCACCATGCGATCGGTCGCGCGTCCCAGACCTGCCTGAGTCGAGATGGTCTGTGGCGCAAAATCATCCGGCATATAACGGTACTGCGCCGACCCGTCGCCCGGAACGAACCAGGTTGTCTCCGCTTTAGCCCCAACGCCATATATTCCCTGATCCGACGTGTCGGCGACGGCATAGATGCCGATTTGCTTGACCCGGAGGGATGCTCCAAAGGTACGTAAATCGGTTGGCCCCGAGTAGGATTCCCGGCCAGAGGGAACGTCAATCACCCAAGCCCGGGAGCGTTGGCGCTCATCGTCGACGCACAGCACTGCTGCCGGGCCATTGAGGAAACACTGCGGCGCCCTTTGGCCGGTATTCAACGGCACCGGTTTGAACATCGACTGACCGCTGTCGACATCGACCCCTGTCAGCCACCATTGGGTACCGGTGGCAGCGGAACTACCCGCAAGGAAATAGGCATGGTTGTCAACGTTTCCGATGAAGGGGTCGGCGAACTGTGGATCATCGCTCGTGGCAAACCGCGTCGGCAAGCCGAGGTCTGTTGCGCGAAGCCGCCAGCCCGGTACCGGCGGGACATGCATCGACGAACTGAGCTGCGTCTGGGGCGGCGGCTGCCACGCCGGGCGCGGGCCGATCGCCAGACCACCAACCCTTCGGGGCCAGCCGAACACCAGCACCGCCACCACGACCAGCAGGACGACTGCCAATACCGCGGCGATAAGCGGCCACCTTCGGCGTTCGGTTGGCATCGGCTCGGTATTACTGTTCGTCACCGGAACCGCCCTCGAAATGCTCACTGTCACCCGCGTAATGAGCCGCGAGCGATTGGGCGCGTGCCGCGTTCACCGATTCCGGCGAAGGCAGCCCCAGCTCGCGTTCGAGAAAGCTGCGAGTTTCGGCGGGATCCTTCCCGAGGCGGTCCATCAACGTCGCCATGACCGCGTGCTGGGCCGCCCTGGCTTGCTGGTTTGCAAGAGCAGCAACACTTCTGATCTCTTCCGCTAGTTCCCGGCCTGTCATCCGGGCGGCTTCCGGTGAGAACTCGACGTCGAGAATCCGTCCGCTTAACAGCGCCGTCGCCGATACCGTGCCGGGCGGATTGCTGGCTGTGCAGAGCAGCGTTGAGACGCTGTCGTCGTCCGAGGCGTCGACAGCGTCATCGGGGCGTACCGGCGGCAGGTACCCGGCGAAAGCATCGGCGACATCATTTCGGTCGAAGTCGTCCTCGTCATCCTCGTCGTCATCCCACGCATCGTGGGTCGTTGAATCGGTCACATGCTGCACTCGTTGTCGATGCTCTTGCCGGCCATATAGTCGGCATTGGCGTAGTTGCCCGCCGCGGATTTGAGCTTCTCATCCAACTCGGTCGATACCTTGCGCAGATTCTCACCCGCCGCGGCCCGCCGGGAAACGGCCTCGGTGACGGCTTGGTTGGTCAGACTGCAGGCGACACCGTGAGTGCTCGCGACCGCCTCCGCGACGCCGGACACCGCCCGATTAGCCCCAATGAGCTTGTCGGCCGCACGTGATTGCTTCTCCGACAAGTGGAGGAGGTGCTCGGTGACCACCCGCAAGTTCATTTCACCGTCGCTCATCGCTGTCCCCTCGCCGGTGGCGGAGCCGTGGTGCCGGGCGCCGGTAGGGGCTGCGCCGGTGGTCCCCACTGCGGCGGTTCCTCCGGTGCGGGCAGCTCGTAGGGTGCGTTCGACTTCAATCGGGTTGGAAGTCTTTCAAGATCTTCGTTCTGTTTGACGAAGATGTCACTGCCGCAAAGCCGACCATCACCCGTGTGGTCCTTGAGTGCTGGGTCGTAATCATTAGTGCTTTGCCGGATCTGCGCTGCATTGCTGACGGAGGCTTGGAAAAGGCTCAGCATGGTGGCCTGCATCGCTGCGGTAGCCCCAGCGGCGGCGGTGGTATCCATAGCCGCCTTGGCAGCCGCTCCACCCGGTACATAGTTCATCCACATTGTGGCCAGATCGAATTCATGCAGTCCCTCTGAGAGCCCGTCGAGATTCTCCCGGGTGCGAACGACCTGGTCGGCTTCCCCGGCCAAGATCTTGGCGATGCGTTCGTCGGCCGCCTGGGCTGCCGACGTCGCTACCCGGTGGTCGTGATTAGTGCTTTCGTACGCTTCCGCTGCTGCACCATCCCAGCGATCCTCATGCCTGTTCGCATCGATCAGAACTTCGACAACCCCCTGTAAGCGGTCCGCCGCATCTTTGAAACCGTCCCCTGGGTCAGGATCACCCTCGCCGGTGGTGTACTTCGCACCGTCGATCAGCAGCTGCGCCGCCGAGAGAATTTTCGACTCCGCGAGTGGAACGAGCTTGTCCACATACTTCGTGGCCACCTTGCCGTAGTGCACTCCCAGGCCGCCCAAGGACTCAAGAATTCCTCCAACGTCGCGCACGACGGAGACGCCGTCGTCCAACGCCTCGCCAAAATGACCGGAACCGATGTCGCCGATGAGCTCGCCTGAATGCTCGATGCCACTTTTGACGCCTTCGAAGAGGTCGGCGATGTCTCCAATGCCGCCCAAACCGCCGTCAGAACCGCCTGTCACATGCCACCACCCTTCCGGACCTCTCGCGCTGATCCCTGCGCACTGTGCCCAAACTGCCGGGCCCAGATCGCGGGAACGCTATTTAGACTAGATAGCTGTCGCGACCCTGGCGTCGCGTTGGTGGTCGGTGGGTGCGTAAGGGAGACGTTCTGTGGGCGGTAGTGGCCAGGGAAATCAGCGGTGAGCGGCCCTGTTCTGCCGCCGGGCGGCCAGCCACCTACTGGCGCCCCCTGGCCTGGTCCGCAAGGGCCAGGGCCCTATCCACCAGGATCCTGGCCACAACCCGGTCCCCCACCTGGGCCTCCTCGCGGAAACCTGCGGTGGATCCTGCTCGCCTTGGCGTTCTTGGCGGTCATCGCGGTTAGTGTTGCTGCGACGGTGTGGGTTACCCACCGGGGGCCGGGGAATCAGGCTGGCTCGTCTGGGAGTTCGCAGAGGTCCAGCGGAGAGATCGCCAGCGCGAATGACACTGGGCCGGTGGGGATCATCACGGAGGACCCGACGTGTGATCGGTGGTTGGCGCTCTTGAGCAACAGCAGTTCCCAACTTGAAGCGTGGGGTCAGCGTGACGATTCGATCCCGGTGTCTGCATGGACTCCGGAGCAGCGCCAGATTTACGAATCCGCAGGCCGCGTGCTGCGCTCCCAGATCGACCACACGGTGCCTCTTGCACGGGAGACTCCCCACCGAGTCATGCGGGAACTCTATGAACAACTCATTGCCTATTACCGCTCATACGCTGACGCCATCCCCTCCTACAAGCCGAGCGACAATGCCTTCGCTGTTGTTGGAAACAACATCAGCGGCGCTTTGCTTCACATCTGCAGTTCAATTACCAATCTCTCTGCAGCAAAGCGGTATTCGCCATCCTCAGCGGCGGCGCAGCCAACTGAAGCTGCCCGAGTGGATGATCCAGCCGAGGCACCATGGTTCCTAACCGCCCCTTCACCAGTCTGCGCAAGATTGCGGTCTCAGAACAAGAGCGATGATGCCAAGCTTGGGGAGTGGCTAAAACTTGACAACGTTCCTGCCGAACAGTGGAGTCCGACCGACAAGCTGATTTGGGAAAACGCAGCTCAGGTCCTGGCTGAGCGCGCTGACCAGATAGAGGAGATTGGAAAATCGGGAGGAAACCCCGTGATTGGAGATTTTTTGGCGTTGTCGGCTCAGTATTACCGGACGTATGCGAGTGGAATCCCAACCTTCTCAGTGCAGGATGCCGAACTATACGCTGCGGCTCAGAGCATCGGCGCCGTTGTTAGCGCTGCCTGCCTCGCAGTGGAAGGGTAAGTGTGGGAGTCGCCAGGCCTACGGGCCAATATGCCGAGGAAATGTTATCCAACGGGGCCTGGCCCGAGGTCGATGAAGACACATTGAGTGATCGCGCGCAGACCTTGGCAGAGAAATTGCGTCAAGTCACATTAGTCTTAGAATCCTGGGCGCACGAGCAGGCCGAATTATTTACTTCGGAGACCTGGTCGGGGTCAGCGGCCGAGGCGGCAGCGGTGAAAGTCACCGAAGTGATCGCTTCCTTGCGTGATCAGCAGCACGATTTGGCTAAAGCAATCCTCTGGTACAGGGCCACCACAGCAGCGGTAGTCACGACCAAAGGAACGGTGGTTGCCAATGTCGAGACGGCGCAAGCAGATATTTCGGCAATACTTGCGACGCAAGCGTTCAACCCAGATTGGGAGTCCCAACTCGAGAGCACAGTTGCGACTGCTCAGTCCGCGAATCACGCTGTGGTGGCCAACGCCGCCGCGCTCGTCGCCCCGGTGGATTTCAGACCACCGCGATTCGAAATGAACAAGCTGATCAAGATCTCGGGCAACCGGAAGACGCTCCCGGCGGAGCAACTCGCCGCTCCCTCAACGAGGTCCGTGCCGGGTATCGGAAAGGCGGCTGGCCAGGGGCTCGTGACGGGTTCAATCCCGGGGGCTCAGGCTGTTCCAGCCAAAGCTGCATCGGCTGAGAGCCTCGGCAATCAACAGCCGACACCGGCGGCTGGCACCTCCCCAACACCCACCAAAGCACCATCGGCTGACAGCCTCGGCAATCAACAGCCGACACCCGCGACCGGCACCTCCCCAACACCCACCAAAGCACCATCGGCTGACAATCTCGGCAATCATCAAGCGACACTTGCCGCCCAAAACCCGGGAGCGGGCGCCTCTCCGTCCCTTCAGCCGCAGTCCACACCAGCCATGCCGGGGGCTTTTCCAGGCAGTATGCCCGCCACCAACTCAGGATCGGCAGGTGCCCCTTTGGGCAGCGCCTCGGGACTGTCGCCGGGATCGCTCGGGTCGACTTCATCTCCCGTAACAGGTTCGTCTTCACCGGGAGGCAGTCACGGTACCCCGCCAACGACAGCTCCGACAGGCAGTGGAAGCCCCATCTCCGGCTCACCAAACGGCGCCCAATCCCCCACAGGCACTTCCGGCGCCCAAGGAGGCCAGGGCGCCGGCCAAGGCGGTCCGCAAAGCACACCGCCACCTCTGGCCAACCCGGCCGCAGCAGCAGCCGCTGCGGCGGCACAGGCTGCTCCCCCGGCGGCATCCACCGCCCCGGCTTCCGCCGCACCGGGAGGGAGTGCGTTGTCGGTCCCGCCCGCCGGAGTCGTCCCCGCGGCGGCGGGTGCTGGCGGCGCCACCCCGACGACTGGGCCAACAACCCCCGCACCAGCGGGAATGGCGGGCCCACCGATCGGGGCGGGTCCCCCTGCCGGCTCCGGACCCTCGACACCCCTGGGACCACCGCCCACACCGGCGCCCGCCGCACCGGTCGGCGCTCCAATGACGGGTCCGGCAGTCAGTCCCGCTGCGGCAGCCCCAGGCGCCGGGAGCACGCTGGCGGCCGGTCCGGTTCCGGTGACCGCCGCGCGCGCCGAGCGGGAGGCGGTTCTCCAGGCAGTCAACGCCGAAGCGTCGAGTGCGCGACGCGGCGGGGCGGCCGATCCCCTGACGCTCGCCATCCGGATCGCGGCCGCGCTCAACGCCCAAGACCGACCTGAACGACACGTGCCGAACTTCTTCTGGGCCACCGGATTGACTACCGACGGCCGTATCCTCGTCGCCAATTCCTTTGGAATGGGTTACCTTCCGGCCGGGCAGAATCTCCCGGAGCAGGTCTGCTTCGTCAGCCTGGACGACTCGGTTCCACTGGCCACTCGGGTGTCCTGGTCGACGCGTCCCTGGTTGGCCCTGGCCGGTTGGGCCCAGGCCCAAGGCGTGGAGTTGCGCGCGGTGATCGGAACCAAAGACCAACTCGATCGAGTGGATGTCGGGGCCTCCCACCAGGTGCTCGAAAACGACGACATTCCACAAACCTCACAGATGGTCGGCCGAGACAGGCTGGCGATGATCGCCCCCGAACATGCCGGCCACCTAGCCGCCACCACGGATAGGGCCCTGGTCAAGCTGCTGCCGGCTGCTCCGGCGAGCGCCTTGAGCCCCGAGGACCGGTCCGCGGATCTGTGGTTTGCGGTGATGGCGCCGATGATGTCGGAAGCTGAGGGCCGGGAGATCGCGCAGTTGCAGGCGTTGTTGGCCTACGCCGATCATCAGGAAGAACGCGCCATCTATGCCGGCCACACAGCCGCCGACCCGGTAGCCCAACGGGCGGCGATCGCCGACGGCCTGTACTGGCACTACCTGGCCGCGCTGACGGATCGGGCGCTGAGCGTCGGCCAACCCGTCCAGTAGCGAGCCTGTGGAGAACTGAACGCCCGCTTGGGCATTCGATGCCAGGGTTGGTGATGTGTTGACACTCGACCCCGCTATGCCGGTGCTGCTGCGCCCCGACGGCGCGGTGCAGGTTGGCTGGGATCCCCGGCGGGCGGTGATGGTGCGCCCACCGTCGGGCCTGACCGCTTCGGGTCTGGCCTCGGTGCTGCGTGAGATGTCCTCGCCGTCGTCGCGCTCGGAACTACACCGGCTGGCCACCCGGCACGGGCTGTGCGACCCGCATGGGTTGGATGAGGTGCTCGACGATCTGACCGGCCGGGGCGTGGTGCGCACGTGTGCCAACAAACCAGGACGAACACTGTCGATCCGGGTGCACGGTGACGGCCCACTGTCGGCACTGATGACCGACGGGCTGCGCCGGTCGGGAGCGCGGGTGGCATCAACCAGCCACAGCCACGCCGGGTCCGCGGGGGATCTGGTGGTGCTGACTGACGCGCTGGCCCCCGACCCCAGACTGCTGCGCGAACTGCACGCCGCCGGGGTGCCGCACCTCGCGGTTCGGGTGCGCGACGGCGCCGGCCTGGTGGGACCGTTGGTCATCCCCGGGGTGACCAGCTGTCTGCTGTGCGCCGATCTGCACCGGGCCGACCGCGACGCCGCCTGGCCGGCACTGGCCGCCCAACTGCGGCACGAGGTCGGGTGCGCTGACCGGCCGACGCTACTGGCCACCGCCGCGCTCGCATTGGGTCAGCTGCTGAAGATCGTCAACGGCGTTCGGCAAAACGGCCAGGCCGGGCCGCCTCCGTCCACCTGGAACACCACCTGGGAGGTTCACGTCGCCTCACACGCGATCCGGGCCCGGCTGTGGCCCCGACACCCGCTGTGTTCGTGTTGGGATTCACCATTGCCGTTACCCCAGGGTCGGGGATGATGGAGGCGTGGCCGACGACATCAAGCGTGGAAGTGCTCGCCGCAACGCGAAGCTGGCCAGCATCCCGGTCGGTATGGCCGGTCGGGCCGCGCTGGGGCTGGGCAAGCGGCTGACCGGGAAATCCCGCGACGAAGTCAACGCCGAGTTGATGGAGAAAGCCGCTAACCAGCTGTTCAGCGTGCTCGGCGAACTCAAAGGCGGCGCGATGAAGGTGGGCCAGGCGCTCTCGGTGCTGGAGGCCGCCATCCCCGAGGAGTACGGCGGGCCCTACCGCGAGGCGCTGACCAAGCTGCAGAAAGACGCGCCGCCGCTGCCGGCCGAAAAAGTCCACCGGATGCTCGACGCCCAGTTGGGCACCAAGTGGCCGGTCCGGTTCCGCTCCTTCAACGACGAGCCCGTCGCCTCGGCCAGCATCGGCCAGGTGCACCGGGCGGTGTGGGCCGACGGCCGCGACGTGGCCGTGAAGATCCAGTATCCGGGCGCCGACGAGGCACTTCGCGCCGACTTGAAGACCATGCAGCGGCTGACCAGTGTGCTCAAGCAACTGGCCCCGGGCGCCGACGTGCAGGGCGTGGTCGACGAGATGGTCGAACGCACCGAGATGGAGCTCGACTACCGGCTGGAGGCCAACCATCAGCGGGCGTTCGCCAAGGCCTACGATGGCCACCCGCACTTCTTGGTGCCGCACATCGTAGGCAGTGCGCCCAAGGTCATGGTCAGCGAGTGGATCGAGGGCGGCATCCCGATGTCGGAGATCATCCGGCACGGCTCCCGCGAGGAGCGTGACCTCTGCGGCACAAGGCTTTTCGAGCTGACTTTCGACGCTCCGGCCCGAGTGGGGATGATGCACGGCGATGCCCATCCGGGCAATTTCATGCTCATGCCCGACGGGCGGCTTGCCGTCATCGACTTCGGCGCGGTGGCACCGCTGCCCGACGGCCTGCCCGTGGAGATGGGCATGATGATCCGCTTGGCGCTGCACCGCAATTACGAGCTGTTGCTGCCGACCATGGAGAAGATCGGCTTCGTCCAGAAGGGTGAACAGCTCTCGATCGAGGCCATCGACGAGATGCTGGCGCAGTACGTCGAACCGGTCGAGGTACCGGTGTTCCACTACACCCGAAAGTGGCTGCAGAAGCACGCTGCCCAGAACATGGAGCGCGCGCCACAGCAGCTGAAGATGGCTCGGCAGATGGACCTCCCGGTGCGCCTGGCGATGCCGCTGCGGGTAATCGCCTCCAACGTCGCGATCTCCTGCCAGCTGGACTGCCATGTGCCGGTGCGAGAGATGGCCGAGAAGCTGATCCCCGGCTTCGCCGAGCCTGAGCCGGCACATTAGCCGCAAAGCCAAAGCAACTACGCCGCAACCTCCTTGCGTGGGCGGCCGCGCGGCCGCTTGCGGCCGATGACCACCCCGCCCACAAGGATCTCCCCACCCCACACGCCCCAGGGTTCTGCCCGCTCGAGGGCGGTGGCCAGGCATTCCCGCCGCAGCGGACACCCACCGCACAGGGTCTTGGCGCGCTCGAGGTCAGCAGGCTCCTCGGCAAACCACAGGTCGGGATCACCGTCCTGACAGGGAATCATCGGTCTCTCTCTTTCCAGGCATACAAAAAGGGCCACGTCCCGAAGGTCCGTGGCCCGAATGTCGTTGGGGTTAGCCCTAAGTGACACTCCAGTCCACGGACGAGGTAGCGGCGGCGTGATGCGCAGCAGCATTGGCGGTGAAGAACATGCGGCCCAGACTAGCGGCCGCCGTGCGATGCCACAACTGATTTATTGCGGCGAGCGTGCGCCGGAATCATCCTCGTGCTCGGCGGGGCCATCGGAAGCCCCGTCGGAATCCCCGTCCGAAATACCGCCGGCCGGCACCTTCGCCGGAACAGCGTCCTCGTCGAGATGGAGCAACTTGCGCACCGACGGGCGGGTTCCGTACGGCCGCAACATCTGGCTGGCCGGGCGCGGACGCACCTTCAGCGGCCACCAGAACCACCGTCCGAGCAGTGCGGCGAACGACGGCGTCATGAACGAACGCACCACCAGGGTGTCGAACAGCAGGCCCAGGCCGATGGTGGTCCCGATCTGGGCCAGTACTCGCAGATTGCTGAACACGAAGGAACACATGGTTGCGGCGAACACCAGGCCCGCGGCGGTGACCACCGCACCCGTCGAGGCCATCGACCGGATGATGCCGGTGTTGAGGCCGGCATGGATCTCCTCTTTGAACCGGGATATCAACAACAGGTTGTAGTCCGAGCCCACCGCCAGGAGCAGGATCACCGCGATGGCCAGCACGATCCAGTACAGGTCAATGCCTAACAGCTTCTCCCACACCAGGACTGACAGGCCAAACGACGCTCCCAGAGACAGGGCGACGGTTCCTACGATCACCAACGCCGCCACCAGGCTGCGGGTGATGAACATCATGATCAGCAGGATCAGCCCCAGCGCGGAGATTGCGGCGATGATCAGGTCATACTTGGCGCCGAACTGAATGTCCTTGAACGTCGACGCGGTGCCGGCCAGGTAGATGTTCGAGCCGGCCAGTGGGGTGCCCTTGAGCGCCTGTCGCACCGACTTCTCAATACCGTCAATATGCGAAATGCCTTCGGGCGTGGCCGGGTCGCCTTCGTGGGTGATGATGAACCGGACCGCGTGGCCGTCCGGGGAGAAGAACATTGACAACCCACGCTTGAACTCCGGGTTGTCGAACACCTCCGGCGGCAGGTAGAACGAGCTGTCGTCCTTGGCCTCGTCGAACGCCTGGCCCATGGCGTGCGAGTTCTTCAACGCATCCTTGGTCTGCTGCAGCAGACCGGACTGAGTGGCGAAGTTGTTCTCCACCAACGACTTCGCGCGTTCCTGGCTGGCGATCTGCTCCGGGATCAGCGCCAGGATCTCCGGCTGGATCGCCGTCATTCGGTCCAGTGCGGCCGTGACGGCGGCAAATTGTTCGCTGAGTTTATCGACGCCGTCGAGCGCATCGAACAGCGAGCGGAGGGCGTAACAGACCGGGATGTCGTAACAGTGCGGTTCCCAGTAGAAGTAGTTGCGGATCGGCCGGAAGAAGTCGTCGACGTTGGCAACCTTGTCGCGCAATTCGTCGATGATCTCGACTGCGTTGTGGAATTCCTGGGCCTGATCGTCGGTGGCATTGCTGAGTTGCTGCTGCAGCCCGTACTGCTGCTTGAGCAGCGAGATTCCGTTGGTGATCTCGTTGATCTGTTTGAGTAGATCGTTGGCACGGGCCTGCTGGAAGGGCAAGGTCTCCAATTGCGTGGAACTCTGCATGCTGATCTGGAACGGGATCGAACTGTGGTCAAGCGGGGTGCCTAACGGCCGGGTGATGGTCTGCACCATGGCCACCCCGGGCGTGTGGAAGATAGCCTTGGCCACCTTCTCCAGCACCAGCAGTCCGGCAGGAGTGCGCAAGTCGCGATCGGATTCGATCATCAACAGTTCGGGGTTGAGCCGGGCCGCCGAGAAGTGCCGTTCGGCGGCGTCGTATCCGGCATTCGCCGGCGAGCCCGGAGGCAGATACGGGCGGATGTCGTAGCTGGTTTTGTACCCCGGCAGGGCGACCAGGCCGATCAACGCGACTCCGATGGACACCGCGAGCACCGGCCCGGGCCAGCGGACGACGGCGGTGCCGATGCGCCGCCAGCCCCGGGTCTTCATCGGCCGATGCGGGTCGAAGGCCCCGAAATGACTTCCCAGTGTCATGATCGCCGGCGCCAGCGTCAGGGCACCCACCAGTGCGACGGCGATGCCGATCGCTGCAGGTACAGCGAGGCTCTTGAAGTACGGCAGCCGGGTGAAGTTCAGGCAGTACACCGCGCCGATGATGGTCAAGCCCGACCCCAGCACCACGTGGGCGGTGCCGCGGTAGGCGGTGTAGAACGCCTGTTCCCGACTCTCACCGTCGTGCCGGGCTTCGTGGAACCGGCCGATCAGGAAGATCGCGTAGTCGGTTCCGGCCGCGATCGCCAGCAACGTCAACAGGTTCGTCGAGTACACCGACAGTCCGATGATGTCGTGGTCGCCCAGGACGGCCACGACGCCGCGGGCGCACGCCACTTCCAGAGCCACCACAACCAGCGTCAGCCACACCGCGGGTATCCACCGGAGGTACCACAGCAGCATCACCGCGATCACCCCGAACGTGATGAGGGTGACTTTTTTCGAACCCTTTGAGCCGACGTCGAACTGGTCGGCGATGAGCGGGGACATCCCGGTCACGTACGCCTTGACGCCATCCGGTGCAGGGGTCTTGTCCACGAGTTGACGGATGGTCCGCACCGATTCGTCGGACAGCGCCTGCCCCTGATTACCCGCCAGGTTGACCTGGACATAGGCGGCCTTGCCGTCCGGGCTCTGCGCCCCTGCCGCGGTCAGCGGGTCGGACCAGAAATCCTGAACATGCGTGACGTGCTTGGTGTCCTGGCGAAGCTTCTGGATAAGAGTGTCGTAGTACTCGTGCGCCTCGGCACCCAGGGGCTGTTTGCCCTCCAGCACGATCATGGCCACGCTGTCGGAGTCGAACTCCTTGAACACCTTGCCCATGTGTTTCATGGCGATCATCGACGGCGCGTCCGCGGCGGCCAGCGCCACGTTGTGCGCTTCGGCAACCTTCTCCAGTTGCGGCACCTGAGTGTTGGTCCAGAGCGCCAGGCCCAGCCAGAACAGCGCGATCAGCGGCGCCAACCGGCGGATGATCTTGGCGGTGCGGTTCCCGCTCGGCGCGCTCATCCGGACTTGTCCAGACAATAGGTGTACGCATTGGGTGCATTTACCACGCGTTCGGCCTTGACTTTGCCGTCGATGATGACGCGACAGCCCAGCGACGAACCGTCGCTCTGGGCCATGACGTTGGCGATCACCGCGGGTGCGGTCGTGGAGTCTTCATAGGACCATGGCAGCGACGTGCTCTCGACGTGCTGCGGACGGGCGTGGACGTCGGTGTAGCTGATCTGGGCTGTCGCCCCCGGGTCACCGAAGACCTCGTAGACGACGGTCTTGGGGTTGAAGGGGACGATCTCGCCGGCGGCGCCGCTGGGAGTGCTGGTGTTCACATTCGAGCCGAAAATTCCGTGCAACCGGTAAACGGAGAACCCGACGACGCCAATGACGGCGGCGGCTACGAACAGCATCCAGCCCCGAGCAACAAGCCGGACGACGGGATTGCTTTTCACCACGCCGAACAGTACGGGACGGTACCGCCAGGCGCAGGATTTACGCGGGTGCGAGTCAAGCCCGGAATGATGACCTGGTCGACGAGTGCTTCGACGGTACGGCGAGTGGGCGTCCGGTTCTGAATGACCGAACGGTAGACGAGGTAGCCGGGCAGCACGTCCCACAGTTCGTCGTCGAGGGCGTCGGAATCGATCTCGCCGCGCTCGACGGCCTGGTGCAGCACGTGGGTGATCACCTTCCTGCGCTGCTCGAAGAACTCACGCTGCAGGGTGTCGTTCAGTTCGGGAATGCGCGACACCTCGACCAGCACGGCCCGCATGGTTCCGGCATGCTCGTGGGCCTGCTCGCACACCGTGGTGCCGATCGCCAGCAGGTCATCCCGCAGGTTCCCGGTGTTCGGCGGGACCGACACTTGCCGGATCCCCTCGGTGACCGCGGCCAGAACCAGTTCGGCCTTGTTGGGCCAGCGTCGGTACATGGTGGCCTTGCTGGCGTGGGCGGTGGCGGCGACGTCGTCGACCGTCAGACCGTCGTAACCCTTCTGCTGCAGCAGACCCAGCGTGACCGCAAGTAACTCGCTCTCCCGGGCAGTCTTGGTCACCGGGTCACGATAGCCCGACTTTCCCTTCTAGTCGGTGCAGATTTAGTAGGGTCTATATATGGCCACAATCAGGATGAAGTTCTGTGTCGCGGCCGCGGCCGCGACGATCGCTCTCAGCACCGCGCCGGCCGGATCGGCCGCCCCGGTGGCTCCATTCGGAACCACCCAAACCCTCACCAACGCAAACGGACTCGTCGTTACCGGCTACATGGTGGACTATCTGGCACCCAGCGTCGACGTGATCCCCTACCCGGTGGCAGGGAGGCTGTATCAAGCCTCGGTGACGGTCGATGCCGTCAAGGGCACCGTCACCCCGCTGCTGCCGATGTTCAACGCCCGCGCGGCCAATGGAGACACCTACCGGATGCTCGCCGTTCCGACCTGGGGCGGCATCCAGGGCCTGACCCTGGCCCAGGGCCAGAAGTCCAGTGGCCGAATCTACTTCGACGTGGTCGGCCAGGTTCCCGACAGCGTCGTTTACAACAACGGCGTCGATGATCTGTTGATCTGGGTCGGTCAGGCCATGAGTAACCCGGCCCCGCCGGCACCCCCGCCGCATGACCCGATGATGCCGCACAGCACCGGCTTCTGAGCGGGCAGTTGGCTACTGGCGGCGGCGTACCAGTTCCAGTACGTCGCTGCCGAACTGCTCGAGCTTGCGGGCGCCGATACCCGGGATCGCGATCAATGCGGTGTCATCGGTGGGCAGCGACTCGGCGATGGCGATCAGGGTGTTGTCGGTGAAGACGACGTAGGCCGGTACGCCGAGTTCCCTGGCCATCGCGATTCGCCAGTCCTTGAGTTGGGCGAGCAGTTCCTCATCGATATCGACCGAGCAGGTTTCGCAGCGCCGCAACATGATTGCGGTGGTGGCGGTGAGCACGGCGTTACAGACCCGGCAGCGGGGGGTGGCGCCGCGCTGGCGTCGCGGCTTGTTCGGCGCCGAGACTTCGGCCCTGGTCTGGGGGGCGATGCCGTTGAGGAAGCGGGAGGGTTTTCTGCCCTGCCGACCACCCGGGGCGCGGGCCAGCGCCCAGCTGAGTGCCAAATGCGTTCGGGCCCTGGTGACTCCGACGTAGAGCAGACGACGTTCTTCTTCGACCGCTTCGCTGTCCGGGCCGTGGCTCAGAGCATGGCTGATGGGAAGGGTTGCATCGGCCAGGCCGACCAGGAAAACGGCATCCCATTCGAGCCCCTTGGCGGCATGGAACGACGCCAGCGTGACGCCCTGGACGGTCGGCGGGTGGCGGGCGTCGGCACGCACCCGCAATTCGGCGACCAGTGCGGACAGGTCGAGATCAGGTCGGACGGCGACCTCTTCGTCGACGAGTTCGGCCAGCGCCGTCAGTGCCTCCCAGCGTTCCCGGGCCTTGACGCCCGCAGGTGTCTCAGCGGTAAGACCAAGCGGCTCAAGGAGATTGCGGACAACATCGGGAAGCTCCCCGGTGACGCCCCGCTCGGCGGCACGCTGCAGGGCCACCAGCGACTGGCGGATCTCCTGTCGGCTGAAGAATCCTTCCCCGCCGCGCACCTGGAACGGGATACCGGCCGCGGTGAGCGCCTCCTCGTACACCTCGGATTGTGCGTTGATCCGGTAAAGCACCGCGATCTCGGCGGCCGGGGTGCCGGCGGCGATGAGCTTCTTGGCCGCGCGGGCCACTGCGGCGGCCTCGGCCACCTCATCGGGGTGCTCGTGAAAGGTCGGCTCTGCACCCGGTGGGCGCTGGCCGATCAGGTGCAGCTTGGATCCGGCCATCCGGCCCCGGGCCGCGGCGATCACCCGGTTGGCCAGTGACACCACCTGCGGGGTGGAGCGGTAGTCGCGCTCAAGTCGAACGACGGTCGCGTCGGGGAACCGTCGCGAGAAGTCGAGCAGATAGCGCGGCGAGGCGCCGGTGAAGGAGTAGATGGTCTGGTTGGCGTCGCCGACGACGGTCAGGTCGTCGCGCTCGCCGAGCCAGGCGTCGAGCACCCGCTGCTGCAGCGGCGTGACGTCCTGGTACTCGTCGACGACGAAGCAGCGGTAGCGGTCCCGGAACTCCGCCGCCACCACGGGGTCGTTCTCGATCGCGGCCGCGGTGTGCAGCAGCAGGTCGTCGAAGTCAAGCAGTGTGACCCCGTCGCGGTCGGCCTTGAGTTTCTCGTAGGCGGAGTAGACGGCGGAGACCTTCTGGGCGTCCAACGGGATGTCCCGGGAAGACTCAGCGACGGCGTTCGGGTAGTCCTCGGGACTGATGAGCGAGGCTTTTGCCCACTCGATCTCACCGGCCAGGTCGCGCACGTCTTCGGTGGAGACCTGCAGCCGAGACCTGTTCGCGGCCTGGGCGACGACAGCGAACTTGCTGTCCAGCAGTTGCCACCCGGTGTCTCCGACGACGCGCGGCCAGAAGTAGGAAAGCTGCCGGCGGGCGGCGGCGTGAAAGGTCAGCGCCTGCACGCCGGCAACATCCATGGTTCGCAACCTGGTTCGCATCTCACCGGCCGCGCGGGAGGTGAAGGTGACCGCCAGCACCTGGCCTGCCGCCACGTGGCCGTCGGCGATGAGGTGAGCGATGCGATGGGTGATGGTGCGGGTTTTCCCGGTACCGGCACCGGCTAGCACGCACAACGGGCCTCGGGGGGCCAGGACGGCCTCGCGCTGTTCGTCGTCGAGGCCGGCGAGATGGTCGGCGATCGGCGGCATGGCGTCCATCTTGGCAGGGAATTGCTAAGTTGACCGCTATGCCCGACGTGACCATGTACACCACCGTGTGGTGCGGCTACTGCAAGCGACTGAAGGTCGCAATGAAGGCGGCAGGTATCACCTTCACCGAGGTGGACATCGAGCACGACCCGGCTGCGGCGCAGTTCGTAATGTCGGTCAACCACGGGAATCAGACCGTGCCGACGCTGAAGTTCGCCGACGGGACGGCGTTGACGAACCCCAGCATCGGAGCCGTCAAGGCCAAGCTGGGGATGTAGCCCCGGTAGTTCGGAGGTCTCCGGAGGCACAACACTTTTCCTCGGGCGGCGCGGGCCCTCAGTCGGCCGCGGCCCAGGACTCGATGATCTCGCGGGCGATCGAGATGGTGCCGGGCAGCAGCAGCCGCGAATCGGACTTGCTGCTCCAATCGCCGGCGGCCAGGGCGTCGCGCACCTCGGCGCGGGTGAACCACGCGGCCTCTGCGATCTCGCCGTCGCGGAAAACGAACTCCTGATCGGGGTCGCCGAGGGCGTGAAAGCCGACCATCAAGGAACGCGGGAACGGCCAGGGCTGGCTGCCCAGGTACTGCACGTCGGTCACCGTCAGCCCGATCTCCTCGGCGATCTCGCGGACCACGCAGGACTCGAACGACTCCCCCGCCTCGACGAAACCGGCCAGCAAGGAGAACAGCCGCGGTGGCCACACCGCCTGGCGGGCCAGCACGGCGCGGTCTGCCCCGTCGTGCACCAGGCAGATCACCGCCGGGTCGATACGGGGAAACTCCTCCTCGCCGGTCAGCGGGTTACGCCGAGCCCAGCCGGCCCGAACCGGCCGGGTGGGTGAGCCGTCCACCGGCGAATACCGGGCCCGGTCATGCCAATTGAGCAGGGCGAGGGCGGAGGCCACCAACCCAGCGCTGGCGTCGTCGAACGGTTGGCTGGTGCGCCGGGGGTCGACCACCGCGGTCTCACCCTGGTCGGGAGGTTCCAGCGGGGCCCGCACCGCCCATACATGGCGGCCGTCTGCGAGCCGGCCGAGAAACACTGCGTCAGCCGGTGGGGTGTCGGCGAAGCCGGTGGCCGGGCCGAGCGCCAGGGCGCCGTCGGCCAGGAGCACTTGGTTGCGGTTGTCGACCCGCAGCAGCACTGCCTCGGACCACCCGGCGACCGCGGCGTCGACGTCGGTGCGCAGATCGTCGGCGCGATCGGCGCCGACCCGGGATAGCACCGGGATATTGCGCAGCCGGAAGCTCACCGCCGATCAGCCCGCCTCTGCGTCGCGGACGAACAGCAGCCGGTCGGACTTCTCCAAAGCATCGGCGCCCGGGTCGGTCAGCCGCAGCAGTTGGCCGTCCCGAACCAAGCCGAGCACGATCTCAGGCAGATGCCGCGGGGATCCGCCGATCTCCTCACTCTCGACCTCCCGTTCGGCGATGGCGAACCCCTCATGCGGGGTCAGCAGGTCCTCGATCATCTCGACCACCGTCGGCTTGCTCGTCGCCAGGCCCAGAAGGCGACCCGCCGTCTCCGATGACACCACAACCGAGTCGGCGCCCGATTGCAGCAGCAGGTGGCGGTTCTCCCCCTCGCGGACCGCGGCGATGATGGCCGCTTTGGGCGCCAGTTCGCGGGCGGTGAGGGTGACCAACACCGCGGTCGGATCGCTGTTGGTGGCGACGACGATGGCCTTGGCGTGCGGAGCTCCGGCCAACCGCAGCACGTCGGATCGGTTGGCGTCGCCGCGCACAGTCACCAGGCCGGCGGAACTGGCGCGGTCGAGCAAGGTTTGGTCGGTGTCGACGACGACTATCTCGGCCGGGGCGACTCCGTCTCCGATCATCGCGCTCACCGCAGTACGGCCCTTGGTGCCGTAGCCCACGACAACGGTGTGGTTGCGCACCTTTTTCCTCCAACGCTGAATCTTCAGGGCTTGCCGCGAGGCCTCGGTGAGCGTCTCCACCGTGGTACCGACGAGCACGATAAGGAACGCCACCCGCAGCGGGGTGATCACCAGGATGTTGATCAGACGCGCTCGTTCGGTGTACGGGGTGATGTCGCCGTAGCCGGTGGTCGACAGTGACACGGTGGCGTAATAGAAGCAGTCGAGGAACGTCATCGGCTGGTCGCGCACGTCGCGGTATCCGTCACGGTCGAGGTAGACGAGTACCACCGCGGCCAGCAACGCCGCCACGGCGTAGAGCAGACGTTGCGCGATGCGCCGGCCCGGGCTGACGAAACGCTGCGGGATGTGCAGGTACTCGACGAGGGCGGAATCCGGCTTGGTTGTCAGGTTCTCGTTGATCGCGAAGAGGCGGCGTTGCTTCTCCCGGTCGACCACGAAATCTATGTAACCACGCTGCGGCGCAGCAGACCCAGTAGTTCCTCAGGGCCGACCAGGGATTCCGGCGTGATGGTCCGTCCGGACCGCACGTAGTGGAACGCAGCCCCCACCCGCGATTCCGGAACTCCGGCCAGTGCCGCCCAGGCCAGCCGGTAGACGGCCAACTGCACCGCGGCGTGCCGACGGCCTTCCCCGTCGGCCGGAGGATCGCCGGTCTTCCAGTCCACCACGGTGACCCCGCCGTCGGGATCGGCGAAAACCGCGTCGATACGACCGCGCACGACAGTGTCGCCGAGCGCCATCTCGAAGGGCACCTCGATGTCGACCGGAGTGCGAATCGCCCACGGGGAGGCGCTGAAGGCGGCTTGCAGGGCGGCCAACTGGTCGGGGTCGGCGGCCACGCTGCTATCCCCGGCACCGGGCAGATCGTCGAGATCGAACAGCCGGTCGGCCCCGTAGAAGCGCTGCACCCAGTCGTGGAAGGCGGTGCCCAGCATGGCGTGCGGGTCGGGGCGGCCCGGCAGCCTTCGGGTGAGCCGCCTGGCTGCACCGCGCGGGTCACGGTCGAGGTCCACCAAGGCACTGACCGACAGCTGGCCGGGTAACGGCGCAGGACGCGGCTGGTGCGCCCGGGCTCGTTCGGCCAGCAGTGCGTCGACCTCGGCTGCCCAGCCGTCGGGATCATCTCCTGGCTGGCAGAGATCGCCGCCCATGGCCTGGGCCACCAACTTCGCCCCCCGCTCCACATCGGTGCGGTTCGGCAACGGGTCGACCGGCCACAGCATCTCGACGGTGCTGCTCTGCAACGGGTTCGCTTCGCCTTCGGCCGGGTCCGGGGCCCACCCGTCGATCTCGCCGCACCCGGTGGCCTCGATGATGCCCTTCATCTCAACCAGAAAGTCCGACGGCCCCCGTGGGGTCGATTCGGTTGCACCCCAATGATGCCCGGAGAGCAGCAGAGTGTCCTCGGCGCGGGTCAGGGCGACGTAGAGCAGTCGACGTTCCTCGTCGATACGTCGGCGGTTCAACTGTCCGCGGTGGGCGTCGATGACATCGTGGAGTGCCTTGCGGTCGCACACCTCGGAGGTGTCGAGCACCGGTACCCCGTGCAACCCGTTCCCGAAACGGTCGTCTGCGCGGTCACCGCGCAACAGTGGCGGCAGGTCGGCCGGGTCGTTTAGCCAGGTGCGCGCCGATGCGGTGGACGGGAACACCCGCGCGCTCAGGTGCGGGACGGCCACGATCTGCCACTCCAGGCCCTTGGCGGCATGCACGGTGAGGATCTGCACGCGGTCCTCAGAGACACCGACGTCAGCCGGCGCCAGACCGTTCTCCTGGACGGCGGCGGCATCGAGATAGTCGAGCAGGCCGTTGGCGCCGGCAGCGACACCGACTCCAACACCGGCCCGGTCGGTTCGCCCCGTCTCGTAGCGGGCCACCACATCGGCGAAGCGGTCCAGATGCGCGGCTCCCCCACCGGCCGCCCGTACCTCGACCTCGACCCCGATGACGCGCCGGATTTCTGCCACCAGGTCGGTCAGGGTGAGGTTGAGATGGCCTCGCAGCCTTGTCAATTCAGCTTCCAATGCGGTGATTCGGCGGTAGCCCATCGCCGAGTAGTTGTCGGCCGAGCCCGGGTCGGCCAGTGCGTCGGCCAGCGACGCGGAGTCGGGGTCTGCCGCGGCAAGAGCGATCTCCTGCGCAGTGGCCGCCCTCGGCCTGCCGCCGTCCAGAGCCACGGCACGCCGCCACAATGCGGCCAGATCTGCGGTACCCAGCCGCCACCGAGGCCCGGTTAGCACTGCCATCGCCGCCACCCCGTCGGCCGGGTCTGCGACCAGCCGCAGGGTCGAGACGATCTGGGCCACTTCGGGAATCGACAGCAGGCCTGCCAGGCCGACCACATCGACCGGTATTCCCCGGGCGACGAGCTCCTGGGCCATCGGTCCGGCATCGGCGTTGCGGCGCACCAGGACCGCCGCCGTGACCCCTTCGCCCCAGCGGCGCGCAATTTGATCGGCCACCCACTGCCGTTCGGCCACGACGTCGTTGCGCAGCGTGCACAGCACCGTGCCGGGTTGCGCCCCCGGCCTCGGCCGCAGCGGGCTCACCCCGACCGAGCGCTGCCGGGCCTCGGCCGACACGGCGTTGGCCAGTTCGAGTGTGCGCGGCGGGTTGCGCCAACTGGTCAGCAGTTCGCAGGTGGGAGCCGGGGAGCCGTCGGCACGGGGGAAGTCGGTGGTGAAGCGCGGCAGGTTGGTGGCAGAGGCACCACGCCAGCCGTAGATGGACTGGATCGGGTCGCCCACCGCGGTCAAGGCCTGGTCTCCGCCGGAGAACAACGAGGACAACATGATCCGCTGGGCGTGCCCAGTGTCCTGGTATTCGTCGAGCAACACCACCCGATAGCGGGCCCGCAGTTGCTCACCGATCTGCGGACAGGCCGACGCCAAGCGGGCAGCCGCGGACATCTGCGATCCGAAGTCCATGACCCTCTCGGCTCGCATCCGGGCGTGCAGCGCGTCGATGAGCGGCACCAACGCGGCCCGCTGGGTCTGGGTATCCAGCATGGCCAACAGCCGGCGGTTCGGGGTCTCGCGCTGCCGGGGTCCCGGCGGCAGGGTGAGAACGAGGCGCTCAAGTTCGCCATGGGTGTTGCGTAACTGCGCGGTGTCGACCAGGTGCTCGGCCAGTTCGCCGGACAGCCGCAGAACCATCGCGGTGACCGCCGCCGGGGTCTTGTCGAAGGGTATGGGCCCCGGGTGCGCGCTGACCACCTCGTGCGCCAACTGCCACATCTCGGTGTCACTGAGCAGCCGGGCGTCGGGTTCCACCGGCAACAACGGACCGAATTCCCGCAGCAGCGTCCCGGCGAAAGCGTGATAGGTGCTCACGGTCGGAGATCCGGAATGGTCGACACCGAGGTGGCCGGCCAACCGGGCCAGCCGCGAACGCACCCGACGCAGCAGCTGCCCGGCGGCCTTGCGGGTGAACGTCAACCCCAGCACCTGGCCCGGTTCGGCGAATCCGTTGGCCACCAGCCACACCACCCGCGCGGCCATGGTCTCGGTTTTCCCGGCGCCCGCGCCCGCGACCACCACCAGCGGCCCCGGTGGTGCGGCGATCACCGCGGCCTGCTCGTCAGTGGGCTGCGGAAGACCAAGGGCTGCAGCCAGTTCGGTGGGGCTGTAGGTCATTTCTGCTCCTGCTGCGTGATCTGGGCCGGCTGAGTGTTCTGGGCCGGCTGAGTGTTCTGGGCCGGCTGAGTGTTCTGGGCCGGGCAGGACGGCCGAACCGGGCAGTGCGCGCAGCCGTCGTTTGCCCGTGCGAGGAACTGCGGACCGGCCGTGGCGGCAGCGGCGGCAACCACATCGGCCCGCAGGCCGGCGACATCCTCGGCGCCAAGAGCGGTCTGCTCACGTTCAGTGGCACCGCCGCCGGCGGCCTGCTTTCCTACGTAGACGAGTCGGCCGCCGCCAGGCTCGTCACCGTCCGACAGCAATCCGGCTGCCACTGCCAGCTGGTAAAGCCGAAGTTGGGCGTGCTGTTGTGCGTCGTCCTTGGTCACCGGGCTCTTGGCGGTCTTGACATCGACGATCACCAACCGGCCCTGCGGATCACGCTCCAGTCTGTCGATGCGGCCGCGGACCTGCACTCCCGGTGCGACTACGCCGCCGAGGCTGACCTCGGTGCCCACCTCGGTGAGCTCGTGGCGGGTGGCTGCGCGCCAGGCCACGAACGCCGACAGCATGGCCCGGTGCCGGTCCAGTTCGTTGGCCGAATACCAGGGCGAGTCGAATGGCAGAGCGCCCCAGAGCCGCTCAAGCTCCACAGCCAGCTGCGACTCGCTCACCGCGGGGTCGGCGATCAACGCATGGACCACCGATCCGAGGGTCGAGTTCAGCTGACGAGGGCCGGTGCCGCCATGGGCCTCGGCCAGCCAGCGCAACGGGCAGTCGGTCAACGTCTGCCACGTCGAGGGAGTCAGCGTGACGGAGTGTCCAGGGTCGGACCACAGGGGCTCCTCGGTGCTCAGCGGCGCCAGGCCCTGCCACTGCGCGGGATCCGCCCCGGGCACCCCGGCTTCGGCAAGTCGCGCCAATTGTCTTGCAGCGCTGACCTTTCGGGCGTCATCGACAGTGCCCTCAGGGGAACACACCATCGCTCGCAACCGGCCGACCACCGCCGCTGCCGACAGCAGTGCGGGCGCCGGCACCGGCCGAGCAGGCTCGTCGGCGGGTTCGATTGCCAGGGTTGCCAACTCCGTCACGAACACGGACGGCAGCATCGCCTCGTCGCCGGCGTCGCTGTCGACCGCGGTGATCAACAGCCGCCGCCGCGCCCGGCCCATCGCCGCGATCAGCAACCGGCGTTCCTCGGCCAGCAGCGGAGCTCGCGTCGATACGTCCTCGCCGAGGCCGTCCAGGACGTCGAGCAGTCGCTGGGTGCCCAGCACGCCGCCACGTGGAGTGGTGTTGGGCCACAACCCCTCCTGCACACCGGCGATGATGACCATGTCCCACTCTCGGCCCAGGGCAGCGTGCGGGCTGAGCACCGCGACCGTCTCGGCGCCCGCTGCGGAGCCGGTGGGCACCGGCGGCAACTGCAGAGCCGCGACATGGTCGAGCAGCCCCGACACCGACGCGCCGGTGGTGCGGGCGACGTAGGTCTCGGCGATGTCGAACAGCGCAGTGACCGCGCTGAGATTGCGGTCCGCCAAAGCCCCGTCCACCCCACCGCGCTCGGCGGCGGTCAACCAGCGGCGCTGCAAACCAGTGCGGTCCCACGCCTGCCACAGCGTGTAACGCGGATCGCGATGTTCGCGGTTGGCGCGCGCGGCAGCCGCCAGGACGGACCTGACCCGCTTGACCGCACGCCCGAGAGCACCCGGCAACTGCGGAGCCTGTCCGGTCAGCGCCTCGGGCAGGGTGGTGCCGGTGCGCCGCAGCACGCGTCGAAGCTGGCGTAACGACACCGGGTCGACCCTGCCGATGGGCCCGGTGAGCAGCGTGATGGCCCGGTCCTCGCCCAGGCCATCGATGGTGGCGCTCAGCACGGTCAACAGCGCGCGGGCAGCGGGCTGGGCACCGACCGGTCCGCCACCTGCGGAGCCGTCCACCGGAACACCGGCTGTGGCCAGCGACCTCGCCAGCGCGGACGCAGTCGACGCCGAACGCACGATCACGGCAAGCTGCGACCAGGGCACTCCGTCGATGAGATGGGCCCGGCGCAACGCGTCGGCGACCAACGCGGCCTCGGCGTGAACCGAACCTGCCACGGTCACGCGGACCGCCCCCGGCTCGCCAGAGCCGTCGACGGTGCGCCACCCGGTGCCCGGCAACCGGGCAGCAATCCCCGCGATCGCCCGGGCGATTTCCGGTGCGCACCGATGCGATCGGGTCAACTCGATGGTCTCGCCGTCGGTGGCTGTCAGCAGTTCGGGGTCACCGCCGCGGAACCCGAACACGGCCTGGTTGGGATCACCGGCCAACACGGTCAACTCCGCCCCAGCCGCCAGCACCCGGACCAGCCGGGCGGCCTGAGGATCGAGGTTCTGGGCATCATCGACCAAGAGCAGCCGCACCCGTGCCCGTTCGGTGGCAAGCAGATCGGGGTCGGCAGCCAGTGCATCCAGCGCCGCGCCGACCAGTTCGTCAGCTCCCAGCGCCGGCACCGTCGCCTGCGGAGCCGCCGTGCCGACGGATGCACGCAACAGCATCACCTGCTCGTACTGACGGGCGAACCGGCCCGCGGCAACCCATTCGCTGCGTCCGGAACGTCGCCCGATGCGCTGCAGTTCGGCTGGGTCCACCCCGCGTTCGGCGCACCGCGCCATCAGGTCGCGTAGCTCGGTGGCGAACCCGGCGGTGGTCAGCGCCGGGCGCAGTTCCCGCGACCAGTGGAGCGCGCCGTCCTCGAGATCTCCGGCGAGCAGCTCGCGGATGATGCCGTCCTGCTCGGCACGGGTGACCAGCCGCGGGGGTGGATCACCGGCCCGTGCTGCGGCCTTACGCAACACCGCGAAGGCGTAGGAGTGCACCGACCGCACCACAGGCTCGCGAACCACGGCCCGGCATGGCTCCGCGCAGCGCGCAGCGAGCAGCCGCGCTGTCACCGCGCTGCGCGTCGAGGCAGCCAGCGGGCCAGACCCGGTCAGCAGCAGCAACGACTCGGGCTCCAGCCCCGCGGCGATATGCGCAGCAGCCGTGTCGACCAGCAGGCTGGTCTTGCCCGTGCCTGGCCCGCCCAGCACCCGAACTTCTGCCATACCGGCATGACACCAGAAGGGTCTGACATTGATTCCAAGCCGCCCAACCGGGTCGCGGTTCGGCGGCTACCCGGCCAGGGCGCCCCGAACGTCGGCCACCGGGTCGTTGTCCAGCCCGCCGCAGCGGTTCCGGAGATCGGCCAACGGCTGGCGGATCGCCTTGATCTCGGCCCTCTCCTGCGGGTGGGCCTCCGACCACTGCTGAACCATGGCCTGGACCTCATCACGAGGCTGCCCCTTGAGACTGGTCGCGAACGCGTTGACGTCCGGGTGGGTGAAGAGGTAGGCCGACATGGCCGCCGACACACCGGCCGCCACACCGGCGAGATCTGCCGCCGTGCAGTTGGGCGGATCGTCGGCCGCCGCAACGGGAGCGGTGCCCACCACCACGCCGGTCAGCGCAGCGGCGGTGAGAACACCGGCGACCGCGCGACGGGCTCCAGCGGACCTATTGGACCTAAAAGACAAAGACATTAGTCAGACTCCCTTGAACGAACGGATTTTCGGCGTGGCTATCCCGGTCTGCCCGGTCTGCCCGGTCTGCTGGGCCCACCCGGTCCGTCAGGCCCCCCGGGACGACCTGGCCGATTGATATCGGGGAGATCCCATTCGATACCCGGGTTGTAATTGTCGTAGAGATCGCACCACGGATCGCCCACACACGGATACGGGTCGTAGACGGGAACCGATGCGGGAGCACCGGAACCGCCCCGCACCGAACCACCGCTCGCACACAACGTAGTGCTCCCGGTCGAGTTGCAATCCGCGGCGGCTGTCGGCGCAGCGATGACTCCCATCGGAACGACCACAGCGGTCGCCGCCAGCACCGTGATCAGGTGAAGCCTTCTGGTCAGCACATCGGCCCCCTTATCCTGCTGAATCAGCAAGATTACAGGTCGAACAGCTGGTTCTGCCGAGGAACCGTTGCTTGCCAACCTAATTCGTGACTCAGGCGGGCACGAAGGGTGTCTGCCGCCTCAGGTTCGCCGTGGACCACGAACACCCGTCGGGGCGGTGAGGTGAAGCCGCGGGCCCAACGGATGAGTTCGTTGGCGTCGGCATGCGCGGACAGCATCTTCAGATTGGCAACCTGGGCATTGATCGGGACCCATTCGCCGTGAATTCTGACCTGACGCTCACCCGCAGCGATCGAACGGCCGCGGGTACCCGGCGCCTGATAACCGGTGAGCATGATCGTGTTACGGGGATCCGGGGCAAACGCCTTGAGATGGTGCAGAATCCGGCCGCCGGTGGCCATCCCGCTGGCAGAGATGATGATCTTGGGTTCGCGGCTGGCCGAGATCTTCTTGGATTCCTCCGCGTCCTGCGTGTAGTGCGCCATGGCGCACATGTCCTCGTAAATCTCGGGATCCAAGCGGTGGTCGTTCTGGAAGGTACGCAGCAGGTTGCTGACGTTGATCGCCATCGGGCTGTCCAGGTAAACCGGGACATCGGGCAGTCTCCGCTGACGACGTAACTCCCACAGGTAGTACAGCAGGGTCTGGGCCCGCCCCAACGCGAAGGCTGGAATCACCACGGTGCCG
This sequence comes from Mycobacterium sp., assembly GCA_020438845.1. Taxonomy (GTDB): domain Bacteria; phylum Actinomycetota; class Actinomycetes; order Mycobacteriales; family Mycobacteriaceae; genus Mycobacterium. The sequence goes on along the minus strand of JAGQTV010000028.1, from coordinate 82,168 downwards.
GCGCGCTCCACCGTCGTGTCGATGATGGTGGCCAGCGTGCCGGCTGGGTCGGAGCGGTCATGGACGCGGTCACCGTAGGTCGACTCCATCACCAGATAGTCGGCGGCCGGCACCGGCTCCGGGTTGAGCATCACCGGATCGTCGTAGCGGCCCAGGTCGCCGGTGAAGACGAGCCGACGGCCGTGCCAGAGCAGGTCGACAGTCGACGCGCCGAGGATGTGCCCCGCGCGTCGGAAGGTGACCACCGCCCCGGTGCCCGGCAGGTCGAACTCGTGCCCGAAGGGCCGGGTGGTTAACAGGTCGATGGCACGTTGCGCATCCTCGCTGTCGTACAGCGGCAGGGCCGGGTGGTGTTTGGTGGCCTTGTGCCTGTTCAGGAACTCCGCATCGCGTTCTTGCAGCGACGCGCTGTCGCGCAGAATGATTTCGGCGACCGCAGCGGTGGCCGCCGTGGCGAAGATTCGCCCACGGAACCCCTGTCGCACCAGGCGGGGCAGATAACCGCTGTGATCGAGGTGGGCGTGGGTGAGGACGACTGCGTCAATTGTCGACGGGTCGACCGCCAGCCGGTCCCAGTTTTGCTCGCGCAGGTTCTTGACACCCTGGAACAGGCCGCAATCCACCAGGATTCGGGTGCCGGCGGCTTCCAACAGATGCTTGGAGCCGGTGACGGTGTCGGCAGCGCCGAGACAGCACAAAGTGAGTTCGGAACCCATGGTGGCAGCATAGGGCCCGTGAGCAACCACCTCCATCTGCACCGCTACGGCCCGCCGGGCGGCGCCCGGGTGCTGGCCATCCACGGCCTGACCGGCCACGGCCGACGCTGGCGCACGCTGGCCACCCGGTATCTGTCCGACGTCGGCGTGCTGGCTCCGGACCTGCTGGGACATGGCCACTCGTCCTACGCCGCGCCCTGGACGATCGACGCCAACGTCGCCGCGCTGGCGACGTGTGTGGAGAACGAGGCCGAGGGGCCCGTCGTTGTGGTGGGCCATTCGTTCGGCGCCGCGATCGCATTGCACTTTGCCGCGGCCTGCCCCGACCTGGTGTCCGGTGTGGTGCTGCTGGACCCGGCGGTGGCCTTGGACGGGCAGTGGGTCCTCGAGATCGCCGAGGCCACGCTGGCCTCACCGGACTACACCGACCGCGCCGAGGCGCGTACCGAGAAATCCACCGGCGTGTGGGCCGACGTTCCCCCCGTCGAACTTGACGACGATCTCGATGAGCATCTGATCGCCCTACCCAATGGCCGCTATGGCTGGCGGGTCTGTATTCCCGCGATGGTCGCGTACTGGAGTGAACTGGCCCGCGATGTCGCTCTGCCGCATCGCGGAACCCGAACCACTCTGGTGCGTGCGGCCTTTCAGAATCCGCCATACGTGACCGAGGCGTTGATCGACACCCTGTCGAGCCACCTCGGCGCCGACTTCGTCTTGGCGGATTTCGCCTGCCAACACATGGTGGCCCAGGTCAAGCCCGCCGAGACCGCTGCCGTCATCCGGGACATGCTGGGCTGAGTGATGCCGGCGATCACCGACGCCCAAGTGGAACGGGTGCGCGCATTGGTGGCCTCGATACCGGCGGGCCGGGTCGCCACCTACGGTGACATCGCTAGCGCTGCAGGACTTTCCAGTCCGCGAATCGTCGGCTGGATCATGCGGACCGACTCCGCCGGCCTGCCCTGGCATCGGGTGATCACCGCCTCCGGACGCCCCGCCGCACACTTGGAAACGCAGCAGCTGGAACTGCTACGGGCCGAAGGTGTGCTGGCCACTGATGGCCGAATCCCGCTGGCCGAGGTCCGACACGACTTCGGATAGCCGGACCATGGTGGCGATGACTCCGCCTTCGAGACCTCGATGGTCACGTAGGAGTTGATCTGCCACGCATTCAGGAACGCACCGAGCGTGACCGGCTTTCCCAGTGGATGTTTCGGAGTGCGCAGGGCGGCAGGAGACAGGGCAGTCAGTAAATTTTCATTCCGCGCCCGGACATCTTGGCTGCAACCCAGGAGAATTTCAGGGCGACGCGCCTGAAGGCTGCCTCAGAGCGTCATCCGGACCAAAGCAGTGGTGCGAACCAGACCGGGGAAGGCCGCAGGCGTCGACCGCGGATGCATGGTGTGCACCGCCAAGCGGAACATCAACGCCCGCAACAACATCTGCGACCATTCCGGCAAGATGTCCCAGCGCTCGATGAGCCCTTCGTCGGCCTCGTCCCAGGACAGCGCGTCGACGACGGCCACCCCGGCGGCCCACGATGCCGGCCGCCAATACGGGGCGATGTCGGTGATGCCCGGCGCCAAAGCGCCGGCGAACAGCACTGTGCCGTAAAGGTCTCCGTGCACCAGCTGATGAGGGCTCTTGGTGGGCTTGCGCAACCGGGCCAACTGGGTCAGCAATTCTCGGGAACTCTGGCGGTCCTCGCTGTCCGGCATCTCCGGCGCACCAGGGGGCAGGCTCTGCAGCGGGCGTTCCTCCCACGCGGCGCGGTCGGCGACCACGAACACGTCGATGTCGGTCCACGGCGGCACCGGGGCCTGAGTCAGGAACCTCGGACGCTCCAAGGCGGCGGTAGCCTCATGCAGCCGCACCCCGGCCGACACCACCTCGTCGTGGCGCGGCTCGGGCGAACCGGCGAGGAACGTATCCGCCCGCCACCCCGACACGACGTAGCGCCCGTCGGTGGAACGCACGGGCCGAGCCAGCCGCAGGCCGTCCACGAACAGCGATTCGCGAACCTTGGCCGACCATGCGGCCCGCGGGTGGTCGGTGATCGGGGACAACACAATCTCTCCGCAACGCCAACCGCCGTCCCAGTCGTCGCCGAGGTGCTGGGGCTCACCGCTCTTGATACCGAACGCGGCCAGCACATGGTCAGGCGGTCGTTCGTCGGTCACACCGCCAGGGTAAGCCGTCGCGGGGTCAGTACCCGTCAGTACATCGCCATGTCGGGCTCGAATTGCTCGGCCCAGGCCAGGATGCCGCCCTCCAGGTGCAGCGCGTTGGCGAACCCGGCCCGGTGCAAGACGGCCAGGGCCTCGGCCGAACGGATCCCGCTCTTGCAGTACAGCACCGGGACGCGGTCGGCAGGCAGTTGGTCCAGGCCGGCTCCGGACGCGATCGCCGACAGCGGAATGAGATGTGCGCCGTCGATGCGATTGATCTGCCACTCGGCGGGCTCCCGGACGTCGATCAGCACGATCCCGGCCTCGGCGTCGAGCAGGTCTCGCAGCGCCTGCGGAGTGATACCAGAGCCGATATCGGGCCCCGACCCGCCGCAGAGTTGCTCGTAGTCGGCCAGTTCGACGATCGCCGGCGCAGCCGGATCCTTGCGGATGCCGATGGTGCGGTAGTTCATGGCCAGAGCGTCGTAGAGCAGCACCCGGCCCAGCAGGGGGTCGCCCGTAGCGGTGATCAGCTTGATGGCTTCGGTGCTCATCACCGAGGCGATCGCGGCGCACAGAACGCCCAGCACTCCGCCCTCGGCACAGGACGGCACCAGACCCGGCGGTGGCGGCTCGGGGAAAAGGTCGCGGTAGTTGATCCCCCGCCGCTCGCCGTCGGGACCGTCGGGGGCGTCCTCCCAGAACACCGATACCTGGCCTTCGAAGCGGTAGATGGAACCCCAGACGTACGGCTTGTGCGTCAGCACCGCAGCGTCGTTGACGAGGTAGCGAGTGGCGAAGTTGTCGGTGCCGTCGACGATGAGGTCATACTGCTCAAACAACTCCAGGGCGTTTTCGGGTTCGAGCCGGACTTCGTGCAGCCGCACGGTGACCAGCGGATTGAGTTCGGCGATGGCGTCGCGGGCGCTTTGAGCCTTGGGCCGGCCGACGTCGGAGCAGCCATGGATGATCTGGCGCTGCAGGTTGGACTCTTCGACGGTGTCGAAGTCGACGATGCCCAAAGTCCCGACCCCGGCGGCGGCCAAATAGAGCAGCGTTGGCGAGCCCAGCCCACCGGCGCCGATCACCAGCACGCGGGCGTTCTTGAGCCGCCGCTGCCCCAGCACGCCGAATTCGGGGAGGATCAGATGACGGCTGTAGCGCGCGACCTCGGCTTTGGTGAGCTCGGAGCCGGGCTCAACCAGCGGCGGCAGGGGCATGCCCTCCATTGTGCGGTTTCGTCCGCGACACGCCGCGCTGGCGGCGAAAACCGCACACTCGGCGGAAGCAGCGGGCCCAGCGGGCCCAGCGGGCCTAGCGGGGCCTAGGCGATCGGATATGGCCAGGCGTTGAACTTGCAGGTCTTGTTGTCGGGCTTGACCGACTCGGGATCGAACCGCGCCGCATCGTTGTCCGACGTCGAGAACGTCTGCTGCATCATGATCGGCGCCAGCGCCCCGTTGCGGTCGCACGGCTCATGGTTGGTGTAGCCGATGGCGTGGCCGACCTCATGGTTGATCAGATACTGCCGGTAAGACCCGATGTCACCCTGGAACGGCATCGCACCGCGCACCCAGCGGGCCAGGTTGATGAACACCCGAGGGTCGGCGTCGGGGCCGTAGACCGGGTTGTAGCAGGACGTCTCGAGCTCGATTTCGTAGCCACAGCCCTCACGCACCGTTGCCGGGGAGGTCAGCGAAACCCGGAAGTCAGGCTGCTTGGCACCCAGCGTGTCGGCATCAGCACGCTGAAATGCAATCTGCGGGTTGTGCGTCCAACTCTTTGGGTTGGAGAGCGTCTCCGTGACCATCCGTGCGAAGCCCTCGTCGCCGCCGAATGACGAGGTGTCGACGCCGTCCTCGACCTCGACGGTGTAGACGAACGTCTTCGCGGTACCGTCGCCGACCTTCGGCGAGGTTCCCGGGACGATGTGCCAGGTCTTGTCGCCGGCCTCGGTGAACGGGCCACCGGCCGGCAGCACGCCGGTGGGCAGGCTGGCATCGAACTCGGTCAGTCCGCGCGGCGGGGCGCCGATGATGGCCGTGCCGGACGCCCCCAGGGTCGGGGGGCCTTTGACCGGCTCACTCACCGATTCAACCGGGGTTCCGGCCATGGTCTGGTAGAGCACCACCCCGGTAAGCACCACCAGGACCGGCAGCGCATAGGCCCGCCATCCATAAGTGGCCAGAAAGCGGCCCAGCCAGCTCTGCTTGCGCACCTGGCGGCGCTGGTCGCGGTTGGCCCTGGGGCGGCCCGAGCCGTCGACGAGGGGGTCCCGCTGGGCGCGCAGCGGCTGGTTCCACTCGCTGTGCAGCACTGGCGTGCGGCTACCCTCGGGGGCCTCCGAGGTATTGATCACCGTCCCAGGATGGCACAGCCCCGGCTCCGTCGGCTCTTCGGCGGCTCCGTGTCGAGTCTGCCAAGCAGCCCCTCAGACCCCTGATGGCGGGTAGTAATGTCGGGACGACGAGCCGGCGAAGCGCCTTCGAAATCCGGCCACCATCGGATCAAGGGGCCAGATGAGCGAGCCGTCCGGCACTGCCGCACGCAGGCCGACTCGACGTGGGGGACGTCTGCCCCGCGACGAGCGGCGCGGGCAGCTGCTGACCGCCGCCAGCGACGTCTTTGTCGACCATGGTTATCACGCAGCCGGGATGGACGAGATCGCCGACCGGGCGGGGGTAAGTAAACCCGTTCTCTACCAACACTTTTCGAGCAAATTGGACTTGTATCTGGCGGTGCTGCAGCAGCACGTGGACATACTGGTGTACAGCGTGCGCCAGGCCCTGCGCACCACCACAGACAACCGCCATCGCCTGCGGGCAGCCGTGGAGGCGTTCTTCGACTTCATCGAGGACGACAGCCAGGGCTACCGGTTGATCTTCGAGAATGACTACGTCACCGAACCCCAGGTGGCCGCGGCGGTGACGGTGGCCACCGAGGCGTGCACCGACGCGGTCTTCGACCTGATCAGCCGCGATTCCGGGCTGGACCCGCACCGCGCGCGGATGATCGCCGTCGGCCTGGTCGGCATCAGCGTGGACTGCGCCCGCTACTGGCTGGACGCCGACCGGCCGATCACCAAGGAAGACGCCGTCGAGGGCACGGTCCAGTTCGCCTGGGGCGGCTTGTCACACGTGCCCCTCGCCAGGTGAGGGTCAGGCGAAGCCGACCCGCCGAGCGTCTGCCGCCCCGATCTCGACGTAGTTGATCTTCGTGGTCTGGACCAGGAAGCGACGGCCCTTGTCGTCGGTCAGGCTCAGCACCTCGCCGCTGTCGGCCAGCGCCGCCTTCACCAGGTCCTCGATCTCGGCCGGCGTTTGCGAGCTGTTGAAGACCAGCTCCCGCGGGCTCTCCGAGATACCGATCTTGACCTCCACGCCGACCCCTTTCCGTTACGACTGCGCTACCTCGAGCAGGCTAGTGGACCTTACCTGCGCCGGTTTCTTCGAGCCGAGCCCGGCTACCCAACAAGTGCGTCAAGCTGCGGTAACAGCATCGCATCAGCTGCGTGCTGCGGTTCGGCACCGTCGCGGACGCTTCCTAACCTGAAAAATGTGAGCGACGACAGCCGCGGCCGTGGGCCCATCCGCGTGGTGCTGGCGGCCCTGGGCCTGATCACCGGGGCGGCCGCCACGATGGTCGTCATCGAGGCTGGGGGCCCAGCCGTCACCACCGACGGTTCAGCACCGCGGACCGTGGTGGCGACCGTCGGCCCGGCCAGGCCCGGTCCGTCGGCGGCCGAAGTCACCGTCACCGTCGACCCGGCCGCCGTCTCAGAGACCCCGGTTCGCCTCCCCGGCACGGCCGGACGTCCCACCATCGACCTGCGGCAGATCGTCTACACCGTGGCCGGCAACCAGCGCCCCGACGATCCGGTGACGGTGGTCTACGCCGACGAGACCGGCACGTTGCAGACCCTGCAGAACGTCACCCTGCCCTGGTCCATGACCGTCACCCCGGAACTGCCGGTCAACTACGTGACCGCCAACAGCCGGGGCAGCCAGCTCAACTGCTGGATCACCGTCAGCGGGACGACAGTGGTGTCGGACACCGAGTTCCGTCCCAGCACCACCTGCAATCGCTGAGACGGTTAGGCGAGCCCCAGATCGCTCATTCGCTCGTCGTGGGTGCGCTGCAGCCGGTCGAAGAATTCACTGAGCCCGCCCAGTCCCCCGCTGCCGGACAACACCAGATCGACCAGTTCGTCGTGGTCGGCCAGCACGAACTGCGCCTGGGTGATGGCTTCGCCCAGCAACCGGCGCGACCACAAGGCCAGCCTGCTGCGCTGCCTACCGCTACTGGTCACCGCGGCACGGACCTCAGCGACCACGAACTGCGAGTGCCCGGTGTCTGCCAGCGCGGCGCGCACCACGTCAGCCACCCCGTCAGGCAGCGATCCGGCGATCGTGAGGTAGAGGTCGGCGGCCAATGCATCGCCGACGTAGGTCTTGACCAGCGCTTCCAGCCAGGTGCTGGGCGTGGTCAGCCGGTGGTACTGCTCGATGGCCGGCGCATAGCGGATCATCGCGGGCAACACGTCGACGCCCCGGGCTTCCAGGGTGGAACGCAACAGGTCGTAGTGGCCCATCTCGGACGCGGCCATTCTGGCCATATTGATGCGGCCGCGCAGGTCAGGCGACATGCGGGCTTCGTCGGTGAGCCGGTAGAAGGCCGCCACCTCGCCGTAGGCGAGAAGGGCGAACAACTCGTTGACCCCCGGGTGGTCGGCGGGAACCTTGGGGGTCGAAGCGTGATCGATCGCTTCCGGGCCGACGCTCATCTGAGTCACTGTAGTCGGGCCGCATCCCCGTTCGGAGCCGCTGAGCAGCTATCATGGGTTGTGGAGCACACGGCTCCAGCGGAAATGCGCGTGCACGAAGCCGGCCCGCCCCCATACCGGGCGCAGGGCCCGCTCTTCTTAACGAAAGCCACCATCTCGTGCGCGCTTGGAAAAACTGCAAGCAAACCTGAAAGCGCACGAGGAAACCTATGACACATCTGCACAGCCATACCCCCATCAGCTTTAGCCAGCTCGGCGTTCGCGAGGAGATCGTCCGGGCGCTGGCCGAGCAGGGCATCGAGAATGCCTTCGCCATCCAGGAACTGACCCTGCCGCTGGCCCTGGCCGGCGAAGACCTCATCGGCCAGGCCCGCACCGGGATGGGCAAGACCTTCGCCTTCGGCGTGCCACTGCTGCACCGCATCGTCGGCGACGACACCCGACCGCTGACCGGGGCGCCCCGCGCGCTGGTGGTGGTGCCGACCCGCGAACTGTGCATCCAGGTCTACGACGACCTGGCCGGCGCGTCGAAGTACCTGACCGCGGACGGCCGGCCGTTCTCGGTCGTCGCCATTTACGGCGGACGTCCCTACGAGCCGCAGATCGAGGCCCTGCAGAAGGGCGCCGACGTGGTAGTCGGCACCCCGGGCCGGCTGCTGGACTTGGCCCAGCAGGGTCACCTGCAGCTCGGCGGGTTGTCGGTGCTGGTGCTCGACGAGGCCGACGAGATGCTCGATTTGGGCTTCCTGCCCGACATCGAGCGGATCCTGAGCCGGATTCCCGACACCCGGCAGTCGATGCTGTTCTCGGCGACCATGCCGGACCCGATCATCACGCTGGCCCGCACCTTCATGAACCAGCCGACGCACATCCGTGCGGAATCCCCGCAGTCGTCGGCCACCCACGACACCACCGAGCAGTTCGCCTACCGGGCCCACGCGCTGGACAAGGTCGAGATGGTCAGCCGCATCCTGCAGGCCAACGGCCGCGGCGCGACGATGATCTTCACCAGGACTAAACGCACCGCCCAGAAGGTGGCCGACGAACTCGCCGAACGCGGGTTCAAGGTCGGCGCCGTCCACGGCGACCTTGGCCAGATCGCCCGGGAGAAGGCACTCAAGGCCTTCCGCGAGGGTGAGGTGGACGTGCTGGTGGCCACCGACGTCGCCGCCCGCGGCATCGACATCGACGACATCACCCATGTGATCAACTTCCAGATCCCCGAGGATGAACAGGCCTACGTCCACCGCATCGGGCGCACCGGCCGGGCCGGTAAGACCGGCATCGCGATCACCCTGGTCGACTGGGACGAGCTGGAACGCTGGGCGATGATCAACAAGGCGCTCCAGCTGGACTGCCCCGATCCCGCCGAGACCTACTCCAGCTCGCCCCACCTCTACGAAGAGCTCGGCATTCCGACCGAGGCCGTCGGCAGCATCGGCGCGGCGCGCAAGCCGCGCGGCGCCCGCCCGGAGAATCGGGACGAGACCCGGGTCAGCTCCACCGATTCCGGTTCGCGCAAGCGTCCGCCCCGTGCCCGATCCCGCCAGCGCACCCGCAGTGGCCAGTCCGCCGGTGGGCACCCGGAGAAGGGGCATCCTGAGCAGCCCGCCGCCGACAAGCCCGCTGACGGCGCCGGACCGGCCGAGTCGGCCACCGCGGATGGCGCCCCGCGCAAGCGCCGCCGCCGTCGTCGCAGCCCCCGCAGCTCCTCTGGGACCGCCGCCGGGACCGCCAACACCGCAGGCTGACCACACGGGATGGTCAAACCGGAACGCCGGACCAGAGGCGACCTGCTCGCCGCCGCGGCTATCGCCGCTGTCGTCGCCGTTGTCGTCGCAGGCTTCTGGTGGCACAGCACGGCCCGGACCACCATCAGTCGTCCAGCGAAGTCCCCGGCAGTGAATCCGGTTGCGGCCAAAGCCGTTCCGGGAAGTCTGGAACAGCGCTGGACCGCTCACAGCCCGCGAACACTGCTACCCGTCGTGGTCGGGGGCGTCGTCCTCAGCGGCGACGGGCACACCATGGCCGGCCGGGACCCGCAGTCCGGGGAACAGGTCTGGTCCTACACTCGTGACGCCGAGTTGTGCGCGGTGTCCTACGTCTACGACCTCGCCGTTGCGGTCTACCCGGACGGCCGCGGCTGCGGCCAGGTAAGCGGTATCAAGGCCGCCACCGGCCAGCGCGGCCCGACGCGGACCAGCTACGCCGACAAACAGGTGGTGGTGACCTCCGACGGCAGCGCGATCCTGTCCTACGGACCGACCCGACTGGAACTGTGGCGCTCCGATCTGGTCCGCATGCTGTCCTACGGCGAGATCGATGCCCCGATCAAGCCGGTCAACACCAAGCTGGGCAGCGGATGCACGCTGATGTCGGCGGCCGGCACAGACGCCGCGGTCGCCGTACTGGAGGCCTGCCGGGATGTCAACGATCTGCGGTTATCGCTGCTCACGGCAGCCAAGGAGGAAGACGAGCCGGAGACCAAACACGTGCCGCTGCCCGGTATCGCCGCCGATTCCGACGCCCGCGTGCTGGCGGTCACCACAACCGCCGCGGCGGTGTACCTGCCCGTTCCACAACCGCGGGTCGTCGTGTACGACGACACCGGCACCACGGTGTCGCGCACCGAACTGACGTCGCCGCCGGAGCTGACCGGCGCTGCGCCGGCCGTGACCCACGCCGGCGACTACATCACCTGGTGGACAGGCAGCGCCGTCATGGTGTTCGACTCCAAACTGGACTACCGCTTCACCCTCGAGGCCCCGGCGCTGGGCCCGGCCACCATGATGGCCGGCAAGCTACTGGTCCCGGTGGCCGACGGACTGGCCGTCTACGACCCGACCGACGGCGCCCGCGAGGGCCTGATCACCCTCACCCATCCTCCCGGCCAGGGCCCGGTGCTACCGGCGGCGGTGGGCACGTCAGTGGTCGAGCAACGGGAGTCAACGCTGGCAGGATACGTGGCTAATTGACATCCGGCGAGAACGTCGGCAGGTCCGCTCCGGAGTTCCAGTACTCGAGCAGGGACTTGGCCAGTTCCTGGTAGGCGACGGCGCCCTTGTTCCTCTTGCTGCGACTGACCATCACCGACGAGCCTGAGGCGCTGGCCTCGGCGAACCGCACCGTCCGCGGGATCGGCGGCGACAGGACCGGCAGTTCGTAGCGGTCTGCGACATCGAATAGAACGTCACGGCTGTGCGTGGTGCGAGAGTCGTAGAGGGTGGGCAGCGCGCCCAGCAGGGTCAGATTGGGGTTGGTGATCTGCTGGACGTCGGCGACGGTGCGTAGGAACTGGCCCACCCCGCGGTGTGCCAACGTCTCGCACTGCAACGGAACGATGACCTCGTCGGCGGCGGTCAGGCCGTTGAGAGTCAGCACCCCCAGCGACGGCGGGCAGTCGAGGATCACCACGTCGAGGTCCAACTCGCCCAGCTTGGCCAGGGCGCGCTTGAGCGCATACTCCCGCCCGGCCCGCATCAGCAGCATGGCCTCGGCACCGGCCAGGTCGATATTTGCCGGAAGCAGCATCATGCCTTCCGGCGTGCTCACCACCGCGGCGCTGGGTTCGACCTCGCCGAGCAAGACCTCATGCACAGACACCGGCAACTTGTCCGGGTCGGTGCCCAGCGAAAACGTCAGACACCCCTGTGGGTCGAGGTCCACGAGAAGCACCTGTTTGCCCTCGGAGACGAACGCTGCGCCCAGCGAGGCCACCGTGGTCGTCTTGGCCACCCCGCCCTTTTGGTTGGCTACTGCTAATACTCGGGTCACGGCGACCATCCTTGCAGGTTCGTGCACAATCAGTTCCGTGAGCGTCGGCAACCATCGGCTGGTCCTGTTGCGGCACGGCGAAACTGAATGGTCACGGGACCGCAAGCACACCAGTTTCACCGACATCGGCCTCATCGAGGCCGGCCGCGAGCAGGCCCGACTGTCCGCCGATACCCTCGCCCACCTGGACCTGGACAACCCGCTGGTGGTCAGCAGTCCGCGTAAACGCGCTCTGGAAACGGCCGAACTGGCCGGACTCACCGTCGATGAGGTGTCCCCGCTGCTGGTGGAGTGGAACTACGGCGATTACGAGGGCTTGACCACCCATGAAATCCGCACCGAAACCCCGGGCTGGCTGCTGTGGACCTACGGCTGCCCGGGCGGGGAAAGCGTCGACCAGGTCAGCATGCGCGCGGACCAGGCCGTGAACTATGCCCTCGAGCACATGCCCGACCGAGACGTGGTGTTCGTCAGCCACGGTCACTTCTCCCGTTCGATGGTGACCCGCTGGGTGGAGCAGCCCCTGCGCGAGGGAGCCCGGTTCGGATTCGGCACCGCTGCGGCGGCGGTGTGCGGTTTCGAATACGGACTGCGCCAACTGTCGGCGCTGGGCCTGATCAGCCACCACCCGCCGGCGCCCGGGACGTGACCGCGCTGCCGTCGTTCGCACTGAGCAGCCCGGCCGGAACCCTCGTCGGGGAGGGGATCAAAACCGGGTATGGCGACGTCGCACAGGCAGCGGCCGCATTGCGTGACGGTGCGGCCGAAATCGTCGTCGGGGCACTGCCGTTCGACCTTCGCGGCCCAGCCGCTCTGCACCAGCCGATGCGCCGGTCCCAGGTGCTGCCGACCCCCATGCCCACGCCGCTTCCGACCGTGCGGATCGCCGGAACGCTGCCCGACCCGGACGTCCACCGAATGCGCGTCGAGGCGGCACTGGGGCGGCTGACGGACCCGGAAAACCCTTTGCAGAAAGTGGTTTTGGCGCGCGCTCTACGGCTGGTGTCCGATACCCCGCTGGACCCGATGGCCATCCTGAACCGACTGCGGGCCGCCGACCCCGAGGCGTGCGGCTACCTGGTCGACCTCTCGCCCGCCGGAGGCGGTTTCACCGGACGTTTCCTGCTGGGGGCCAGCCCCGAACTGCTTGTCGCACGCCGGGGCGATCAGGTGATCTGCCAACCGTTCGCCGGCTCCGCACCCCGCTCCGACGACCCGGCCGTCGATGCCGCCAACGGTGCCGCGCTGGCCGGTTCGAGCAAGAACCGCCACGAACATCAACTGGTAGTCGACACCATGCGGGCCGGGTTGGAGCCGTTGTGCAGCCACCTGGAGGTCGCCGGGGAGCCGCAGCTGAGCAGCACGGCCGCGCTGTGGCACCTGAGCACCCCAATCCGAGGGACCCTTCGCGAAAACTCCACCACTGCTTTGGATTTGGTGCTTGCCTTGCATCCGACGCCAGCTGTGGGAGGGGTGCCGACGCCGGCAGCGGTGGACTTGATCGCCGAACTGGAGGGCGATCGGGGCTTCTACGCCGGGGCGGTGGGCTGGTGCGACGCCAGCGGCGATGGCCGCTGGGTGGTGGCCATCCGCGGCGCGGTGTTGTCCGCCGACCGGCGCGAAGGCCTCGCGCAGGCCGGCGGCGGTATCGTCGCCGAGTCCGATGCCGCTGACGAAGTCGCCGAGACGACAACGAAATTCCGCACGATCCTGGCCGCCTTGGACGTGTCGTGACGATCCGCTTGGCGCGCCCGGGCGACGAGTCCGCAATCGTTACGATGATCCGCGAACTGGCTGTCTTCGAGGAAGCGTCGGATCAATGCACAGTGACCGAAGCTCAGATCGCCGCAGCACTTTTCGGCGACGACGCAGTCGCCTCGTGTCATCTCGCCGAGGTGGACGGTGAGATTGCGGCGATGGCGCTGTGGTTCCGCACTTTCTCCACCTGGGACGGGGTGGCGGGGGTCTACCTGGAGGATTTGTTCGTCCGGCCCCGCTTCCGCCGCCGGGGCCTGGCCCGCTCGCTGCTGGCCACGCTGGCGGCAGTATGCGTCGAACGCGGATACAGCCGACTGAGTTGGGCTGTGCTGGATTGGAATTCCAATGCGATCACGCTCTACGACGGGGTCGGTGCCCGCCCACTCGGCGAATGGATCACCTACCGCTTGTCCGGACCGGATCTGTCGGCCTTGGCCGAATCCGCCCCGCCGGTCAACCACTGAATTGTGGCCGGGCTGAACAACAACACCAGTACGGCGACCGACACCAGGGCAACCGGGATGGCGTAACCCCATTGGCCCGAGCCCACCCCGGCGTACCAACTCACCGGCAGAAGCAGCATCTGTGCGTAGATCCCGATTCCGCGGCCCCAGCGGCGGCCCGTCCACATCGCCCATCCGGCCAGCAGCAGCACCCCGCCGAAGATGCCGAACCACAATGCGTTGCCGTAGCCGTTGACGATGTGCCGGTCGGCGCCGGCGAGCCCGCGAATCAGGAACACTACGGCGCCGATCACGCCTATCGCGCCCTGCAGTCCTACCAGCATTGCGGCGTGTCGCACGGTTCCCGGGGGCGCCCCCAGAGCGGAGTGGGTCATGCGCCGAATGTAGCGCCAGTGCCGGAGTGCCGAAAGCTGCGCTGGCGTTACAGTCGGCGCGTGCGCGCCGTACTGATCGTCAACCCCAACGCCACGTCCACCACCCCGGCCGGGCGTGACCTGCTGGCCCACGCACTGGAGAGCCGGGTGGAACTCGTGGTGACCCACACCGACCACCGTGGCCATGCCATCGAGATCGCCGAGGCCGCGAAACGGGACGGGATCGACGTGATCATCGTCCATGGTGGCGACGGCACGGTGAACGAGGTGGTCAATGGCCTGTTGGGCACACCGGGCCAGGACCGCCCGGCAGCCGGCGAGTTGCCCGCGGTCTCGGTGGTGCCCGGTGGTTCGGCCAACGTGTTCGCCCGCGCTCTGGGAATCAGCGCCGACCCCATCGAGGCCACCAACCAGCTGATCGACCTGCTCGGAGAGCACCGCCGGGGCGAACCGTGGCGCCGCATCGGACTGATGGACTGCGTCGAACGGTGGGCGGTGTTCACTGCGGGCATGGGCGTCGATGGCGACGTGGTCGCCGCCGTTGAGGCCCAGCGCGCCAAGGGGCGCAAAGTCACCGCAGGCCGCTACATGCGGATAGGTTTCCGCGAGATGCTCACCAAGGTCCGCAGCGATCCCCTGCTGACAGTGCACATGCCGGACCACGAGCCGATCTCCGGCGTGTATTTCGCATTCGTCTCCAACGCCAGCCCGTGGACCTACGTCAACAGTCGGCCAGTGTGGACCAATCCAGGGACCACGTTCGACACAAACCTGGGAATTTTCGCCGTGACCAGCATGAATACTGTTGCCAACCTGCTGCTGGTCCGCCGAATGCTGTCAAGGAAGGCCAAGATCGAGGCCCGGCACCTGATCCGCGAGGACGACCTGCCGTGGGTGCGGATCACCGCCGCAGAACCGATCGCCTGCCAGATCGACGGGGAATTCCTGGGGAAACGGGAGGAAATGACGTTCACCTCGGTCCCGGACGCGCTGGCGGTGGTCGCCCCGGCAGACTGACCGCGGCACCAAAACCCAGGGATTGGACCCCGAAAGCGCTCCAGCAGAGTGACATTGACCACGCTTGGCCGCGCCTCTATTGACTTCCGCGAAGCCTGTGAAAACATCGATGTAACAGTGCAACAACATTTGTGTGTGCACGCGCTTACAGCCAAAGGCTTGCCAGGATATCGCCCTGCATAGCCCTGCCTTGCTGCGCACACAAGTTGAGATAAGGAGAGTAACGAAGATGGATTGGCGCCACAGAGCGGTCTGCCGGGACGAAGATCCGGAACTGTTCTTCCCTGTCGGCAACAGTGGTCCGGCGCTGGCCCAGATTGCTGACGCGAAGCTCGTCTGCAACCGTTGCTCGGTGGTCACCGAGTGCCTGACCTGGGCTTTGGAGTCCGGCCAGGACGCCGGCGTGTGGGGCGGCATGAGCGAGGACGAACGGCGCGCCCTCAAGCGCCGCAACGCCCGCACCAAGGCTCGCACCGGGGTCTGACCACAGCACAACTTCAGTCGCGGTCCCGCATGGTCGGGGCCGCGACTTTTTTTGTCCCTGAACGCCCGATCGGCACCCTTAGCACCACATCGGTCCCGCCCCCGTCGGCGGGCCGCACCTCCAGGGAACCGTTGAGTTCCGCCGAAACCAGGGTCCGCACGATCTGCAAACCCAGACTGTCCGAATCCGCCAGGCTGAACCCATCCGGTACCCCACGCCCGTCGTCGTGGACTACGACGTCCAGCCTGGGGGCCGAACGGCTGGCCCGGATCACCACGCTGCCCTGCCTGTCGGCGGGGCCGAAAGCGTGCTGGATGGCGTTTTGGACCAGTTCGGTCACCACCATGACCAGCGCAGTGGCCCGGTCGGAATCGAGCACCCCGAGACTGCCCGCACGGCTGATCCGGACCGGGGCGTCCACCCGGGCGACGTCGTTCATGATCGGCAGAATCCGGTCGATGACCTCGTCGAGATTGACTTCCTCGTCCACCGACATCGACAACGCCTCGTGCACCTGCGCGATGGCGGCCACCCGGCGCACCGACTCCGTCAGGGCCTCCCGCGCCTCGGCGTTGTTGGTCCGGCGGGCCTGAAGCCGAAGCAGCGCCGCGACGGTCTGCAGGTTGTTCTTGACCCGGTGGTGGATCTCACGGATGGTCGCATCCTTGGACAGCAGGGCCCGGTCCTTACGTTTGACCTCGGTGACGTCGCGGATCAGCACCGCCGCACCGGCCGGGGTGCCGTGCACCACGAGTGGCAGAGTGCGCAACAGCACCGCCGCACCCCCGGCGTCGATCTCCAATCTCATTCCCGGGCCGCCGGCCAGCGACTCCCCGATGTGGGCGGCGAGTTCCTGGGCATCGAAGGGGTCGGAGATCAGCGGACGACTGATCGCGACCAGGTTGTGCCCTTCCAACTCAGCGGCCAGGCCCATCCGGTGATAGGCCGACAGCGCGTTGGGGCTCGCGTAGGTGACCACCCCGTCCATGTCGAGCCGGATGAAACCGTCACCCACCCGAGGGCTGGACCGCGACCTGGCCAGATCCCCGACGCCGGGAAAGGTGCCCTCGGCGAGCATGTCCATCAGGCGCGCGGCACAGTCCAGGTAGGACTCCTCCAGCCGCGAGGAGATGTGCCGGCCGTCGTCGCAGGTCTGGTTGGTCAGAACCGCGACGACCTCGTCGCCGCAGCGCACCGGTACCGCCACGGTGAGCATCCCGTCGTCGTCGGGGGCGTGCCCGATGATCCCGGAACTGAAGGCTCTACCCACCAGAGGCAAATCGTCGTCCGCGAGGACGGTGCCCACCGCGTCCTTGGTCAACAGGGTCGGGGCGGTGTTCGGCCGACACTGGGCAACACACACCAGTGCGCCCCCTCTTCCCTGCCGAACCCACATCAGAAAGTCGCCGAAAGACAGGTCCGTCAACAATTGCCAGTCCGCGACCACGGAATGCAGATGATCGACGGCGCTGCCCGGCAACTCAGTGTGCTCGGCGAGCAGGTCACCGAGGGTTGACACGGATCACCGACGCAGAACGCAGATCAGTCGATCACGGCGATGAGGTCGCCGGCCTGGATGACATCGCCGACGGCGACGCTCACCTCGACGATGGTTCCGCCCACTTCCGCGAGCACCGGGATCTCCATCTTCATCGACTCAAGGAGCACCAGAGTGTCTCCGACGCCGATCTGGTCGCCCTTGCTGACCACGACCTCAAGCACACTGGCGACAATCTCAGCGCGCACGTCCTCGGCCATGCCCCTATCGAACCACAACACCAGGTGTCTGGCGGGCTACCGGGCGTGAGACACTGGAGTTATCAAGTGGGGGGTACCACAGGGGACAACTCGAGGAGGATCGACCATGGCGAAACGTGGCCGGAAGAAGCGCGACCGCAAACACAGCAAGGCCAACCACGGCAAGCGGCCCAACGCCTGAGTTTCAGGTCACCCGCCGGACGATGGTGGTGCGGCTGATCTCCAGCCGCACCCTTTCCACCAAATAGCTTGGTGCCTTCTCGCCGCTGCATTTGTCGGCGATCAGACGCTTGATCCGTTCTTCGACCCCGTAGTGGCGCAGGCATGCCGGACAATGGTCCAAGTGCTGCTGTAGTTCTGCGCGGGTCTCGTCGGTGACCTCGCCGTCGAGCAGCATCCAAACCTGACGGATGACGACGGCACAGTCGGTGTGTCCGGCGTCGGGATCGGGAATCTGGGTGTTCACGGCGTGACCTCCTGGGCCGCTGCCGTCTGGTCGGCGCCCCGCAGGAAACCGCGATCGCGGGCGACGTCGGTAAGAAGCGTGCGCAACTGTCGTCGGCCCCGATGCAGTCGGGACATCACAGTGCCGATCGGGGTGTCCATGATCTCGGCGATCTCCTTATAGGGCAGGCCCTCGACGTCGGCGTAGTACACCGCCATCCGGAACTCTTCTGGTAACGCCTGCAGCGCCTCTTTGATTTCACTGTCGGGGAGATTTTCCAGCGCCTCGACCTCCGCGGAGCGCAATCCGGTGGAAGTGTGCTCGGCGTTGGCGGCCAGTTGCCAGTCAGTGATCTCGTCGGTCGGGTACTCCGCGGGCTGTCTCTGCTTCTTGCGGTAGCTGTTGATGTACGCATTGGTCAGGATGCGGTACAGCCAGGCCTTCAGATTGGTGCCCGCCCGGAACGACCGGAACGCCGCGTAGGCCTTGACCATGGTTTCCTGCACCAGGTCCTCGGCATCGGCGGGATTACGGGTCATTCGCAGCGCGGCGCCGTAGAGCTGGTCCATCAGCGGGATGGCGTCCCGCTCGAATCGCGCTGTCAGTTCAGCGTCGGTTTCTTCGGGTTCGGCTGCGACGTCGGTTTTCGGCGGCGTCATGGGATCCGATCCTACGGCCCGGCCGATGACGGACATAGGCTGTACCGCATGGCAGCGAATGGGTTCTCCGGCAAGACCATGTTCATCTCCGGCGCGAGTCGCGGTATCGGCCTGGCGATCGCCAAGCGGATCGCCGCTGACGGCGCAAACGTCGCTCTGGTGGCCAAAACCACCGAGCCGCACCCGAAACTGCCGGGCACCATCTACACCGCGGCCAAGGAGATCGAGGAGGTCGGCGGCCACGCCCTGCCGATCGTCGGCGACGTTCGCGACGGCGACTCGGTGGCCGCCGCGGTGGCCCGGACCGTCGAGCAGTTCGGCGCCATCGACATGTGCGTCAACAACGCCTCGGCAATCAACCTGGGCTCCATCGAGCAGGTGCCGCTGAAGCGCTTCGACCTGATGAACGGTATCGAGGTGCGCGGCACCTACGCGGTGTCACAGGCCTGTATCCCGCACATGAAGGGCCGGGAGAACCCGCACATCCTCACCCTGTCCCCGCCGATCCGATTGGAGCCCAAGTGGCTGCGGCCCGCGCCGTACATGATGGCCAAGTACGGGATGAGCCTGTGCGCCCTGGGCATCGCCGAAGAACTCAAGGATGCCGGGATAGCCTCGAACACACTGTGGCCGCGCACGATGATCGCCACCGCGGCGGTGCAGAACCTGCTCGGTGGCGACGAGTCGATGGCACGCTCACGCAAGCCCGAGGTGTACGCCGACGCCGCCTATGCCGTGCTGAGCCAGCCCGCCCACTCCTACACCGGGCAGTCGCTGCTGTGCGAGGACGTCCTGCTGGAAGCCGGTGTCACCGACCTGTCGGTGTATGACTGCGTGCCGGGCTCGGACCTGGGTGTCGACCTGTGGGTGGACACCCCGAACCCGCCCGGCTACCGCCAGGCCTGAGTCCGGTCCGGGCTTTACTTCCGGCCGAACCGGCGCTTGCCGTGCCCGGCGAACAGCCGCATGGCTGCCATAGCGATCCGGCCCTGCTTCTTCGACGACGAGTACCACATCAATTCCGACTTACTCGTCGGAATCCGTGGGGCGGTGATCGCCTGCTGACGGCAGAACTTCACCAGACCGTTGGCGCCGCCGGATCGGTAGCCGATCCCGGATTCCTTCCAGCCGCCCATCGGCAGCGTCGGGCAGAACACGTTGGTCATGGCGTCGTTGATGTTCACCGCGCCGCACTCCAGTCGGCGGGCTATGCGCTCGCCACGCTGGACGTCGCCGGTCCACACGGTGGCAGACAACCCGTAGCG
Organism: Mycobacterium sp.; assembly: GCA_020438845.1. Lineage (GTDB taxonomy): Bacteria > Actinomycetota > Actinomycetes > Mycobacteriales > Mycobacteriaceae > Mycobacterium. The sequence goes on along the minus strand of JAGQTV010000028.1, from coordinate 62,500 downwards.
GGAGTCGTTGGCCAACCGGATCGCCTCGTCCTCGTCAGCGACCTTCACCACCGGCAGAGTCGGGCCGAAGGTCTCCTCGGCGATGCAGGACATGGTCGGCGTCACGTCGGCCAGCACCGTCGGCTGGAAGAACGTGCCCTTCCCGGTCGGCTTGCCGCCGGCGAGCACCGTAGCCCCGGCCTCGGCAGCTTCCCGGACGTGGCGGTCCACGATGTCGCGCTGGGCTGCGGTGGCCATCGCACCGATGTCATAGACGAACCCGGAGTCGGACTCGCTGCCCTGCTGGATCTTGCGGACGTTGTCGGTGAGCTTGGCGACGAACTCGTCGTAGACCGGGGCCTCGACGTAGACCCGCTCGGTCGAGATGCAGACCTGCCCGGCGTTGAACAGCCCGCCCCAGGTGATCCCGTTGGCCGCCCGGTCGATGTCGGCGTCGGCCAGCACGATCGCCGGATCCTTGCCGCCGAGTTCCAGGCTGTAGGGGATCAGCCGCTCGGCGCAGGCCACCGCGACCTTGCGGCCGGTGGCCGTCGAGCCGGTGAAGTGCACGTAGTCGGAGTTGTCGATGACGGCCTTGCCGGTGTCGCCGTAGCCGGTGGTCAGCCCGAGAACCGGCGGGGCACCGACCTCGTTCCAGCCGCGGACGAATTCGACGGCCGAAAGTGGAGTCACCTCAGAGGGCTTCAGCAAAACGGCCGCACCGGCAGCCAGGGCGGGCACCACGTCGAGGCCGAGCATGGCCAGCGGGAAGTTCCACGGCTCGATGATGCCGACCAAGGGGTAGGGGTGGTAGACGGTGGTCAGCTTCTTCACCCGGTAGAGCAGGGTGTGCGGGGTGGGGTGACGATCGGTCAGGAACTCCTCGGCGTGGCCTGCCCAGTAGTTGATGGCGTCGGCGATTCCGATGGGCTCGACGCAGGCGTCGCAATGCGCTTTGCCGGTTTCCGACATCAGGACCTCGGTGAGGTGCTCGGCGTTGTCGAGAATCCAGTCCTGCCACTTCATCATCCACTTCTTGCGCCCGCGCGGGCCGATGGCCTCCCACTCCGGTTGGAACAATCGAAGTTCGCGGGCCTTGGCTGCCACCTCTTCGGGGCCGTCGATCGGCACCGCACCGACGATGCGGCCGTCGGCCGGGTTGCGCACCTCGATAGCGGTGACTTCAGCCGCCTCTTCGGCCTCGGAGTCGGTTCTCGGTTCGGCAGCGGTCATGGCAGATCCTCTCGCGTTTGACACGTGTCTACGAGGGTAGTCCGCGTTGCCCGAATTAGCACAAAGGGTGGCGTGCGCCCCAACCGTCTCGCTCCTCCCCCGTCTCGCTCCTCCTACGCCTCGTTCCTCGGCGTCATCGTCGGCTCGAGTGCCCAACCGTCTCGCTCCTCCTACGCCTCGTTCCTCGGCGTCATCGTCGGCTCGAGTGCCTCCAAGAGTTCAGGGCCGTTATTGGCAACCCGATTGACCAGCGTGGAAACCTCCCGCATCGCCATACCCGCGACGTCGGGTGGGGCCGCCAGCAGGTCCCGAGGCGCCGGGCACTGGGGATCAAGCCAGCGATCCCAGTCGTCTTCGCCGAGCACCAAGGGCATCCGGTCGTGGACGTCGGCGAACGCACCCACCGCATCAGTGGTGATGACGGTGCACGTCAGCAGACCCGAGGCGTCCCTGGCTGGCCGCCAGACCGACCACAGCCCGGCCACCAGCAGCGGACGGTGATCGGGGCGGAAGAAGAAATACGGCGTCTTGCCACCCCGCTTTGGGCTACCAGTCAGCGGGTCCCCGGCAGGGCGCTTCCACTCGTAATAGCCGTCCATCGGGATCAGGCAGCGCTTGTGCTCGGCGGCCGATCGGTAGGCCGGTGAGGTGGTGACGGTTTCGGCACGGGCGTTGATCAGTTGTGCCTTCTGCACCGGCTTGCCGGCGGAGTCGGCCTTGACCCATGCCGGCAGCAGGCCCCACCGCATCAGCCGGATGCGTCGCTCCTCGCTGGGGGCGTCTTCGTGGGCATCGCCCGGGGTGGCTATTACGGCTGCGATCGCGGTGGTGGGGGCGATGTTGTAGTTCGGCGCGAAGTCCACTCCGGTTTCGTCGACGGCGTCGAGCTGCTCGGCCAATCGGGCCGGATCCGTGGTGACCGCAAACCTCCCGCACACCCTTTAATGGTGCAGGATGGTGGCCGTGAGCTTCACCCCAGCACTCTGGTCGGCCCCGCAGGCGGCGACACCGGTCAACGCGACCGTGACCGTGCCGGGGTCGAAGTCGATGACCAACCGCGCCCTGATCCTGGCCGCGCTGGCGACCGCACAGGGTTCCGGGTCATCGCAGATCAGCGGTGCGCTGCGCAGCCGGGACACCGATTTGATGATCGGCGCGCTGCAGACCCTGGGCTTGACCGTCGACGGGGACGGCACCGAACTCGGTGTCAGCGGCACCCTGCACCCCGCAGCGCGGGCCCACATCGACTGCGGCCTGGCCGGCACGGTGCTGCGCTTCGTCCCCCCGTTGGCCGCGCTGGGGGATTCGGAGGTGCGTTTCGACGGTGATCAGCAGGCCCGCTCCCGGCCGATCACCCCCCTGCTCGACGGGCTGCGGGCACTCGGCGTCGACATCGACGGTGACGGAATGCCCTTCGACGTCCGCGGACACGGCGCCGTCGCCGGCGGCATGGTGCACATCGACGCCTCGGCGTCGTCCCAGTTCGTCTCCGGACTGCTGCTGTCCGGGGCGGCATTCACCGAGGGGCTGACCCTGGTGCACACCGGCACGTCCCTGCCGTCGGCTCCGCACATCGCGATGACGTCGGCGATGCTCTCCGAAGCGGGCGTCGAGGTCGACGGCACGATCATGAATCGGTGGCGGGTGGATCCCGGGCGGATCCAGGCCCGGCATTGGCACATCGAACCGGATCTGTCGAATGCGGTACCGTTCGCCGCCGCCGCCGCCGTCACCGGCGGAACCGTGCGCATCACCGCCTGGCCGACCATCAGCGTGCAACCGGCACCGATCATTCTGGCTATCCTGCGCTTACTGAACTGCACTGTCACCCATGAGGATTCAGGATTGTCGGTGACGGGGCCGCTCGGGTACGCGGGCTTCGACATGGACCTCAACGAGGTTGGCGAGCTCACCCCGTCGATGGCGGCACTAGCGGCACTGGCCGAGCCCGGCTCGGTGTCCCGGCTCACCGGAATCGCCCATCTGCGCGGCCACGAGACCGACCGCTTGGCCGCGTTGAGCGCCGAGATCAACGGTCTTGGCGGCGACTGCGCCGAAGAGCCCGACGCCCTGGTGATCACCGCCCGCCCACTGCACGGGGGAATCTGGCATTCCTACGCCGACCATCGGATGGCGACGGCCGGGGCCATCATCGGCCTCCGGGTGCCCGGCGTGCAGGTCGAGGACATCGCGACCACCGCCAAGACGCTGCCGGATTTCCCGGCGCTGTGGGCGGCGATGCTCGCTTGAGCAGCCGGCACGACTACGACGAGTCCGACGTCCGAATCCGGTCTGGCCGGGGCTCGCGGCCCCGCACCAAGACCCGACCCGAACACGCCGACGCCGAGCAGGCCATGGTGGTGACCGTGGACCGCGGCCGGTGGGGATGCGTTCTGGACGGCGACCCGCACCGGTTGGTGACGGCGATGCGGGCCCGCGAGTTGGGCCGCACGCCCATCGTCGTCGGTGATGAGGTGGACGTAGTGGGCGACCTGTCCGGACGCCCGGACACCCTGGCACGAATCGTGCGCCGCGGCGACCGCCGAACGGTGTTGCGCCGCACCGCCGACGACACCGACCCGACCGAACGGGTGGTGGTTGCCAATGCGGACCAGATGATGGTGGTGGTCGCCCTCGCCGACCCGCCGCCGCGCACCGGTCTGGTGGACCGCGCCCTGATCGCCGCCTATGTCGGCGGCGTCGTACCTATTCTGTGCCTGACCAAGACCGATCTGGCCCCGGCCGAACCGTTCGCCGAGCAGTTCGCCGATCTGGACCTCACGGTGGTCACCGCCGGGCGTGGCGAGTCGCTCGAACTGGTCGAGTCGCGGCTGGCCGGCCGTATCACGGTGCTACTCGGCCACTCCGGGGTGGGCAAATCGACATTGGTGAATCGTCTTGTCCCGCAAGCTGATCGGGCAATCGGCGCGGTGTCCGGCGTCGGCAAGGGCCGGCACACCTCCACCCAGTCGGTAGCCCTGCCGCTACCGCACGGCGGGTGGGTGATCGACACCCCCGGCATCCGATCCTTCGGACTCGCCCACATCCGCCCGGACGACGTGCTGCTGGCCTTCTCGGACCTGGGCGAGAAGATCGCCGACTGCCCCCGGGGCTGCGGCCACATGGGGCCGCCGGCCGACCCGGAGTGCGCGCTGGACACCCTCAGCGGGCCCCAGGAGCGCCGGGTCATGGCGGCTCGGCGATTACTGGCCGCTCTCGCGGACGGCACCGGCTACTGACAGACTCGACCTGAACAAAGGAGCATGAGATGACCACCACCGTCGGCAACGTTCCGATGATCACCCTCAACGATGGCAACCGGATCCCGCAGCTGGGCTTCGGGGTCTTCCAGATCGCACCGGATGACACCGCCGCCGCCGTTCAGTCCGCGCTGGAGGTGGGCTACCGCCACATCGACACCGCCGAGATGTACCAGAACGAGAAGGGCGTCGGGCAGGGTATCCGCGACGCCGGCCTAGATCGCGGGCACGTGTACATCACCAGCAAGCTCAACAACGGCTACCACCGGCCCGACGACGCGCGCCGCGCGTTCGACACCACGTTGGCCGAACTGGGCACCGACTACGTCGACCTGTTCCTGATCCACTGGCCGCTGCCGACGCTGTACGACGGGGACTTCGTGTCCACCTGGAAGACGTTGGAGGAGTTCAAGGCCGACGGCCGGGCCCGCAGTATCGGGGTGTCCAACTTTCAGATCCACCACCTGCAGGAGCTGGCCCGGGAGACCGAGACCACGCCCGCTGTCAACCAGATCGAAGTACACCCCTACTTCACCAATGACGCGGTGCGGGCCTACGGCGTCGAGCACAACATCGCCACCGAAGGCTGGTCGCCCATAGCCCAGGGCCAGGTCCTCGGAGACCCGGTGGTGATCCGGATCGCCAAGGCCGCCGGCGTACATCCGGCCCAGGTGGTGTTGCGGTGGCACATCGAACGCGGCGACATCGTCTTCCCGAAATCCAGCAACCCGCAACGGATGAAGGACAACTTCGAGATCTTCGACTTCGAGATCAACGATGAGGAGATCGAGGCGCTTACCGCCCTGGACCGCGGGGAGGCCGGGCGCCGGGGACCCAACCCCGATACGTTCGCCTACATTCCGGACTGATTCATCGCCGGTTGGGCACGGCGGATGCGCCTGACAGCCGCCAGTGCCGTCTTGAGTCCGCGGTTGCGGTGGCCGGCGGGCAGCACGTCGAACATGCGCTCGCTGCGCGTCTCCGGGGCGTCGTCGACGGTGTCACGCAGGAACCGTTGCGGCAAAGCGAGTTTCGCGATGGTCCGCCAGGACTTGCCGTACTGCACCAAGAACGGCCCGCTGGTATAGGGCAGGTCGTATTTGTCGCAGACCCCACGCACCCGGACCGAGATCTCCGCCAAGCGGGAACTGGGCAGGTCCGGGTAGAGGTGATGCTCGATCTGGTAGGACAAATTGCCGGTGAGGAATCCCAGCGTGGGCCCCGCGTCGATGTTGGCGCTGCCCAGCATCTGGCGTAGGTACCACTGGCCCCTGCTCTCCCCCACCATGTCCGTGGTGGTGAACTTCTCGGCGCCATCGGGGAAGTGGCCGCAGAAGATCACCGCGTTGGTCCAGAGGTTGCGGATCACGTTCGCCGCCGCATTCGCACCCACCGTCGAGGCGAACGTCGCCCAGGGCGACACCGAGGTCAGCGCCGGGTAGGCCACATAGTCCTTGACGATCTGCCGGCCCGACTTCACCGACAGCTCCCGCAGGCGCACCAGCGTCGCCGCCCGGGTCTCGGCACGCATGATCTTGCGAAGCTCCAAATGTTGCAAGGCGATACCCCACTCGAAGCCGACCGCCAGGAGAACATTGAAGGCCGGGTTGAGCAGATTCCGCAGCCGCCAGGGCTGGTCGCGGGTCACGCGCAGCAAGCCGTAGCCCACGTCGTCGTCCATGTCCAGGATGTTGGTGTACTTGTGGTGGGAGAAATTGTGCGTGATGCGCCAGTGCTTGGCCGCACCGGCCATATCCCACTCCCACGTCGAGGAATGGATCTCCGGGTCGTTCATCCAGTCCCACTGGCCATGGAGAACGTTGTGGCCGACCTCCATGTTCTCGACGATCTTCGCCAGTGCCAGGCCGGCCACACCGCCCCACCAGGCCCACCGCTTCGAACCGAAGGCCAGCAGCAGGCGGGCCGTCAAATCGAGCCCACGCTGGAATGCGATCACCCGGTGGATATAGCGGGCATCGCGCTCCCCCAACGACTCCTCGACATCGCGGCGAATCGCATCGAGTTCGGCTTGCAGGGTTTCCAGGTCGGCATCGGTGAGATGGGCAAAGGCCTCGACGTCGGAAATCGCCATCAGATGTCCAATCCGCAATCGCCGTCGGCAGCGCAGACGCAGGTTTGCACCCTGGTGCCCGGCTCGTGCCGCGCACCGGTCCTCAGGTCCACGGCAATGCCATCGACCAGTGTCACGATGCAGGTGTGGCAGATGCCCATCCGGCATCCGGCGGGCAAGGACACTCCGGCCGCTTCGCCAGCCTCCAACAGCGTCGTCGCCGCATCGGCGGCGCGGCTGCGGCCGCTACGGAGAAAACTCACGGTACCGCCGCGGCCGGTGCCAGAGCGGGCGGCGGCGAATCGCTCCACGTGCAGCTTGTCGGCCAGACCCTCTGCCGTCCAATGCCGTTCAGCAGCGGCGAGCAGGCCTTCCGGACCGCATACCCAAGTCTCCCGTTGCCGCCAATCCGGCACCACGGCATCGAGTCGGGTGATATCCAGACGACCCGCGGACTGAGTGGCCCGAACTGTCAAACGGTATCCGGAATGACTGGCGCCCAACGCCTTCAGCTCATCGGCGAACATGAATTCGGTGGTCGGCGCGGAGTGCAGATGCACTATCTCGCTTTGTTCGGAGCCGCTGCACTCGGCACCGATCTGGTTGCGGCGCTCCATGGTTCGCAACATCGACAGCACCGGAGTGATCCCGGAACCGGCGGTGATGAAGAGCACCGACGGCGGCGGCGGATCGGGCATGACGAAGTTGCCCTGTGGGGCGGCCAGTCGGACCACGGTGCCCGGCGCCACACCACCAACCAGATGCCCCGAGACGAAGCCCTCCGGCATCGCCTTGACCGTGATGGTCAGGTTTCGATCGCTGGTCACCGACCGGGGAACGGAGGTCAGCGAGTAGGACCGCCACCGCCAGCGGCCGTCGATGAGCAGGCCGATGCCGATGTACTGTCCGGCTTGGTGGTCGAAATGGCAGCCCCAGCCGGTCTTGATCACCAGGGTGGCGGAGTCCTCGGCTTCGCGGCGCACCTCAACGATCCGGCCGCGCAGTTCGCGCGCCGACCACAGCGGGTTAAGCAGCTTGAGGTAGTCGTCCGGCAGCAGTGGCGTGGTCAGCGGTGCGGTCACGGCGCGCAGCGCCGCGGCAGCACGAATCTTCACGGAACCTACGGTACCGTAACCTGCCCGAGGCGGCCTTTAGAGCAGGTCGAGCAAGAATGGCAGCTCATGGGACGCATACCAGGCCAGGTCGTGGTCTTGGGCGTCCCCGACGGTCAACTCGGCATCCTCGTCGCCCAGGTCGGCCGCGTCGATCACCTCGATTGCCGCCCGTACCGCCGATTCGGCGGCGGCGTTGTCCACATAAGCAGCGGCAACAGCGTCCAGTCCGACCCGGCCGGCGATCCGCACCACGGCATCGTCGAGGTCAGGCCGCGGGCTGGCATCAGCGTCGGCGACGATCACCGCACGTCGCAGTTGTTGGCACCCGGCCGGACCGTCACCGGCCTCGGCGGCCAGCAAGCGCAGCGATGCGAGCGCGGCCTCTCCGAGGGCTACCTCAGCGAGTTCATCGTCGTCACCCTGCGCGTAGGCCTCCCGCAGCGCAGGTGTGACCGCGAAGGCCGTACCGCTCAGGGGCTGCACGGAACCGTCGGCAACCAGGCGCTGCAACATCGACACCGTCGCCGGGATATACACCCGCATCAGGCCAGATTAACCGCGCGCTATTCGCGATCCCCCATCAGGGTGCTGACGAAATCATCGACGTAATGTGCCAATTCGCGAGGTGGACGGATGTAGTTGCCGATCTGGGGTCGCTTCGGTATCTCGACGATCTCCGGCTCGACTTCCTCATAGGGGATGCTGGACAGCAGATGGGAGATCATGTTCAGCCGCGCGTGCTTCTTGACCGCGGACTCCACGACGTACCAGGGGCTGTTGGGGGTGTCGGTGTGCACCATCATGTCGTCCTTGGCGCGCGAATAGTCCTCCCACCGGTAGATGGACTCCATGTCCATCGGGGAGAGCTTCCAGCGGCGCAACGGGTCGCTCATCCGCGAGGTGAATCGCTTGAGTTGTTCCTCTTCGGACACCGAGAACCAGTACTTGCGCAACAGGATTCCGTCGTCGATGAGCATCTGTTCGAAAATCGGGCACTGGCGCAGGAACAGCGCGTGTTCGTGCGGGGAGCAGAAACCCATGACGCGTTCCACTCCGGCCCGGTTGTACCAGGACCGGTCGAAGAGCACGATCTCGCCTTTGGTGGGTAGGTGCTCGATATAGCGCTGGAAGTACCACTGCCCGCGCTCGCGTTCGGTCGGCGCCGGAAGCGCAGCGATGCGCGCGGTCCGTGGGCTGAGGTATTCGGTGATCCGCTTGATGGTGCCACCCTTACCGGCAGCATCGCGTCCTTCGAAGACGATCACGATGCGGTGGCCGGTGGCCCGAACCCACTCCTGGAGCTTCACCAATTCGGTCTGCAAGCGGAACAACTCGGCTTCATAGACGTCGTTGGGAATCTTGTGCGCTTTTTCCTTCTTGTCAGCCCTCTTCGCCGCCTTGCCGTCCGCTTTGCTCTTGTCTTTCGCCTTGGCCATGCGGCGCATAGTACGACGAAAGTGGTTACTGGGCGGCGTCGATCAGTTCTTCGAGGGACCGAGCCAGTAGTTCGGGGAACACGTCGACGTCGCTCATCGCTTCCCGATCGGCGTTGATCCCGAAATACACTTTGCCGAAATAGGAGGTCACACCGATGGCGAGCACCTGGCCGGGCAGCAGGGGCGGAACCGCGTAGGTTTCCAGCAGCTTCGCCCCGGCGACATACATCTGGGCCTGCGGTCCGGGCACGTTGGTGATCAGCAGGTTGAACTGCCGGGGTGGATAGTGGGTGGCCACCCGGGTTCCCATGGCATGCAGGGTGGGCGGGGCAAAACCGGACAGCGTCACGATAGTCCGGGCGTCGACCAGTCTGGCCGCCGCCGAGTGCGATTCGGTTGCGTGGGTGATCTGCGAGAGTCGTACGACCGCGTTGCCCTCGCCGACCGGCAGATCGATCAGAAAGGGCGCCACCTCCCGGATCGCCTGCCCGGGACCGGTCGAGTTCAATTCGGCGTCGGGGTAGACCGACAGCGGCGCCATCGCCCGGACCGCCAGCGTGGCGTCCACGGGTTCCCCGCGCGAGAGCAACCAGTTGCGCAGCGCACCGGCGATCACGGCCAGGACCACGTCGTTGACAGCACAGTCGTAGCGCTCGTGGACCAGCCGGTAGTCCGACAGCAGCGCGGAGGCCACCGTGAACCGTCGGTGGCGGGAGACGGTGGTGTTCAGCGGGCTACTCGGCGCACTGCGCCGGGCCAACGTCAGGGCCACGGTGGTGACCCGGCGCCCCAACTCCGCCAATTCGCCGCGGTTGGTAACGACGTCGACGACCTTCGACCGCAGCGACTGCAGTTCGTGGCCGGGTCGGGCCAACCAGTCACCCAGGGCGTCGATTACCAGCTGGCGGGGGGACGGCTCCCGGGCAGGCAGCCAGATGTCCTCGACGCCCGCCGCCGGCCGGCGGTTGCGGTCGGCGATGACATGGCCGATCTCAAGTGCCGCCATTCCGTTGATGAGTGCCTGATGCGACTTGATGTACAGCGCCAGCCGGCCGCCGGCGAGCCCCTCGATCAGGTACATCTCCCACAGCGGGCGGCTCCGGTCCAGCGGCCGTCCTGCCAGCCGGGACACCAGGTCGTACAACTGGGCGTCGCTGCCCGGGGACGGTAGCGCTGAGCGACGGATGTGGTAGGTGATGTCGAAGCCGGGGTCGTCGACCCACACCGGGCGCGCCAGGCCCAGTGTCACCTCCCGGACCTTCTGGCGATACCGCGGAATTTGGGGGAGGCGCCGTTCGACGGTCTCCAGCAGGGCGTCATAGCTCAACCCGCCTCGGGGGCGCCGCAGAATCGACAGCGACCCCACATACATCGGGGTCGAGGTGTTCTCCCGGTGGTAGAACGAGGCGTCCGACGTTGACAACCGAGTCAACATCGCCACAACACCCCGAATCGCAGTATCCCGAAATTCACCCTGTCACGGTATCGGCCGGTCTTTGGACCGCCGCGCCAACCTGAGGATTCCGACGGCGCCCGCAGCCACCAGTTTCGCTACACCCGCGGTGGCCATGAGCACGTGGTGCGCGCGACCCCTGGCCCCGGTACGACGCAACCTCACCCCTTGGCCATTGGCTCGAAGGAAAACCAGTCGATGATCATGGTGGCGGGAAAGGAGGTTGACGAGTCCGGGGGGCCGGGCCAATCTCCCCCAACCGCAATGTTGAACAGTGCGAACATCGGTTGGTCGAGCGTCCAACGCGAATTGCCCTTGAGCGAGTCGCGAGTGAATTTCGCCAGGGCGCCGTCGTCGATGCCGATCGTGATGGTGTTCGGCTGGCGGTTCACCCAGTATTTGTGGAATCCGGCGGAAAGGTCGGGGATCGGCCCTTTGGCCGTGAGTTCGAAACCGCGTTTCGACCCGTCCGGGCCGTGCAGCGCGGCATGGTATTTCGTGCCCGTGTTGATGATTTCCATGATGTCTATCTCGCCGCACTCAGGCCAGGCCACGGTGTCGTAGTTCAGCCCCATCATCCAGAAGGCCGACCAGATCCCCTGCCCGGTCGGAAACTTGATCCGCGCCGACACCACGCCGTAGGGAAACGCCATTCGTCCGCGGGTGGTCATTCGTGCAGAGGTGTACGACGGGACAGAGTCGGAGCCACCCTTGCGGGCTTGGATGACGAGATGTCCGTTGCCGTCGAGGCGCACATTGTCAGGGGCGTTGGTGTAGTCCTGCAGGCTGCCTTTTTCCCAATGATATTTTTTGTTCGTTCCGACGTCGAAGGCCCATAGGTCGGGGTTCGGCAGCGAGCCGGCCGGGCCGAGGAACTCGTCGAGGACCGGCCTGGTCGCGACGGGCATTCCCTGGGCGTCGGCCACGGAGCCCTGGGCACCCAGTACGGCCACCACCAGAGCGGACAGGATCCGGGACGGCCACCTCACGTTCCAACCTCCGGTGTTGAGTCCTCGACAGCCAGGGTGCCACGGTAGGCCCGCCACACCTTCGGGCCATAGACGACGAACCCCAGAGTCGCAGCCGCCAACCAGCCCAGGGTGAGCCCGGTCAACCCGCCATGGGTCGCGCCGAAGGCTGCACCCACGAGTTCGAGAATGCTCAGCGCCCCGACGGTCAGGGCCTCCCGCACAACGTCTCCGGTGATCCGTGCCAGGGCTACATGATGATCCTTCACGATGAGCCCAAGGCCGCCCAAGCACATAATGATGAGCGGGACATAGCCGTTCTCGGCGTAGTCAGTGCCGAAGATGTGCAGTATCGGACGGCCCAACAGCGCCATGCCCAGAACCGCCGCGATACATGCGAGCGTCGAATAGCGCAGTGTCACGCGGAATTCATCGAGGTAGGTGTCGGAGTCCCGCGAACTAGAGGCGAATAGGGCCGTGGCCAGCGACAGCGGCAGCAGAAATACGACACTGGCGACCGACCAGGTGGCGAAGAAGTAGGCAGCCCGTTTCGCGCCGAGAATGGAGTTGGCGACGATCGGCATCGCGAAGTAGGGCACCATCAACGCCGTGTTGAGAGCGTGGTGCCGGACGGCGTCGAAGTGCAGTCCCTCCAACGCGCTGCGGGTGGGCAACACGTGCCGGATTTTGAGCTCGTACCGGCGCAACAACAGGACACCGACGAGCGTGATCGAGACGACGTTGGCCACCACCCAACTGGTGAAGATGGCCAACCCCCCGAACCTCGCCACGGTGAAAGCAAATATGACCAGGAGAACCAGCTTGGCAACGGACTGTACGGCGTTGCGGCCCAGTTGCATTCCGCCGCCGATGGTCGACAGCAGGGCCTGGTCGAGCAGAAGGCCGACGCTCTGGGTGGCCGCCCCCGCAGCGAAGATCAAGGCAACACTCAGCGTGCGCATGTCGGGGAGTCCGAGAAACTTGTCGGGCAGCACGTAAGCGCATCCCAGAGCCACCCCGCCCGCTGCGGCACCGGTCAGCGCTGCCGCGGTGGCCACCACCCGGCCCCGGCCGTCGATCATCGTGGGCAGTTTGGCCACCAGGAGGGTGCCGAATCCCAACAGTGCCATCGGCGCGATCAGGCTCATAGCTGCGATGGCCGTCGACGACTGGCCAACGGCCGTCGCCGGAAACGTCCGCGCCGCGACGGCCCAGAAGGCGAACCCGAGTGCCGAGGTGACGACGGAGGTTGAGGCCAGACTCGCCGCGCTGCGAAGCAGGAAACGGAGCTTGCTGGACCGTTCGGGGTCGGGGCCGTTACCCACACCTACCCCTTCGGACACCGCGCCAGATTACCGACCTGGCCACCGGCTCGCCGTTCAACGGCTGCAATAGCCAGCTGCCTAGCCGGCCGACCTTGCTGGCACCACGTGGACGGCCCGAGGGTCGGTCAGAATCTGATTCACCCTGAAGTAGTCTTCGGGCAGCGCAACCCATACCGCGGGAGCATGAACGGCACCGCGATGAGCCCAGCGGACGCACCGCCCGCCGCGGAACTCTGCGGCGTTCGTGTCTGACCACCCCCATGACCGCCCGCTAGGGCACCATGCCGATCACCGAGGTGGCAAACAGGATTGTCACCGGAGTGAGCCACACACCGGTGATCAGCAATGCCAACGAGAAGAGGCAGAGGCCGGCCACCAGGCCCACACCCGTGAGGGCCGGAACCAACCGCTGCGCAGTTCGGGCACGCCCAGCCCACGCAGGTCGTAGATCGACACCGGGCCATGCCGGTACAGACGTTTGATGCGCGGCACGGAATCGACCTTGTCGAGTTGGGCTTCGGTGAAATTGTTCTCCCTCACCGGTCTCGCCACTGAAGAGATACGAACCGTAGGGAGGAAGCTGATCGGGCAGGCGAAGATCGACGTAGAGGAAGCGCAACTGCATGGCAGCAGCCATGTCTGTTTCCCTCGTTCCCCACTTTGTCGCCACTTAGAGGGCGGGCGCATCGACGCCCTCGACCCCATGCGTCACCGGCCACAGGCCGGCCTGGGAGGAAAGCAGATCCGAACTGACCCGGCCCCTGGTGATGCGACTCCCGGCAGGCAGCGCCGACCGGGCCCACTTGACCGCGGCCAATGTCTCGGCGTCCATCGATCGGGTGTCGGCAGCCGGCATATACGGGCCGGGTAGCCGCCCCCAGTCCGCCCCGCTGCCCAGCACGCATCCGCCCAGGAAGACTCGGCCGGCGAGAGCGGCAGCCAGGACTCACCATGTTCCGCGCGGTGGGTAACGACGGCCTCAATCTGCTGGCAAGCATCTTGACCAGAACCCGCTTCATTGACCTGTGCTACGGCTTGAACGCCTTCTAGGCCGACCAACACCCCTTCCTCGAACTGCCGAATCCCCACGCAGGCAAGGCGTCCACGTTTGGGCGACGGCTTCGGGATCGAGGCCATGGTCATCGGCCGATTCGCCCCTGCAGAGCCGGCATCGTCGAGGTACCGAGCTACGAACACCGCCGCTACCACGGCGACACCAAGCTCAAGACGATCAGGGACGGGTTCCGGCCGCTCCGGACGATCCTTCTGGATACCTTCCGGGCACGACATTTCCGGGCCAGGACCATTGCCCGTGACGCCGCCCTCGCAGCGTCGGCGCGGCCGGACTGGATGCACGGCAAGGTGCTCCAGTTCCCGCCCGACAACAGCGCGCCGACTCGGTGGCGGACAGCAGACGCACTTAACTAAACTGCGGCGCACTCATGCACCGCGCCCACATTTTCGCCACCATCACGTTCCTGATCGCCATTGTCGGTTTCGCGGTCAGGTTCATGCCGGTTCGCAGCCATGCCGTTCTGCTGACCGCGGTCGGTTCGCCCTACCTGACGATCTGCGCGGCAGTGCTCGCGCTCCCTTTGCTGTTCACCGGTCGGAAGTGGGCCGCGGTCCCGACCCTCGTGCTCACGGTCGTGGCGTTGTTGGTGGAGGTTCCTTTATTCGCGGCCGACCGGCCCGCGGGACACAGCGTCCCGATCCGGCTGCTGACCTTCAATGCCTACCAGGGGTCCGCCGACCCCGAAGCCATGGTCGCCGCGGCCAGCCGGAGCGCGGACGTGTTTCTGGTGCAAGAGCTCACGCCCGACCTGGCGGACAAGCTCGTCCTCGGTGGACTGGAGCACGAGTTCCCCTACCGCGCGGTCGATGCCCGACCTTGGGCTCACGGGGTCGGCATCTGGAGCCGTTATCCGATCCTGCACTCCAACCGCATCCCCCAATACCAACTCGGGCTCCTCACGGCCACCGTCCGGGTACCGGGCGCTGCGCACGACGTGATCGTTGCGACGATCCACCTGGCCGGTCCGTGGCCGCAACCGATCGATCGCTGGCGCGATGAAATCCCCATTTTGCCGGACACCCTCGATGCTCTGGCCCGGACAGCCCCCGGCGCGGTGATCGTCGCCGGAGACCTGAATGCCACCTCCGATATGCGGTCATTTCGGCGGCTACTTCAGACCGGCTTCAAGTCCGCCGTCGAGCAGTCTGGCGCCGGACTGGTCCGCACCTTTCCGGCGAATCTGCCGATTCCCGCACTGGTTGGGATAGACCACATCCTGACGTTGAACAGTTCGGCCGACGCAGTGCAGACCGTGCGCATCCCGGGTTCAGATCACCTCGGCATGCGCGCCACCGTCTACGTCCCAAGCTGAGGTGCCGTTGTCGGGGTGAACACCGCGCCGGCGAAAGATGTGCCATGCTTGCGCCCCACGGATCGCCGCTCTCCGGCGGCCCAGCCTGATGACCGAACCACGGAGAATGCCTGGTGCCCAAAGCAATTCACGCAGTCACCCACGTCTCACCGATCGCCGACTACGAGCCACCGACATTCGGCGGGCCGCCCGCGCTGCCGCCGGTCATTTCGCTTCGCCGCAGACAGGTGCCGGTGCGCCCGGTTCCCCGCACCCGCGCCGAAGAAGCTCATGCCCTGGCGGCCGCCACCTTCGCCGACGCCACCTTGCGCCGGGTACTTGAAGTCATCGACAGGCGCCGTCCGCCGGCGCAGCTGAAACCGCTGTTGGCATCGGGACTGACAGAGTCGCTGTTACGGGTCGGACGCCGGCGCGACGACGGTGCGGCGCGGCTGCGTCGGGTTCGGGCCCAACCCGTCAATCCCGAAGGAACCGCGGCTGAGGTCACCGCTAGCTACACCCGTGGCGATCGGGTGCACGCCGTGGCCTGCCGAGTCGAACAGGTGGCAACGCCGACCGGAACACGCTGGCAGGTGGTGGCGCTGCACCTGGGGTAGCTCAGCGGCGGCGCAGAAGCCGCCGCTCTTTGCCTTGCTCCCTGGCAGCCTGCCGACGCTCCTTGCGGCTGCCCTTGCCAGCGCGGACCGGGCCGCCTTCGTGACGCTGCACCTCCGCGGATCCGTCCTCGGATGGCCCCACGTAGGTCAGGGGACGCGAGCTGTCATCGTCGATACCCTTGGCCCGAATTGTCGGCTCGCTCTGCTCCGCCAAGTCGGCGAGTCCCTGCGGTGTGGCGACCGGGGCTACTCGCGGTGTCTGCTGGGCAGGTTCGACCTGAACGTTGAACAGGAAGCCGACGGACTCCTCCTTTAGACCTTCGAGCATGCCGATGAACATGTCGTAGCCTTCGCGTTGGTATTCCACCAATGGGTCACGCTGCGCCATGGCCCGCAGCCCGATGCCCTCTTTGAGGTAGTCCATCTCGTAAAGGTGCTCGCGCCACTTGCGGTCCAGCACATTGAGCAACACGTTGCGTTCCAGCTGACGCATCGCATCCGGCCCGGCGACCGCTGCTATCTCAGCTTCTCTCTTCGCATAGGCCTTTTCGGCGTCGGCAATGAGCACTTCGAGCAACTCATCACGGGTTAGATCGCCGACTTCGCCGACCGCCTCCGAGTTGATGAGGTCATGGTGGTCGATTCCCACCGGATACAGGGTCCGCAATGCGGTCCACAGCTGTTCCAGGTCCCAATCTTCGGCGTAACCCTCAGCGGTCGCGCCATCGACGTAGGCGGTGATGACGTCGACCAGCATCTGGTGGGCCTGGCCCTCCAGGTTTTCGCCCTCCAAGAGCCGGCGGCGTTCCTCGTAGATGACCGTGCGCTGCTTGTTCATCACCTCGTCGTACTTCAGCACGTTCTTGCGAATCTCGAAGTTCTGCTGTTCAACCTGCGTCTGAGCACTCTTGATGGCTCGAGTGACCATCTTGGCCTCGATGGGCACATCGTCGGGCAAGTTCAGGCGGGTTAGCAGGGCTTCCAGGGTTGCACCGTTGAAACGCCGCATGAGCTCGTCGCCCAGCGAGAGGTAGAACCGCGACTCGCCCGGGTCTCCCTGGCGGCCAGAGCGGCCTCGCAGCTGGTTGTCGATGCGGCGGGTCTCGTGCCGCTCAGTACCCAGAACGTACAAACCACCGGCCTCACGGACGTCATCGGCTTCCGCCTCGACCTCCGCTTTTACCTTGGGAAGTTCCTCATGCCAGGCGTTCTCGTACTCTTCCGGAGTCTCTACCGGGTCCAACCCGCGTTCGCGCAGCCGGCGGTCGACGAGGAAGTCAACGTTGCCGCCGAGCACGACGTCGGTCCCGCGGCCTGCCATGTTGGTTGCCACGGTGATCGCGCCGAGCCGACCGGCCTCGGCGATGATTCCGGCTTCCTGCTCGTGATACTTCGCGTTGAGGACGCTGTGCGGGATACGCCGCTTGTGCAGCATCTTTGAGAGATACTCCGAGCGCTCCACGCTGGTGGTGCCGATCAGCACCGGCTGGCCCTTGTCGTAGCGCTCGGCGATGTCGTCGGCGACCGCGATGAACTTGGCTTCCTCGGTCTTGTAAATGAGGTCGGCCTTGTCCTTGCGGACCATGTCCCGGTTCGTCGGAATCGGCACGACGCCCAGTTTGTAGATCTCATGCAGTTCGGCAGCCTCGGTCTCGGCCGTACCGGTCATGCCGGCCAGCTTGTCGTAGAGCCTGAAGTAGTTCTGCAAGGTGATCGTGGCGAGCGTCTGGTTCTCGGCCTTGATCTCGACTTTCTCTTTGGCCTCGATGGCCTGGTGCATGCCTTCGTTGTAGCGGCGGCCAACCAGCACGCGGCCGGTGAACTCGTCGACGATCAGCACCTCGCCGTCGCGGACGATGTAGTCCTTATCGCGGTGGAAGAGTTCCTTGGCCTTCAACGAGTTGTTGAGGTAGCTCACCAGCGGCGAGTTGGCGGCTTCGTATAAATTGTCGATGCCGAGCTGGTCCTCCACGTACTCGACGCCCAGCTCATGAACGCCGACGGTGCGCTTGCGCAAGTCGACCTCGTAGTGAACGTCCTTCTCCATCATCGGAGCCAGCCGCGCGAACTCGGTGTACCAATGCGATGCGCCGTCCGCCGGACCGGAGATGATGAGCGGGGTGCGGGCCTCATCGATCAGGATCGAGTCGACCTCGTCCACGATCGCGTACTCATGACCTCGCTGCACCAACTCGTCCAGCGAATGGGCCATGTTGTCACGCAGATAGTCGAAGCCGAATTCGTTGTTGGTGCCGTAGGTGATATCGGCGGCGTACGAAGCGCGCCGCTCGTCGGGGCTGAGGCCGGACAGGATCACGCCGACTTCGAGTCCCAGGAACCGGTGTACGCGGCCCATCCACTCACTGTCGCGTTTGGCCAGGTAGTCGTTCACGGTGACGACGTGAACACCTTTGCCACCAAGCCCATTGAGGTAGGCCGGCAACACACAGGTCAGCGTCTTTCCCTCACCGGTCTTCATCTCAGCGACATTGCCGAAATGCAGCGCCGCCCCACCCATCACCTGCACGTCGAAGTGCTTCTGCGAGAGCACCCGCCAAGCCGCCTCGCGGGCTACCGCGAACGCCTCGGGCAACACGTCGTCGAGGCCCTCGCCGTTGTCGATCCGGTTGCGGAACTCGTCGGTCTTGCCCCGCAACTCGGCATCGGTGAGCCGTTCCATCTCGTCGGACAAGGTGTTGACATAGTCAGCCACCCCTCTGAGGCGCTTGACCATGCGGCCTTCACCGATGCGCAGCAACTTAGACAGCACGTAATTCCCCTGCGGATTGGAGGTTTAATCGCTCTCCATCCTAGGTGACGCCGTGATATGCCCCTGCCTGCCGGCTCGCTCAGGCGAGCCGAATCAGGCCACCGGCTCGCTCAGGCGAGCCGAATCAGGCCACCGGCTCGCTCAGGCGAGCCGAATCAGGCCGTAGTCGTAGGCATGGCGCCGATAGACCACCGAGGGCCGATCGCTCTCCTTGTCATGAAACAGGAAGAAGTCGTGCCCGACCAGTTCCATCTCGTAGAGCGCGTCGTCCACCGTCATCGGCTTGGCGGGGTGTTCCTTAACCCGCACGATGTGGCCGGGTTCGTGATCGGCGGCGTGGTCTGGAGCCTGGTTTGCCACCTCGCCGTCCGGTGATCCGGTGCTGTCGGGCTTGAACGCCTCAGCGAGGTCAAGCTTGGGCACGGCGGTGGCATCGCGCAATGACACCGGAGTCTTTTCTCCGTAATGCACCTTGCGGCGGTCCTTGCCGCGACGGACCCGGCTCTCCAGTTTGTGCACAGCGGCTTCGAAGGCACCGTAAAAACTGTCGGCGCAGCCCTCACCACGGACCACCGGGCCGCTTCCGTGGGCGGTAATTTCGACGTGCTGGCAGTTCTTACGCTGCCTGCGGTTGTTCTCATGCTCGAGCTCCACATTGAAACGCTGGATGGTGCTGTCCAGCCTTTCTACGCGGGCGAGCTTTTGCCCCACATAGACGCGGTAATGGTCGGGAATCTCGACATTGCGTCCCGTCACCTGGACATCAGCGGTGGGGGACTGCTGACTATCGGCAAGCTGATCGGGGTTCACAGATTGGGTTGACATTCTCGGCAACTCGTTTCTTCTACGGGATGGCACAAGTGCATTACGGCGCCGCTCATGGTAGGTGCTAGGCCTTCACCCGCCGGCGCGAGAGGTCGAATAATCACCTCCTAGCCGTCGGCGGTTCGTCAACCCCGACGGTAGTCGCATTCCAAACGGTAGTGCCACCGTTTAGGTCACCTGTGTTGGGGTCTTTGGAGACAAGAACGGTCACGGCACGTCACGCATGGGCCACCGTGAGCACTGCAGCCACCCGAAACCCGCCTTCGACCAGCGCGCGGACCGATTCACGAGCAGTCGCGCCTGTGGTGAGGACGTCGTCGACAAGCAGCACCTCTCCCGCGGGAATCACCCTGCATGCCCCGGTCCGACGGACTCGCCCGGCGATGTTCCGCTGACGGGCGGAACTGGTCAGTCCCACCGAATCACGAACGGGCCCCCAGATACGGAGGGCCGGGGTAACGGTGAGTTCCGGTTGCTCAGCGGTGGCGGCGACCGCGATCCGCGTGACCGGATCTCCCCCACGCCGACGGGCCGCCGACCACCGGGTCGGGGCCGGCACCACGGTCGCCGGAAGAGCCAGCACGCCCCAGTCCACCAGTCGGTGGATGCCCAGGGCCAACGCCCGGGCCAGCGGACCGACCAGGTCGGCGCGCCCACGCTCTTTCAGTGCAACGATCGTCTGACGGCGCGGGCCGGCGTAGGGACCCAGGGCGAACACCGGAACGCCAGGGTCCGCTCGGGGCAGCACCACGTGCGGCTGATCGGCCCTTACCTGCAGCGCCGCAGCGCAGGCCGGACACCATCGGGTCGAGCGTTCGCCGCAGCCCCCGCATTCCAGAGGAAGAGCAAGATCAAGCACCCCTGCAGTGTGGCCGCAGGGTCCGACAGACCGCGCCGTTGGTAACACGCGGCAATACCTGTACTCACGGCGGATCGACCGCTTTGGCTCCGGTTAGCTCACAGGCTATTTTGGTTGATGACTCCTGCGGTTGGTCAGGGCGATCCGTTCACGCCTTTGCTTCCCTGATCGCCGCCGGGTCCGCCATCGCCGCCGAGACCGCCGAGGCCGCCGCTGGCAGTACCCGACGGTGCGGAGGCGTCCCCGCCGTCCCCGCCGTCGCCGCCGTCGGCGCCTGGGTCGATACCGTTACCGCCGTTTCCGCCGTTCCCGCCGCCCGCTAGTCCTCCGATGGAAGGGGCGCTCGCTTCGCCGCCCGCACCGCCATTACCGCCACCGCCGGTGCCGTTGCCGCCGTCGCCGCCGTTTCCGGCCAGTGCGGTTGCAACGTTGGTGCCGCTGTAGGCGTAGGCATCGAACCCCATACCGCCGTCGCCGCCGCGGGCGCTGGGTCCCAGTCCTGCCCCGCCGGTCCCGCCGGTGCCACCGACGACGGTGACCGTCCCGTTTACGGAGTCGCCGCGTGCTAGACCGCCGACACCGCCGTCACCGCCACGACCGCTGCCGGGTCCGCCGGTGCCGCCACTGCCGCCCTGTGAGGTGAGGGCAACGCCGCTGGAGCCATCTGCCCACCCACCCATGCCGCCGGTTCCACCGATGACACCGACGCCGCCGTTACCGCCGGCCCCGGATTGCGAGGATGCCGCCTGGGTATCGGCGAATGCTCTCGAAGCGCCGCCGGTGCCGCCGGCTCCCCCGGTACCAATGGTCGAGACGCCGCCGTCTCCGCCTGCGCCGCCTGCGGCGTTGCCCCTATCGTTGAATCCTTCACCGCCATCGCCGCCGCGGCCGCCCGCGAGGATACCCCTGCCTCCGACGCCGCCGGCAGCAGCGACCGCTGTCGCGCCCGCGGCACTGAGGGAGGCGCGGCCGCCAGGTCCGCCCGCATCGCCAACACCGATCGAGCCGGTTCCGCCCGTACCGCCGACGGCGGGTAGGACTTCTCCGATCTTGCTCAGCGCGCTGCCCCCGCCGCCGCCGGCCCCGCCGTCGGTCCCGTCGCCGCCATTGCCGGCCGCACCGCCGAACGCGATGCCCGGGGAAACATCGTTGGACACGCTGGCGAAGCCACCCCTTCCGCCCCCACCACCAACACCGGTCGACCCGCCGCTGGTCCCATTGGCTCCCGCCCCGCCGGTGGCGGTGCCGGTGCCCCAGTTGAACACGTTTCCTCCCCACCCGCCGGCCCCGCCGCCGATGATCCCGACGCCGCCCGCGCCGCCGCTGCCTCCAACAGCGTCTGCGGACGAGTCCGGGGTGAGAATCCACGCTTGGCCGCCCCAGCCGCCCTCGCCGCCGTACGTTGCTCCGTTGCCTCCGGTGCCGCCGATTGCCCCGTTCACGGTGGATGTGGAGGTGGCGCCTTGCAGCCTGGCCGTGCCGCCGAACCCGCCGGCACCGCCAGCGCCGGTGACGCCATTGCCGCCGTTGCCGCCGACCGCGGGAATGACCCGGCCAGGGCCTGCGGTAAAGACGTCGCCACCTCTGCCGCCGAATCCACCGTCGGTGGCGCCATCGCCACCGTTACCGCCAGCACCGCCGATCGCGTCCGCGGGTGCATTGCCGGTACGAGCCTCGCCGCCGGCACCGCCGACGCCGCCGGTAGCAGAGGTGCCGAACCCACCGTTTCCGCCGCTACCCGCTCTGGCACTGCCCACACCAGCAGTGCCGGCGTACCCGCCGTTGCCGCCGGCACCACCGGCGGTCCCGTCGCCGCCGTTGCCGGCCGCGCCGCCGGTGGCCGTCGCCTCCGAGCCGAGGTTTGTCACGGAGGCAGCACCGCCGTCGCCGCCGCGACCACCGACACCGGTGGATCCGCCATTGACCCCGTCGGCACCCGCGCCGCCAGTAGCGGTGCCGCTGCCCGAGGTGGACGCGTCGCCGCCGGACCCGCCGTCCCCGCCGGCGATACCGCCGGCACCGCCAGCGCCCCCACCGGCGCCCAGGGCGTCTTCGGTTGAGCGACCGTTGTTGATCCGTGCGTCGCCGCCACGCCCACCGGCACCGCCGATACCGCTAGTGCCGATGCCGCCCGCACCGCCAGCGCCCGGCCTGACGCTGCCAGTGCCCTCGGTGGCGGCATTGCCGCCGGCGCGGCCGGCACCACCGCTGGTCCCGTTCCCGCCGTTGCCGCCTGCACCGCCGATCACGCTGCCGTCCGAGTTGACGAAACTTGCGGAGGCGTTGCCGCCGCGGCCACCGGCGCCGCCCACACCAGCCGACTGCCCGCCGTCGCCACCGCGACCGCCATCGCCGGCGATGGCGTCTAGGCTGCTTCCGTTGCTGGCCGCTCCGCCCGCACCCCCGGCACCGCCATTACCCACCGTGCCGCCGCTACCACCGCTACCACCGTTACCGCCGACGTTGGCGTCCTCGTCACTAGTGCTGTCACCGCCAGTACCTCCGCTGCCGCCGTCACCGCCTGCCGCGCCGTCGCCACCCGTGCCGCCGTCACCGCCGTTTCCGGCATTGCGGCCGTTTCCGCCAGCAGCACCGTTTCCACCGTTACCGGCGCCACCCGTGGCACCCTGGTCGCCGCCGGGCGTGCGGGCACCGGCGGTGCCACCGTTGCCTCCGTTGCCGCCGTCACCGCCAGCCCCGCCGTTTCCGGCGCGGCCGTAAAACTCACCCGCGGCGCCGCCGTTGCCGCCCTTGCCGCCGTTCCCCCCGGCCGCGCCGTTGCCGGCGGTTCCGGGGTTGACACTGTCGGACCCGTCAACGCCCGACCCGCCATTGCCACCGTTACCGGCCCTGCCACCGGCACCGCCATTCCCTGCGTAGGAGAACCAGCCCCCCGCGCCGCCGTCGCCACCGGCACCGCCGTTACTGCCGGCGACGCCGTCGGTGCCGCTATCGCCAGGGTTGACACCGTTGGTGCCGTTGGTGCCGTTGGCACCGTTACCGCCCCGACCGCCGTTACCGCCATCACCTCCCTCGCCGCTACCACCGCTACCAGCGTTACCGCCTGCCCCGCCGTTGCCGCCGTCGACGCCGACGGTGGTGCTGTCCCAACCGTCGCCGCCATCACCACCAGTGCCGCCGCGGAAGGAGTCCCCGGCAGCGCCGTTCACACCGTCGATTCCGCCGCTGCCACCCGCACCGGCCGCACCTCCCGCACCGCGAGAACCCGCGAAGCGGGCAATGCCACCGTCACCGCCGTTGCCACCATCGGGCGTGTCGGCGTCGCCCGCCGCGCCGGCACCGCCGTTACCGGCCACGCCGGCATTGCCGGCGCGACCGCCGTTGCCGCCGTTGCCGTTGACGCCCGCAGAACCGAATCCCAGGGCCATACCGGCGTTGCCCCCAGCCCCCCCGGCCCCGCCGTTACCTCCGCCACCACTCCACCCACCGGCCTGACCATCGCCGCCTGAAGTCCACGCATCCGCCCCGTCGACACCGTTACCGCCGTTGCCGCCAGCACCGCCGGAACCGCCCGCGCCGCCGGAACCGCCGCTACCTGAGGTCGCCCCGCCCTGGCCGCCGGCACCGCCAGCACCGCCGTTACCGCCGCCGGTACCGCTGGTGCCGTCCTCACCCGCCAACACCCCATCGGCGCCGCTGAAACCGGCCGCACCGGCACCGCCCGACCCCCCGTTACCGCCGTTACCAACGGCCCCGCCGTTACCGCCAGCACCACCGGCTCCGCCGTCTCCGCCACGACCGGTGACCTGGATGACCGAGACGGTGGCGCTCGTTTGATCGGCGACGTAGACGTGGCTGTTGTCGAGACTGACCGCCACCCCAGACGGGCCGGTGCCGACCGTAACAGTTTCGATGACCAGGTTATAGGTGCCACTGCGAGCGTTTGCGTCGATCACCGACACGGTGTTGTCGCCGGTGTTGGTGACATAGACGTGGTAATTGTCGGGGCTGAAGGCCACCCCGGACGGGTTGCCGCCAACCGCGACAGTGCCGCTGACGGTGTTGGTGGCGGTGTCGATGACCGACATGGTGTTGTCGCCGGTATTGGCGACGTAGGCACTGTTGAAGTTGGGGTCATCAGCCGCCACCCCAGACGGGTTGCTGCCGACCGGGATAGTGGCGATGACCTGGTTGTAGGTGTCACTGTCCGGGTCGGTGTCGATCACCGACACGGTGTTGTCGCCGGTGTTGGTGACATAGACGTGGTAGTCGTCGGGATTGACCGCCACCCCCGAGGGGTTGCTACCCACCAGGATGTTGGCGATGACGTGGTTGTAGGTGCCGCTGTAGGGGTTGGTATCGATCGCCGACACGGTGTTGTCGCCGGTGTTGGTGACGTAGGCGCGGAAGCCGCCGATGTTGGCCCCCACCCCTTGGGGGTTGCTGCCGACCGAGACGGTGGCGATGACCTGGTTGTAGGTGTCACTGTCCGGGTCGGTGTCGATCACCGAGACGGTGTTGTCGCCTGTGTTGGTGACGTAGACGCTGTCGTTGTACCAGTCGACTGCCACCCCTTGGGGGCTGCCGCCGACCGAGACGGTGGCGATGACCTGGTTGTAGGTGTCACTGTCTGGGTCGGTGTCGATCACCGAAACGGTATTGCCGCCATGATTGGTGACGTAGGCCCGGGCTTTTGGACTGGCCGCCACACCCATCGGGCTACTGCCGACGTTGATCGTGGCAATTACGGTGAAGGTTACTTCGCCGCGGATCGCGCCCGCTCCGCCTGCACCCCCGTTGCCGCCGTTTCCCGACGTCGACCCCGCCGATCCGCCGTCACCGCCATCACCGCCATCACTGCCCTGACCGCCGGCTGCGCCAGAACCCCCGTTGCCGCCGTTACCAATTCGCCCACCGTCGCCGCCGCGGCCGCCACGGCCGCTAGCCGCACCGACGACACTGGTCGAGAAGCCGGACCCACCGTTCCCGCCGTTACCCGCCGCGCCGGCCACCGATACCCCAGCAGCCCCGGCGGGGCCGGCGCTGCCACCACTGCCCCCGGTGCCCGCTGCACCGCCGGCACCGCCGCCACCCGCGGCTCCGGGATTCCCACCGTCACCGCCGCGACCACCATCGGGAGTGCCGAAACCGCCGGCGCCACCGGCACCCCCGTCACCGGGAGTGCCGGCGTTGCCACCGCCTCCGCCCGCACCGCCACTGCCGTTGGCACCGTTGGTGGTGACGAGGAACAACACGCGGGCTCGACCGGCATCCCCGCCCGCACCCCCGATACCGCCCTCGGCTCCGCTGCCGCCGTCACCGCCCGCACCACCGACCCCACCGGCGGTGGTTGCGTCGGCTCCACTGGCCCCGCTGCCGCCGTTGCCGCCGGCTCCCGCCGCCCCCCCCACGCCACCGGCACCGCCGAAACCCGCCAACCAGCTGCCCGCACCGCCATGCCCGCCCGAACCTCCGTCGCCGCCGACGGTGCCATCCGTCCCAGACCGGCCCGCACCGGCTGCGGTGGCGCCGCCTGCGCCTGCAGCACCAGCACCGCCCGAGCCACCACTGCCGCCGTTGCCCCACACCGACAGCAATCCGGTATCACCGCCGCCGCCGCCGTTTCCGCCTGCACGGCCCGAGTCACTCCCTGCCCCACCTGCCCCGCCGTCACCGCCACGACCGGCGAACAACCCGCCGCGACCGCCGCGACCGCCGTCACCGCCAGCGACACCGCCCCCGCCGTTACCGCCGTGGCCGAACCAGCCGGCAGACCCTCCGTTGCCTCCGTTGTATCCGTCGCCGCCGCTACCGATCAGCCCGCCGTCACCACCGGTGCAAGCACCGCTGGTGCAGGTCCCGCCGTAGCCGGTCCAGCTGTAGCCATTCCCGATCAAAACCCCGCCATCGGGATGCTCAGCGGTGCCATTGCCGAACAACCACAAACCATCGGGTCGCGCCGCTGCCGGGCCGGTCACGGCTGAAGCCGATACCGCGGGCGCGGGGTAGCTCCTCCGAGAAGCGCCACCGGCAGCGCCCGAGGCGCGAAGCGGGCGCGACGACACGGACACGGACGTCAGGTTGTGCCTCGCGAGCAGTTGCCGCGCACCCGAGCCACCCTGTCGTGCGGCCGGGCTGGAACCACCCGAGGCGTCGTCGCCAATAGCATTGGGCCCTGAATGCGACCTCCCCGGTGCGGTCGCGGCGCTGACCGCCCTCGCGCCAGAAGCCGGACGCACTCCACCGCCGTTGGGGCCGGCCACCCGCGGGCGCGTCTTGGACACTGCGTGGCCGGTCGACCGTAGTCCGCCCGTCGCTAGCGACCCCGGCGACCCCGAAACCGTCGAAACGTCCTGATCGGCGAACGCGACGGCCGGCATCGACAGGATCACCGCTCCGGCACCTAAGGCAACTGCCAAGGCACCCACCCGTCCCACATACCTCGCACACCGCAGGAACCCGGGGTCGGTGGTGGTCTGCGCGATCCCCGGCCTGATCCGTGCCGCTGAGACCCCCTTCATCAACGGCATGCCGGCCCTTCCCCCGGGCTGTGGCCGTCTTCGCCGGACAGTCCCATTGTCGACGAACGCATGGCATCAATCCTTGGACCCGTTGGGACCGCGCCTGTGGCGGCATCTCAGTGTGCAACACCGGCCCCAATAACGAGGCCGGGTTGGACGCCGTCACTGCGCCCAAGTGATGTCTCCGCCGAACAGGTCAACGGCGCCGGGCACGGACGAGGGTGCCGATCCCCGGTCAAGGAGCACCGCCAGCGGCGATGCCTCGCGAATAGTTCAGATGGTGCGACCCGGCGCTCAGCAGGGCGCGGTCTCGGAATCCGGCGATCCGGGGATATCGCTACACAAGCACATCGGCTGGCTGAACGACGCCGGCGGCACGCAATCGGTGTCATTGGGGAACTTCCACGGCGGGCATACCCCCAGGCACCCGATCCCGGTATCGGAATCGAGCGGCGAGGGGGAAGGAGTCGCAACCGGATCGGCGTGCACGGCGGAACAGAACAGCACGGCCGCACCGATTGCCGCTGCAATCTGCACTGAAACGCCCGCGGTACGCCGCAACGAGTTCATTAGCATCCCCTTGTCGCTCGGCGCCACGTGTGGTCCGCAGACAGCGCACGGGCCAGCACTGATGACAAGTATGACGCTGTGTTCGTGCGTTCCGAGGGCGAACGGCCCACACCCGGGCTAACTCACGCCGACCGTCAGTCGCGATGATTTCATGGCGACGTAAACCACTCGTGTACAGCACGCCGAGGTGCTGAGCTCACAACCACACGGTGTCGTCATCGCGGTAGTTGATCTTCACCACCAGGATGCGGAAGTCGTGCGGGATCACCGGATTGCCGTGCACATCACCGGGCTGGCAGATCACGACATCGCCGGGGTTCATGACCACCGTCTGGTCGTTGATGACGAAATGCGCCTCATCGAGGGCGATGAACACCTCGGTCTGAGTGCGGTGGTAATGCTGCCCGACAACATCGCCCTTGCTAAAGGAAACCTCTTGGACGAACGAGCCCTCAATGCCCATAAGCTCCTCGGGCACCAGGATCCTCTTGAGATAGCCCTCACCCGCGACCTGCCGCGCATGCTCCCGTCTCAGAATCTTCATCGCCAATCACCTCTCGGAACACTGCCGCATCTGCTGGCAGGATGACGACATATCTGAATCGTCCACTATCGGGTGGTGTTCGAAGGGAGTTCCGACGAATGGCATCTACGGATCGGCCAGGGCTGGGTCCAGGGGTGATGTCCGGTGACGGCTTCTACGACCGGAATTCGGCAACCCAGGATGATGCCGCCGCTTTCGGGCTCGCACTTGTGGCCGAGGCCATCAGCGGGATGCCCCTGTCGCCGGACCGCCGTGTCGTGGTGGCCGACCTGGGATGCGCGCAGGGACGAAATTCGTTGGCGCCGATGCGCGCCGCCGTTACCGGATTCCGTGCCGCGGGTGCGACCGACATCGACGTCATCCACACCGACCTGCCGAACAACGATTGGGCCACCTTATTCGCGGTGATCGAACACGATCCCGACACCTACCTGATCGACGAAGGCATCCACCCATTCGTCGTCGGCCGCTCCTTCTACGATCGCCTGTTCACCCCATCGACCCTGCACCTGGCCTGGACGGCCTCGGCGTTGCACTGGCTCAGCAGCCCGCCTCAACCCCTGAGCGATCACTTCTTCGCGCAATCCTCCACCGACGCCGTCGCACGCGAGCACTACCGATCACGCTCGGCAGCCGACTGGGAGCGTTTCCTGGCCCACCGATCCGTCGAACTGGCACCCTCCGGTGCGGTGGTGTTCGTCGATGTGTGCACCGACGATCAGGGATCAACCGGTTCCCAGCCGCTGTTCGAGTGCCTGCAAGCCGCGCTGCGAGGGGCCCGGGACCGCGGCGATCTCAGTGACCGCGACTACGCAGCAACGGTGTACCCGTCCTGGTTTCGCACCTTCTCCGAGTGGCGAGCGCCCTTCACTCCCACCTACCGAGGGCCGAGTGGCGCCGTCCTCGAACTGGTATCCCTGACGCCGACCACCATGGGCGACCCATTTTGGCCCGCCTACGAAAGCAACGGCAACGCCGAGGAATACGCCGCCTCCCAAACCGGCTTCCTGAAAGCCTTCCTCGAGCCCAGCTTCCGCTCGGCCTGGGCACTTTCGCCGGACGATTGCGACCGGGTCATCAAGGACGTGTTCGCCGACACCGCCCACAGCATCGCCGAAAACCCCCGAAACGCCAGCCCTGACCACCGCTTGGTGACCGGACTGTTGCGGCGCATTGCTTAATCCGCCCACCCGCCGCGGACTGTGCAGCGATTTCCTGCACAACCGATTTCCTGCACAACTATGAGCAGATGCTTATCCTCGCGTGTATGAAATAGTCCCGGTCGTAAGCCGGGCAGGAAGGGGTTGTGATGACCGGGTTGCGGATTGGTCTGGTGGCAGCCGGCGTGATGGTTGGTGCGGCCGTGTGCTCTGGGATTGCGGCGGCTGACCCCGGGCCCGACATCAACGTCCCCCCACCACCATCTATCCCCCAGATCGACATCCCCGGCATAGACGACCCAGGGTCGATCAGCCCCAACATCTCCGTGACCGTGCCGCAGGTCGGGTGCGACGATCCCATGGTGGCCGCCGCAAGCGTGGGTTGTTAGTCAGCCAGGGAGCACCGGGACCGTGCCCGGAACCATGAACGGCCTCAGCTCCGACCAGGCCTGGCCACTTTCCGAACTCGTGGCCAGCAGCTGTAAGACCCCGCGCGCATCGGCCACGTAGACCGCCGACGGGTTGGCCGCCACCGATGCCACCGGCATCACCAGGTTGTTACTCGGGCCGTCGGAGTTGACGCCATCGAGGTTGACGTAGGAAACCGGATGCGCGGGGTCGTTGCGGGCTACCACCATGTCATCACCGGTGCGCCAAGCCAGCGACACCACCGATTTGCCCAGGCCGAAGCCGATCCTGCGGGGGAAAGTCAGGGAAAATTCCCCACCCGGCGTCTGCTCCACACCGGCCAGCACCACCTGCCCCTCGATCACCATCGCAACGCGGGTGCTATCCCGGGAAAGCTGCAGTTCGGTGATAGCCCCGGGGAACCGGGAGATGACCGCGGCGGTGTCCACTGGGATGCGGGCGGGCTGCCCAGTGGCTTCATCCTTGATCACCCGCACCACACTGTTGCCGTCGACAACCACCCAGACAGCATCGTCGAGCGCCCACGACGGTCGCGACAACTCGTGGCCGTCGATGGCGCGCACCGCCTGTCCGCCATTGGGCCCCATCCACAAGGCCGAACCAGAATCCCGTCCCGACTGCGTCACCGACGCCACATCGCGGCCGGTGCGCGAGAAGGCCGCTGACCGCTGATCCGTCAGTTCACCGAAGGAACCGGGAACCTTGGTGGCCTGCTGGCCGTCCAGGGTCACCATCGAGCCGCCCATCAAGGCGTGCACCCCGGCTGTCGCCGCGTCGGCTGCGCCGGGGTCGGTGGCCGCCACGTCCGTGGTCTTCCAGCCCAAGGCGAAGCGGTCGTCCAGGGGGGCGCCGTCGGCGTTGATCACGTACGGGCCCTTGATGTCCGCGCGGGCGAGCGTCCAGATCAATTGCGCAGCAAGCAGGGTGCGACTGGCGGGGTCGGTGGTTGTCAGGTTCTCCAAGTCGATCTGGGCTCCCCCGTAGCCACGGCCGACCCCGGTCTTGCCGCCGTCGGCCCGGGTCACGGGACCGCGCAGCTTCAACGGGGGCCCGAGCAGGTTTCGCACCGCCTTGGCCATCTCCGGGCGTGGTCCGGCCATGAGCTTGTTGACCAGTTCAGTAGCCAACAGGTCCGGATCGGAGACCGCCACATAACGCGGGTCGGGAACCACCGTCTTACCCGTGGGATCGATGAAGTACAGAGTGTTGCGTTTGTAGGTCGACTGGAACTGTTGCCAGTCCAGGAAAACCCCGTTGGGCAACCGGTTGATGCGCCAGCCGTCAGAGGTCTGGACCAACTCGATCGGTCCGGGGTCGGGCAGCTGACCTTCCCCGGTCTCGAAGACGCCGATGTCCGACAGCGAACCCAGGATGTCGGCCTGCATGGTCACCGAAACCGTGTCCAGCGAGCGGCTTTCGGTGAAGACGACGTTGTCGATGAGCAGAGCGCTGCCTTGATCGTCCCAGTCCTTGGATGCCGACTCGGTGAGGAACTGACGCGCCGCGAGGTGGCGGTTGGCCGGGTCGGCTGTCGCCTTCAAGAACTCGCGCAGTAACTGGTCGGGGTTCATCGCCTGCTTGGGTTCGGGCGGCTTCTTGGGCGAGGGCAGTTGCACGGTTCCAATGGCTTGCGGCGCAGAGGAATTCGGCACACCGGCACAGCCCGTTAGCAGCGCGACGGCACTGACCAGGACAGCGGCGAATAGTCGGCGCCTCACACTCGCTCCCCTGCGACTTCCCGGTGACGCAGTTGGCGCAGGTGCTCGGCGACGTCGCGACGTTCTTCGGCAACGGGCTTCATCGGCAGCGGGCTGGTCGTGACTTTGTGGCCGCGGACCAGGGGCAGGGTCAGCCGGAAACAGGCGCCTTTGCCGGGCTCCCCCCAGGCTTCCAGCCGCCCCTGATGCAGTCGGGCGTCCTCGATACTGATGGCCAGACCCAGTCCGGTTCCCCCGGAGCGCCGCACCCGAGACGGGTCCGACCGCCAGAACCGGCTGAAGACCAGCTTCTCCTCGCCCGGTCGCAGGCCCACCCCGTAGTCGCGGACGGTGACCGCCGCGGTGTCTTCGTCGGCGGCCATCCTGATCCGCACCGGTTTGTGTTCGGCATGGTCGATGGCATTGGCGATCAGGTTGCGCAAGATGCGCTCGACGCGACGCGGGTCGACCTCGGCGATGATCTCGTGGTCGGGAAGTTCGACGAGCATGTCGATGCCGGTCTCGTCGGCCAGGTGCCCGACTTTGGTCAGAGCGTTGTTGACCGTAGTGCGCAGATCGACCGCCTCGACAGAGAGTTCGGCGACGCCGGCATCGTGCCGGGAGATCTCCAGCAGATCGTTGAGCAATCCCTCGAAGCGGTCCAGTTCACTGACCAGAAGTTCAGTGGATCGGCGCAGTGCCGGATCGAGGTCTTCCGCGTGGTCGTAGATCAAGTCCGCAGCCATCCGCACAGTGGTCAACGGCGTACGCAGTTCGTGGCTGACATCGGAGGTGAAGCGTCGCTGCAGGTTGCCGAACTCCTCGAGGTTGGTGATCTGCCGCTGCAGGCTCTCGGCCATGTCGTTGAACGAAACCGCCAACCTCGCCATGTCATCCTCGCCGCGCACCGGCATGCGTTCGGAGAGGTGCCCCTCAGCGAACCGCTCGGCAATCCGAGAGGCCGACCGCACCGGCAGCACGACCTGCCGCGAGACCAACAGCGCGATGCCCGCCAAGAGAACCAGCAGCACCAGACCGCCGGTGGCCATGGTGCCGCGCACCAGGGTGATGGTGTTCTCTTCGCCGGTCAGCGGAAAGATGAGGTACAGCTCAAGATTGGCGATCCGCGATGCCGCAGGGGTGCCGACCAGCAGAGCGGGGCCGGAGAATCCCTCGGTGCGCACCGTGGCGTACTGGTAACTGACCTGGCCGGCCTTGACGAAGTCGCGAAGCGACCGCGGAATCTGGTCAACGGGACCGGCTGAGGTGGCCTCTCTGGGACCGTCACCGGGAACGATGAGAGCCGCATCGAAGGTGCCGGCCAGGCCCGCCCCGGACGTCTGCCCGGTCTTGGAGATCAACGTGTTGCGGGCCAACTGCAGGCTGGAGTCCAACGAGCGGGCCTCTTCCCCGCCGACGACGCCGCTGACGGTGGCCCGAGCGCGGTTGACTTCCTCAGTGGCGGCGCGGACCTTGACCTCAAGCACCCGGTTGGTGATCTGGCTGGTCAAGACAAAGCCCAGGACCAGGATGACCACCGCCGACAAGCCCAGCGTCAGCGCCACAACCCGTAGTTGGAGGGACCGCCGCCAGATCGCGGTAACCGCCCGGGTCAGCGAGGTGGTGGCGCGAATCAGAGGTCCGGAGCGCCCCCACGGGCCGCGGACACGGGCGCGAATCAAAACGCCCGCCCGCCCAGTGCTCCGCGGCTGCTATAAATTTCGCCGCTCCTCCGCCTCGCCAAGGCTCGGCATCGTCGCCGGCTGGCGCGACTCACGGAGGTCCGGCCTTGTATCCCACTCCTCGAACGGTCAGCACCACCTGCGGGTTCTCCGGGTCCTTCTCGACCTTCGCGCGCAACCGCTGGACATGCACGTTCACCAAACGGGTGTCCGCGGGGTGACGGTACCCCCACACCTGTTCGAGCAGCACATCTCGAGTAAACACCTGACGCGGTTTACGCGCCAACGCGACCAACAGGTCGAACTCCAGTGGGGTCAGTGAAATCTGCTCGCCGTTGCGGGTCACCTTGTGGGCGGGCACGTCGATGTCGATGTCGGCGATGGACAGCATCTCGGCCGGTTCGCCGTCATTGCGGCGCAGCCGAGCCCGGACCCGGGCCACCAGTTCCTTCGGCTTGAACGGCTTCATCACGTAGTCGTCAGCGCCGGACTCGAGCCCGAGCACTACGTCCACGGTGTCGGTCTTCGCCGTCAACATCACGATCGGCACACCGGAATCTGCACGCAACACCCGGCACACATCGATGCCGTTCATTCCGGGCAGCATCAGGTCGAGCAGCACCAAATCGGGTCGCAGCTCCCGAACCGCAGTCAGCGCCTGCGAACCGTCACCGACCACAGCGGTGTCGAATCCCTCGTTACGCAAGACGATGGTGAGCATCTCAGCCAACGAGGGATCGTCGTCGACAACCAGAATCCTTTGCCTCATGGCGTCCATCGTGTCACCGAATCGCGATAATGCCCTGCTACCACGCGCGGGCGAGTTGCGCCGGGTCCACTTCTTGCCCTCCGGAACCGACTACCGTCCACGGTCCATGCCAGTGCCGATCGGCCAGTTCGGCGTACACCGCGCCGGTGCGTTGCTGTAGCCCGCCGTCCCGCTCGTAGGCGTCACGCGCCCGATCGGCCTCCTCGTCGGCACGACGCAGGGCCCGCTCGGCGGCCAGTTCGACCGGCACCGCGAGAAGGATCTGGTGGTCGGGTTCTGGCATCCCGAAGCGGCCGTACTCCAGTTCGCCCACCCAGGACACCATCTCGCCGTCGACATCCTGATGCAGTCGGGCGGCGCTGTAGGCAGCGTTCGACGCCACGTAGCGATCGAGGATGACGACGTCGTGGTCACGATGCAGGGCGGCGATGTGGTCTTTCGCCCCAGCGCGATCCAGGGCGAACAGCACCGCCATGGCGTACACCGACTGCGCGAGGTCACCGTGGGAACCGTGCAGCGCCTCGCTGGCCAAATCGGCTGTCACGGACTGCCCGTAGCGCGGGAAGGCCAGTGTGGTGACCGAACGGCCGTCGGCCTCGAACGCCTGCTGCAAGCCCCGGGTCAGCGTGCGCTTGCCGGCCCCGTCAAGGCCTTCAATGACGATCAACACCGGACGACGATCAACACCGGACGACGATCAACGCAGGACGGCAGGCGCGCTCAGTAGCGGTAGTGCTCCGGCTTGTACGGGCCCTCGACGTCGACGCCGATGTACTCGGCCTGATCTTTGGTCAACTTGGTCAGGGAACCGCCGAGCGCGTCCACGTGGATGCGGGCCACCTTCTCGTCGAGGTGCTTGGGCAGCCGGTAGACCTCGTTGTCGTACTCGTCGTTCTTGGTCCACAGCTCGATCTGGGCGATCACCTGGTTGGAGAAGCTGTTGCTCATCACGAACGACGGATGACCGGTGGCGTTGCCGAGATTCAGCAGCCGGCCCTCGCTCAGCACGATGATCGAGTGCCCGTCCGGGAACACGAACTCGTCGACCTGCGGCTTGATGTTGATCCGGCGGATGTTGGGGTCGCGCTCGAGGGAGGCCATGTCGATCTCGTTGTCGAAGTGGCCGATGTTGCCCAGGATCGCCTTGTCCTTCATCGCCCGCATGTGATCCAGAGTGATGATGTCCTTGTTGCCGGTCGCGGTGATGACGATGTCGGCGTCGCCGATCGACTCCTCCACTGTGCGCACGTCGAAGCCCTCCATCAGCGCCTGCAGGGCGTTGATCGGGTCGATCTCAGTGACCGTGACGCGGGCGCCCTGGCCCTTGAGCGACTCCGCGCAACCCTTGCCCACGTCGCCGAAGCCGCAGATCAGCACTGCCTTGCCACCGATCAGCACATCGGTGCCGCGGTTGATGCCGTCGATCAGCGAGTGCCGGGTGCCGTACTTGTTGTCGAACTTGCTCTTGGTGACCGAGTCGTTGACGTTGATCGCGGGGAAGGCCAGCTCACCGGCGGCGGCGAACTGATAGAGCCGGAGCACACCGGTGGTGGTCTCCTCGGTGACGCCCTGCACCGAGTCGGCGATCCGGGTCCACTTGTGCGGTTCGGTCTCGATGCGCTCGCGCAGTCGGGCCAGGAACACCTTCCACTCGGTCGGGTCGTCGTCCTCGGTGGGCGGAACCACACCGGCCCGCTCGAACTCCGAGCCGCGCAGCACCATCATGGTGGCGTCGCCGCCGTCGTCGAGGATCATGTTGACGGGCTCTCCCGGCCAGGTGAGCATCTGCTCGGTGGCCCACCAGTACTCCTCCAGGGACTCGCCCTTCCATGCGAAGACCGGAACTCCCTGCGGCTCTTCGGGAGTGCCATTGGGGCCGACGACCACAGCGGCGGCCGCGTGGTCCTGGGTGGAGAAGATGTTGCACGACGCCCACCGAACTTCAGCGCCGAGGGCAACAAGCGTCTCGATGAGCACCGCGGTCTGAACGGTCATGTGCAGCGAACCGGAGATCCGGGCACCCTTGAGGGGAAGGACGTCGTGGTACTCACGACGCAGCGCCATCAGGCCCGGCATCTCGTGTTCGGCCAACCGAATCTCCTTACGGCCGAACTCAGCCAGGGACAGGTCGGCGACCTTGAAGTCGATACCGTTGCGGGTGTCTGCGGCCATAGCAAGAGCGGAAGTCATGCGGCATAGGTTAGCCGCACCCTTCGACCGATCCCGAATCACCTCAGCGTGGCTCGGCCGCCCCGTACTTTTCGGCGAATGGCGTCATCAATCGCGCGAGGTCCGCGGCAACGTCGTGGTCGGCCTCGGGAGGCATGGATACGTAACTCATCGCCAGCCGGACGATTGCCCGGGCCAGCACTCCGGCGTCCTCCTCGGCAGCATGGACCCAACTGCCCATAAAGGCTGTCGTGAGCCGAGCCGAGCAATGGGTGATGATGGGTCCGCTGCCGGTGGTGATGATCTGCAAAAGGTCGGGCTTGGCCACCCCGGTCAGCAGCGAGATCACCAGCGGATCAGCCGCCGACTCCCTGAAGAAACCGCGGAAGCCGGCCAGAAACGCCGCGAACACATCGCCCTCGTTGCCCCCGATGGCGTCGGCCACGGCGTCGACCAGCCGATCCGCCAACCGCAGTGCGTAGCCCTGCGCCAACCCCTGCCGGGAACCGAACTCGTTGTAGATGGTCTGGCGGCTGACGCCGGCGGTCCGCGCTATATCGGCCAGCGTGACGGCAGACCAATCCTGGGTGAGCAACTCCTCACGCATTGCGTCGAGGATCGAGTCACGCGCCAGCACCAGGCGGGCCCTGCTGTTGACTCCGTTGTTGGCTCCCCAGATGACCTCGGAGCTTTTGCCCCAGGACCGAGTGCCGGTATCCGTACAACGCGTAGACCACGATGCCCACCAGCATCCAGATCGCGAACCGAATCCAGGTCAGCCCAGTCAGATTCAGCATCAGCCAGAGGCAGGCGATGATCGAGAGAACCGGTAGCACCGGTACGAAAGGCGCCCGGAAGCCCCGTTGGAGGTCCGGCCGGGTGCGGCGCAGCACGATCACGCCGGCGGAGACCAGGACGAACGCGAACAGCGTCCCGACGTTGACCATCTCTTCGAGCTTGGACATCGGGAACAACGATGCCGCGACGGCGATGAGGACCGCGACCAGGACCATGATCCGCACTGGTGTGCCATGCGATCCGGTGCTGGCCAGCCCGCGCGGCAGCAACCCGTCGCGCGACATCGCGAAAAAGACCCGGGACAGCCCGAGCACAATGACCATCACCACCGTCGTCAGCCCGGCCAGTGCGCCGATCGAGATGACGATGGCGGCCCAGTGGACCCCGTTGAGCGCGAATGCGGTGGCGAGGTTGGCGCGGCCGTTGGCGCTGTCGCGCAGTTGGGTGTAGCGAACCATGCCGGAGAGCACCACCGACACCGAGATGTAGAGGACGGTGACGATCCCAAGCGAGGCCAGAATCCCACGCGGGACGTCCCGTTGCGGATTACGGGTCTCCTCGGCAGTAGTGGCAACGATGTCGAAACCGATGAAGGCGAAGAACACGATCGAGGCCCCGGCAAGAACGCCGTACCAGCCGTAGTGGCTGCCGCCGGCCCCGGTCAGCAGCGAGAAGACAGACTGGTCGATGCCGGTGCCCGAGGCCCCCTCACCGGTCTGGGTGGCCGGAATGAACGGGGAGAAATTCGCTGCCTTGATATAGAAGGCTCCGACGACGACAACCAGGACGACGACGGTGACCTTGACCGCGGTGACCGCTGCGGAGAAATGCGACGACAGCTTGGTGCCGAACGTCAGCAGCGTCGACACGATGACGATGATCAGCAGTGCGCCCCAGTCGAATGAGACCGCGCCGAGTTGCATTGTGCCCCCGGCGAAACCGAAAACCGTTCCGAGGTAACTGGACCAGCCTTTGGCGACCACCGCTGCGCCGACTGCGAACTCGAGGATCAGGTCCCAGCCGATGATCCAGGCGACGAACTCGCCGAAGGTCGCATAGGAAAAGGTGTAGGCACTGCCGGCGACCGGCAAGGTAGATGCGAACTCCGCGTAGCACAACGCAGCCAGACCACAGGTCACTGCCGCGATGACGAACGAGATCGACAGTGCGGGCCCGGTGATGTTGCCGAACGTCGTTGCGGTGACGGTGAAAATTCCGGCTCCGACAACGACCGAGACCCCGAAAACGGTGAGGTGCCACCACGACAGATCCTTGCGAAGGCGGGTTTTCGGTTCGTCGGTGTCGAGGATTGACTGCTCCACCGATTTGGTGCGCGCGCGCAACGCACGTAGGGGGGCCATGCGGGCAGAGGCTACCGGGCTGCCGACCGGTCGAGGTCCGGTTCGATATAGATCACCCGGGCCGCCGGCACCACCGCGCGTACCGCCGCCTCAGCGGCATCTATCGCGGCAGCCACGGTTGCCAGATCAGTCGCCGGGGCCAACGCGATTTTGGCGCCGACCAACATCTCTTCCGGCCCGAGATACTGGGTACGCAGGTGAATCACCCGGTCCACGTGTCGGGTACCTGCCAGGGCGGCCTCAATGGCCCCCAACTCCTCACCGGTGGCGCCCTCACCGATCAGCAGGCTGTGCATCTCGATCATCAAGATCACTGCGATGACGCCGAGCAGCAACCCGATGAGCACTGTGGCAACCCCGTCCCAGACCGGGTTGTGGGTCAGGATGGTCAGTCCGACACCCATCAGGGCAAATAGCAGGCCGAGCAGCGCCCCGGTGTCTTCAAGCAGAACCACGGGTAGTTCAGGGTTACGCGACCGCCGGATGAACTGCCACCACGTGCCCTTCCCCTTCAGCGGTCTGGACTCCACCATTGCGGTCCGAAAGCTGTAGCCCTCCAGCATGATCGCCACGACCAGGATGACGACGGCGACGATCGGCGAGCTGAGGCGCTCGGGGTGCTGGACCTTATGGAGGCCTTCGTAGATCGCAAACACCGCGCCGAGGCTGAACAGCACCAGTGCGACCACGAAGGAGTAGAAGTACCGGGCACGGCCGTAGCCGAACTGGTGGACGACGTTCGCCTTCTTCTGCGCGCGACGCTGACCGAACAGCAGGAGCGCCTGGTTGGACGTGTCTGCGACCGAATGCACTGCTTCGGCGAGCATCGACGTACTCCCCGTGATCAAGTACCCGATGAACTTCGCCACCGCGATACCGGCATTAGCGGTCAGGGCCGCCAAGATAGCCCGAGTGCTCCCCGAACTGGACATGCCTACTCCTGCCTGCCGGGGTTTCTAGAGGCCGACCGTAGCGCGGAAAACCTGGCTCGGTTGCTCGCTTTCGAGCCGAATGGGTCCGTCTTCGGCTGCCACCCACACCGCTTCGCCCCGACCCATCCGCACCTCGCCGGTCGCGGACCGAACCGTCACCGCACCCTTCGTGCAGACCAGAATCTGCGGGCCGCTGTGGTGTGCCGGGGCATCCACCTCGCAGCCCAGTTGCGCACCGTCCAAAGTGAGCACGGCGGCCGCGAACTCCGGGGCGGGGGTGTCGTAGCTGAGTTCGATACCGTCGCGGTGGACGGCTGCTCGCGCATCGGCCACGGGCGTGAAGTTCAGCACCCGGAGCAATTCGGGCACGTCCACGTGTTTGGGCGTCAGGCCGCCACGAAGAACGTTGTCCGAGTTAGCCATTACCTCCATCCCCGTCCCGCGCAGATAGCTGTGCAGGATGCCTGCGGGCAGGAAGACGCCCTCCCCCGGCTTCAGCGCAACTCGGTTGAGCAGCAATGCGGCGAGCACCCCCGCGTCGCCGGGGTAGCGCTCGCCCAGTTCCAGAATGGTTTTGACTTCAGCAACGAACTCCTGCGCACCGGTACGCAAATAGGCAACAGCGCCGTTGAGAACAGTGGCGATGAGCTGGTCGATGTCCGGCTGTGGCGCGGTGATCCAGGTGGTGAACAACGCCCGCAGGCCGGCAGCGTCGGACTGGTCGGCGAGCAACGCGATGAACGGATTCAGGTCCTCCACCGCCAGCGCGCGCATCAACGCGATGGTGCGATCGGCTGGACGGAACCCGGCAAGTGCGTCGAAATCGTCCAATGCCACCAGTAATTCGGGCTTGTGACTGCAGTCGCGGTAGTTGCGTTCCGGCGACCCGACAGGCAACCCGAGAGCATCCTCGCGGCGGTAACCCTCCTCCGCCTGCTCCATGCTGGGATGGGCTTGCAACGACAACGGCTCATCGGCGGCCAGGACCTTGACCAGGAACGGAAGCCGGTCGCCGAACCGCTGCCTGATCACCGGACCGAGTTGACCCTCGGGGTCGGCGGCGATCACGTCGAGCAATGACTTCTCCCCATCCGGGGTCGCCAGGTGCGCCGGATCACCGGGATGGGCGCCAAGCCATAACTCCGCTTCGGGATGAGCGGTCGGGGCCGGCCGACCGCTGAACTCAGCGATCGCAGTCCGCGAGCCCCAGGCGTAGGTTCGCAGCGCTCCGCGTAACAGCTCCATCAGGCCGGCTACCCTCCTGCCAATCGCAGATACACCGCTGCCATCTCCAACCGCACGGCCAGAACGGCTAACTGTTCGAGACGTCCAGCCACGGCCGGAACCGGAGGGGCTCCGGCGAGCCCGCCACCGAGGTCGTCGACACCGAGCAGTTCGAAATCGCCCAGCCCGGACAGCTTCGCGGCCAACACCGACCGTTCGCTCTCCAACGACAACGTCATGACCCGGGGCCGAACGTGCAGCGGACCGTCGAATTCCTCGTCGTGGAACAGGGCATCCACGGTATTGCCGCACCTACTTGCCAGCGCCCCCCCGCGGGACGCGGCAACCGCGTCCGACAGCGCAACGGCAGCAACCGGAACACCGGCGAGTCGCAGCAACACCGCGGCGGCGTGTCGCGCCAGCGCCACGGTCGCGGCGCAGTCGCCGGCCAACACCGCCGAGCGGCCGGTGATCCGTTCAGCCAGCGCCTTGGCCGGATTGGTGAATACGCCGCGGCCCGCGCTGTTGCGCAGAGCCTCGGCGTCGAGATCGTCAGCCAGCACCGCCAAATCGGTTAGCGACAAGGACGGGTCAACCGCCGTGGCGGCGGCCAAACCCACGGCGAGGTATCGGCTCAGACCGAACTCATCGGGTACCCATACCCGGGGTTCCACCACAGCGGCGCGGCCTGCAGTCGCCTCCCTCAGTGGACCCTCGTAGGGGGCGGCTACCACCACCCGAGCGCCTCGACGAACAGCCGTGGCTGCGGCGCTCACCAGGGTTGGATCACCCGGATCGTCGCCGGCGACTACCATGGCGTCCAGCGCGCCGACCCACGGCGGCGGTTCTGCAGCCAGGACCAACGGCTCACCCGCCACACCCCCCAACGCCGCGTTGAGGATGGCCCCGGCGGATTCCGCCGCGCCGCGGGGGGCCACCCAGATCAGGCTGCGGGGCCGCGGTCCGCCTGCGAAGGATGACAGCGCACCTTCGTCAACGGCGGCCGCTGTGGCCCGCACCTGGGCTCCCGCCATCGCTGCGAAGCGGAGCAGTCCGCCGCGGTCGGCCTCCAGCAGGCCGTCGCTGTCGTCGAGGTCGACAGTGACGTGGGCGGCACTCACGGGCCCGCCTCACCGTCGGTGGCTTTCACCTGCTCGCTGACCCGCCGCACGATCGCGTCCACCTGGTCCGAGCTGGGAGCCTCCACGTTGAGTCGCAGCAGCGGCTCGGTATTCGAAGTACGCAGGTTGAACCAGGATCCGTCGCCCAGGTCAACCGTGACACCGTCCAACTTGTCGAGTGAAACCGTCTGCGGTGCAAAGGAACCGAGAACCGCTTCGACGCAGGCAGCGGCGTCGCCAACGCGGAAGTTGATCTCGCCGGAAGCGGCGTATCGCTCGTAGTCGTTCATGAGTTCGGATAGCTTCCGAGGCTGTTCACCGAGTGCGGCCAGCACATGCAAGGCAGCCAGCATCCCCGAGTCGGCGCCCCAGAAGTCGCGGAAGTAATAGTGCGCGGAGTGTTCCCCGCCGAAGATTGCGGCAGTCTGCGCCATCAGCGCCTTGATATAGGAGTGCCCGACCCGGGCACGCACCGCGGTGCCGCCCCGCTCGCCGATCAATTCGGGCACCGCGCGTGAGGTGATCAGGTTGTGGATCACCGTCGCTCCCGGCTCACGGGCCAGCTCGCGCGCCGCCACCAACGCGGTGACCGCCGACGGTGAGATCGGGCGACCGCGTTCGTCGATGACGAAGCACCGGTCGGCATCGCCATCGAAAGCGAGCCCGATATCGGCACCGGTTTCCAGGACGTAGCGCTGCAGATCCACCAGGTTGGCCGGCTCCAACGGGTTGGCCTCATGGTTGGGGAACGAACCGTCAAGCTCGAAGTACAAGGGCAGCAAGGTAATCGCGGCCACCGGCCCCAATACCGCGGGGGTGGTGTGACCGGCCATCCCATTTCCGGCGTCGACGGCAACCCGCAGCGGACGCAGGCCGCTGAGGTCGACCAGAGTCCGCAGGAATTGGCCGTAGTCCCCCAGAACGTCGCGGTCAGTGACCGTCCCGGGAGCGCCGTCATAAGGCGGGACGCCATCGATGAGTTCCTCGGTGATGACCGCCAGTCCGGTGTCGCCACCGACGGGCTTGGCCTGCGCCCGACACAATTTGATGCCGTTGTAGGCGGCGGGATTGTGGCTGGCGGTGAACATGGCACCCGGGCAGTCCAGTAACCCCGAGGCGAAATACAGTTCGTCGGTCGACGCCAAGCCGATCCGGACAACGTCGAGGCCCTGCGATGTCACGCCGGAAGCGAACGCGTCGGCCAGGGCCGGCGAACTCTCGCGCATGTCGTAGCCGATCACGACCTGACCGGGGGCACCCTCGCCTCGCATCAGTCGAGCGAAGGCAGCCCCGACGTCGGCTACGAAGCTCTCGTCGATCTCATCCCCCACCAAGCCACGGACGTCGTAGGCCTTGATCACGCGTCGGACCGCATCGGCAGACCTTGACATGGCGGAACTCCTGAGTTTCGGAGGTTGACGAACGGGTTCTCAGCGGTCAGCCTAGCCGTTCGCAAGGCTCCATTCGGCTAGTCCGCAGGGTCGGGCAGGACCCGTAAGTGCCCCCGGCGGCGGCCATTGGAAGCGGGCCGGTGCATGGGTGCGACCATTCCCGGTTGCTGCGCGGTCGCGCGAGCGGGACCGTGGTCGGAGAATCCGGGGATGGGCGGCGCCGCAGGCAACCGCCCCTCCCGCACGGCGTCGGCGAGTGCGACGAGGTCATCCTCGTCGGGGCTGGTCGGCAGTGGCGCCGCGTGGCGTACCAGCTCCCAATTTCGCGGCGCGGTAATCCGGCCGGCGTGCCCGACGCACAGGTCCCAGGAGTGCGGTTCGCGGACGGTTGCCAACGGACCCACGACGGCCGTGGAGTCGGAGTAGACATACGTCAGCGTCGCCACCGCATACTGTGGGCACCCGGGCCGGCTGCAGCGACGGGGAACATTCACGCCCGTGAGGCTATCGCGACAAAAACTCGGTCGGCGCCCGGACACGCGCAGTCGCGGGGGCGCCGATGTACAACCGTTACGATCTACAGGCCATGGCCGACTCCCGCAGTACCAGGCGTGGCGGTCAGTCTCAGGGCGGTTCACGGCGCGGTCGGGAAATGCGCGGACCGCTACTGCCGCCGTCAGTGCCGGGGTGGCGCAGCCGTGCGGAGCGGTTCGACATGGCCGCATTGGAGGCATACGAGCCGATCGAGCGGCGCTGGCAGCAACGGCTCACCGGATTGGACATCGCCGTCGACGAGATTCCCCGCATTCAGCCCAAAGATCCCGAGAGCGTGCAGTGGCCTCCGGAAGTAGTGGCCGATGGCCCGATTCCTCTGGCGCGCCTGATACCGGCGGGTGTCGACGTCAGGGGGGAGCCGACGCGGGCACGAATTGTGTTGTTCCGCAAGCCGATCGAACGGCGGGCCAAGGATTCGGTGGACTTGACTGATCTATTACACGAGATTTTGGTGGCTCAGGTGGCCACCTACCTGGGTGTCGGACCCTCGGTTATCGACCCCAGCTTGGATGAAGATTAGACGATAAGACTCAGGTGGCCGACGCAGACTAGATGATGCCGCGCTTGAGACGACGCCGCTCCCGCTCGGAAAGTCCGCCCCAGATACCGAAGCGCTCGTCGTTGGCCAGGGCGTACTCCAGGCACGCGTCGCGCACCTCGCAGCCCAGGCAGATGCGCTTGGCCTCCCGGGTCGAGCCGCCCTTCTCGGGGAAGAACGCCTCAGGGTCGGTCTGCGCACACAGCGCACGCTCCTGCCACTGATCATCGTCGGGGGTGAGAGCGGGCTCCATCAAATCGGGGACCACGCTCAGGTGAGCGCGGGCCGCAGCCCCCATTCCCGCCGAGCCGGTCGCGATATGTGGTGCGCCCAGTCCACCCAGAAAATGCTCAAAGGTCATGATCGCCTCCTAACCTGTTTTAGTCGTGCGAGTAAGTCGTGTGAGTGAGCAGTGCCGAACACTTGGGCCGAACACTTAGGTCGAACATTGGATCGAACAGTGGATCGAACATTTGGTCGAATCACGGTCTGCGACACCGAAACCGGCAGGTCCGACCGGGAAATGACACTGGTGTGATTAGACATTGCCGCAGTGCCCCGGTCAAGCTGTTGGCCCGAATTCATTACCACTTTCGTGACCTAATGCGGCGTGTCGAAACCGCGGCGTGTCTAGCGAGATACGTCACCGTGACCGCGTGGAGGCCCCGAGGAGGCGACGGCCTAGTGTCGATCGGTGTGAAAATCACCGTGCTGGTCGGCGGAGTCGGAGGCGCCCGATTCCTGCTGGGAGTCCAGCGGCTGCTCGGCTTGGGCCAGTTCGACGGCGGCCACGAACTGACCGCGGCGTCTGACGGCGGCCACGAACTGACCGCGGTGGTCAACATCGGCGATGACGCCTGGATGTACGGCGTTCGGATCTGCCCCGACCTGGACACCTGCATGTACACCCTGGGTGGCGGCGTCGACCCGGAACGAGGATGGGGACACCGCAACGAAACCTGGCATGCGAAAGAGGAATTGGCAGCCTACGGTGTTCAGCCGGACTGGTTCGGTCTCGGCGACCGCGACCTGGCCACCCACCTGGTACGCAGTCAGATGTTGCGCGCCAACTACCCGCTTTCGCAGATCACGGAGGCGTTGTGCACACGCTGGTCCCCCGGCGCGAGGCTGCTCCCATCCAGTGATGACCGGTGCGAAACCCATGTCGTA
Source organism: Mycobacterium sp. (assembly GCA_020438845.1). Lineage (GTDB taxonomy): Bacteria > Actinomycetota > Actinomycetes > Mycobacteriales > Mycobacteriaceae > Mycobacterium. Next base: position 17,631 of record JAGQTV010000028.1, on the reverse strand, counting down.
GTCGACGATCCGGATACCGGCGATCGCCGGGCCATCCATTTCCAGGAGTGGTGGGTGCGCTACCGCGCTCAGATCCCCACCCATAGCTTCGCTTTCGTCGGTTCGGAGAAGGCAACCGCAGGGCCGGGCGTCGTGGACGCGATTATCGAAGCGGACGTCGTGATGCTGGCGCCGTCCAACCCCGTCGTGAGCGTCGGCGCGATCCTGGCGGTGCCAGGAATCCGCGGGGCGCTACGTTCGACATCGGCACCGGTGGTCGGATATTCGCCGATCATCGACGGAAAACCGTTACGGGGCATGGCCGATGCGTGCCTGAGCACGATCGGGGTGCAATCCACTTCAGAGGCGGTGGGCCAGCACTACGGCGCACGCTCATCCACCGGACTGCTCGACGGCTGGTTGGTGGCCGAAGGCGACAGGGCCGATGTCCCGGGGGTGACTGTGAGATCGGTCCCGTTACTGATGTCCGACCCGCAAGCGACCGCAGCGATGGTACGGGCCGGGCTCGAACTCGCCGGGGTCTCGTGGTGACCACCACCGATCCGACAGCACCGCCCACCGGAGACCACGGAACCGGAATGCGGATCGAAATACTCCCTGTCACAGGACTTCCCGAGTTCAGGCCGGGAGATGACCTCGCCGCCGCGATCGCCGATGCTGCACCGTGGTTGCGCAACGGCGACGTCGTCGTCGTCACCAGCAAAGCGATCTCCAAGTGCGAGGGACGTATCGTCGCCGCGCCTATCGATACTGACGAGCGGGATGCGCTGCGCCGCAGGCTGATCGACCAGGAGGCGGTGCGCGTCCTGGCCCGTAAGCAGCAGACCCTGATCACCGAGAACCGGCACGGCCTGGTTCAGGCGGCCGCGGGCGTGGACGCCTCCAACGTCGGCACAACCGAACTGGCGCTGCTACCCACCGACCCCGATGCCAGCGCAGCCGCGTTGCGCAACGCCCTGCGCGAGAAGCCTGGCGTCGACGTCGGTGTGGTTGTGACCGACACCATGGGCCGGGCCTGGCGCAACGGGCAGACCGATGCCGCCATCGGTTCGGCCGGAGTGCCGGTGTTGTTCGGGTACAGCGGGTCCGTCGACCGGCACGGCAACGAATTGCGCGTCACCGAGGTGGCCGTCGCTGACGAGATTGCGGCCGCGGCAGATTTGGTGAAGGGCAAGCTGATGGCCGTTCCCGTTGCCGTGGTGCGGGGGTTGACCCTGCACGACGACGGCTCCACCGTCGCCCGACTGCTGCGCAGCGGTCGCGACGACCTCTTCTGGCTGGGCACCGCCGAGGCGATCGAACTCGGGCGCGCCCAGGCCCAACTCTTGCGCCGCTCGGTCCGCAACTTCGCCTCCCAGGCGGTGCCTCCGGAGGTCATCGAGGCAGCGGTCGCCGAGGCCCTGACCGCACCCGCCCCCCATCACACCCGACCCGTCAGATTCGTCTGGCTCGCCGACCCCGAACGACGAACGACCCTGTTGGACAGGCTGAAAGACGCCTGGCGGATCGACCTCGCCTCCGACGGAAGGAACAGCGAATCGATCGAGCGCCGGGTCGCCCGCGGCCAGATCCTCTACGACGCTCCGGAGGTCGTGGTCCCGTTCCTGGTACCAGAGGGTGCGCACAGCTATCCGGATCCGCGGCGTACCGCAGCCGAGCACACCATGTTCACCGTTGCGGTGGGCGCGGCCGTTCAAGCCCTGCTCGTGGGGTTAGCCGTCCGGGGAGTAGGCACCTGCTGGGTCGGCTCGACAATCTTCGCACCTGCTGTGGTCCGCTCGGTGCTGGATTTACCGGCGGATTGGGAACCGTTGGGGGCAGTGGCAATTGGTTATCCGCAGGAGCCCTTGGAGCCCCGCGAGCCGGCACCGGCGGGCGATCGGCTGGTGCGACGGTGAGCGTGCACGCCTCCGCAGTCCGGTTGTTGACGGACTGGCAGGCGCCGGATCCCGGCCAGAATGCGCTGCGGCACGCTGTGCTAGCCTTTTTGCTGGCCAGGCCCGACAGCTGTGAACGCGCCTGCGTCCCAGGCCATGTCACCGCTTCGACCCTCGTGGTCTCCGAAGCCGGCGACCAAGTACTGCTGACCCTGCACCCCCGCCTCGGCCGCTGGGTTCAGTTGGGCGGGCACTGCGAGGACACCGACGAAGACATAGCCGCCGCTGCACTGCGGGAAGCCACCGAGGAATCCGGGATCGGCGATCTTCGGCTCGGCGACGAGTTGGCCGCCGTGCACGTGCACCCTGTCACATGCTCGCTGGGCGTGCCGACCCGGCACCTGGACCTGCAATTCGTCGCCAGTGCCCCGGCGGACGCCGAGTTCGTCATCAGTGATGAATCGCTGGATCTTCGCTGGTGGCCGATCAACGACCTGCCGGGCGATCTCGATCCAGGGTTGCAGGCACTGGTCGCGGCCAGCCTCCGACGTCAGATGTCGCTGGAGTAGCGAATCCCCACGTCAGGGATCGTGACCCCGGGCCACACCCGGGCACCACGCAGCAGCTCACACCGGGCGCCGATGTCAGCGCCATCCCCGATCACGGCGTCTCGGAGCAGTGCCCGCGGCCCGATATGGGCCCCGGCTCCGATGATGGACCGCTCAATCACCGCGCCGGCTTCGATGCGGGCGCCGTCGAAAACGACGACGCCGTCCAACCGCACACCGGGCCCGATCTCGGCACCGCGTCCAACGACCGTCCCGCCGAACAGAAGTGCACCGGGGGCCACGGAGGCGCCGGTCTGCACAAGGCTCTCGCCGCTGCGCCCGGATAACGACGGCGATGGCGCAATACCGCGCACCAAATCGGCTGAGCCGCGGACGAAGTCCTCCGGTGTGCCCATGTCACGCCAGTAGCTGTAGTCGGTGAACCCGCACACCTTGGCACCGCCGGTCAGAAGTCCCGGAAACACCTCGCGCTCCACCGACACCTCGCGCCCGCGCGGAATGCCGTCGATGATCTCCCTCTTGAACACGTAAGTGCCGGCATTGATCTGGTCGGTCGGCGGATCGTAGGTCTTCTCCAGGAACGCAAGGACGTTCCCATCGGCGTCGGTGGGCACACAACCGAAAGCCCGTGCGTCGCCGACCCGCACCAGGTGCAGGGTCACGTCCGCATCGCGGTCATGATGGCTGGCCAGGATCTGGCGCAGATCCATCCCGGAGAGTACGTCGCCGTTGAGCACCATCACCGTGTCGTTGCGCAGCTTCGGGGCCACGTTGGCAATGCCGCCACCCGTCCCCAGGGGCTCCGGCTCGGTCACGTACTCGATCTCAAGACCGAGCTTGGAGCCGTCGCCGAACTCCGATTCGAAAGTCTCGGCCCGATAGGAGGTACCCAAAACTACGTGCTTGATGCCGGCCTCGGCGATACGGGACAGCATGTGGGTCAGGAACGGCACCCCTGCGGTGGGCAGCATCGGCTTCGCAGTCGCGATGGTCAGCGGCCGTAGCCGAGTTCCTTTGCCACCGACCAGAATGACGGCGTCGACCTTGGCGGGGTCGACGGCGCTCCCTTCCGTCTGGGTTGCATTCGCCTGCGTCACGGCGTCCCTTTCGTAAGTTCTCGGCGGGACTTTCGCACCGCCGCGCGTGCCCGAACTGTCAGCGCGACCTTCATGGTCCACCTCAACGGGGCCTGCCACCGGCTTTTGTGTCGATCCGCAAGGTAGATGTAAGCACTCTCGTGATGGGCCTGCAGGTTTCGAGCCGGGTCACGACCGGTCGAGTGACCTTTGTCGTGAAGAATCTCTGCCGTCGGGACGTAGACGTTTAGCCAACCCGCCTTGCCCAACCGGTCACCGAGGTCGACGTCGTCCATGTACATGAAGAACCGCTCGTCGAACCCGCCGATCGCGTCAAATGCCTTGCGACGCAACAGTAGACATGAACCCGACAGCCAGCCCACCGGCCGTTCGGTCGGCTCGAGGTACTCCTGCCGGTACTTCCTGGTCCACGGATTGGCCTTCCACACGAAGCCGACGAGCGCGTGCATCCCACCCCTCACCAGGCTGGGCAGATGGCGGGCCGATGGGTACAGCGTCCCATCGGGCTCGCGGATCAACGGACCCAGGCTGGCGGCCGTCGGCCAGCGGTCAGCGGCTTCCAGCAGTAAATCGATGCTGCCCGGCCCCCAGGTCACGTCGGGATTGGCGACGATGACGAACTCCTGATCCTTGGGCACGGTGGCGACCCCGCGGTTGACCGCGGTGCCGTAGCCGAGGTTGCTGCCCGTCCGCAGTAGGCGAATGCCGGGATATTTCTCCACCGCTTCCTCGGGGGCACCGTCGGTGGACCCGTTGTCGGCCATGACGACACTGAGCGGTCGGTCGGTGGCCAGCGTGAGCGAGGAGAGGAAGCGGTCGAGGTGGGGCCCGGGCGAGTAGGTGACCGTGACGACGGTCAGCGCCGGGTCCTCACCCACGCTGCCTGCGGTCGCGGTGCCTTCCCGCAACGCACCTTCAGTCACGGCGTCTTCGGTCACGGCACTAGGGTATCGGCCCGCTGCCGAGCGGAACCGCAAGCGCCTCAGTCAGCGCTTCCCGCCACGGGCGTAACGGCGTGAGCCCGGCCCGGACCGATTGCGTCATCGACAGAACCGCACAGACCGGACGCCGCGCGGGGCGTGGATAGGCCGCCGTGCTCACCGGCCGCACCCTGTCGAGATCGGCTCCCACGCCGGCAAAGACCGCCCGTGCCTGCTCGTACCGGCTGGCCGAACCGGAATTGACGGCATGCAGGACCGGCCCGCCGACACCGCCGGCGACCACCTCGAGTAAGGCGTCGGCCAAGTCCTTGGCGTAGGTCGGCGAACCGGTCTGGTCGTCGACAACCTCGGGGTTCCGGTCGCTCGCGGCCAGCTTGCGCATCACCGCTACGAAGTCCGAGCCGACCGCCCCGGTGTACACCCAGGAAGTCCGGACGATATGAGCTTCGGGCAACGCGGCTTGTACCGCCCGTTCACCGTCAAGTTTGGTGCGCCCGTACACACTCAGTGGCCCGGTCGCATCCCCCACCTCATAGGGAATCCGACTGTCCCCACTGAAGACGTAGTCGGTCGAGATGTGCACCAGTCGGGCGCCGGCCTTCGCGCACGCGCGGGCGATGTTGCCGGGCCCCGCAGCGTTGATCGCCTCGGCCGTGACGGGATCCTTCTCCGCTGCGTCGACGTTGGTCATCGCCGCGCAGTTGACGACGACATCACCACTTTGGATGTGGCGCTCGGCCGCAGCCGCATCGGTGATGTCGTACTCGCTGCGCGACAGCGGCTGGACGTCGTATCCCCGCCTGGCTGCCTCAACAGTGAGAAACCGGCCGACCTGGCCTCCCGCGCCGGTGATCACGAGCCTTTGAGTCACGCTGATGAGTCTGGCACGCCGTTCCGGGCTACCGGGCATGCGCCCGTCTCACCAGTAGCCTGGGTTGGTGTCAGGTGAGGCTGAAGTGACAACAGTGACCTACGCACGCCCCGCGGTGCGCACTGTCATCGCGATGATCGCCGTGATCATCATGCTCAGCACCGGTATCGCATGGGGCTCGGTTCGCTCGTTCGAGGGCGGCATATTCCACTTCGCCACCGCGGCGCTGGGTGGGCGCAACGACGACGGAGCCGTTGACATCCTGCTGGTCGGCATGGATAGCCGTACCGATGCCCACGGCAACCCGCTGTCCGAGCAGGAACTCGCCGCGTTGCACGCCGGCGACGAGACGGCGACCAATACCGACACCATCATCTTGGTCAGGATTCCCACCAACGGTCGCTCCGCCACCGCGATCTCCATCCCGCGCGACTCCTACGTGGAAGCACCCGGCCTGGACAAGACGAAGATCAATGGTGTCTACGGCCAGGTCAAGCTCGACACAATGAAGAAGCTGGTGGAAAACCAGGGCATGGACCCCGCCCAGGCCGAGCCGAAGGCCGTCGAGGCAGGCCGCAATGCGCTCATCAAGACCGTCGCCGACCTCACCGGAGTGACCGTCGACCACTACGCAGAGATCGGCTTGCTGGGCTTCTCGCTGATCACCGACGCCCTCGGCGGCGTGGAAGTCTGCCTCAAAGAACCGGTTTACGAACCGCTTTCCGGGGCCGACTTCCCGGCAGGCTGGCAGCGCCTCAACGGACCGGAGGCGCTCAGCTTCGTTCGCCAGCGACACGAACTGCCCCGCGGCGATCTCGACCGGGTGGTCCGCCAACAGGTGGTGATGGCCGCGTTGGCCCATGAGGTGATCTCAGGCAAGACGCTGAGCAGCCCGGCCACTCTCAATCGACTGGAGGACGCCATCCAGCGTTCGGTGGTGATCTCCGCAGGCTGGGACGTGATGGACTTCCTGAAACAGTTGCAGCGTTTGGCTGGCGGCAACGTGGCCTTCGCGACCATTCCGGTACTGGCCGAGGACGGCTGGAGCGACGACGGCATGCAGTCCGTGGTGCGCGTCGACCCAACCCAGGTACAGGAGTGGGTTGCCAGCCTGCTCGAGGAACAGGACAAAGGCAACACCGCTCAGGTCGCCTACACACCAGATCAGACCACGGCTGACGTCATCAATGACAGCAATATCAACGGCCTGGCCGGTGCGGTTTCCGACCGGCTGACCGCCAAGGGGTTCCAACCCGGCAATATCGGCAACAACGACAAGGAAAAGGTCAGCGAGAGTCAGGTACAGGCCGCCTCGGGCGACGACGTCGGCGCCAAGGCGGTCGCCGAAGCACTCGGCGGCCTACCGGTAGTGGCCGATTCGTCGATCCAGCCCGGCACAGTACGGGTGGTACTGACCAAGGACTATGACGGTCCGGGATCCGGCTTGGACGGCACCCTGCCCACGGCAAGCAGTTCGGATAGCGAAACGGTGACAAAGGCCGCCTCGGAAGTAGACGCAACCGACCCATCCCCGCCACCCTCGCCGGTCATCACAGCGGGGTCCGCCGACCCCAAATGTGTGAACTGATGCTGTGCGTCAACTGATCCCGCGATGACCAACCTGGCAGAGGCGCTGCTCGGCCCACTGTTGTCGGCTGATCGGATGGGGCCTCGGATCACCTACTACGACGACGCCGGCGGCGAACGCATCGAGCTATCCACTGTCACGCTGGCGAACTGGGCTGCCAAGACCGCAAATCTGCTGCGCGACGAGCTCGGGGCCGGGCCGGGAAGCCGGGTGGCGGTGTTGTTGCCTGCGCACTGGCAGACCGTGGCGGTCGTGTTGGGCGCGTGGTGGATCGGGGCTGAAGTCGTCTTCACTGGCGCAGCCGACGTCGCCCTGTGCACAGCCGACCGCCTTGCCGAGGCCGACGAGGTGGTCGGTGGCGGTGAAGTCGCGGTGCTGTCGCTGGATCCGTTCGGTAAGCCCGCCACCGACCTGCCAATCGGAGTGACCGACTTCGCGACTGCGGTGCGCCTGCACGGCGATCAGGTCGACGCAGAAGCCTCTCCCGGAGCGGCACTCGACGGTCGATCGCCAGCTGAGGTGCTCACCGCAGCGCTCGAATACGCCACAGCCGCCGGCCTGGTGGCCGGCGACCGGGTGATGTCAGCCCGTCCCTGGTCCACGCCAGACGAGCTCGTGACCAACCTGCTGGCCGTGCTCGCCGCGCGTGCGTCGCTGGTTCAACTCGCCAATCCGGATTCTGCAGTGTTGGCGCGACGCCGGGAGACCGAGAAGGTCACCCGGCTGCTCGACTGAGAGCTAGACCGGGTTCCAGACGCTCGGGTCCGTCGCCGGCAAGCTGGGGCACTTAGCCGCGACCTGGTTGGCGACCCCCTCGTCGGCGCGGAACAGCTGCATATAAACCGGGAAGATTCCAGCGAGCTCGTCCACCTCGGCCTGACGCTGAGCCGGCGGCTTCTGCAGCAGCAGGTTCATGTGGTAGATCACCCCGCCCTGGATCCACCCGGGCTCGGAGTTGTACTTACCCACGATCTCGCCGTAAGCGACGGGGTCGACCACCTTGGTGGCGGCCATCAGCTGGTCCAGCGAGCACTGCGTGTCGAGCAAGGCCTGCGGCACTGCGTTGGGGTCGTCGGCGGAGGCCACGCCCGACAGGGCGACGGCACCGGCTGCGACGGCACCCAAGACGCTGGTTGCCTTGCGGAGAGAGCGAAGAGAAGTCATGGACGCAGAAGATATCCCAAGACCGAACGAGGGCGTTAATTACACATACCCTGACCCACATGACCGAGCAGCCCCTGCGCGCGCCACTCGATGCGGCCGGTGTGTGCCATGACCTCGTCGGACCAGGCCGGCCATTGCGCCGACTCGATGTGGTTGAGACCACGGGTTCGACCAACGCCGACCTACTGGCTCGTCAGGCCGTTGGCGAGGACGTCGCCGGGACGGTGCTGGTCGCCGAACATCAGAGTGCCGGCCGCGGCCGACACGGACGCAGTTGGACGGCACCACCACGCTCCCAGATCGCCCTCTCTCTGGGCGTCGACGCATCCGGCGTTCCTCCGGCCGGGTGGGGCTGGTTGCCGCTGCTATCCGGGGTCGCAGTGGCCGACGCAGTTCACGCCACTACCGGCCTCGCCCCAGTCCTGAAGTGGCCCAACGACATTCTTGCGATCCGCGGCGCACAGGCCGGCAAACTCGCCGGTATCCTCGCCGAGGTCGCCGCCCCGCACCCCGTCATCGTGGTCGGATTGGGTCTCAACGTCACGCTGACACGGGAAGAGGCACCCGACCCTCGGGCAACCTCGCTACTGATGCTCGGTTCCACCATGCTGGACCGCAGCGCACTATTGGGCAGCATCCTGGCGGAGTTGACGTTGCGGATCGATCGCTGGCAAATGGCTGAGGGCCCCGACCCAGCATTGGTCGCCGATTACCGTCGGCATAGCGCGACGTTGGGAACCCGGGTTCGGGCCCTCCTGCCCGGCGATCGTGAAATTATCGGGACCGCAACCGGTCTCGATGATATGGGTCAACTCCGAATCAACACAGGGGTTCAGACGGTGGCGGTCTCCGCCGGCGACATCACCCACTTGCGCAGCAGTTGAGTTAGCGCGGCGGTTGAGTCAGCGCAGCAGGGCGCGCGACATCACTACACGCTGAATCTGGTTGGTGCCCTCGTAGATCTGGGTGATCTTGGCGTCGCGCATCATGCGCTCGACCGGAAAGTCGACGGTATAGCCGGCGCCGCCGAAAACCTGCACCGCGTCGGTGGTCACTTCCATAGCAACGTCGGAGGCGAAGCACTTCGATGCCGCCGAAATGAAGCCGAGGTTGCCCTCTCCGCGCTCAGCGCGAGCAGCCGCCGAGTACACCATCAGCCGGGCAGCCTCCACCTTCATCGCCATGTCGGCGAGCATGAACTGCAGACCCTGGTTGTCGGCGATCGGGCGGCCAAATTGCTTGCGGTCCTTCGCATAAGCGATCGCAGCCTCAAGAGCACCCTGCGCGACGCCGACCGCCTGCGCGCCGATCGTGGGCCGCGTGTGGTCCAGGGTGGCCAGCGCGGTCTTGAAACCGGTGCCGGGCTCGCCGATGATCCGGTCACCCGGGATGCGGCAGTTCTCGAAGTACAGCTCGGTGGTCGGCGAGCCCTTGATGCCCAGCTTGCGCTCCTTCGGGCCGACGGTGAAGCCCTCGTCGTCCAGATGCACCATGAACGCCGAGATCCCGTTGGGCCCCTTGTCCGGATCGGTCACAGCCATCACCGTGTACCAGGTGGACTTGCCGCCGTTGGTGATCCAGGCCTTGGCGCCGTTGAGAATCCAGTCGTCGCCGTCTGCCTTCGCGCGGGTACGCATCGCTGCGGCGTCGCTGCCGGCCTCACGCTCGGACAGCGCATAGGACGCCAACTTGCCCTCGGCGATCTCGGGAAGCACCTTCTTCTTGAGGTCTTCGGACCCGCGCAGGATCAGTCCCATGGTGCCCAGCTTGTTGACTGCCGGAATCAGGGAGGCCGACACATCGACGCGGGCCACTTCCTCGATCACGATGCAGGCCGCGACCGAATCCGCACCCTGGCCGCCGTACTCCTCCGGCACGTGGACCGCGTTGAACCCCGATGAGTTCAACGCATCCAGAGCCTCCTGCGGGAAGCGGGCCTCCTCGTCGACGGCGGCGGCGTAGGGGGCGATCTCCTTATCGCACAGCGCCCGGATCGCGGACCGCAACTCCTGGTGTTCCTCGGGCAACTGGAACAGATCGAACGACGAATCACCGGCCCAACCAGCCATAACAGCCTCCTAGCTACTCGCGGGTAACTTTACCCGCTCCCTCACTCGCCGAGTAAACGCGCACGAAGCGCACGGTCCTTGGCCATGACCTCGGTTTCGAGGTTGGCCTGGAAGACCTCCATTCGCGCCCTCAGTGCAGCGTCGGCGGAGGCCAGGATCCGCACGGCCAACAACCCGGCGTTGCGGGCGCCGCCGATCGACACCGTCGCCACCGGGACCCCGGCGGGCATTTGCACGATCGACAGCAGCGAGTCCATGCCGTCGAGTTTGGCCAACGGCACCGGAACCCCGATCACCGGCAAGGGGGTCGCGGCGGCGACCATGCCCGGCAGGTGCGCCGCACCACCGGCACCGGCGACGATCACCTCAAGTCCCCTACCGGCCGCGCCGCGGGCGTAGTCCAGCATCCGGTCCGGAGTGCGGTGAGCCGAGACCACACCAACCTCGAAGGGCACGTCGAACTCGGCGAGCGCCAACGCGGCGGCCTCCATCACCGGCCAATCGCTGTCGCTGCCCATGATCACGCCGACCCTGGGTCGAATGCTCATGATCGTCGATCCTCCTCATTCGCTGTCGCCAACGGCATGTCCGTCCCACCCATCGCTCCACTCGGCGTGCGAGAGCCAGCGTGCCGCGCGTTCGGCACGCTCCCGCACCACCTCAGGACTGTCACCCAGCACGTTGACGTGCCCGATCTTCCGCCCGGGCCGTTCCTGCTTGCCATACAGGTGCACGTGAGCGTCGGGAATCCGCCCGAACAGATGGTGCACCCTCTCATCCATGCTCATCGAAGGGGGTTCGGCGGCGCCGAGCACGTTGGCCATCACCGTGACCGGGGCCAGCGGTCGGGTATCGCCGAGCGGATAGTCCAAAACTGCACGAAGATGCTGTTCGAACTGGCTGGTGACCGCACCGTTCATGGTCCAATGCCCCGAGTTGTGCGGGCGCATGGCCAATTCATTGACTATCAGCAAGCCCTCGCTGGTCTCGAAAAGTTCCACCGCCAGCACCCCGACGACACCCAACTCGTCGGCGATCCGCAGCCCCAGTTCTTCAGCTTGCGCCGCCAACTCCTCCGACAGGCCCGGGGCGGGCGCCAGCACGGTGACGCAGATGCCGTCCCGCTGGACGGTCTCCACCACCGGCCAGGCCGCCCCCTGACCGAACGGCGACCGTGCCACCAGCGCGGCGAGTTCGCGACGCATGGAGACGCGCTCCTCCAGCAGCACCGGAACACCCTCGGCCAGATACCCGGCTACGACCTCACGGGTGTGGGCAAGATCACGGGCAAGTACGACACCGCGTCCGTCGTAGCCGCCGCGTACTGTCTTCACGACCACCGCGCCGCCGACAAGGGCGGCGAACGCATCGACGTCGTCGACGGTCCGCACCGCCGTGAACCGCGGCACCGGCACCCCGATTTCGGCCAGCCGTTGTCGCATCACCAACTTGTCCTGTGCATGCACGAGTGCCTCCGGGGGTGGCAGCACGGCCACTCCCTCCCCGACCAAAATGTGCAGCAGATCCGTCGGGACGTGCTCGTGGTCAAAGGTCAGCGCGTTGGCGCCCGCGGCCGCCCGGCGCAGTGCGTCAAGGTCGGTATGCGAGCCGATGACGACGTCGGGACTGACCTGTGCGGCCGGATCGGCCGGGCTGACTGCCAGCACTCGCAGGCTCTGTCCCAGGGCGATCGCGGCCTGATGCGTCATCCGGGCCAGCTGACCGCCTCCCACCATCGCAACGACCGGGGTGGGTGCGGATGTATTCGGCACGGCGGATATCGTGACATGGACGTGACCAGTGCCGGTGATCGGCGTCACTGCGCAACATGCGGCGTTTCCGTAGACTTCACTTTCGTGTCTTTTGCCGACGTCACCATCGCCCGACTACCCGAGCCTGTTCAGCCTCTCGCCCAACGGCACCACGAGCTGATCAAGTTCGCGATCGTCGGTGCCACGACGTTCGTCATCGACTCTGTCATCTTCTACACCCTCAAGCTGACGGTTCTAGAGCCCAAGCCAGTCACCGCCAAGGTGATCGCGGGCATCGTCGCGGTGATCGCCTCCTACATCCTCAATCGGGAATGGAGCTTCCGTGACCGCGGCGGGCGGGAACGCCATCACGAGGCCCTTCTCTTCTTCGGAGTCAGCGGTGTCGGCGTCGTGCTGGCGATGCTCCCACTGTGGTTCTCCAGCTACGTCCTGGACCTGCGGGTCCCTAACGTGTCCTTGACCACCGAGAACATCGCCGACTTCCTGTCGGCCTACCTGCTCGGCAACCTCCTGCAGATGGCCTTCCGGTTCTGGGCATTCCGACGCTGGGTATTCCCCGACGAGATGGTCAGCACCTCCGACCGGGCGCTGGAGTCGGCACTGACTTCCGGCGGTATCGCCGAGGCACTCGAGGACGAGTACGAAGCACAAGAGCGCCGCCGCAGCGTGGTGACTCAACTCCGGCGGCGACGGAACCCGCCGGCCGCCTAGCGCTCCTCATCGGCGTCGAATACCTCGTGATAGAGCAGTGAGTGCACCTGCTCGACCTGCGGAATGTCGTGAAATTCGAGCGGATCCTGCGACGCCGACTCGATCACCAGAGTCCCGGTACGCGTCATCCGGTCCAGCAGTCCGTGCTGGAACTCGACGCTGTTAATCCGGGCAAGCGGAATGTCGATACCTGCCCGGCTCAGCACCCCGTGGCGATACATCACCCGCCGGTCGGTGATCACGAAATGCGTCGACTTCCAGGCGAGGAACGGCCGCAGCGTCAACCAGATCACCAGCACCAGCCAGATGGCCGCGATCACGGCGGAAACGACCTGCCGGGCACGCGGGTCCCAGTCCATGCGACTGACCGTCGCGGCCCCGAACGCAGCCACCGCCGTGCAGACCAGAAGTGCCAGTACCGGCGCGATAAGCCTCCTCCAATGAGGATGCCGATGCAGCACCACCTGCTCATCCCCCGCCAGGACGCTGTCCGGATAGCCCATGGGTACCATCGTCACCCATGACGACGACCGACGCGGGAACCCACGCGGACATCCACACAACGGCGGGCAAGCTGGCTGATCTGCGCCGCCGAGCCGAGGAGACGCTGCACCCGGTTGGCGAAGGCGCGGTCGAGAGAGTCCATTCCAAGGGCAAGCTGACTGCCCGGGAGCGAATCCTGGCCCTGCTCGACGAAGATTCGTTCACCGAACTCGACGCACTCGCCCGGCATCGCAGCACCAACTTCGGTTTGCAGGAGAACCGCCCGGTCGGTGACGGCGTAGTGACCGGTTACGGCACCATCGACGGCCGCGAGGTCTGCATCTTCAGCCAGGACGCAACGGTGTTCGGCGGCAGCCTGGGCGAGGTCTACGGCGAGAAGATCGTCAAGGTACAGGAACTGGCCATCAAGACGGGCCGGCCGCTGATCGGCATCAATGACGGCGCCGGAGCCCGCATTCAGGAGGGCGTGGTCTCACTCGGCCTGTACAGCCGGATCTTCCGCAACAACATCCTGGCGTCCGGGGTCGTCCCGCAGATCTCGCTGATCATGGGAGCCGCCGCGGGCGGTCACGTCTACTCCCCCGCGCTGACCGACTTCGTCATCATGGTCGACCAGACCAGCCAGATGTTCATCACCGGGCCCGACGTCATCAAGACCGTCACCGGCGAAGACGTCACCATGGAGGAACTCGGTGGCGCCCACACCCACATGGCCAAGTCGGGAACACTGCACTATGTCGCCTCCGGCGAGCAGGACGCCTTCGACTACGTCCGCGACCTGTTGAGCTACCTGCCGCCGAACAACTACTCCGAGCCGCCGCGCTATCCCGCACCACCGCACCCGGGAGCGGTCGAGGACAACCTCAACGCGGAGGACATCGAACTCGACACCCTGATCCCGGACTCGCCCAACCAGCCCTACGACATGCATGAGGTGATCACCCGGATTCTCGACGACGACGAGTTCCTGGAGATCCAGGCCGGCTACGCGCAGAACATCATCGTCGGCTTCGGCCGGGTCGACGGCCGCGCGGTCGGGATCGTGGCCAACCAGCCGACCCAGTTCGCCGGCTGCCTGGACATCAACGCCTCGGAGAAGGCCGCGCGGTTCGTCCGAACCTGCGACTGCTTCAACATCCCGATCATCATGCTGGTGGATGTGCCGGGCTTCCTGCCGGGCACCGAGCAGGAGTACAACGGCATCATCCGGCGCGGAGCCAAGCTGCTCTACGCCTATGGCGAAGCGACCGTCGCCAAGATCACCGTCATCACCCGCAAGGCCTATGGCGGCGCCTACTGCGTCATGGGGTCCAAGGACATGGGTTGCGATGTCAACTTCGCCTGGCCGACGGCTCAGATCGCGGTCATGGGCGCTTCCGGCGCGGTGGGCTTCGTTTACCGCAAGCAGCTCAACGAGGCGGCACGCAACGGCGAGGACGTCGAGGCGCTGCGTCTGGAGTTGCAGAGGGACTACGAGGACACCCTCGTCAACCCTTACATCGCCGCCGAGCGCGGATTCGTCGACGCCGTCATTCCGCCGTCGCACACCCGCGGCTACATCGCGAATGCCCTCCGGCTTCTGGAGCGCAAGATCGTCCAGACGCCACCCAAGAAGCACGGGAACATCCCCCTCTAAGGAGACCGACCGTGAAACACGAAGACATCACCGAGGTCAGCGATCCGCACCAGTTGACCATCGACGTACCCGAACACGGTGCCCCTGAGATCCGCGTACTCAAGGGCCAGCCCACCGACGAGGAGTTGGCCGCGGTGGTCAGCGTGTTGGCGACCGTGTGCGGCGCACAACCGCATCCGGGCCCTCAGGAACTCAACCTGTGGGGCCACCCAGTGGACAAGCTGCGCTATCCGTTCTGCAGCTGGCAACTCGTGACGCTGAAGGACCGAACGCACGTGCGCCGATGACCCGCCTCCGCCCGGGGCCCTCCGCCCGGGGCCTCCGGTGACCCGGGTCGTCCTGGGCTCAGCCTCGACCGGTCGGCTGCGGGTACTGCGCAGCGCCGGAATCGACCCACTGGTAGTCGTGTCCGGTGTCGACGAGGACGCCATTTCCGCGCGGCTGGGGACGGATGCCGACCCAGCCGCAGTGGTCAATGCCCTCGCCGAGGCCAAGGCCGAAGCCGTCAGCAGGGATTTGACTTCCGGGGTGGCCGCCGACTGCGTGGTGATCGGCTGCGACTCGATGCTCTACGTCGATGGCGAGTTATGCGGCAAGCCGGGTACTGCCGAGCAGGCCCGGCGGCGATGGCATTCGATGGCCGGGCGCACCGGGCGGCTGTTCACCGGCCACTGCGTCGTACGCATGTTTGACGGTACGGTGCGCACCGAGACCGCAGCGGCCGTGACCACCGTCCGGTTCGGCACACCCACCGAGGCTGAATTGGAGGCTTACATCGCCAGCGGCGAACCACTCGGCGTCGCCGGTGGCTTCACGATCGACGGGTTGGGCGGCTGGTTCCTCGACGGCGTCGATGGCGATCCCTCCAACGTGGTGGGCCTGGGCCTCGCGGTCACCCGCCGCCTGCTGGAATCGGTTGGGCTGGCGATCGGCGAACTTTGGGTGACAAATCCGCCCCGGTGATCGGTAGGCTCTTGACGTGCCGCTACCTCCGGACCCCGACCCCGCACTGCAGGACTACGCCCACCCCGAACGCCTGGTGACAGGCGACTGGCTGTCCCAGCACCTGGGCACACCGGGCCTGGCGATCGTCGAGTCCGACGAGGACGTGCTGCTCTACGACGTGGGCCACATCCCAGGCGCGGTCAAGATCGACTGGCACACCGATCTCAACGACCCGCACGTGCGCGACTACATCAACGGTGAACAGTTCGCCGATCTGATGAACCGCAAGGGAATTGCACGCGACGACACCGTGGTGATCTACGGCGACAAGAGCAACTGGTGGGCGGCGTACGCGCTGTGGGTGTTCACCCTGTTCGGCCACGAGGACGTCCGGTTGCTCGACGGTGGTCGCGGTCTTTGGCTGGCCGAGGGTCGCGACGTCACCCTTGACGTCCCGAGCCGCACCGCCACCGGTTACCCGGTGGTCAAGCGCAACGACGGCCCGATCCGGGCATTCCGCGATGATGTGCTGGCGGCACTAGACGATCCGGAGGTTGACGCGACCCTGATCGACGTGCGTTCCCCGCAGGAGTACACCGGGGAACGCACCCACATGCCGGACTACCCCGAGGAAGGGGCATTGCGCGGCGGCCACATCCCGACAGCGGTCTCAGTGCCGTGGTCCCAGGCCGCAGACGACGCGGGACGTTTCCGGCGACGTCCCGAACTCGAGGAGATCTACTCTTTCGTCGAAGAAGGGGCGAATACCATCGCCTACTGCCGGATCGGGGAACGATCGAGCCACACCTGGTTCGTGCTGACCCACCTGCTCGGCATTCCCGGCGTTCGCAACTATGACGGCTCCTGGACCGAGTGGGGAAACACAGTGCGGGCACCGATTGTGGATGGAGACGAGCCGGGGCACCTACGGCGTGACTGACGGACGTATGCCGGAGCCACTGGCCGACGTGGTGTCGGAATTCGCCGAGATGGCAGGCCAGGACAAGTTGCGGCTGCTGCTCGAGTTCGCCGGTGAACTTCCCGCCCTGCCGGCCGGTCTGGAGGAGGCGGCCATGGAACCGGTGCCGGAATGCCAGTCCCCGCTGTTCCTGCACGTCGACGCCGACGACCCAGAACGGGTGCGGCTGTACTTCAGCGCGCCGGCCGAGGCGCCCACCACCCGCGGGTTCGCCTCGATCTTGGCTGCCGGCCTCGACTATCAGCCCGCTGCCGCCATTCTGGCGGTACCCGACGATTTCTATGCCGAGCTCGGGCTGGCCTCTCTGATCAGCCCGTTACGGTTGCGCGGAATGTCGGCAATGCTGAGCCGCATCAAGAGACGGCTTCGCACGTCGAACTGATTGTGCAGGCGCCTAGAAAGGTGGCGGGTCGGCGGCCCATCGGGCCTCGTTGAGTCCGCGTTCGAATTTCACGCGAGCGGCACGGTCTGCTGCGCGAGAGCGTCTGCGGGTCGGCATCATGAGACTGCGTCGCGAATATGAATCGGGTCGCGAACCTGAATCGGGTTGTCCCACAGCGTAAGTGAGTACCGTAGACGGCACAGCGAGTTCGGGGAAGAACAGCGTACAGCCGGGTTCAGTGGTGTAAACGCACCCCGAGGGCGAGGTCCACACGATGGTTCCATCGGCTGATTGTTCTTCGCGCCAGCCCTTCTCACCGATCCAGAATGTCTTCAGAAGATGATGCGGCCGGCACAGCAAGGCCAGATTCGAGGGATGCGTGGGTCCGCCGCGAGCCCAGGGAGGTGTCAGATGGTCTGTGTAGGTCCGGGAAAGGGAAGGATCTCGGGGCATGACAACTGGTGCGGAAGTGAACTCGGAGTTGGTGGGTGCGGTCTCGACGGTGGAGATGGCTGAGGCGCTGCGG
>JAGQTV010000027.1 GCA_020438845.1 Mycobacterium sp. | reverse complement strand
GTGTTCTCCTTGCCGGTCCCCGTGTCCTTCGCGGTGCCGCGCGCGATGCCGTTGGCGTCGATGTCGCAGGTCACCTCGATCTGGGGCACGCCGCGCGGAGCCGGCGGGATGCCGGTCAGTTCGAAGCTGCCGAGCAGCTTGTTGTGCGCAGCGATCTCGCGTTCACCCTGGAAGACCTGGATCTGCACCGACGGCTGGTTGTCGTCGGCCGTTGTGAAGGTCTCCGACCGCTTGGTCGGGATGGTGGTGTTGCGCTCGATCAGCTTGGTCATTACGCCGCCCTTGGTCTCGATGCCGAGAGACAGCGGGGTGACGTCCAGCAGCAGGACGTCTTTCACCTCACCCTTGAGCACACCGGCCTGTAGTGCAGCACCGACCGCGACGACCTCGTCGGGGTTGACACCCTTGTTGGGTTCCCGGCCGCCGGTGAGTTCCTTGACCAGTTCGGTGACCGCCGGCATACGGGTCGAGCCGCCGACGAGCACCACGTGATCGATGTCGCCGACGGAGATGCCGGCGTCCTTGATCACCTGCTGGAACGGCGCACGCGTCCGGTCGAGCAGGTCCTGGGTGATCTTCTGGAACTCCGAGCGGGTCAGCTGCTCGTCGAGGAACAGCGGGTTCTTGTCCGCGTCGACGGTGATGTAGGGCAGGTTGATCGACGTGCTCTGACCGGAGCTGAGCTCGATCTTGGCCTTCTCGGCCGCTTCGCGCAGCCGCTGCATGGCCATCTTGTCCTTGGTCAGGTCGATGCCGGAGGTGGCACGGAACTTGTCCACCAGCCATTCGACGATCCGGTCGTCCCAGTCGTCGCCGCCCAGGTGGTTGTCACCGGAGGTGGCCCGGACTTCAACCACGCCGTCGCCGATCTCGAGCAGCGAGACGTCGAAGGTGCCGCCGCCGAGGTCGAACACCAGGATGGTCTGTTCCTTGCTGCCCTTATCAAGGCCATAGGCCAAAGCCGCTGCGGTCGGTTCGTTGACGATGCGCAGCACGTTGAGACCGGCGATCTGACCGGCTTCCTTAGTGGCCTGGCGCTGAGCGTCGTTGAAGTAGGCGGGCACGGTGATGACCGCGTCGGTGATGTCTTCACCGAGGTAGCTCTCGGCGTCGCGCTTCAGCTTCTGCAGCACGCGCGCGCTGATCTCCTGCGCGGTGTATTTCTTGCCGTCGATCTCGATCGACCAATCGGTGCCCATGTGCCGCTTGACCGAACGGATGGTTCGGTCGACGTTGGTCACCGCCTGGTTCTTCGCAGGCTGACCGACCAGCACCTCGCCGTTGCGCGCGAACGCGACGACGGACGGCGTGGTGCGGGAGCCCTCGGAGTTAGCGACGACGACGGGGTCGCCGCCTTCGAGAACCGCGACGACGGAGTTGGTGGTCCCGAGGTCGATGCCGACCGCACGAGCCATAGTAATTTTCCTCCTGAATAGACTTGCCTGGTCTGAGCGAACCAGACTCAAGCTTGCTGGAGGCAGCGGCTGCTGTCAACCAACAATTGAGCCTGGCGGACTCAAGTTATCGATAGGTCTAACCGACGCGCCGGCAGATTTGTTCCCGGGGAGGTCGGACTGCTCGCATTGGCGGCCGAGTCAGGTAAATATGTCGTGAAACCGCGAGGGCGTCCGGCCCCTGCACTCGTCACAAAGGACCACGATGGCTGGCGCCAAATCCGATCGCACCCACTGGCTCTACCTGTCCGTAGTAGCGGCCGCCGTCGCCGGGGTGATCGTCGGTCTGCTCTTCCCCGGGGTGGGCAGCAGCGTCGGAGTGCTGGGCACGATGTTCGTCAGCCTGATCAAGATGATGATCGCGCCGGTGATCTTCTGCACGATCGTCCTCGGCGTCGGGTCAGTGCGCAAAGCGGCCACCGTCGGCAAGATCGGCGGGCTGGCGTTCGTTTACTTCCTGGCGATGTCGACATTCGCGTTGGCCATCGGCCTGGTGGTGGGCAACCTGCTGCATCCCGGTGGCGGGTTGCACCTGACCAAGTCATTGGCCGGCAAGGGCGCGCAACTGGCGGAGAAAGCACACGAGTCCGGCGGCGCATTGGAGTTCGTCCAGAACATCATCCCGACCACGTTGTTCTCCTCGCTGACGGCCGGCAACGTGCTGCAGGCGTTGTTCGTTTCGCTGCTGGTGGGGTTCGCCATCCAGGCCCTCGGCGCGCGCGGCACGCCCATACTTGGCGCCGTCGAGCACCTTCAGCGGTTGGTGTTCAAGATTCTGGTGATGGTGCTCTGGCTGGCCCCGATCGGGGCGTTCGGAGCGCTGGCCAACGTCGTGGCACAGACCGGGTGGGCCGCGGTGAAAAGTCTGCTGACGTTCATGCTGGGGTTCTACCTGACCTGCGCGGTCTTCGTTTTCGGTCTGCTCGGGATCCTGCTGTACGCGGTGTCCCGGGTGTCGATCTTCACCCTCGTCCGCTATCTGGCGCGGGAGTACCTGCTCGTCTTCGCGACGTCATCGTCAGAATCCGCACTACCCAGGTTGATCGCCAAGATGGAACACCTCGGCATACAGCCGAGCACGGTGGGAGTCGTTGTGCCAACCGGGTATTCGTTCAACCTCGACGGCACCGCGATCTATCTCACGATGGCCTCGCTGTTCATCGCCGATGCCCTGGGCAAGCCGCTGTCTGTCGCCGAACAGATCGGCCTGTTGGCATTCATGATCGTCGCGTCCAAAGGCGCCGCCGGGGTCAGCGGAGCGGGGCTGGCGACATTGGCGGCCGGGCTGCAGGCCCATCGCCCCGACCTTCTCGACGGTGTGGGACTCATCGTCGGCGTCGATCGATTCATGTCTGAGGCCCGTTCGCTGACCAATTTCTCCGGCAACGCCGTGGCGACGCTGTTGGTCGGCGCCTGGACGGGCACGGTCGACAAGACCAAGGTCCGGGACGTGCTCAGCGGCCGGGACCCGTTCGACGAGGTCTCCATGGTCGACGAGGAGCCCGCCGCCGAGCCGGCCGGCGTCAAGCCGGACTGACGCCGAACACGCTCTCGACGAAGTCCGCCGTGCCCTGCTTCCAGGCGACGATGAAGTTGCCGACGTCGTCGCGGCTGATCGCCAGCGACGGACAGAACCAGTTGCCGCCGTCGTCGGTGAAGAAGTGCGGCGAGCCGACCACCCCGCGGGCCTTTCCCGCCTCCCAGTCGGCGCGGACCGCAGCCAGGGTGGCCTCGGTGTCCAGCGGCTGCAGGCCGAATCGGGCGGCAATCGGGGAGACGACGTCGGGCTTGCCCAGGTCGAGGCCCTCCTCGAAGACCGCGTTGCGGACCGCGATCCCCACCTCTTCGATCATGACCGGGTCGCCGGTCCGGTCGGCTGCGGCAGTGAGCGCGTAGGCGGCCATGGCGGTGGCGGGGAAGCTACTTTCCGAGAAGCCGGCGAACAGGTCCGGTCGGACTGTCCCCCGCAGCGCGACGATCTCTGCACCGACGTGGTGCGGGTCCAGCGGTTTGCCGTTGATCAGTTCCAGCGGCCAGGCATGAATGCGAAGGCGGGGTTCGGTAAGCCCGCGTGCCGTGCGCCGGTCGATCAAGGTGTGGAGCCCTGCGTGGGTGAATGGGCACAGGACATCGGCGTAAACCTCAACGGTGCGCATGGACCTGACGTTACCGCCACGGACCGGAACGGGGACTCGACGAGGCTGGGCAGAACTTGTCCCCCAGAAACTCGCTAGAAGAATTCGACTGAGTCCGTACTGACCGACATCCCATGGCCAGTGGCGTCGTTGGTGAAGCGAGTGCCACTGCGCTCGGCCTCGATGGTCCACCCAACCGCGTTGTAGACGTGGTATTCGAGGGTCGTCGTGGGCATGGCGCCGAGGTTGCCCACCACCCAACGGCTACTCCCGCCGGCTGACACCTCGACTCCGTAGGCCGGTTCCCCGCCCACTATGGGCGGATTGGCGAAATCCGACTCGCAGCCCACCGTCTCGGCGGAGATCTGGCAACGGGTTTTCCCGGACTGGGTCTCGATGTAGACGTATCCGCTGGAGTTCGGCGGCAGCACCTCGCCCGTCGGCGGCATGGCCCTTGTGACGGTCGGGCCGGGACTCGTGGTCGGGGTCGACGGTTCGACCGTCCTGGTGGGAAACTCCGGTTCGGTGCCGCTACCACATCCCGGACAGGTGGCCACACCGTCGACAGTCGAGCCGCAAGCGGCGACCGAGGAAACCACCAGCCACATCACGCCGATGCCGGCACCGATCCGGGTGGAGATACGCACCCGACCAGGGTACGCACTGCGTGACGGGTGTGACGGTGGTGACTCGCGGGTCAGTTCACCGTGACCTCAGCGGTAAAGCTCCAAGCGTCTTTCTCCCCACCTTCCCATGGTCTGGAGTAGGTGGTGGACACGGTCGTGGTGCCGGGAGCCAGGGCCTGCAGCATCCAGACCTCGCTGCCCGCTGCGCCCGGCTGGCTTTCCTTCGGGGCGATGGCTTCGTGGCCGGTCTGGACCAGCACCTTCGGGTCGGAGATCTGCATGCCTTCGGCCCACTGGTACCCGGTGGAGGCGTTGGATCCCAGACTCACCTGGAGGAATTCGCCGGTTGCCAGGGTGATGCTTCGGCTGACCTGCTTCTGATTCATCAGGTCGTCGTAGGAAATCTGGATGGTCTGGGTTCGGGAGTCCGTCTGCGGGCCCGACTTAGGCGATTCGGCCTTGCCGGCGCATCCAAGAAGTGGTGTTGCCGTGAGCAGTAGTGCCGCCACAATCTTCACGACCGGCTCCTCTTCACGAATTGGCGGGTACGCAGCAGGTACGACGGTAGCCGTCGGAGCGGTACAGACCGGGGCCAATCATCGCAACGGTAGTAGGCGTCGGAACCGCCATCGACGAAAACCACGCTGCCGCAAAGGAAGTCTGCGGAATCCGACAGCATGAACACCACCCACTCAGCCAGGTGTAGCGGGTCGCCGAATCCGCCGATAGGAACCGGGAACCGGCGAATGTTGCGGGCCTCGGCCGGAGTTGCGAGCTGCCGTTCCAGCATCGGGGTCATGATCGCCCCCGGCGCCAGGGCGTTCAGCCGGATACCTGCGCCGGCCCACTGGGCAGTGACAGCGTGGCGGCGCACCCAACGGCTCACGGCGATCTTCGACGCCGCGTAGGCCATCGGCGGGGCGGCCGGTCCGAGTAATCTGTACGTCCGCAGGGCCTTTTCGGCATCGCCTGCCAGAAGCGCCCGCACCGCACGTCCCGGAACCGCGGGCACTGTGGTGGTCGAATTCGACGAGAAAACAACCACCTTCGCGCGAGTCGCAGCGGCAAGTGCCGGCCGCCAGGCCTCCAGTAGATACACCACGCCGAAGTAGTTGACCTCAGTGATCATTCGTTCAGCCCTGGGCGTCGGTCCGAGTCCTGCTGCCAGAACTGCCCCGTCGAGCCTGCCACCGCAGGCGTCTAACACTGAGGCGGCGGCATCACGCCGGCCGGACGGCAACGAGAGGTCGGCGACGACGGCGGCGTTCTTGACGTCGACGTCGATGACGGTGTGGCCCTGATCTCGCAACTTGGCCGCGACGGCAGCGCCCATGCCCGAAGCCGAACCGGTCACTGCGTAGGTGCGCACGAATCCAGTATGGCCCGCAGAATTCGGGAACCGGATGGGTGCTCAGAAATGACAAAGCGGGTGCTGCCGGGCCGGCCGGCTGCACCCGCTTTGTGCGTGCCTTAGGTCCAGAAGTCGTTCAGTGGGACTGCCCACTCGTCGTTGGCGGTCAGGTACGGCAGTCCGAGCGCCTCTTCGATGGTCCGCAGCAGACCGTAGTGATCGTAGTACTGGGAGGTGGTGAACGAACCACTCTTCATTCCGGCAGCGACGGCCCCTGGGGAGGGGATGACGACCGTCACGATGTGGTTACCCTCGTTGCCGAAGCCCAGGTAGAGGTTGTTGTTGTCCTCATCGAAGGTGACGACGACAGCCGATTTGACGGTCACGTCATTCCAGGTCGCGGAGTTCAGGATCACCGGAACAGTTTCGGACAGGAACTGGTCGAGAGCCGCGACGTTGTACTGGTGCCGTGGGTCCAACTGGTTCAGCGCAAAGCGCAGGACGCCCGAGATACCCGACACAGGTCCCTCACCGTTGAAATCCTCGTTCGCCGCCCACCACGCGAATTTAGGCGCGTCGGCGGGGTTACTCAGGTCGATCGCCATCTGCTCCAGGGGGAGGATATGCGCCTTGGCGTAGGCGAGGTCACCGGCAATCGCCTTGAACGCCGGGAACGGAAGCTGGTCATTGCTGTAGTCACCGCTGTCGACCAAGGGATTAGCTCCCGGCTCCAGGCTCTGCGCATAGCCCCGCCACCCGTTGGCGCCGTACATGTTATCGAGGTTGGTGGTGAGAAGATTCGTCGTGTAGATGCACGGCGAGGCGCAGTTGTAGGTGATCCCATAGTTCGAGCCGGCGACGATCGGGTAGTAGTTCGGCAGGCTGCCATGGGTCAGCGCGAAGTAGTTGTCGGCGAACCCGTACTGCTCGATCAGGCTGTTCAGGTATGGCGCATTCTTGCTGCCGACGATGTCGCTGTAGCCCTTGTTCTCCATGTAGACCATGAAGACGTGGTCGAGAGCTCCGACCGTCGATACCGGCGGATCCACCATCGGAGCCGACAGTGCGGCGTCAACGGTGAACGAGATGTTGTCGGCGAAGGCGTCGTTGTATCGGGCGTTCAACCCGTAGATGATCGGGTTCTTATCGTTGAAGGTGACCTCAACCACGGCCGACCGAGTATCCACCGGCAACAAGCCTGTGGCGGTCCGCTCCTTGAACTTGGTCGCGAAAAAGCGATCGAGCAGACCCACCTTCCTGAGCTTGTCGCTGCCCAGGGAATTACCGCCGGCGTCGAGGAAAGTGACCTTGACCGATGCGGCCGACGGATCGAGGGTGTACCCGCCTAGCCAGGCGCTGAGGTTGTAGCCGACGGTGCCGGTGTCAATTGCTGCACTGGCTGCGGACAGATCGACGGTCTGACTGATGACGGCATCGACAACCGGGCCGCCGCCGAAGAAATTGTTGCCACCGGTGGGCGTCCCACTGATGCTCGGGCCAACGGACTTCTGCGGGAAGCTCAGGAAGTTCGGCAGGTCCGGCATGGCGAACGGCTGGCCGACCGACCAGATGGTGCGCTGCGTGCCGTAGGCGATCACCGTTGGCGCGCCGCTCACTATCGTCCAGCCGGGAAGGGTCGCGGTAGTGAATCCCGACTCCGACGGGTCACCGATCTCAGCATCGCCGTTGAACAGCAGGTTCGGGCTCACGGTGGCAGAACTGGTGACCGTTGCGGCCGGCACCGACTGGTTGAATCTCCCGAACGCGCGACGAATGGCGTCCAGAGCGGCCAACAAGGTGTCCAACTGGACCGAACCCAGTTGGCCCGAGCCGAGTAACGACCTCAGCACGGTCCGAATCAGCTGCACGGGCTTCACCGCGCTGGCTACCGCCTTCGGCGTCGCAACAACTGCAGCGGCCGCCGGGGCAACGTCGCCCACCGCCGCCGTGCGGGCCACCGCCGGCGCTGCCGCAGCGGGAGCGGCCAGCGAAACAACCGCAGGCGCCGCGCTGTTCTCGGGAGCCGGTGTGCTGTCAACGGCGTCGATGGCCGGGCTGGTGGTGGGCGCCGAATTGCCGTGGTTCCGGACGCGATCGGTCACGGATTTCGGCAACTTGCTCAGCGCCGAGTCGCGGCGCGATTGTCCGGTGTCACTGGGTGCCGAAGCCCTAGCCGCGCGACCGGCCCCCCTAAACCCGGGCGAGGAGGCGGCATGCGCCGTGCGCGCTGCCCTGGTCGCCACCCTCGAGGAGGACGCCGACGAGGAGTCTCCAGCCGACGCACTCGCGCTGCCGGAGTCCGTGGGGTCGGCCCAGGCCACAGCTGGAGCGGCACCCGCCGCCATGCCGACGCCGAGGGCTACCGCCAGCCCCCCGACCCGCCCAATGTAATTGGCGTATCCCATGATTGCTCTCCTTCGTGGTGGCAACCGACTGGCTGGCGGTTGGCTAAATGGTTCTGTTAAGTCAAGACCGCGGCGACGTGCAACCGGACGTTCCCGACACCCCGCTTCTCGTCGGTCCTGAATTTAGTACTTCTCCCAGCACGGACACAGCGTTTTCACATTTTCGGTTTGAGAAAATGCGCCCCGAACCGGTAGACCAATCGAGCCACCGGGACGGCGTCTTCAGTGCGGCCCAGCCCGTCAATTACCGCCGCGATGCCGAGCCGCAGCAGCCCCAGGCTTCGCGGCTTTACTGGCAGACCCCGGAGCCGCTGACGACGCTGACTGCTTGCGTCCACCCGGCTCCCCGGGCCGACCGCCAGGGTTGCCCCGCTCTGCTCGCACCGCGCCGTGACTGCCGCGTGCCGCCACGGCGATCGCAGGGACGGAGTCGGCCCCGTCGGTGGAGGTGGGCACCGATGGCTCATGCTGTGCAGCCGCCGGCGCGGCGACCCGCGAGGCAGCGACCGAGGCCGTCGAGGACGCGGTCGAGGACGCCGGGACGACAAAGCCCCATAGCGGTTGGCTGAACATCTCCCTGAATCCATCCCGCAGCGCCGCCAACACGTCACCGGGCACCTGACGGCGCTCTTCCTTGGTCAAGGGCTTGACCGATCCGAACGCTGTGGATTCCCCGGCCTTGAGGAACGTCCGGTCATAGGCCTGGTAGCCCTCCTCGGCGTAGGTCTTGCCATCGGTCGAGTTCGGATCGACTGCGTCGAGTTCGTCGGGGGCGATGACGTCGTCATAGCCGATGTTGGCCAGAATCTTCAGTGCCGGTTCCAGAGCGTTGATCACCGGCATCCCTAACCGGAAATCTGACCCGAGCGCCCCCAACAGTGCGTTGCCCGCCATCGCCGGGAGACGCACATAGCTCAACAGCGGAAGTTGATTGGGAACGATCGTGGCATAGAGGGCCTCCCCGGGAGCCATGGGGAGGTAGAAAGGGTCAAGTTGGTTGTAAGGGAAGACGTTGGGGAGCGGAAGCCCGGATACCCCGATCTGAAACAGCCCGGCCAGGTTCTGGATAAGAATTGCGGGGTCGGCGGGCGCCCCGGTTTGGTCCGCGAGCACGATCCCCCCCAGCCCTTGCGTGCTTAGCCCGCCGGCCAGGTTGATCGGGAGCACGGCCGCCAGGCTGTTGAGGATGGCGGTAATGTTGAAAACCACAGGAAAGTCTGCCTTGGGGTCATAGGCCCAGGTGGCATCCACCGTGGTGGTATTCAGGGTCACCGCGCCGTCTGGGGATGTGAAAAGACCTGCGGCTGGCATGTCCGGATCCTGGCCGAGCAGTCTGCTCAGTTCCGGGAACCGAGACCGCCATCCGCCATTGGGCCGCAATGGGTTCTCCAGGAACGCGAGCAATTGGTTGGTTTCGGTCGGGAGTTCCGCGGTGGAACCCGGGGCCGCCTCGAATGGGATAAAGCCATTAGGGGTGGTGGACGGATCTGCCACACTGGCGATTTCGGCGGAATAGGCGTTTGCGAGCCTCAGGGTTGCACCACTGGTCCCCAGCATGGCCACAAACCGGCAGGTACTTGCCGGATTGCTGCTGGTCACGCTGGCTCCGCTAAGGGTTTTACCGCCACATCCGGTGTACTGCTGCGGAAGCGCGGCGACGGTGTTGTACAGGGACTGGGTGGAACTGTGCTTGAGGTAGTCCAGGTACAGGGCCAATTGCGCGACGAGGGTAACGGTCAGGGGCCTGCCGCCGAGGGCCTCGGGGAGATCGACGGTCAGATCCTGCACGACGGTGGTACCCAACTTCTCCGGCCCGACCAAGTTGAGCAGGCCAGCGAGCGCCCCCGCCGTATAGACGGGGTTGATGTTCACGTCGATCGGGATCGCCGCGTTGGCCTCAGGCACCGCCAGGCCTACGGTCATCGCGGCGGAGGCCGCTCCCGCCAGCAGTGTCGTCTTGGCCCGCCTGAGCCTTGCACTGCGCCGCCCGGCGCGGTTGGTTGAGCCGTTCATGTCTGGAACTCCTCTCTATGACCGGCTTGTGTCCCCGCCGGCGGGTGGCTGATTTCTATGTCTGAGTGAAGACCGGCTACCCGGACTTGCCGGGTTGACCCGACTGACCGGCCGTTCCCTTGTTGCCGCCCTTGCCGCCGGCACCGGCGGCACCGCCCTGGGTGCCGGTCGGACCTCCATTACCACCGTTTCCGCCATTGCCGCCAGTGCCGGTCGAATCGCCGTACACGCTGCCGCCAGCCCTTGCATTTCCGCCGGTTCCGCCGGCCCCACCATCGCCAAACGAACCGCCGGTACCGCCATTGCCCCCATTACCGCCGTTGATCGGATTGTTGTTGATGTTGCCTTGACCATTGCCGCCGGTACCGCCTTTACCACCGGTTCCGCCGGACTGGGATCCGTTGGCGCCACCTTGACCATCGGCACCTGAGCCGGATCCCGATCCGTCAGATCCGCCCGCGCCACCTGCCCCACCTGCCCCTGCAGTGCCGGGGTTCCCGCCCTGGCCGCCGTTGCCGCCGGTGCCGCCCGACGCGCCTTTACCCAACACGGTCTTCGTGGCTCCGCCGCCCTCGCCGCCGGGGCCACCGCTGCCGCCGGTGCCGCCATTGGCATTGCCGCCCGCGCCACCTGCGCCGCCTGCGCCACCCGCGCCGACAGCGCCCTGCCCGAGAACCTGGCCACCCTTGCCGCCTGCGCCCCCGACTCCGCCGACGCCTGCGGTTCCGCCATTACCGGCCGTCGCACCGTTGCCGCCGGTTCCTGCGGGCGTGGATGCATTTCCGGTCTTGCCGGTGCCACCGGCACCACCGGTGCCGCCGCTGGCTGAACCGCCCACACCGCCGGTACCGCCGGTGCCGCCTCTCCCGCCGTTGCCCGAAATGCTGCCGCCGGTTCCACCGGCCCCGCCGGCGCCGCCCGCTCCGCCCGGACCGCCCTTCGTGGCGTCGCCGCCGTTGGTGCCGTTCGCGCCAGTACCGCCCGTGGATCCGGCCTTGCCATCGCCGCTGACGCCGGCGCCGCCATTGCCGCCGTCGCCCCCGGCGCCGCCGCTTCCGACCTTGCCGCCGTTGCCGCCCTTGCCACCGGCACCACCGGTGGCGCCCACACCTGCGTTGCCACCCTTTCCGCCGGTGCCGCCGGAACCGGTGCCCGTTACCGGTGCGCCATCCGCACCCTGCGCACCGCCATCGCCCGTGGTGGAGCCGGTCCCGGCGGTGCCGCCCGCTGCGCCCTTTCCGGCAACGCCGGGATCGCCGCCATTGCCGCCGTTGCCGCCGCCACCACCGTTCTGACCCGCCGCCGTCGGGGAGTAGCCGGTGCCGCCGGCACCACCATTACCCGCCTTCGCGCTGCCGCCAGCGCCTCCGGTGCCACCGTTACCGCCGACTCCGTCGATCGACAGGGTGGACCCGGAACCTCCCAGCGCCTTGCCGCCGTTACCGCCCTTGCCGCCGATACCGCCGTTGCCGGCCACACCGCCGTTGCCGCCACTTCCAGCGTTCCCACCGGTAGGAGTGCCAACGCTGCCGGTGCTACCAGCACCGCCGTTACCGCCCGCCGCGCCACCGCCGGCACCGCCGACACCGCCGGCACCACCTGCACCACCGCTGCCGGAGGTCACGCCACCATTGCCACCGCCACCACCGGCACCACCTGCACCACCATCGCCGCCCTTGGTGGCGTCCGTGCCGTCGGCACCGGTTCCACCAGTTGTCCCGTTGCCGTCTGCTCCGATGGCGCCGGCACCACCGGCACCACCGGCACCACCGTTGCCAATCGAGCCGCCGTCACCGCCGTTGCCACCGGCGCCGCCGGCCTTTCCGGTGCCTGCGAAGGCGTTACCGCCCGCACCGCCGTTACCGCCGTTCGCGCCGACGCCCGGCGGGTTACCGCTGGTACCGGCGGCCCCAGTCGTTCCCGTCTGGGATCCCGTACCACCCTTACCGCCCGCACCGCCGGTTCCCGCGGCGACACCCGGCGCGCCCCCTTTGCCGCCGTTGCCGCCGTTTCCGCCCGCGCCGCCGTTCACCACCGCATTGGTCGGGGAGAAGCCGGTGCCGCCGTTGCCTCCATTGCCGGGGTTGGCCGCGCCGCCGTTGCCGCCGGTGCCGCCGTTGCCGCCGATGCCGTCGGTGCCAGAGGCAGCCAGAGCTTTGCCTCCCGCGCCGCCGGCCCCGCCGGCGGCACCCTTACCGCCGGTTCCTCCGGCTCCCCCATTGCCGCCCGTACCGCCATCGACATTGATGGCGTCGCCGTTCCCGCCGGCACCACCGGTACCGCCTTGCGCGTTTCCACCGGCACCACCAGCACCGCCGGCACCACCGGTACCACCGTCACCAGACACGGCACCGCCCTTGCCGCCGGCACCACCAGCACCGCCGGTACCGCCGTCACCACCGGTACCGCCGTCTGTGGCGTCGCCCCCTGCACCGCCGCTCGTCCCGGCGCTACCGTTTCCGCCGACAACACTTGTTCCGCTGGCGCCGTCGCCGCCTGCGCCGCCCTGACCACCGTTTCCGACCGAGCCCGCATCGCCGCCGGCGCCGCCGTTGCCGCCGGCCTTGCCCGTGCCGGCGAAAGAGCTGCCACCGTCGCCGCCGGCGCCACCGGTGCCACCCACTACGCCGCCTGCCGCACCGCTGCCACCGTCAGCGCCCTGAGACGAACCGGAGCCGCCCGCACCGCCGGCGCCGCCGACTCCCACAGTTCCGGTGCCCCGGTCGCCGCCGTTACCGCCGTTGCCGCCATTGCCGCCAGCACCGTTGTTATCGCCCGCCTTGGCAGGAGTGAAGCCGGCACCGCCGGCACCACCGACACCGCCGCCGATGGAACCACCCGTACCACCGGCACCGCCTGCGCCGCCGACCCCGTCGGTGGTCAGGTAGCCGGCGAGCGCCTTGCCGCCGCTGCCGCCCGCACCGCCGGTGCCGCCCGCGCCCGCGGTACCGCCGGTTCCTGCGTTTCCGCCGGTGCCACCGTCGGGGTTCTTGGCGGTGCCTGCGGTTCCAGCAGTGCCGGCGCCGCCAATCGCGCTGCCGCCGACGCCACCCACGCCACCGGCACCACCGTTGCCGCCGTTACCGGCCGTCAAGCCTCCCGAACCACCGACACCGCCGACGCCACCGGTACCACCGGTACCACCGGTGGTGGCATTGCCGCCGCCCTTTGCGCCATCGCCACTCGTGCCGACACCGCCGGCGCCACCGGCACCGCCGTTGCCACCGGTGCCGGACAGCGAGGCGTTGCCACCCTTCCCACCGGTACCACCGGTGCCGCCGCCGTCCTTGCCGGTTCCGCCTGCACCGCCATTACCGCCATTGCCCGTTCCCTCGGACAGGCCCCCGCCCGCGGCACCGCCATCGCCGCCATTGCCACCGCCGGCGCCACCGGTACCGCCGTTACCGCCGTTACCCGTGGCGGTGCCACCTAGACCGCCGGCGCCACCGGCACCACCGTTGCCACCGCCGGTGCCGCCGGTACCGCCGTTACCGTTCACCTGGGCGTCACCGCCTTTGCCACCGGATCCGGTTCCGCCGCCGTTACCGCCGTTACCGCCGTTACCCGAGATCAGACCGCCAAGGCCGCCGACCCCACCCTTGGTGTTGCCGCCTCCGCCGCCGTTGCCACCGTTACCGCCGTTGCCCAGCGCCCCGCCGTTACCACCCGCGACGCCGTTACCGGTCCCGCCGGGACCACCGCTGCCGCCATTGCCGCCATTGCCGGACGGCGTGGTGAGGATTGCGCCGTCCGCGCCGGCTTTCCCGCCCTCGCGGCCGGCTCCACCCACGCCTCCCAGGCCTGCGGCGGTCCCGGGGTCGCCGCCGTTGCCCGCTGCCCCGCCGTCCTTACCAGAGGACGAATCACCACCATTGCCACCGTTGCCACCGAGTCCGATGTTGCCGCCGTCGCCGCCGTTTCCGCCGTCACCGAACAAACGGAAGGCGAACAGGATGGCTCCGGCACCGGCACTGCCACCGGCACCGCCGTTACCGCCGTCGCCGCCGTCGCCGCCGTTGCCGCCCTTACCGCCTTGGTTGGCGAGGAGGATCCCCGTGCCCAGGCCGCCAGAACCACCGAAGCCCCCACCGCCACCGTCGCCACCGCGGCCACCGGCGCCGCCGGCGCCACCGAAGCCGAAGATCGAACTGCCCGCGCCGCCGTTGCCGCCGGTGCCGCCAGCGCCGCCGGTGCCACCGTTGCCGCCGGTGCCCCCGTCGGTCGCGGGAGTGGCCGCGCTCGTGCCCAGGGTTCCGTCCTTGCCGAAGGTGCCTGCGGCGCCCATAGCACCGGCACCACCTTTACCACCGGCACCGCCGCTGCCATACAAGGCGAACTTCTTGGCATCGCCGCCCTGGCCGCCGGTCCCAGCGAAGAGTTCGTAGGTGCTGCTCGTGGCCGAGACGGCACCACCGGCGCCGCCTTTGCCGCCGGAACCGAACAGCATGGCGCCGTTCCCACCGGTTCCGCCGGTCCCGGCCTGCTGACCCAGGACGCCTGCCGCGATACTCAGGGCACCGCCGGTGCCGCCCTGGCCACCGTCACCGACCAGTCGACCGGCGTTCCCGCCGTCGCCGGCAGTCCCGGCCGTTGCGCCGGCGCCGCCCGCGCCGCCTTTGCCACCCGTGCCGAACAGCGACCTGGCCGACGCACCGTCGGCGCCGTTACCGGCATTTGCCTGGGCCGAGGCCGCATTTCCGCCCGCGCCACCGGCGCCGCCCGCGCCGAAGAATCGGGCGCTGTCGCCAGCCGAACCGCCGTCACCGCCCGAGCCTGCCCCGGTGCAGGACAACGACCGGTAGGTACTGCAACCATTGCCGCCGGCACCGCCGGCGCCACCGCTACCCGAGATCAGACCGGCGTTGCCGCCCGCGCCACCCTGGCCGCCCACGGTGGTGTCGTCGCCGTAGGCGTTGCCGCCTGCACCGCCGGTACCTCCGCTGCCGGTGAGGGACCCGGCGTTCCCGGCGTCACCACCATCGCCGCCGTAGCGGCCGTCGCCGCCCGCGCCTCCAGCGCCGCCGGAGGTGAACATGCCACCCTTGCCACCGCTTCCGCCGTTACCCCCGTCGCCGCCGTTGGGGTTGGGGTCCGGGGCTTTCTGGGAGGGAGCCAGCGGGAGGTTGGCCTCGCCGGTCCCGCCGATACCGCCGTCGCCGCCGCGCCCGAGGAGGGCGAACCGGCCCGCGTTTCCGCCGTTACCGCCCACCCCACCGATCGCACCGTAGAACCCGCCCCAGCCGCCGGCCCCGCCGCCGCCACCATCGCCGCCGAAGAGACCGCCCCGGCCGCCATTACCGCCGGTGCCGCCGGTGCCGCCATAGAGGGCTTCGGCGCCGATGCCGCCGGAACCACCCCGGCCGTAGAAGACACCGCCGTTACCGCCGTTGCCGCCTACGCCGCCGGTGTTGATGTAGTAGACGCCGTTGCCGCCGTCACCCCCGTTGCCGAACCAGCCGCCGTTACCGCCATTGCCGCCGAGGTAGCCGTTACCGCCGTTGCCGTAGAGCAGGCCGGCGTTACCGCCGTCGCAGCCGCCGTCCGGGCAGGTCGTGGCATCCCAGCTGAAGCCACTGCCGCCAAAGAAGCCACCGTTGGGGTGGTCGGCAGTGCCGTTGCCGAACAGCCACAAGCCGCCGATTTTGGCCGCTTTCACACTGGCCACCGCGGCAGCCTGGGGCCCTGCGGCGTCAGTTGCCTTCCGGTTGGCCGACTGGCCTGCCGCCGCGACCCATTCGAGCGCCGCCGCAGCCGGCACTGCAGGGTTCTTCTGCGGGGTCGGTGGCTTGGCAGCGGCGGGTGGGGCCGCGATCACCGATGTCGCCACAGTGGCGCCCGAATCACCGTCCGGCATCGCCATCGGCAACCGACCCGTTCGCCGCTCGGTCGAGCGCGGGGCCGCAGACCCGCGCTCCGAACCCGACTGCGCTGCGCCAGAGGACCGCTGCCGGGCCGCCGAACGAGCCGGGCCTGCGTGGGCGGCGGAGCGGCTCTGGCCGGCATCCGAGGCTGAGCCGGTCGAGCCAGCCGATCCGGTGGTGTCGGCGGCAGCGATGGCAGGTAATGACGCTATTGCCGCGCCCACACCCAGCGCCACAGCCAGCGCGCCCACCCGGCCCACGTAGCGGTGGTTGCCCGAAGGAACGGGCTTCACCACGGGGCTCTCGATGGGACGAATCCGACCGGCCGAGGCATGCTGCTGGACCGCCGGGGCGGAATCTGATGAACCCATCGCTGAATCCTTAAAAAATCCACCGCGAGAGCCGATCTCTCGCTTATAGAAAGCTAAGTATTCAGTCAGGAATGCCGCATGTCCGGCATTTCCTCGGATTGATGACGATCGTGTTAACCACCGCCCGGTCCTTGGGCCATGACAAGTGCCGAACCGCAACCCCGACTCGCCGAGGGACTAAAGTCCCATCGGAGAAGGACCTTTGTCACCAGTAGGCTGAGTTCGGCAAACTATCCAACACCCAATGAACTGTTGTGATGCAATCACAGCTAAGAGTTGGGAGTGCCATGAGCGCAGCAGCTTTCATCGGTCGCCTCGGTCCCTTGGCTGCAATGCTCGGCATTGGTACAGCCATCGCGATCGGTTCTGCAGGACACGCCGACGCGGCACCCCGGGACGCGGACGCGTCGAGTTCCCAGAACCAGAACTCCGGGCCGACGACGTCACGGGCCGCCAATGCCACCCGTTCGGCGCGTCCCGCCGGTGATTCCGCATCCAGGCGCGTCGCCGCGAGTGTCCGGGCGAATGCAGTAATCCCACGGATCGCCACCACGGTGACCGGATTCGGTGGACAAGCACCCGCCCTACCGGCACTCCCCGCGGCCGCGCGCCGGCAGTCTGCCGGCGCCGCCTCAGTCAGTCCGACGGCGGTCACCACAAGTGCAGCAGCAGTCGGCGCAGCCCGGTCCTCGGTCTTCCGCAACGCAACCCCGATGCTGCACCCCAGCCAGACCGGGCAGGCCTCCGGCGGAGTAATCACCGGCGCACTCAATGCCTCCGACCCAGACAGCGCAACGCTGACCTACTCCGTCACCCAGAGCCCCCAGCACGGCACGGTGACCGTGAACGGCGCCGGGACCTACACCTACACCGCCGACCCTGCGGTAGCCGCGACGGGCACCACCGATTCGTTCCAGGTCACGGTCAGTGACGCGGGCAGTGGATTCCATGTGCATGGCATGGCGGGCCTTCTGAATCTGCTGACCTTCGGCCTGCTCGGCAGCAGTGGCCACACCGGCACGGCAACGGTGCCGGTGAGCGTCGCCCCATTCGGCGTGGGTAACCACGCGCCGACGGCGACCGTCACCGTCGGCAGCCCCGACCCGGTCACCGGAGTGGTGACCGGCCGCGTGATCGGCAGCGACGTCGACGGCGACCCGTTGACCTACTCAGGTTCGACGACGACGAGCAAGGGAGCCGTGGTCGTCGGCATCAGCGGCTCCTTCACCTACACCCCAACCGACACCGCCCGTACCAATGCCGCCTCCCCGACCGCCACTCCGGCCGACCTACAGGACAACTTCACCGTGTCCATCGACGACGGCCGCGGCGGAACCGCTGCGGCGGGCGTCGTGGTTCCGGTCAGCCCGGCCGGCAGCACCGCCACAGCACTGGTGGCGTTCCCCGGCGCCGAGGGTTTCGGCGCCTACGCTACCGGGGGGCGCGGCGGCGACGTCATCTACGTCACCAACCTCAACGCCGACGGTCCGGGTTCGTTGCAGTGGGCAATCGATCAGCCCGGGGCCAAGTACATCCTGTTCAAGGTCAGCGGCGTGATCAACACCCAGATCCACCTGACCAACGGGGACGTCACCATCGCCGGACAAACCTCACCGGGTGGGATCACAGTGCGGGGCTTCGTCACCGACGAGACCCCCTACCAGGATCAAGCCGTTCAGATGCCGGCAGACTTCGCGGAAAACTGGATTCTGCAACATATTCGGATTCGACCCGGTACCGGCGACCTGAGCGACGACGGCCTGAGGATCCGCTACACCCGCAATGCGATCGTCGACCATGTCTCGATCGGCAACGCCAACGACGAGGCGATCGAGATCTCCTACTCCCACGACATCACCGTCCAGAACACCATCATCGCCGAAACCATCGGCGGGCATTCGTTCTACGGCGGGGTGTTGATGAACTACTCCAACCCGGCCTACGGCTTCGGCCTGGACAATGTGTCACTGCACCACAACGTGTTCAACCGGATCGAGGGCCGACTCCCCGAGGGCAGCCGAGAGTCGTTGGCGGCAGCGCGTTCCTACATGAACCTGGAGATGTCCAATAACCTCTATTGGGATCCCAACTTCTTCGTCGCGCTGGGCCCGGACAGCGGTTCGCTCACCGACAGAAGCGGCAATCCCTACCCGATCTACTGGAACCTCAACGCGGTCAACAACTATTTCCGGGTTCGCGACAGCTTCCCCTACGGCATGTTCGACGACCAGATCATGCGCACCTCGCTCAACCATCTCTACGTCAGCGGGAACAAGATGAACCTCTACCCGGCCTGGTCGGACTACCAACTCTTCTATTGCTGTAACGACTTCCAGTCCGTCACCGATCCCGATACCGGTTCGCAGGTGGCGCAGAAACTTTCGAGCCGCAATCCGTTCCCTTCCATCACGTACACCCCAACCGATCAACTGGTGAACCTTCTGCTCAACACCGCTGGCGCCTGGCCACGGGACCCGATGGACATCCGATTGATGCGCAACGTCGCCACCGACACCATCGCCTCTGATCCCCGAAACACCAACCCGGCCGGCGACGCCCTGCTGCCGGCCTATTCCGGAGCCGCGCCGACCGCGCCGACCGATACCGACAACGACGGCATGCCCGACAGTTGGGAGATCGCGCGGGGGCTGGACCCGAACATCGGAAACACCAACGCGCACAACCTCTCGTCGGTCGGCTACACCGACCTGGAGGTATATCTGCAGGAGTTGTCCACAAGCCGGATCACCGGCTGGGCCGGCTAGCGGCCCAGGCACCAATCCCGTCTCCACCAGATGAGGTCAAGGCCCCCTCGCAGGTACGGAACAGGGAAGAGCACGATATAGCCATGCGGAGGCGGCTGCGCGGGCTTCCCGAGTCGGCAGGACCACAAATTGGCAATCCGCCAGGCTAGTTCGGTGATCGGTAGCCACGATTGCGGGCCAAGATCAGCCGAACCAACTGCTTTCGCCACAGTTCGTGCGTGCGGGTTTCTTCGCGTAGGGTCGAGTGATCGGGACCACTCAGGCCCCCTATCTGAATTGGGCCAGTGATGTCAGACAAATCTCCCCGCCAATCCATGACGAAGAAATCTGGCAAATCCCTCAAAGAAAAGCGGGCCGCCAAGAAGGCCAAAGAAGATCACACCTCGTCCACCGATGCAGCTTTGCATCCCAAAAAGCGCTGACGCGCAAGCCTTTTCCCGTCGAAATCCGGACGGCGCCGGCGTTCCGGCGCGGTCAGTCCAGCCCCGCGTGTTGATCCAAGTCGGGTTCCATGTTGCGGGCGGCGAGCCGCCGGACCCGTTGTTCTAGAACTCTTTTCGCGGAGCGGCATGCTCAGCACTGCGCTCGGGCCGCCATGGGCAAGCGTGATGCGGCCGCGCTGTACCGAGCCACCGAGGGGCGACGCTGACCGCGGTCGTCACCGATCTCGGTGTTCTGGACACGCCCCTGGCCCGGTGGTGCAAAGCCACCGGGTGGCGATCTGCCACCGCCGGCCTGCCGACGCGGCGGTCCGCTTCGTGATTTCACCGCCACCACAACGAACACCACCTACGCCGGTGACATCACCTACTCGGCGGTGTTGGTGGTGTGCGCGGGCCGCGACTCTTCCGAAGCTGCCCGGCGGGCGAACGTCATCCGCCGAGACGTCGACGAACTGCCCGACCAGACTCCGCTGTTCGCGTTCGGCACCCCGGCGCGGATCGTCGACCGGTTGGGTTCGTTTGCCGAGGCCGGGGTGCAGTGGGTCTATCTGCAGCTGCTCGACCTCACCGATTCCGACCATCTGGAATTGATTTCGACGCAGGTCGCGAACCAA
Source organism: Mycobacterium sp. (assembly GCA_020438845.1). GTDB lineage: Bacteria > Actinomycetota > Actinomycetes > Mycobacteriales > Mycobacteriaceae > Mycobacterium. The sequence goes on along the minus strand of JAGQTV010000027.1, from coordinate 24,871 downwards.
TTACGGGGTGACTAGAGAACAAGGCGCCACCTGCTGAACCCGTTGAGAAACCCGGCGTCGTCGTCGACAGCCGCGGGGCCTGCAGCCGTTAAGGTTGGGCAACCGCTCCCTCAGCGGCAGAAAGGACCGCCACATGAGCCAGGCACTGGGGCTTTCGATCGGGACGGCGAATCTCGTGGCCGCCCGCCCGGGTCGGGCACCGGTAAGCCGCCGAGCCGTCCTGACCCTCTTCGACGACCGGCCCGCCGAAGTCGGAGTGCCGTCCCAATTTCCAGACCTGAGCAGCCCCAGCCTCGCCCAGCACGTGGTGTTGCGGGGCTTCGTCGAGCGGGTGGGCGATCCGGTGCCGCTGGTGGCCATGGACGGCTCAAGCCATCTGAGTACGAACCTGGCCGCCACGGCCCTCGAGGCGCTGGCCCGGACGGTAGATGGCGGAACTGCTCCGGCAATCGTGGTCGCGGTGCCCGCACACTGGGGGCCGGCAACGGTTGGGGCGTTGCGGGCGGCACTTCGCGCCACCCCGGGACTGTCCCCGGTCGGCGTTCCGCCGACGATCGTCTCCGACGCCGCCGCGGCACTGGCCGCCCTACAGGCGCAGCCCGGGTTACCCAACCGCGGCGTGGTGGCCCTGTGTGATTTCGGCGCCAGCGGCAGCAGCATCACACTGGCCGACGCCGGAGCCGGACTGACGTTTATCGGCGAGACGGTCCGCTTCCCCGATTTCTCCGGAGACCTCGTCGACCAGGCACTTCTCAACCATGTGTTGGCCGGCGCGACGGCGGCCGGACAGGTGGATCCGGCCGCTACCGCCGCAGTGGGATCGCTGGTCCGCCTCAGCAGCGAGTGCCGACTGGCCAAGGAGCGCTTGTCCACCGAGACCGCCACGGTACTCACCGCCGACCTCCAGGGCTACCGGGCCGAGGTCCAGATCACCCGGGCCGAACTGGACAACCTGATCGAGCAACCACTTGCCACCTTCCTGGACGCACTCGGGGATGTGCTGGAGCGCAACAGAATTCCCGCGGTCAACCTTGCCGCGGTGGCGACCGCAGGGGGCGGTGCCGCGATGCCGGTGATCAGCCGGCGGCTGTCCGAGACACTTCGGGTGCCCGTCATCACCACCGCGACACCGTGGGCGACGGCAGCCGTGGGAGCAACGCTGCTAGCGGGACCGGGCGCAGACGCCCCGACCGGGCTGGCCCCCACCATCGCCGAATCACCGACCGGCCTAGCCCCCTCCGCCTGGGCCACCAGCGCCCCCTCGGACGGCTCTCCGTCATCGACGTTCCGGGCTCTGGCCTGGTCGGAGGACGATGACGCCGGCAAAGAGCCGGTGCCCTACCTCGGCGAGGATTACCAGTCACCACCGCCGCCGACCAGCGGCCGCCCGATCGTCGAGTTCGAGCCGCAGGACACCAACGCCGGTTCCATCTTTGCCGAGGCTCCGTTGCCCTGGTACCGCCGCCCGCCACTGTTGTTCGGGATCGCCGCCGCCGTGGCAGCACTGGCCGTCGGCGGCCTTGCCCTCACGCTGACCAGTGGTGAGAGCACTCCGACCACGACGACCACCCGGGTCACCAAGCCGGGCGAGCCAGCTGAATCGACTTCCGTTGCACCACAGACTATTACAGTCACCGGGGGTAACGGCGAGACCACCGTGACCACCGTCACCCCGCCACCGACGAGTTCGCCGTCGAGCAGCGAAGAGACCACAACGACAACTACACCATCAACAACGACGACGACGGCGACAACTACGACGACGACACCAACCACCACCACGACCACACCGACCACGACGAGGACCACGACCACCCGGACGACGACCACTCAGCCGCCCACCACCACAACGACCGCTGCCCCAACGACCACGACCGCTGCCCAACCGACCACTACGGCCGCACCACAGCCGACCACCACGGCGGCAGCGCCGCCCAGTACGACAGTGGCAGCGCCGCCCAGTACGACAGTGGCACCGCCCCCTACGACGGTCGCTCAAGGACCGACCACCCAGGCTGTGACTCCGGCACAAACTGCCTCCCCGGCCCAAGCCGAGACCCCGGCACAAGCTGAAACCCCGGTACAGGCAGGAACCCCAACCACGGCGGAGGCCCCTACGCTCACGCCGGCTGCGGCAGAGCAGTAGGTACTGCATCGATCAGTGAAGCTCGCCGTCAGCGGAGGCATCGGCCCGGCGAGGGCGCGCCATCACGGTCGGAAATGCCCCTGAGCGTGAACAATCCTCGACGTCGACAGCAATTTAGGCCAACCTCTGTACCGTACCCAACCTCGGGATGGGACGATTAGCCCCTGTTAGCGCCACCCAACTCGAGAGGGAAACGTGGAGACGCAGACTTTGATCCGGCTGCTCGTCGGCCTCACCATGACCGTCGTCGTCGGCTTCCTGGCTCTGAGCCGCATCTTGTGGTTGACCAAGCTGATCAGTTCGGGGCAACCGACCGCCGACGAAAGAGGCCGGAAAAACCACCTGGCCGAGCGGATCGGTAACCAGATCAAAGAGGTGTTCGGTCAAACCCGGCTGCTCCGCTGGTCGCTACCCGGCACGGCGCATTTCTTCACCATGTGGGGCTTCTTCATCCTGATCACGGTCTACATCGAGGCCTACGGCGTGCTGTTCAACCCCAGATTCCACATCCCGCTCATCGGCAGATGGGACGCTCTGGGCTTTCTCCAGGATTTCTTCGCCGTCGCCGTGCTGACAGGCATCATCACCTTCGCGATCATCCGACTGCGCTCCGAGCCCAAGGAATACGGCCGCGCGTCACGCTTCTACGGCTCGCACAATGGCGGGGCCTGGCTGATCCTCTTCATGATCTTCCTGGTCATCTTCACCTACGCGTTCTTCCGCGGCGCCTCGGTCAACGTTCTCGGTGAAGAGTTCCCCTACGGCTGGGGCGCGTTCTTCTCCCACGGCATGGCCACGTTGTTGGCTCCGCTGGGGCACACCGCCAACGTCTGGATCGAGACCGTCGCCCTGCTGCTCCACATCGGCGTGATGCTGGTCTTCTCGCTGATCGTGCTGCACTCCAAGCACCTGCACATCGGCCTGGCCCCGCTCAACGTCACCTTCAAGCGGCTGCCCAATGCGCTAGGTCCGCTGCTGCCGATGGAGTCGAAGGGCACCTACATCGACTTCGAGGATCCCGCGGAGGACGCCGTGTTCGGCCGGGGAAAAATCGAGGATTTCACCTGGAAGGGGTACCTCGACTTAGCCACCTGCACCGAGTGCGGCCGTTGCCAGTCGCAGTGCCCGGCCTGGAACACCGACAAGCCGTTGTCGCCCAAGCTCCTCATCATGGATCTGCGCGACATACTGTTCGCGAAGGCGCCCTACATCTTCGGCGAGAAGGACACGACCGCCGACGCCCTCGTCGACCAGGAGGGCGGCCTGGAACTGGGTCACGACGAGCATCACGTTCCCGAGTCCGGTTTCCCCCGGGTGCCCGCTGACTCCCCACTGCAGGCCACCCGTCCACTGGTGGGTGACGCCGCCGCTCTCGGTGTGATCGACCCGGACGTGCTGTGGTCGTGCACCACGTGCGGCGCATGCGTCGAGCAGTGCCCGGTAGACATCGAACACATCGATCACATTGTCGATATGCGCCGCTACCAGGTGATGGTGGAATCGGAGTTCCCCGGTGAACTGGGTGGCCTCTATAAGAACCTGGAGAACAAGGGCAACCCGTGGGGCCAGAACCAAAAGGAGCGCCTCACCTGGATCGACGAGGTCGACTTCGACGTACCGGTCTACGGCAAGGACGTGGACTCCTTCGCCGGCTTCGAGTACCTGTTCTGGGTGGGCTGTGCCGGTGCCCTGGACGACCGCGCCAAGAAGACCACCAAGGCGGTTGCTGAACTGCTCGCTGCCGCAGGGGTGAAGTTCCTCGTGCTCGGCGACGGTGAGACCTGCACCGGCGACTCCGCACGACGCTCGGGCAACGAATTCCTGTTCCAGCAGTTAGCCGCCCAGAACGTCGAGACCATCAACGCACTATTCGAAGGAGTCGAGCGGGTGGACCGCAAGGTCGTGGTCACCTGCCCGCACTGCTTCAACACCCTGGGTCGGGAGTACCCGCAGGTCGGCGGCAACTACACCGTGCTGCACCACACCCAACTGCTCAACCGCCTGGTCCGTGACAAGAAACTGGTTCCGGTGAACAGGGTGGACGGCGGAACGCTCACCTACCACGACCCCTGCTACCTGGGCCGGCACAACAAGGTCTACGAGGCGCCACGCGAACTGATCGGTGCGGCCGGCGCGACGCTGACCGAGATGCCGCGGCACGCCGAGCGCGGCTTCTGCTGCGGCGCCGGCGGAGCCCGGATGTGGATGGAGGAGCACCTCGGCGAGCGGATCAATCACAACCGGGTCGACGAGGCCCTGACCCTCGATGCGACGACGATCGCGACCGGCTGTCCGTTCTGCCGCGTGATGCTCACCGACGGGGTGGGTGACCGGGGCAGGGGCGAGGACGTCGAGGTGGTGGATGTGGCCCAACTGCTGCTCGGGTCACTGGACCGGAACACCATCACGCTGCCCGCGAAGGGCACCGCGGCGGAACTGGCCGCGGCGGCCGCCCCCGCCGTAAAGCCGGCCGCTCCCGAGCCCGCACCCGCACCCAAGGCGGCCGCACCTGCAGCGGCACCCGCGACGCCCGCAGCGCCGACCGCACCGGCGGCACCCGCCGCGCCGGCAAAGGGACTGGGCCTCGCTGCGGGGGCGAAGCGACCGGGCGCCAAGAAGGCGGTCCCAGCCGCTGAGGCCGCCTCGACCGCTGCGCCCGCTGAGGCCGCCTCGACCGCTGCGCCCGCTGAGGCCGCCTCGACCGCTGCGCCTGCCCCCGCTCAGCCCGTGAAGGGCCTGGGCATCGCGACCGGAGCCAAGCGCCCGGGTGCCAAGAAATCGGCGCCCGCCGCTGCGGCTGCTCCGACGGCACCGGCAGCTCCCACGGCGCCGACGGCACCCACGGCACCGGCAGCTCCCACGGCGCCGACCACTCCGGCCGCGCCCACGGCCCCGGTGAAGGGCCTTGGAATCGCACCGGGTGCGCGTCGTCCCGGAGCCAAGAAATCGGCCCCAGCCCCAGCTGAGCCGCCCCCTGCACCAGCCGAGCCGTCGCCCGCCGGGGAACCCGAACCGACATCCCACCCGGCACCGGCACCCGAGAGCGCTCCCGCAGTAGAGCCCGCGGCCGAGGCACCGCCGGTGAAGGGGCTGGGAATCGCCAAGGGCGCCCGTCCCCCGGGGAAGCGCGGCCAGTAGCTCGTCGCCGTAGGTACACGGCGACGTTTCCCAGGCAGCCGACTGTAACGTCTATCAGGCGCTCGCCGCGGCTCGGTCTGAAAAGGGAAAGATGACTCAACAGCCCTCGATCTGCCTGAACATGATCGTTCGCAATGAGGCACACATCATTAGCGAACTGTTCGACACGGTCGCGCCGTACATCCACACCTGGGTGATCGTCGACACCGGATCCGACGACGGTACCCAGGACGTGATCCGGGGTCACATGGCGGAACTGGGAATTCCGGGTGAACTGCACGAGCGCCCCTGGCGGAACTTCGGCCACAATCGTTCTGAAGCCCTCGCGCTGGCACAGGGACATGCCGACTACATCTGGGTGATGGACGCCGACGACTTGGTGTTGGGCACCCTGGATCTGAGCGCATTGAGCGCCGATCGCTACGAGATGCTCGTGGAGTCCCCCGGAGTCTCGTACTGGCGGGCCCAGATATTCCGCGATGGAATGCCATTCCGCTACCAGGGAGTGGTGCACGAGGTCGCGGTGTGCGATCAGCCCTTCTCCAGCCGTCGACTGGAGGGCGACTACCTGGTTCAGTCGCGCCGGCTCGGTGGACGCAACCTGGACCCGCAGAAGTACCAGCGCGACGTCGACCTGCTGATGGCCGAAGTTGAGCGCAATCCCAACGACGCGCGATCGGTCTTCTACATCGCACGCTCGTACAACTGCCTCCGCGACTGGACCAACACGCGTACCTGGTACTTGCGCCGCGCAGAGATGGGCGGCTGGGAAGAAGAGGTGTTCTACTCGCTGTGGCGCGCCGGAACGGCGATGGAGATGCTCGGGGAGCCGTGGCCACAAGTGCTCGACGCGTATCTGCGGGCCTGGGAGTACCGGCCGCGTCGGGCCGAGCCTCTCCACGACATCGCCGTCTACTACCGGAGAAACAAGCGGTGGACGCTGGGCCGATTGTTCGCAGAACGCGCCGCGGCGATCCCGTTGCCCGACGATTCGTTGTTCGTCAATCGCGATGTGTATCGCTTCCGAGCCCTCGATGAGCAGTCGGTATGCGCCTCGTGGATCGGCAGAACCGCAGAGGCGTTCGACCTGTGCCGCCGCATACTGGCCGTCTGGGACGACGTCCCCGAGAGTGAACACCCGCGCATCATGTCCAATTGGGAGTTCCTGGCGAAAAAGCTGATGGAGCAGACCAAGGAGTATCCCGCCGCACTGGTGCCCACCTTGGCCGCGGAAGCCAAAAACGCTGAGGTGACCGTCAGCATCGCAGCCGGGGCCGATGTCGCAGCCACCGAACGGACGCTGAATTCGTTTCTCAACTGCTGCTCGGATCTATCGAGCGTTGGCCGGTTCCTCATCGTCGATCATGCTCTGTCAGAAGCCGACCGGCAGCGCCTCGCCGACATCTATCCGTTCGCCGAGATCAGCCTCCGCTGCCCGGCCGAGCCAGGCCAGATTCGCAGTCAGGTGCACGGGCGGTACTGGTTGCACATCGGTGAGGGTTGGCAATTCTTCGCGACCGAGCCCTACATCGCCCGGCTTTCGCAGGTGCTCGGGACGGAGCCCGATGTATTCGCCGTCGGGCTCAACGTCGACGATGCCCACACGTTTCCGAAAGTCGCCAACGACGGGGCACCGGTTGTCAAAGTGATCGATTGGGAAACCCGGCAGGACAGGCTGAACGCTCCCGTCGGCGCCAGGACCGACCGCCACATCATTACCGATGCCTCCGTAACCGGCCCGGTGATGGTCGACACCGCACGATTCGACCGCCACCAAGCCGGCGAAGCGATGCGCTCCGCAACCCTGGACGAAGTGTTCTGCGTTTCGCCGGCAGCCGGTGGCTAGCTGATCTTCTTGAGTTGCACCGGCACCTGGGTGATCTGACCGCCAGGACATTCGCCATTGGAGTCAGCCGTCACGGTTCCCGTCAGAGTCGACGCATCGACGGAGTAGGCGATGATCACCGGGGCGTAGCTGCCGTCCGCACACACGACGCCGTCGGGCTTCGTGACGTCGAAACCCCACCGACCATTCGCCAAAGTCGCCACGCTCGTCCAGCCCTTGTTGCTGACCACACTGGCCGTGCATCCCGGGGTCGCGCAGTTCGACGTGACCGTTGCATACAAATCGTCGTCGCCGCCTACCAAGGAGTAAGTGCCACTCAACGAGGAGGGATCAGCATGCGCCGGGGCGGCGACGGTCAGTGCGCTCGCTGCCGCCACTACGCAGGTGACGCTGCGGGCCAAGCTGTGCAACTTCTGTGACATGCCTGCAAGCTAACCAGCGGAAACGCGCTGCTTTACCGTCAATAACCAGGTCGTATCCGGTGTGTTGTAAAACCGAGCACGAGATGTGACGGGAAAAACCGATTGCGTGAGCGTGGGACACTAGACCGCGTGAGTACCCACCAGCTGCCCTGGCACGGCACCAGCCAGCACCGGCGGCCGCGGACGTTCGCGCAGTCGACCAAGCTGCAGGACGTCCTCTACGAGATTCGCGGCCCGGTGCACGAGCATGCGTCCCGGCTTGAGGCCGAAGGGCACCGAATCCTCAAGCTGAACATCGGCAACCCGGCCCCCTTCGGTTTCGAGGCGCCTGACGTGATCATGCGGGACATGATCCAAGCACTCCCCTACGCACAGGGGTATTCCGACTCGAAGGGCATCTTGTCCGCGCGGCGCGCCGTGGTCACCCGCTACGAACTCGTCGAAGGATTCCCACGCTTCGACGTGGACTCGGTGTTTCTGGGTAACGGGGTCTCCGAACTCATCACGATGACGCTGCAGGCTCTCCTCGACAACGGCGACCAGGTGCTCATCCCGGCTCCGGACTACCCACTGTGGACGGCCTCGGCCTCACTGGCCGGTGGCACCCCGGTGCACTATCTCTGCGACGAAACCAACGGCTGGCAGCCCGATCTCGCCGACCTCGAGTCCAAGATCACCCCCCGCACCAAGGCGCTGGTGGTGATCAACCCGAACAACCCGACCGGTGCGGTCTACAGCCGCGAAGTTCTGCAGCAGATGGTGGATCTGGCTCGCAAGCACGAACTGCTGCTGCTGGCCGACGAGATCTACGACAAGATCCTCTACGACGACGCCGCGCACGTCAGCCTGGCGACGTTGGCACCTGATCTGCTCTGCTTGACCTTCAATGGCCTGTCCAAGGCCTACCGGGTGGCCGGCTACCGCTCCGGCTGGCTGGTGATCACCGGCCCCACCGATCATGCGACCAGCTTCATCGAAGGCATCAGCCTGCTGGCCAACATGCGGCTGTGCCCGAACGTCCCCGCGCAGCATGCCATTCAGGTTGCCCTCGGCGGCCACCAGAGCATCGACGATCTGGTGTTGCCGGGCGGCAGGCTGCTGGAGCAACGCGACCTCGCCTGGTCCAAGCTCAACGAGATCCCCGGCGTCTCGTGCGTCAAGCCCGAGGGCGCGCTGTACGCCTTCCCACGGCTGGACCCGGAGGTCCACGACATCATCGACGACGAGAAGCTGGTGCTGGACCTGCTCCTCGACGAGAAGATCCTGGTGACCCAGGGAACCGGGTTCAACTGGCCCGCGCCCGATCACCTGCGCATCGTGACACTGCCGTGGGCCCGGGATCTCGCCAACGCGATCGACCGGCTGGGGAACTTCCTGGCGAGCTACCGCCAGTAAGAACCCGGTGGCGCACTCGCACTCGCACCAGCACGCCGGACCAGCACCTCTGAGCCCGCTGGTTGCCCGCGTCGTGGTCGCGGTACTGACGGCTATCGGGCTCGCCGTGATCGTTGGGGCGGTACTGCTGTGGCCATCCCGCAGCGAGATCGACATCCCGTTGCCGTTCCAAAATGCTCAGGGCGGAGCCGTCACGACCGAACAGGGCACCGTCCAGTCGACAGCCTTGGTCGACTGCGGTAGCCGATCGGTCGGCCAGGTGCTCACCGGCAATCCGTCCCCCGGTTTGGCGGGAAGCGGCACGTGTGTGGATTCCGTGGTGGCCATCGACACCGGACCCAACTCCGGTGCCCGCACACTGTTGGAGTTCTCGCAGGGTCCGGGGCAGCCAAACCTCCTGGCCGGTGACATCATTCGCATCTCACGCCAGATCGATGCCCAGGGCGCCACCAGCTACGGGTTTTACGACTACGAGCGGACCTGGCCACTGGCCCTGCTTGCGGCGTTGTTCGCAATCGTCATCGTCGCGGTGGCGCGTTGGCGCGGCTTGCGCGCGCTGATCGGCATCGTGGTGGCCTTTCTGGTTTTGGCGGTGTTCCTGCTTCCGGCCCTGCGCGACGGCGCTCCGGCCGTGCCGGTGGCACTCGTGGCGTCGGCGGCGATCCTGTTTGCCGTCATCTATCTGGCCCACGGCGTCAGCTTGCGGACCAGCGCCGCACTGATCGGCACACTCACCTCGATGTTGCTCGCGGCGTTCCTAAGCTGGGCTGCAATCGAATTCACTCATCTGACCGGCCTGTCGCAAGATCAGAACAACGAGGTTGCGGCCTACATGGGCCACGTGTCGATCAAGGGTCTGCTGCTGGCCGGATTCATCATCGGATCACTCGGCGTGCTCAACGACGTGACGATCACCCAGGCCTCAGCGGTGTTCGAGTTGGCGCATCTGGGGCACGGGTCACGCAAACAGGTGTTCCTGCGCGCCATGCGGGTAGGCAACGACCACATAGCGAGCACCGTCTACACACTGGTTTTCGCTTACGCAGGTAGTTCGCTGCCGCTGCTGCTGTTGTTCAGCGTGGCCAACCGGTCCCTGGCCGACGTAGTGACCAGTGAAGGCGTCGCGATCGAGATCGCCCGCTCGGCGGTCGGTGGCATCGCGTTGGCACTCTCGGTGCCGCTGACCACCGCCGTGGCCGCTGCGCTGGCCACGCCCCAGCCCGATCCGCGGACGGGCTAGCCGCGCTCCAGCAACCCCAACAAGTAGCGCCCGTAACCCGACTTCAGCAGCGGCTCAGCCAGTTTCGCAAGCTGCTCGTCATCGATGAAGCCAGCCCGCCAGGCGATCTCTTCGGGGCAGGAGACGTTCAGACCCTGACGCGCCTCAATGGTACGAACGAAGTTTCCGGCCTCCAGCAGGGAATCGCACGTTCCGGTGTCCAGCCAGGCGGTGCCCCGGGGCAGCACCTGGACGGCGAGTCGGCCTTGCTCGAGATAGACACGGTTGACGTCGGTGATCTCCAGCTCACCGCGTGCCGACGGTTTCATGGTGCGGGCGATCTCCACGACGTCGTTGCCGTAGAAGTACAACCCGGGCACCGCGTAGTGGGACCTCGGTTTCGCCGGTTTCTCCTCCAACGCCAAAGCCTTTCCTTCAGAGTCGAATTCGACGACCCCGTAGGACGACGGGTCGGCAACCCAGTAGGCGAATATCGCCCCGCCGTCCACGTCGGCGAAACGCCGGAGGTTCGTACCGACCCCGGGACCGTAAAAGATGTTGTCGCCCAGGATCAGAGCCACCGGCTCGGAGCCGATGTGGTCAGCGCCGATGATGAACGCCTGGGCCAGCCCTTCCGGGCGCGGCTGGACGGCGTGGGTGATGTTGATGCCGAACTGTGAGCCGTCGCCGAGAAGGCGCCGGAAGGCCGGGCTGTCGTCAGGAGTGGCGATGACCAGCACGTCGCGGATACCGGCCATGATCAACGTCGACAGTGGGTAGTAGATCATCGGCTTGTCGTAAACCGGCAGCAATTGCTTGCTGACGCCCATGGTGATCGGATACAGCCGGGTACCCGATCCGCCGGCCAGGATGATCCCGCGCAAGGTCAGGCCCGCAGGTCTTCGTCGGTCAGTTCGGTGGCGGCCAGCGCAGCGGCCAGGTTGTCATGCCGGAAGGCCGAGGTGACGTGATCGTGCACCACGCGGAACGCCGACGCGGCGGTGGTGACGTCTTCCGGATCGCTCTTCGAGGTGATCCGCTCCTCCACGACGACGACGCCGTCGCGGTAGTAGATGTCACCCACCTCGATCGAGGCAGCGGAGTTGCGGGCCCACTCGCGCAGCGCGGCATGGCCCTGACGGGCGCCGTGGGCGTCCCCGATTTCGATGTCATCGCTGGACAGCGATACCAAGGTGGCTATATCCGAGGCGCTCAGCGCGTCATGCCAGGCGAGGACAGTGGCGATCTCTGAAGTGCTCATGATCGCTCAAAGGTACCGGTTCAGAAAGGGGTGCGGGCCAACCAGGTGTCCCAGACCGCCTCATCGCCGAACATCTCCAGCCCGAGTTCCGCGGCGGTGCCGCGGCGCACGATCGCCAGCAAGATGTCTCGGGCCGGGCCGCGCAGCGCCGTGGTGGCCTTTGCATGCTCGTGGTCCATGGCGATACCGTCCGGACGGCCCAGGATCGTCCACTCCCCTGCCCCACCGAGACGGGGATCGGTGGCGTGCAGATGCAGCGACTGGCCGTCAACCAGTGGGCGGTCACCGGCACCCGGCCCTTCATCACTTGCCCTGATCACCACGCGCTCCAAGTACTCGGTGATGCCGTCTGCAGCCAGGTCCGGATCGAGATCGAACCCCGCACCCAATGCCAGCGCAGCGTCGGCGCGATGCACTGCGGTTTCGTGCAATCGCCGTCGGATCCACCACTGCGCCGGACGGGGCCCGAGGAATGTCCACACCGGCGTCTGGGGACCCGTCGCCTTCACCGCATCGAGCAGCGCGGGCACTCCGGCCCGCAGCCACGCGATTTCGGCGTCCTGGCCAGTCGGGGGCTTGCCGCCGGGAACCGCTCGCGGATCGATGTAATCGCCGGATCGCTCGGCCACGATGTGAGCACACCACCGGTCGCCGCGTCCGACGTGGACCATCAACTGGCTCAGCGTCCAGCCCGGGCAGGTCGGGACCGGGAGGGAAAGGTCGGCATCGGCAAGCAAGTCGGCGAGGGCGGCGTTCTCGGCGATCAGCGAAGCGGCGGTATCCACAGCGGTAAACCTACGCGTCGGTCAGCGCTCAACGGCCGGGCGGCCAGTAGGGCCACAGCGGGCTTTGCGATGTACTCGACCGTGATCTGCCCGAACTCGATGCCGATGCCGACCCAGATCCTGATGAGGCCGATCCGGACCCTGAAGTCGGTGCCGATTCAGGCGAGGAAGCCGATCCTGAAGCCGCCGGAGCCTGCGGGGTGGTGACCGGGGCCGCGGGCACAGCAGCCGACGTTTCCGGCGCTTGAGTCGATGACGGGGTCTCAGCGGTGGTCGCCGGGGAAGTCTCAGGGGACGTCGCGGGGGACGTATCTGAGGGAACAGAGGGAGTCGCCGACGGGGGTCGGACCGGCCATCGAAGCGATGGCAGCGGAGCCTGTGGCAGCACCGGAGGCGCGATCGGCACCACAATCGGTACCGGGATGGGAATGGGGGCCGCGGCCGGCACCGGGACGGGCGCTGGCGCAGCGGGGACAGGGACAGACTCACCGGCAGGAACCGCAGCCGGGGCAGGCGCGGGAGCAACCACCTCCGGCATCGGCGCAGCCGCCGGCTCAGGGGCCGCTGGTGGCCTGGCCGGCGCCGGGGTCACGAACACGGTTCGGGGCATCTCCTGCACAACCGGGGTCGGGGCCTGAATCGTCTCAGGCGCAGACGGGGGCAGAACTGCTTCGGGAGCCTGGCTGTTGGTGAGAGCCTCCGGGCCGGGATCGGGTCGCTGCTCGACGGCGGGCCGAATGGTTACGACCAGCGCGATCACCAACGTGGCCATTCCGATGACGAACAGGGCGGCCAGGGCACTGCCTACGAGCAGGAAGGAGGGCTGCTCCGATGCCTCGCCCGGCTCGGCACCGCCGGACGACTCGGGAACGTCGTCCGACCCAGCGTCCGACCCAGCGCCCGACTCTGCGGACAACCCCGCGGCCGAGTCCGCCGGGTCGTCGGGCACCGCGCTGTAGCCCAGCGGGGCCATGTAACCCGCCCCAGCCCTTTCGGTGAGGTCGGGCGCCGCCTGGGTTTCGTCGTCGTCGGGGACAAGTCCCACCGTCGCGGCCTCCCACCGCGAGGTGTTCGCCGACGCCAGGGCAGCCCCACGGGCCAGGGCCAGCTCTGCGTCGTCAGGAGCGTGCACCGGCAGGCTGGTGCGCTCGGCAATCGCGGCCCGCAGTCGCTCGGAATCGGAATGGGCGCCGATCAGGTACAACGCCTGGGGCGCTTCGTCGAGCGCGTCAAGCCGATCGACCATGCCCAGCAGAGCCGAGTCGTCCGCGGCCAAGCCGCGGGTGTGAACTCGCACCACCGCTCCGTCGGCCGTCCGGACCACGGCCAGTGTTGCGGTGGATCCGTCGAGGAACAGCAGAGCGGTGCGCTCGTAGCCGCCCACCCGGCCGATTGCCTGGGCCAGCGAACCAGCCGCATGCAACTCCGAGACCAGCACCACGCTGTCGGCGATACCGGCCTCGCCACCGTGCACCCGTAGCGCTCGGCGCAGTTCGGCCGCCGATGCATGGTCGGTCCAGGCGACCCCGACGGAAACGAGCTGGTGGCCGCCCTCCTCGACGCTCTCCCGGGTGCCGAGAATCGCCGCGACCACTCGTTGGGCCACGCCGTCGCCGGCGGGAACTCCGAAGTGGTCGATGCTGGCTCCGTCAGCGGTGGCCCCTTCGACGAGCACCAATCGGACGGCTGTGGGTGTCATGGAGACACCGAGGGAGAATTCCACGACACCTCCGCTCAACCCTCTTCACCGCCCCGATCCGGCGGCCTTTTTCAGCATGCCGGAATATTGGGTTTTTCGCTGCGGGGCCCCAACCCGTTACTTAGCGGCGCGGATGAAGTTCAGGTATGACCTTGACGGAGTTGGCCCACGTTGACCCTGGTATTTCGAACCCACCCCCGCGCTTCCGTACGGCTGTGCGGCCGGACTGCTGAGCCGCAACAGACACAGCTGACCGATCTTCATCCCCGGCCACAGGGTGATCGGCAGGTTCGCGACGTTGGACAACTCCAGGGTGATGTGCCCGGAGAATCCGGGGTCGATAAAGCCGGCAGTGGAATGGGTCAGCAGTCCGAGCCGACCCAATGAGGACTTGCCTTCCAGCCGCCCGGCGAGGTCATCGGGCAAAGTGCAGCACTCAAGGGTCGAACCCAGGACGAACTCCCCGGGGTGCAGAACGAACGGTTCTCCGTCGACCGGCTCGACCAGGCTGGTCAGCTCGTCCTGCTGGATCGACGGGTCGATGTGCGTGTACCGGGTGTTGTTGAACACCCGAAACAAGCTGTCCAGACGGACGTCGACGCTTGAGGGCTGTACCAGCGTGTCGTCGAACGGGTCGATGCCTAGCCGCCCGGCGGCTATCTCGGCGCGGATGTCACGATCGGAGAGCAGCACCCGAAAAGCCTATCGCCAGGGAAATGGCGCTCGACGCTGCCGCCAAGCATTAGTCGGCGCCGGGCGTGCGGAAACGTGGTCTGACGGGTTGCTATCCTTCCTCCACGTGCCGATGTAGTTCAATGGCAGAACATCAGCTTCCCAAGCTGAATACGCGGGTTCGATTCCCGTCATCGGCTCCACCTCTACCAGCGGAAACGCTGTTCGACCTGTTCGAATACCGGCCTCAGTGTCACGACGTTGTCACAACTCGGTCGAAAGTGTCACCAGCGACTTTCAAGGCGTCGTGCTGCGAGTGTGCATACATCCGCATCGTCAGACTCGCGTCTTTGTGGCCGATCCATGCCGCAACTACCGCGATCGGCACCCGGTTGAGATGCATAAGGGTGGCGGCCGTGTGCCTAGCATCGTGCAACCTGATCGGGCGCAAGCCAGCAGCCTCGACCGCGTCGCGCCAGTACCTCGACAATACTTGCGGATGGTGTGGGTCTCCGATCTCATTGCAGATGACGTACTGCCAGTCCCCGCCACCAAGGGCAAGGCATTCGACTGCCTGACGTCGCTTCGCGGCTTTCAGGACCACGACAAGGCGGTCTGGCAAGGGCAACGTCCTCCGGGACGTCGGGGACTTGGGGTCGCCCTCAACCGCCTTGCCATCCGCGTCAACTCGGTTGTTCACAATGGACAGCGTCTTCGCGCCGAAGTCGATGTCGGACCACCGCAGGCCTGCGATCTCTCCTCTCCGCAGGCCGCATAGCGCCAACTCCCAGGCATGAGCTAGCCGATCGCCCGCGATCGCTTTCAACAAGGCACTTACCTCTGCCTCCGTGTAGGTGTTCACGGCCTTGTGGCTCACGGCGACGGGGACTACATGCTCGGCGACATTCCTGGCAACCAACCCCTGGCGTACTGCATCAGCCAGGACCATCGCTGTCGACTGGATGAACTTGTTGACCGCGATCGCTCCCCAGGGGCGCCGGGTCCGACCCTTTGCCGTCTTAGTTCCGCCAGCGAGAAGGTCCTGTACCAGCTGGTCGATATGGGCCTTGGTCAGCTTCTGCACCTCATCGTCGCCGTGACGCCCGAGCAGCGGTTGCAAGTCGTACTCCAGCTTTCCCATTGAGGTAGGTCGCAGGTTGTGGCGACCCGCTAGATACTTGGCGCAAACCTCGGCGACCGTATCCTTCCGCTTGGGGACGAAAGTGCCACTCACTGCCGCGCCAGTGATCTCAGCCAATGCTGCTCGCGCCTGGCGTTCCGTCGGATACCTCCGCCTCACCTGCCGACGCTGGCCCGTCTCGGCGTTGACTCCGGCATCAACTGTGACTTGATAGCGGGTCACCTTCTTCCCAGAGGCCCGATCGAGCACCTCAACCCGACGAATCTGCGGCGGCAATTGCTGTCTGCCCATATATCCCCTCCATCACTCACTACGGCCGTAAGGGTACCGATACCCTCCGACACGGCTAGGCAGTCTCGAATAACGGCCATTTGCGTACTGCCGACAGCCCCACATGAAGGATTGTCCATTGTTTGCGCAACTCCGCACCACGGAGAACTGACCCCGCAGCCAAGCAGCAATTCTATACAAACTCTATACAAACTACTCATATAAAAGTAATTTGCTGCACTCTCACCCATTTCCGCTTTCGGGAATAACACTGCTGCTCAGAGCGCCCTTTGCTCTCGCGTAATCATTTGCCAATAGTGTAGGGTCTTTCCTAGCTGGACCGACCCGAACAAAACCGGATTTTAAATATCCGAGGAGGAAAGTTGACCGATCACCCTCGATCACTTGTAGTGCCAATTTCGGAAGCTGCACACCAACTTCACATTTCCCGCACAGCGGTTTATGAGTTAGCAAAGGCAGGCCGGTTGATTAAAATCAAAATTGGCCGCAAGGGCTTGATAACAACCGCCTCAATTGATGCGCTTGTCGAGAGCCTCGCCTCTTTGCAAGACGAGCAACCGCTGGAGGTCGCCGGAAACCGGCACCGGGCCACTTCTCGGCTAGCCCAACCGCGCG
Source organism: Mycobacterium sp. (assembly GCA_020438845.1). GTDB lineage: Bacteria > Actinomycetota > Actinomycetes > Mycobacteriales > Mycobacteriaceae > Mycobacterium. The sequence goes on along the minus strand of JAGQTV010000027.1, from coordinate 8,241 downwards.
TTCACGAGGTCGATGGCGCCGACAGCACGCCGGACTGGAAGTCGAACATCAACCGACCCTCCGCACATGCAGCCCTGCCCGGGAACGAGTAGCAACGTGCCCATTGAAGTGATAGAAGCGCCGACCTTGGGGGCGGGTCGCCAAAGCGATCACTATCCGGCAAAAACCGTCCCGCAAGTGCCAATGCCTACATCTGCCGAGATCCTCGTAAGCAATCTCAGCCAATATGACCCGGACGACTGCGACTTTGATGACACCTCGGAGTACATCAGCGGTCCTGATCGCAGCCGGTACGGCACCTGGCCGCTACCACCCCATCCGCCCAACCCTCAGCAGCTATACAACCGCGCTTTGGGTTCATGGCGAGTACGGCGTGACGAGGAGCAGACCGAGCATTGGAAACAACTGGCCGACGACCTGCTGGAGGGTCGCATCGATGCGATTCCTCTGCGTGACGTTGTGCGCATCGAGGACTTGCTGACCCAACGCATTCCGGCCTTCAACCCGCGTATCCCAGACTTTCTTGCCGCCTGCTGGTGGGCCGAGCACGGCGTGCGGGTGTTCCCGCAACTGCCCAACAAGGCCCCAATGATTCGCAGCCCCCACTCAAGGGGAAGCAGAGAGCGAGTGACGTGCAAGGGTGCCTGCGGGCAGGACGGCCACGGGCACCTGGACGCCACCGTCGACTTAGACCGCATCCGGTCTTGGGGACGCACGTACGGGGTTGGATGGGGTGGCGTCGCGGGAAGGCTGGCCGAGGGATTCATCGATATCGAATTTGATCCGCGTCACGGCGGAGATACCCACCTACGCCAGTTGCAAGACATACATGGCCCGCTGCCCAAGACTCTGGAGATCGTCTCGGGTCGCGGCGACGGCGGACGCCACCGCATCTTCTCGGTCCCTGTCGGACTAAAGTTGGACGGCCATCGGCTTCGTGGGACCGGCGTCGATCTCAAGGACCACAACGGTGCGGTCAGGTTGCCGCCGTCCGCACACCACGTCAATTTCCGGAACTATCGGCTTGTATCCCGTCCCATCGTCCCAGCACCGGGATGGCTGCTGGCCTTGCTGTTGGCTAGCCCGAAGCAAAAGGAGCCTTTCGCGACTTCTGCGGCAGCAAACCGGGAATCCATCGCCGACTGGTTTTGTGAAACGGGGTCATGGAACGACCTGCTAACCGCCCAGAACTGGCTGTGCGTCGCGGGCGACGGCGACAGCGACGGCTCCCGATGGCGGCACCCTGATGCAACATCCGACAGCTCGGCTTCCATCGCCCACGGGCACCTATTCGTGTTCAGCCCGAACACCGAGTTCGAACCAACCTCGCCAGGGGATCCCCACGGCTACAGCCTGTTCCGCGCCTACGCCGTCCTCGAACACAACGGGGACATGAAGGCAGCAGCGGCAATACTCCGCGCAGAGAGGAAGGCAGGAATTCGGTGATGCAGAACTTCAACGACATCCCCCAAGAAGACATCCCATCTGCTTTCAGCGAGCACCTGTTCGACGGTGCCCCGATCCCGCTGATTCAGCGGTGCCCGGTGCCGCCCTTCCCCGTAGAGAGTCTGCCCGAACCGATAGCCGCAATGGTCACCGGACTAGCGGAAACCACCCAGACCGATCCGGCCATGGCAAGTACCTCGGCGTTGTCTGTGCTAGCTGCGTGCTGCGGCGGACACGTCGTCATTGAGCTGCGCGCTGGGTGGCGGGAACCGCTCAATGCCTACTTCGCCACAATCGCCAGCCCCGCAGAACGGAAGTCGGCGGTGCAGTCGGCAATGACACGTCCACTGCTCACTGTCGAACAGCGGCTGGTCGATGCGGGTGCGTTCGAGCGCATGCAGGCCGAGGTTCGCCGAACAGTTGCCCAGCAGGCCGCCGAGAACAGCCGCCGTACAGCTGCACGCTCGGCAGGAGGCGACAACGCCCATGCGGATCTCGAAGCTGCTTTGGCCGCAGCACAATTCGCAGATAGCATCGCGATTCCACCAGTACCGCGACTGATAGCTGACGACATCACTCCCGAAGCAGCAGCTTCGTTGCTTGCCGAGCAGGGAGGTCGGCTCGCGATCATTTCCGCCGAGGGCGGCATCTTCGACATCATCGGCGGCCGCTACAGCGCCAACGTCCCCAACCTCGACCTGTGGCTCAAGGGTCACTCCGGCGACCCACTGCGGGTGGATCGCAAGGGCCGATCACCAGAGCACATCCCGACTCCGGCGCTCAGCCTGGGGTTGATGATCCAGCCCTCGGTGCTATCCACGATCGCGGCCAATGCGCAATTCCGTGGCCGAGGGCTACTGGCCCGGTTCCTCTACTCCCAACCACCGTCAAAAGTGGGGCGCCGAGACCCTGATCCGACGCCAATCGATCCCACGGTGGTGAGGGCTTACGACACCCATGTAAGTGCGCTGGCTGCTGGCTTAGCGGAGTGGAATGGCGACCCGGCGGTTCTGGTGCTTACCGACGAGGCCCGATTGGAAATGGTGAACCTCCTCCGAGAGGTTGAACCCATGCTGGTCGGTGACGGTGAGCTTTCCATGCTGCGCGACTGGGGCGGCAAGTACGCCGGGGCAGTTGCCCGCCTCGCGGGCATGCTGCACGTAGGCAAGCATGGCCCGACCCATGGGCCACGCACTTCAGTCGAACAGGCGACGGTGATGGAGGCAAAGGCGATTGGCGAATACTTCCGAGCCTGCGCGATCAACGCCTTCGCCGAGATTCGCTCCGACCCTGGTATCGATGACGCTGTCTACCTACTGGAGCGGATTCTAGCGTCCACGTCCACCGATATGTCTGAGCGAGACTTGTTCACCCTCTGCAGCCGATCCAGGTTCAGGAAGGTCGGCGATTTGGAGCCTGTGCTGAGCCGATTGCAAGACCACAATTTCATTGCCTGGCTGCCAACCCCCAAGCCCACCGGTGGCAGGCCGGCAAGCCGCCGGTTCGTCGTCCACCCACTCGCCGCGAAAGTCGCACAACGCGCACAAGCAGGTTCTCACTGACCGACTGTCTCGAAGGCACCCAACGCATGGAGCACTTGTGCAAGTATTGCGGCTTTTGCGGCAACCAACCCAAGATCTACAAAGGGAGACCGCGACTAGGCCCGCCTTCGGCAATACACCAAGCAGATAAGTACCAGGAAGTACCGCGATAGCCCGGAGGGGGTTTCGATGTCAATACCGGCGAGAGGCATGGTTGCGGGGGTCGAGGAGGTCAGGCTGGAGCCTCGATGTCGGGTCTGCCGCAATGTCGCTGTGCGCCATAAGGTCAACGACTTGCTGGCCACGGGATCCAGCTACGCGATGATTGTGCGTGCGCTGGACGTCGAGAACAGCGACATGGATGTCCGCGACCGAATCACCATCGACTCGGTGAGGAACCACTGTTCTCGCCACTTTCCGGTGCAGAATGCGGCAGCGGCCACCTACAGGGCAATCCTGGAGCGGAGGGCCGAAGAGAACCGGGTCGACTTCGTCAACGGGGTCGCGACCGCGATCACCCCGGTGGCCGTCTTGGAGGCGATCATGGTCAAAGGCTTTGAGTCGCTGGTCGCCTCGGACACGAGGATCGATGCCAACACCGCCATGGCCGCCGCCACGAAGCTGCAGACCATCCTGGACGCCCGGTGCGGCCAGGCAGATATCGCTGAGGTGTTCATCAAGCAGGAGCGCATCATTCAGTGCATGCGCGAGTTCGTCCCGCCGGACAAGATCGGTGCCATGCTGGCCCGACTGGAGGGCGCTCCAATCAATGCCCATGAACCCGAGCTACCTCCTAGCCGATCAGCGGGGCTTCGCGTATACGACCTGGACGTCGCGGACGAAGACGACGAAGACGACTATTAAGGTTTGCCGCCTTCACCCAACCCGTTGGACGGCGTCCAGCGCCACCGACTGTGCGCGCTGCGGTCAAGTCCACAGGCCAACACTGACCACCATGGCCCGCACCACGCGAAGACTGCCACCTGCCCGAAATCCGCCCCGAGGGTTCGTGCTTCATCGTTAGTTAGTCCGAAGATCGCTCTGCTGTCCTCACAGTACGTGCCATCAAGACTGGCGCCGACGACGGGAACTGCGCACAGACCGCGGACCGCCAGTTCGCGGTCGAGGACGCCCATCCGCGCGGCGCTCTCCGTGGTGCCCGGGTCTGATTCTGGCTGAATGGCACTGACCACATGTAGCGTCCCGAAAGGGGGGATTTGGCAATCTCCATCTTCAACCGGGCGAACGATGCCACCTTCGAACTGCACCTCGGTTGCTAGGTAGTAATTCCAGGGGAAGTTACCCCTCGCGAGTTCCGCAAGCCGTGCCAACGGGACCCATTCGAATTCGCTATAGGTGGCCATCGATGTATCGTCGCGGGCTGCTCATCAAGAAAGAGCCGACACATCGGCCATGTGAACGTTCGCCGCTCCCTTCGCCTCATCGAGGACAAGGTGCTGACTCAGTCGCCGGGGCCACTCCCGCGCCTGTTCCGGCCCCGGCCATGCCCACAGTTCATAGCTGGTTCCGTTGGGGTAGATCCGGAAAGTCCTGGCGTCGCCTACTTGCTTCCGCGCCTTCGGCCGAATCCGGCTGGCCTGCCACCAGTTACGCACCTGCCGCCACTCCAAGACCTCATCGGCATCCTCATCCGCGCTCGGTTCTCCAGGTGTGCTGACGAAACCTTCGTAGACCCGTGAACGACCCCCTTGCGTTAGGACGTAGCCCCAGGTGCGGACCTCAACAGCTCCGTCAGGCATGAAACTGCGGTAACCAAACAAGACGTCGATGTATCCGCGCTGCAGTGTGACCCGAAGGCCGCCGCTCGCCGGCGGCAACTGCAACCACAACTCGTTCCCCCTTACTTCATGAAGTACACCGACGGGTGGGTAACGGAACACTCGGCGTAGGTCCTGACCCTCATATGCAGGCTGGACGAATTGGTCCATGACCTCCGCCATCCGCGAATCAAGAATCTCAATCAGTTCAGGGGATAGGGGAGACGGCGGCGGAGCCAACAGATCGAGTAACTCGGGTGGTTGGCCCTGATACTCGGCAACTTCATAGGCTGTCCTGTTCTCGGAGTCTCTCTGAGAGCGCAGCGCCCCCCGGTCAACGAGCCAAGTCACCACCTCAAGTGGAGCGCCCTGCCGCGCCGCCTCATGCAACACCGTCGTCCACGATGTGTCACCGGGCCGCCATTGGTTCACGTCGACGAGATGATTGTCTGGATCCAGATCCTGGATAACTCTCGACCAGTTACCTTTGGCCGCCATGTCGGCGAGATAACCCCCTGCCTGGATCTGGGACTCAACCATCAGTGACCGGCTGATCACGCCGGGCCAAACCACTGCGTTACCTCTCAGCTCCCAGAATGTCGTCATGGCAGTCATTTTGCAGGCAAGGCCTCCTAGCGGGCAGATAATCTTGCAGATCGAAAAGCGGCACGGCGACGCCGAGCGCTCCTGCGTGGTGGGGCTTACCTACTGGGCAATCGAATCGCACTGGGCAACAAGCCCCTGCCAGATAGCGGCCGGTCGTGCCGACAGCAGATGACAAAGTCATCCAGGGGCTGCGTCGCAAAGTCGGGCCCGGACCCGGTCGATGAGATCTTGTGGAAGATGAAGCTCAAGTGATGCCGAGGCGAAGTCCGCACCATCATCGTCTTCAACGCAATCTTGATTTTCATCTTGGTCGTTATCCCAGTAGCCGCGATGTTCCCCGGCGACAACCGCGTCGCTGAAAAGCTGAGCGGCCGGGGCATAGGGGGGCGAGTCGCCTTTCCATATTTGCTCAAGCACGTTGGCGTTCAACAGCCAGTCGACAAAAACCGTCGCGAAGTCATCGAATGGTCTGATCGCGATTGCCGAGCCACCCCCAAACCCGCCATAGTCGTGTCTTGCGTATTCGACAACAACAGCGGGCGTCGCCAGTCCGATTGAGGTCCAGCCAATCAACGGGTTACACCACGACTGGCCCTGCTGGTAGTAACCCTCTGCCCAGCACGGATTCATCCCCACCTCCTCGCCTTCGCCCCAATATCCGGGCAACATGACGAAATCCCCGTCGACGGTCTCGCCGGAAGTCCAATCTGCGCCGTTCACACTTGCGTGGCATTCGGCGGAGCCCCCAACATCGCCAACGGGAATCAACAGCAATGGCAGCCGAGCCTCGATCTCTACACCGCTAGTGATCTCCGTTTGGTCGCCTTCACGAATCTCCCGCAGAGCGGGAGTTGAGGCAATGACAGCAGCGATGTCCGTTCCCTCACAGGGTGTTTCATGGCCGTCGGTGTCGCGAAGCCGGTAGCCATCGTCCGCAACGAGCAGCTGCACGCGGTAGGGCGGGCTGTCCCCTCCCTCGGTGCCGAACCGGGCGATCTCATACACGACCGTCGCACTCATTCGAATCCCTCCGAGGTGTCGATGGCGACGACCCGTGTTTCTGCGTCGCGATCATAGACGAAGTTCGGACAAACCGGGACTGATAAACCATCATCGTGGCGACGTTGGAAGCCAAACCAACGGGAGACATCATGAGCGACCAACGGGAGACATCATGAGCGACAGATACCGCCGCCTCAGCGACGGCAAGATCCTTACCGAGGACGAGATGTGGGCGGTGTTACAGCCGGTACTCGACGCGCTGACGCCGGAAGACATGGCCGCCATGGACGAATATCTCGAATCTGACGGGGGCGTTCCAGGTGAAATCAGCCTTGAGGAGTTGGTGTACGAGTCCGACGATTACGAAATCGTCGAGGACTACAAATTCGTGGAGAACAACGACGATTCGTGGGGCTGAGGCGGTGACCCAGTTCTTCAGGCAGTCCATCTGTCTCGAAACTTTGGTTTTAAGACACCGCCCCGGCCCCTCAATGGAGGGGGCGAAGTTACAGGTGATCTGTCTTGAAAGTTGTCTCGTATCATAATTCACGGAAAAAGTATTTTGAGATAAAATGGATGGTAGTGACTACAACTTCCCTTCACACCACGACCACCGGTCACATCCTGGGGTACGCCCGCGTCAGCACAGGCCACCAATCTCTCGACCAACAGCGTGATGCGCTGACCGCTGCTGGGGTCGACCCGGACCGGCTCTACACCGACAAGTTGTCCGGCACGTCCACTAAGGAACAGCGTCCCGGCCTGACCGCCCTGCTGGACTACGCCAGGCCCGGCGACGCCATCGTTGTGGTCGGTATTGACCGGCTCGGCCGCAATGCCGCCGAGGTTATGTGCACGATCAGGGATCTCGGTCAGCGGCAGATCGTGTTGCGATCCTTACGGGAGGGGATCGACACGGCCAATGCCACCGGCCGGATGATTGCCGGGGTGCTAGCGTCGCTCGCTGAGCTGGAGCTAGAGCTCCAGCGGGAACGCCGGGCAGCCTCGAAGTCGGCCCGAAAGGCCCGAGGTCTGCCGATCGGTCGGCCGAAAGCACTGACCGACAGGCAGGTCCGTCAGGCCGAGCAGCTGCGCGCGACTGGCGAGCCGGTGCCGGAGATCGCCAAGACATTGGGCGTTTCCCGCGCGACGCTTTACCGAGTGCTCGCCGAGAGGGTCTGATTCGACTGCGCGACACCATGATCGAGCGCACCTGCGCCGGGCTAGCTGCCGCCGCCGCGAATGGCCGCAGGGGTGGGCGTCCCCGCAAGATCGATGATGCCGACGCGACCAAGGCCCACCACCTCCGGGACAAAGGCATTGCTGCCGTCGACATTGCGAAGATGCTTGGTTGTTCCCGCGCCACGGTGTATCGGCACCTGGAAGCAGCGCCACTCGCCTGACCGGGTCGCGACGAACCTCGCAACTCTGCCACTGCTTTGCCGAGGCGGGCCGCATCCCTACGGATTCGAGTCCTGCCGGACTCGCCAGCTCAGCGCACGTTGTTCACCACTCCCGCACAACAGCGGATTCTTTCCACTCCTCAGTTGCGTTTCCACTGGTCAAAAGAGCACCATCAGACACGTTCACTGGCTGGAGGCACACACAGCTACACAGGTTCGTCGGCACCGTTGGCTATGATCCGCCTTGTGGAGTCCGGGCAAGCGCGATCGGGTGTTGCTACCTTTGGGTGAACGTTGGCCATCGATGCGCGGCGCGGCACTGGCCAGGATCATTGAAAAGCACTGCGGATCGCCCACCCGTAGGTCAGGCAGCCACCGTCGATATCGCGGCCGCCACAAAGAGTTCACGTTCGCGTACCATGACAATGCCGAGGTTAGCGGGAGTAATGTCCGGCGTGTCTTAAT
>JAGQTV010000026.1 GCA_020438845.1 Mycobacterium sp. | reverse complement strand
CCGGTATTCAAGAGGTCGCGACGTTCTCGGTGGACGTGGAGGGCCCCAACGGCTCGGTGGCGGTGTCCAACGCCCACGGCACGGTGACCGGCGCGGCCGGCGGGGTGCTGCTGCGCCCGTTCGCCCGCCTGATCTCCAAGAACGGCGACAGCGTCACCACCTACGGCGAAACCTGGGACATGAAGTAGGCGGTGTCGAACGGGCCGCTTTCGGCATCTGCCTCCCGGGTTTGAAACAAATCGCCGACAGGCTGCCGACCTCGCTGCGGCCATCGCGGAGTCGTCGATCGGAGGTGTCAGCCCCGGTGGGTCTGGGCGTCGTGGATGTCTATGGCGACCAGGGTCGGTAACGGCACCGGGCGGTTGAATGGCCCCTTGGGATAGACCCGTCGCCGGGTGGGCAACCACAACTCGTCGAATTTCCGGTAGTTCTCACACAAGTGGATAGCCCTGGCCCAGGAGCCGACCACCTGGGCGGTGTAGTCGTGCCGGATGAGCTTCCCGGAGGGGTCGAAATAGAGATCCTGGGTCGGACTGTGGGTGGGTAGCCCGGGCGGGAAGCCGACCCTCAACCTCGTCATGCCATTGACCGTCGAGGGTTTCCCAACAGTGAAGCCTGGGGTGGCCAAGAGAAATGGCAGCGTGGTGTAGTTCCACATCGCGTATCCCGAGAAGTACGCGAAGTCCATTGCGTCCCAATACAACGAACGCCGTCCGAAGCCGAATGCAGCCCGGGGATTAGACCGGGACTCAAGCACGTTGCCGGCGGAATCACGGATTTCGACGAGTTCGGAACCATGTAAGACAGCGCTCTTCCCCGGGCCGGGATAGTCGTGGAGGGCGACTTCCGGGGTTCGTGTGTTGATTGTCAGGTGAACGTGCCGTTGCGGGGGAACGTGCTTGGCGGTGAACAGGAAACCGGACGCTGACATCTCGAGTTCGACCGCCGTCAGAGAGCGCCAGTAGTCCAATCCGCCGTGGACGTCGAGAATGCGGTCCAGATCGTCGGTCATGGCCCCACCGTCTCTAACAACACGTACGCTTGCCGGCTTGTTGGGAAAGTTCCTGGTGCTCGGAGGGGTCGACGGCCTTGACCCCGGCGATGTAGGCGTCGATGTCGACCTTCTTGCCCCCGAGCCAGGTGCCGAGCACGGTGACCCGGTCAACGATCTGATCGACCGGGACCGTGTAGATGTCGGCCGAGAGTTCAACGAGGTCGGCATATTTGCCCACGGCCAGCGAGCCGATCTCATGCTCGCGCTTGAGTTGGTAGGCACCGTTGATGGTGATCGCCTTGAGCGCGTCATCCAGTGCCACAGCCTGGTTTGCGCCATGGACGTTCCCGCTCATGGTTGTCCGCATAACGGTGTGTTGGACGTTGAGCAGTTGGTTCGGCGGGCACACCGACCCGTCGTTGTGATAGCTCGGCGTCACGCCGGCGCTGAAGGCATCCCGGATCCGTTGCCACTGAGCACCGTACTGCGTATCGAACATCACTCCGTCGAGTAGGTCGCCCCAGTAGATGTACTGGAACGGACTCAGCGAACAGGTCACGCCGAGTGCGGCCGCGCGCTCGAACTGATCACGACGCGCTGCCCCTAGATGCTCGACCCGCCAACGATGGTCGGAGCCGAGAAGATTGAACTTCGCCAAGGCCCGCGCGTAGGCGTCGAGCACGATGTCGAAACCCACGTCACCGTTGCAGTGGAAAGCCATCTGGTAGCCGGTCGGAACCAACTCGTCGAGTACCGCGTCGAGTTGAGCGCGGGTGTAGTTCATCTCCGCTTCGCCCCGGGGCCCGAGTTCGATCTGCGCGGTTCGGGTTGTGGGATTGTCCAGGTACTCAAAGGAGGTCGCGACGTTGCCGATCCACGGCGATCCATCTGCCCAGAGCTTGATACCCACCTTCCGCACCAGTGCGGGATCGGGGAAGACGACATCGTCGGCCACATCGGATTCGATCGACATGTGGTACAGGTGCAACCGCAACGGACAGTCTGGCACCGCGGCCAGTGCTGCGTAGGCAGGATATTGCCGGGAGTTGTAGGTGTGCTCAGACGTCGATGTGATGCCGCACTGGGCCATCAGCTTGTAGAACAATGCACCCGAATGCAGCGGGTGCGGGATCGCCTTGGGCAGAAGCTCGCCGATCACCATCATCAACGCGCCCGACTCGAAAGCCGTCCCGTCGCTGGTCCCATCGGAGTTCCTGCCGAAGCTTCCTCCCACTGGGTCGGCCGGAGGCTTTCCGTCCTGCCAACCCAGCAATTTCACTGTCGCGCTGTTGAAATAGATAGCGTGGCCGGAGTTGTCGATGACGGCAACCGGGCGAGATGGGAAGAGCGGGTCAAGGACCTCCCGTGTCGGCATCGGAGCCTGCTGAAGTAGTCGATCGACGCCGTTGAACACCAGCGGCTGATCGGGCGGATTGTCCTTGTCGGCCTTGGCGAATACCGCCTTGACGTCATCCCAGGTGTTCACACCCACCATGGGTGAGATCCAATACGCCGGTTCCTGAGTCGCCATGCCCGAGAGCAGGGGATGACTGTGTGGCTCGACGAATCCCGGCATGAGGACAGTTCCGCCCAGATCGGTCACCGCTACGCCAGGCGCGCAGGACTGCACCTCGGCCAGTGAACCGATTGCAGTGATCCGGCCGGTGCCGGAGTCGAACGCCAAAGCGCGCGCGCGGGGGTTTGCGTCGTCCATCGTGATGATGGCCGCGGCTTTGAGGATCGTGTCGGTAGCCATGTCTGCCTTTCGCCGGATGCGCCCAACTTACCGCTCGCGCCCCTCAGCTCGGATAAGGAAAAGGTTCGCAAGGGGTAGTCGGCGCTGTGGGACGATCGTGGTGTGCGTGTGAACGCCAACGACCAGAAAGTGAGCGCCATCGTCGCGGACGACCATCCGCTGTTCCGCGACGGTTTGGTGCGCGCCCTCACGGGCAGCGGTGCGATCGAGGTTGTTGCCGAGGCTGCCGACGGCCCGGAGGCGCTGGCATTGATCAAAGAACACCGTCCGCAGGTGGCGCTGGTGGATCTTCAGATGCCGGGTTTGGATGGCGCCCAGGTCGCGGCGGCGGTGGTGCGTGACGAGTTGCCCACAAGGGTTCTCGTGGTTTCGGCCAACAGTGACTCCGCGATCGTCTACCACGCGTTGCAGCAGGGCGCGGCCGGTTACCTGCCGAAGGAGTCGTCGCGTTCGGAGATCGTCAACGCCGTCCTGGACTGCGCGCGGGGCCGTGACGTGGTTGGCGCACATCTGGCTTCCGGATTGGCCGCGGAGATTCGTCGCCGGGCGGAACCGCCCGGTCCGACCCTGAGCGCCCGCGAACGCGAAGTGCTCGATCTGATCGCCGGCGGAGCAACCATCCCGACGATCGCCAAGCAGTTGTTCCTGGCGCCATCGACGGTCAAGACCCATGTGCAGCGCCTGTATGAAAAGCTCGGCGTCAACGACCGCGCAGCGGCCGTTGCCGAGGCCATGCGTCGCGGGCTGCTGGAGTAGTTGGCGTGCCACGGATGATCAGTCGCAGCTTGGATTCTCTCGCCAGTGCGCCGTTGCGATTCAGATCCGTGCTTCGCCTTGTCCTGATCGTTCTCATCGCTCTACTGGTCAGCATCACTCATGTCGAACACCGCAACGATGCAGTGTTCAAAGCAGTCCTCGTGCTCTACGCGGTCGGCTCGGTGGTCTGGCTGTTCTTCGTTATGTTCAGGGTCCCGCCCGCATTCGGGAGCTGGGCCTCGACCGCCGCGGATGTCGTGATCGTGGTGATCCTGTGCATCGCCTCCGGCCCGGGCACCATCGCGCTCTATCCGATCTTCTTCCTCCTACCCATCTCGGTTGCCTTCCTCGATAGCCCACTGGCGACCGCGGCGCTCGGCTTCGGTGCATCGTTCGGCTATCTGCTGGCCTGGGTGTTCTACGCCATCGGCGATCACAAACTTGTGGATGGAATCCCGGCCGTGGTGTATGTCCAAGTTGGGTGCCTGCTCTGGCTTGCCGTGGCCATCACCTCACTCTCGTTCGCCTTGGAACGCCGCCGTGCCCGGGTGGTGTCGCTGCTCGATGTTCGTCGCCGCTTGATCGCCGAATCGATGCGGGCAGACGAACGGCACAATCGGGAACTCTCCGAGCAGCTGCACGATGGTCCGCTGCAGAACTTGCTGGCAGCGCGACTCGACGTAGACGACCTCCGGGACAACCCAACTCCGGAAGGTTTCGACCGGCTTGATGCCGCGCTGCGAGAGACGGTGTCCTCATTGCGAACGACCGTGAGCGTCCTGCACCCGCAGGTTCTGGTTCAGGTGGGTTTGAGCGCAGCGATACGCGAGCTTGCCGAACGATATGAGCAACGTTGGGGCGCAACGGTTGAGTGCGATATCGACGAGGTTGGACGTTTCGAATCCCAAGCGTTGGTCTATCGGGCGGCCCGCGAGCTTCTGGCTAACGCCCAGAGACACTCTGGTGCCGCCACCATCTCGGTCGCGCTGCACCGCGGAGCCGATGACGTCGCTCTCAGCGTCACTGACGACGGCGTCGGGTTCGACCCGACGATCCTGGCCCGCCGGGTCGCAGAAGGGCACATCGGTTTGTCATCGCTGGTCGTCGGCGTGGAGGCGACCGGAGGATCGGTCGAGTTCGGCAAGCGTCGGGGTGGAGGGAGCGTGGTGACGGTGACGGTGCCCGCTGATTTGGGTGTCGGGGAGCTTGCCCAGGACTGACTGGGCTCAGCCAACGTTGACGGAGATCGAGGGCCATCCCGTCGCACCGTCGGGTGGTGGTGGAGCCACGTCGGCGGTTTGTACCACGCCGGTGCCGTCCGTGGCCCGGGCGGTAATGGTGTGCTCCCCAGCCGGGGCCGGCCACTCGAATGTCCACAGTCGCCAGGTGTCGTTGGAATAAGCGGCACCGAGCACGGCCGGCTGCCAGGGCCCGTCGTCGATCTGCACCTCGACGGCCTTGATGCCCCGGTGCTGTGCCCACGCCACACCACCGATGGTGACCGGACCTGGCTGCAGGCGTTGACCGTTGCGGGGCACGTCGATACGGGACCCGGTTTTGATCGGGGCCTTCGCGGACCATCCCAACTTGGTCCAGTAGGCCTGTGCTCGGTCGAAGCGGGTTAGTTCGAGGTCGATCACCCACTTGGTGGCCGAGACGAATCCGTATAGCCCGGGTACCACCAACCGGGCGGGATAGCCATGCTCGACGGGTAGCGGCACACCGTTCATTCCGACTGCCAACAGCGAATCGCGGTCGTCGGTGAGCGCTTCGACCGGTGTGCCGACCGTGAAACCGTCCACCGACGTCGACAGCACCATGTCCGCGTCCGGCTGGACTCCGCTGCGCTGCAGCAGGTCCCGAACGCGATAACCAGTCCACATGGCATTGGAGATCAGGTTGCCGCCGACCGGGTTCGACACGCAGGTGAGTGTCACCGCGCGGTCCACGACCTGGAAGTCCTTCAGGTCATCGAACGAGTAGGTCACTTCCCGGTCCACCATCCCGTGGATGCGCAATTTCCACTCGGCGCGGGACAGTTGCGGAACGCTGAGGGCGGTGTCGATCCGGTAGAAATCGGCATTAGAGGTGATGAAGGTCGGCAGACCTATTTCAGCAGAACCAGGGGGCTGTACGTCCGCGGGAATGGGCGGGGCGGGGGTGGCCGTCTCCGGCAGAGCGAAGGCGTCGCGGTCGCCCGCCACGGAGCGCCGTTGGCGAGTCAGAAGGCTGCCGCCAAGACCAGTGAGCGCCCCGAGGCCAGCGAATGACAGCGTCAACAGCGACCGTCTGCGGTCGGGGTCGGCAGTCATGTCGCCGGCCTGAGTCGAGGTGAGGAACCGCAACACCGCGATCCCACTCACCGCCGCGATGGCGGTCGGAAGCACATCGAGAAGTGCGGCACCGGGGCGATCCAGCACTGCCGCGGCCCCTGCCACTGCCCCGGCGATGATTGCCAAGCTGCCCAACGGAATCCGGGATCGCTCCCATATCGCGGCCACCGACACGACGGCAACGATCACTACGATCACCATCACCGCTAGAAACAATTTGTCCGATGTGCCGAAGGTTTGGATAGCCCATTCCTTGACCGGCCCCGGGGTCAGGTTGATGACAGCAGTGCCCACCGATGTGCGCGCATCCGCGGCCGGGGAGAAGAACGCGGCGACCAACTCCGTCACCCCCAAGGAAACGGCCGCGGCGGCCAAGCCGGCACCCATGCGGGAGGCGGTGGAGGTGACGGGCCCTGTGTTGTCAGGCGCTGTGTTGTTAGGCGCTGTGTTGTCAGGCCCTGTGTTGTTAGGCGCTGTGTTGTCAGGCCCTGTGTTGTCGGGCCCTGTGTTGTCAGGCGCTGGGCTGTGAGACATGGACGTGAGCCTTCCTTGATTCGGGCACAATTCGAGTCTGGCACCGTTGGGACGTTCGGGCTACGAGGAGGAGTCGATGCAGACCGGCCGAGAGGACGAACTTCCGCGCCGCACGCTGCCGTCCTGGGTTGCGCTGGCGCTGTCTGTGGCCACGGTGGGCCCCACCCTGGCGATGGCGGGCAACGGCCAGGGTCTGGTGAGCACGGTTGGCAAATCGATTCCGCTGGTATTCGTCATCGGGCTCATCGGGGTGGCGTTGGTGGGTTACAGCTTCGTTCGACTGACCCGCTATCTCAACCATTCCGGGTCTGCCTACGCCCTTGTCGGGGTGACGGTGGGCCCGCGGGCGGGCTTCTTCTCCGGCTTCGCGATGTTGGGTGCCTACGTTGGCTTCTCGATCGCAACCTTGGCGCTGACCGCGGCCTTCGCCAATTCGTTCCTGGCCGAGTTGCAAGCCGGATCCGAACACCCGGTGCAGTTGCCATGGCTGGTGCTGGTGCTGGCCGCGACGGCGTTGTCCCTGGCCCTCACCGGTCGAGAAGTCCGGTTGCTGGCCAAGATCCTGCTCGCGATCGAAGGCGTGGGAATTGTGGCGATGGTGGTGCTGGCGGTAGTGATTCTCGCCCGCGGCGGAGCCGAGCCCAATGGCGTTGATCTGAGTAGCTTTTCCCCGTCGGGAGTGTCCGGCGCCGCTGTGCTCGGTGGGGTTGTCGCCGCGTTCCTGTGCTGGGCCGGATTCGAGGCCTGCGCCTCGATGGGCGAGGAGACCACCGATCCGCAACTCAACATCCCGCGTGCGATCACCGGAACCCTGGTGCTGACCGGCGTGCTGTTCGTGGTCGTCATGTTCGCCCAGACCGTCGGGTTCGGGACCGACAAAGCCGGTCTGGACGCCTTCGAACGGTCCGCCAACACACTGGGGGATCTGGGAAACACCTACATCGGCAAGTGGTTCAGCCTGTTGGTGATTCTCACGGCGACGGTGGGGGCTGTCGGTTGCCATATGGCGACCGCAGCCACCTCAGGGCGAATGCTGTTCGCCTTCGGCCGCGACGGTCTCGGACCGAAATCGTTGGCGCATATCCACCCGGCAACCGGCGGACCACGACGGGCTACCTGGCTGGTCGTGGTTCTCGGCGGTGTGGTCAACACTCTCTGCGGACTGACCGGGTGGCCGCCGGAGGACACCGGAAATCGGGCAATCGACACCTACTTTCTCTTTGCCGTCGCGGGATCGGTCTGTTTGATGGTGTGCTATCTGCTGGTCGAGGTCGCCACGGTCTGGTTCGTCGTCGGACCCCGCTTCATCCCCCTGCACGGCGGAACGGACCGCGTCGCAGGAGTGGGGTTTCCTGCCCTCGGTGTGCTGGTGATCGTGACGGTGCTGTGGTTCAGCGTCAAGGACGCCAGCGGATGGTCGGCTGCTCCCCTGCTCGGATTTTATTGGTGCGCAGCCGGATTGGCAGTAGCACTCGCTGCCTCCCGAATCGCCCGGGAGGTCGGCATGGCACTTGCAGCTGAACTGGAGCTGCCGGAATCCGTTCAGGTGAGGTAGTCGAAGGTGGAGAACATGCCGGCCTCGGCGTGGTAGGTGTTGTGGCAGTGCAGTGGCCAGTAGCCGGGGTTGTCGGCGAGGATCGCAATCTTGACCGATTGGTTGGGAGTGACGATCACGGTGTCCTTGCGGGCCCCGAGGCTGCCGTCGGGCTTGACTAACGCGAATGTGTGGCCGTGCAGGTGCATCGGGTGCCACATCGTGGTCTTGTTGGTGAAGGTGACCGTCGCCTGCTGACCTTGCCGGACGGTGAACGGCTTGTTGTCCGGATAGGGACCGTTGATGCCCCACTGATAGGCGGTGTCGGATGCGGTCAGCTCGGCCTGCATCTCGTTGTCGGGCTTTGTGAACGCCAATTGAGCTTCCGGGGTGGCGGTGAACATCTCGACGATCCCGACTGTCCCGTTGAGTTCGGCAGGCCGAAAATCTGGTGGCGGGGAGCTGCCGACTCCGGTGACCAACAGTGCGCGCGCGACTGCGTTCTTGCCTTCAGCCATCGCGACAAGCGGGAACACTCCGTCCCGTGCGGTCACGATCACGTCGTAGCGCTCGGCCATTCCCAGCAGCACCGCGTCGACCTCGGTTGGTACGACGGGATAGCCGTCGGTGTGGGTGACCGTCATTCGGTGTCCGGCGAGGGCCACCCGGAAGGCGGTGTCGGAACCGGAATTGATGATCCGAAGCCGGATGCGCTGACCGGGTCTGGCGCTGAACGTGGTTGGTGCTTCGGGAATCCGGCCGTTGACGACGTAGTAGGGATAGGTCACGTCTCCGGCATCCCCGCCCAGCAGCTTGCTGCCCTCCGAACCGCCCATGGACCCCATCGACGCCATGGCGCCCATCCCGCCCTTCTCCAAGTCGTCGAGGATCTGCTGCGGTGACTTGCCTATCCCGTCGGTCCAGTCGTCGACCATCACGATCCATTCGGCGTCATAGTCGCCGGGCGCCTTCGGATCATCGACGATTAACGGGAGATAGAGTCCGGTGTCCAATTCGACCCCGACATGCGGGTGTGCCCAATATGTTCCTGCGTTCGGCACGGAGAACCGGTAGGTGAACGATTGATCGGCGGGGATGTTCGGGGTGGCGGGCATCACGCCGTCCATGGGGTTCTGTAAGGCGATGCCATGCCAGTGAACCGAGGTTGGTTTGCCGAGCTTGTTGTTCACCGACACGACGACTTCGTCCCCGATGTTGGCACGGATCAGCGGACCTGGAACCGAATCAGTGAAGCCGTGCGTCTTGGCCACCTTGCCGCCGAGGTCGACGGTGACCGGGCCCGGGTTCAGGGTGGCGGTGACCGTGCGGCCGGTGTGCGGTCGCGCAGCCTCGGCGGCCTTGATCGCCTCGTCCAAGGCCGGATTGGGCGCGGTCGGCTGCGTGGTCAGCGTGGCTGCTGTCGTGCCCGAACGTCCACAGGCTGTCAAGGTTGCCCCGGCGCTCAGGGCCAAGCTGCCCGCGAGGAAAACCCGTCTGCTCAGATTTCGGTGCGGTCGTGGCTGTTGGGGGTCGGTGCTCGTCACGAGGACCTCGCTTTCTCCGGACAGGATCGACACTACTGCCGTTGGCGCTTCAGGCCGATAGGGTTCTGATCACCCCCTCTTGAATGGAAGGACTTCTCAAATGACCATTCCCGAGACGGTTTCGGCGTTGATGGCTTCGGTCGGCGAGGTCTGCCAATGGCAGGAAGACATTTACCGCGATCTGCACCAGAACCCCGAACTCTCCCATCAGGAACACCGGACGGCCGGAATCGTGGCCGAGCGGTTGCGCTTGTCCGGACTCGAGGTCATCACCGGGGTCGGCGGCACCGGCGTGGTCGGAGTCTTCAGCAACGGGGACGGTCCCACGGTCCTGTTGCGGGCCGACATGGATGCCCTGCCGGTCCGGGAGGCCACCGGACTGCCCTATGCCAGCAAGGTGACAGCCACACCGGCAGCCGGGGGGAGCCCAGTCGGGGTTGCGCACGCCTGTGGTCATGACATGCATACGGCTTGCCTCCTGGGCGCGGCACACTTACTCGCGACAGGCGAACAGCATTGGCGTGGCACGCTTGTCGCGGTATTCCAGCCGGCTGAGGAGACCGTGGACGGCGCACAAGGCATGGTTGACGACGGACTTGCCGACCTGATCCCTCCGGTCGACGTCGCACTCGGTCAACACGTCGGGCCCCTGCCCGCAGGTTGCGTCGCTACGAAGGCCGGTCCGGCGTTCGCTGCCTCCGACAGCATCCGGGTGACCCTCTACGGCAGGGGCGGACACGCTTCGATGCCGCACGCCACCGTCGACCCGATAGTGCTTGCCGCGGCGATCGTGCTGAGGCTGCAGACGATCGTCTCGCGGGAGATCGAGGCCGGCGAGCCGGCCGTGGTCACGGTGGGCAGGATCGCGGCGGGAACCAAAGCCAACATCATTGCTGATCAGGCCGAACTTCAGATCAACATCCGCAGCTATAGCGAGTCGACGCGGGAGGCGATTTTGGCGGCTATCCGTCGGATCGTCACCGCCGAATGTGCGGCGTCGAACTCGCCGCGCGACCCCGACTTCGAATTTCTCGACCGGGCGCCGTTGACCGACAACGATCTCGACGTCACGGCGCGCGTGGATAACGCTTTCGCCGGAGTTTTCGGCGACCGGGTCGTCGTTCCCCCCAAGGTGCTGGGCAGCGAAGATTTCAGCGACATTGCCCGGGGAGTGGAAGCGCCGTATACCTACTGGCTCTTCGGTGGCGCCGATCCGGACGTGTACTCGAAGGCCGAAGCGGCCGGCCGGCTCGCCAGCGACATCCCGGTCAACCACTCGCCGCACTTCGCCCCGGTTATCCAGCCGACTCTCGACACCGGCACCACGGCGCTGGTTGCGGCCGCTCTGAGCTGGTTGGCGGTTTAAGGGCCCTGTTCGTAAAGCTCTAACGGCAACCCATCGGGGTCGCTGAAAAAGGTGAAGCGCCGGCCTGTGTATTCGTCCACGCGCAGTTCCTCGACGAAGACGCCCTGGCGGCGCAGGTGGTCCGACCAGGCCTGGACGTCGTCCACGGCGAATGCCAGGTGACGGAGGCCCTGGGCCTCCGGACGGCTGGGGCGGGCCGGCGGATGGGGAAAGGAGAACAGTTCGATCTGGCCACCGTCGGGCAGGCCGAGATCCAATTTCCAGGACTTCCGCGGTGCCCGGTAGTTCTCGGCGATCACACGCAGACCTAGCACCCGGGTGTAGAACGTCTTGGAGCGTTCGTAGTCCGAGCAGATGATCGCAGCGTGGTGAATGCGCTGCAGCACAAACGGTTTCGTATTCCGACGGGGTATTCCGTCGCGGAGTGGCTCGTGGATGGTTGCCCGGTCTGTCTTCAGCCACAGCCGCAGCAGGTGCCGTCGGCGGGCGGGATCGTCCTCGTCGGTGTACGCCTCGCGAGAGTGCAGGACGGTGGTGTTGTTGAGGAATTGGATATCACCCGGCTGGAACCGCATCTCGATGTGGAAGGCCGGGTCGTTGGCAATGTTCTCCACGAGGTCCAGCGCTGCACGCTGATCCTCGGTGAGCCGGGGGGCTTCCGGGTGCCGTTGCGAGTCGCGGATGTACCAGGCGATGAAGAACAACCGTGGAGTGTCGGCGATATCCATGATGGGCGGTAGTTCGAAGAACGGCGGTTCGCCGGAACTCTGCTCGTCGTTGCGGTCCCATGGCATCGGCTGGTACATGACATCGACGAGATTCGGTGCGCGGCGGAGCATTTCGTTGTAGACTGCATGTGCAGAGGCGATCTTGGACTCGCCGCCACTGCTGGCCGGGTGCAGACACAGTAGTCCGACCAGATCTGATCCGTCGCTGTGGAAGTCCTGCCTAAGGTTGGTGCGATACTTGCGCACTCCGGGCACCGTTGCCAAGCGCTCGTCGCGAATGTGGGTGATCACGTTCGCGTCGCGGTCTTGGCCAACCGGCCGGCCGAGCAGGCTACCCAGACCCAGATATGCCCGTTGAGTCTGCAGTTCGGTCAGTGAATCGACGGGGAACAGCCGCACCCGAACGAAACCTGGCCCATGGGTCAGCAATTCGCTCCACTGCCCGACAGCGCCAGCGAAGTGTCCAGCCAGCGAGTTAGCATCGAGTTCGCCTCGGGCGTAAGCGATCAGCGTGTTGCGGTCGCTGGGGGAGAGGTCGAACGACCAGTGCGTCTCGTCGGGAAAGTGTTGCGCAGTCCACACCGATGCCGCGTCTTGCGGGACTGCGGACCGCGTTGTCACGTGCCCTGGGGTATCAGCTCGGCGATCAGTGCTCTGACGCGGTTGGCGATCTCGTCGCGGATCGGGCGAACCGCTTCGATCGGTTGTCCGGCGGGATCGTCGAGCTTCCAGTCGCGGTAGGAGACGCCGGGGAAGTACGGGCACGTGTCGCCGCACCCCATGGTGATGACTACGTCACTGGTCTGCACGGCCTCGCCGGTGAGGACTTTCGGGTTCGTCCCGGTGATGTCGATACCGAGCTCTGCCATGGCTGACACCGCAATCGGGTTGATCTGGTCGGCGGGTTGCGTTCCGGCGGAGCGGACTTCGATGCGATCGCCGGCCAGGTGGTGGAGCAGACCGGCGGCCATCTGCGACCGGCCGGCGTTGTGCACACAGACGAACAACACGCTGGGAGTGTGCCCGGGGGGTTGTTCAGCCATGGGCGGCTGCTCCATCCTGCTGGTCGGGGCTCTGTTGTTGAGGGAAGTATTGGCGTTGTTGAGGGAAGTATCGGCGCAGCGCCAGCGAGACGTACACCAATCCCACCAGAACGGGAACCTCGATCAGCGGGCCTACCACGCCGGCCAGTGCCTGTCCCGAGGTGGCGCCGAACGTCGCGATCGCCACAGCGATGGCCAGTTCGAAATTGTTGCCCGCCGCGGTGAACCCCAATGTGGTGGTGCGCGGGTAGCCCAGCTTGAGCCCAGCGCCAACAAGGTAGCCGCTGGTCCACATGATCGCGAAATAGGCCAGCAAGGGTAAGGCGATTCGCGCAACGTCAAGCGGCCTGGAGGTGATCTGATCGCCTTGCAGGGCAAAGAGGATCACGATCGTGAACAGCAGGCCGTAGAGCGCCCACGGGCCGATTCTCGGCAGGAACCTGGATTCGTACCATTTACGACCCCTGGACCTTTCGCCGTAACGGCGGGTCAGATAGCCGGCTACCAGAGGAATGCCGAGGAAGATCAGCACCGACTTCGCGATTTGCCACGGGGAGGTATTCAGCTCGCTGCGGTCCATCCCCAGCCAGCCCGGCAGCACAGACAGATAGAACCAGCCGAGAGCGGCGAAGATCAGCACCTGAATGACTGAGTTGATGGCGACCAGGACGGCGGCCGCCTCGCGGTCCCCCCGGGCCAGATCATTCCAAATGATCACCATCGCGATGCAGGGTGCGAGTCCGACGATGATGATGCCGGTGCGATATGCGGGCAGGTCGGGCAGGAAAACCCAGGCCAGCGTGAACATCAGTGCCGGTCCGACGACCCACACCAGAAAGAGCGAGGCCAGCAGCATCCGGTGGTCGCGGGTGACGGTGTCGAGCCGGTCGTAGCGGACCTTCGCCAACACCGGATACATCATCACCAACAAGCCGATGGCGATCGGAAGGGACACACCGTCGACGGCAACCGCGCCGATGGCTGACCCCAGGCCGGGAACCAGTCGCCCGAGCACGAGCCCCAATCCCATTGCCGCACCGATCCACACCGGCAGGAAGCGATCGAGGGTCGACAGCCGTGCGGCCGGCGACTCCTCGTGTTGGGTGCGCTGGGGAGCCGTCACCGGCAACACCCTGGCTGGATGTCGATCTGCTGCGGCGCCGCCCCGAAAGTGTCTGAATCTGCCAGCACGGTGTAGACCTCCCAGCGCTCACCGTCGGGGGCGCTCACCCACACCTTGTCCTGGGTGGCGAAACAACAGGTGGTGCCGATTTCCTCTTCGGTGAACATGCCCTCTTCGGTCAGCCGGGCGATCTCTCCGTGGACGATCTCGCTGGAGCCCACCTCCACCCCCAGGTGGTTGATGCTGCCGCCGTGGCCGGGATTCTCCAGCAGGACGAGCTTGAGAGGTGGGTCCGCGACGGCGAAGTTGGCGTAACCCGGCTTCACTTTGGCCGGTTCGGTGTGAAAAAGCTTGGAGTAGAACGTAATTGCTGCGTCGAGATTGTCGACATTGAGCGCGAGTTGGACGCGGGACACGGAATCGACCTCCATGGACTGTGACATATATCGAAATCGATGACACGTTCAGAATGCCTACCTTTTTGATATATGTCAACCTATCTGGCACAGTGCAAGTATGCCCAAGGCACTGCCGGTGATCGACATGACCTCCCCGGTGTGCTGTGCCCCCGTGGCCGCCGGCCCGATGGGTGACGACGACGCCCTCGAGATCGCACTGCGCCTCAAGGCCTTGGCCGACCCGGCGCGGGTCAGGATTGTGTCCTACCTATTCAGTTCCGCTGCGGGCGAGGAGAGTTCCGGTCATTTGGCTTCTGTACTCGGGCTCACTGAATCGACCGTCAGCCACCATCTCACCCAGCTTCGGAAAGCCGGTTTGGTGGTGTCGGAGAGGCGCGGGATGAACGTCTTCCACAGGGTTCGGCCCGAAGCCCTGCAAGCACTGTGCGCGGCCCTGGACCCCAACTGCTGCACATGAGTCTCATCACGGGTCGACACCGGCGCCCAGTGCGGTCGTTTTTGTTATGTTCACCTCGCGGACATGAGCAGTTCACCGAGACCGCGGGGGAGGGGCCATATGCAGGGCGGGTTGCTTGTCGCCATCGGCTTTGCGCTCGCTTTCGCGCTGACCAATGGGTTCCACGACGCCTCGAACGCGATCGCCACTTTGGTCGCGACGAGGGGTGCCACCCCAAGGCAAGCGGTCGTCCTTTCGGCAGTGTTCAACATGGCGGGTGCGGTCCTGCTCGGTGAGGCCGTCGCCGACACGATCGGAACCATAGTCACGGTGCCGCAGGGCCAGATGGTGCCCGTCGTGGGAGCGGGTCTGGCCGGGGCGACGGCCTGGAATCTGCTCACCTGGTGGTTCGGCCTGCCGTCGTCATCGGGCCACGCGCTGGTCGGAGGGCTCGGTGGCGCGGCGATCACCGATGGCATCCTGTCCGGCTACGGCGGGCTGAAGTCGGTTCACTGGGGTGGCTTGGAGGGTCTTCATCCCACCGGGATGATCGGCTCCCTGGTAGCGCTGTTCATCTCGCCGTCGCTGGGTGTCCTGTTCGCGTTCGTGCTGCTGCGCTGCCTGCGCCTGGGTTCCCGGCGGTGGACCACCCGCTGGCACGGGCCGGTCCGGGGCGGCGGATGGATCGCGGCGGCCGGGTTGTCGTTCAGCCACGGTGGGAATGACGCGCAGAAATCGATGGGCGTGATCGCGGCACTGCTGCTGGCCTCCGGCCACTCCACAACCATGACGGTGCCGTTGTGGGCCAAGGTCGTAACCGGACTCGCGCTCACCCTCGGCACCGCCCTGGGCGGCTGGCGCATCGTCAGGACGATCGGCCGCCGCATATTCAGCCTCACTCCACTGGACTCCTTGGCCAGCCAAACCGCTTCCACCGCAGTGATTTTCGGGGCTTCAATGGTCGGCGCGCCGGTGAGCACCACGCAGGTGGTGGCATCGTCGATTGTGGGAATCGGTGGTGGACGGCGCCGGTGGCGCCACGTGCGCTGGACGATCGTGCGTGACATGGCAGTTGCCTGGCTGACCACGATCCCGGCAGCCGCAGTCCTGGCCGTCGTTGTCCTGCTCGGATGGAGAAGTCTGATATGAGTG
This sequence comes from Mycobacterium sp., assembly GCA_020438845.1. GTDB lineage: Bacteria > Actinomycetota > Actinomycetes > Mycobacteriales > Mycobacteriaceae > Mycobacterium. The sequence continues at coordinate 30,558 of JAGQTV010000026.1, read as the reverse complement.
ATCGCAAGGGCCACTGGTTCCTCCCTGAGACGCCCGACGTGATCGGCATGCTGCAGAAGCAAGCCGAGATCACCGACCGGGGGATGGTGGCCTTCTCCGCTTGGGCGGACGGGGATTCCGCGCGCGCGGATGACGTGCGTGCCGCTGAGCACGAGTGCGACCAGGTGCGCCGAAATCTCGCCGATGCCGTCAGTGAAGCCTTCACCACACCACTGCCGCCGGAGGACCTTTTCCAGCTGTCGCGCGACCTCGACCGGGTGATGAACGGTGCCAAAGACACTGTGCGGGAATCCGAGGCCATGGCCTTCCCGCCCGATAAGGCGACCGCGGAAATGGCGTCCCTGCTCGCCGAAGGAGTCGCGCATCTGCGAACCGCATTCGACTGTCTGAGTCTGGGGTCCAACGAGTCGGGAACCTCGGCCACCGAAGCGGCCGATGAGGCGGTGAAATCCCAGCGCAGGCTGGAAAGGATCTACCGGCAGGCCACCGGCGAACTCCTGCTTCGCACTGAGATTTCCGTTGTCATCGCCAGCCGCGAACTCTACCGTCGGGCCACTGCGATGTCCGACGACGTCGTCGCGGTCGCCGACCGGATCTGGTACTCGCACGTGAAAGAATCGTGAAGGGGCCCGGCTTTTCCGCATCCGTAGGCCCGGTCACGATCGGATTGCGTAATCCGGGTTGTCCGCGAATGCCGGTTACGATGGGCGCCGTGACCCTGACCAGGACTGTCGCCGTCCGACTCGGGGCGGTGTTACTGAGTTTGCCGCTAGCTGTGCCGGCAACTGCCGAACCCGCCACCCAGACTTCGCAGTGGATCGTCGTCGGCGTGCCCGCCGACAGTGCGACCACCGGGACCCTGACCGCCTACCAGAAGGTGGGACAGCAGTGGAAGGTAGTGCTCGGCCCCACGACCGCCAAGGTCGGCGAACTCGGTGTAGGCGCGCCGGCTGACGGCGTCTACCGCACGCCGGTGGGGACGTTCACCTTCGACCAGGCTTTCGGCCGCGAGCCGAACCCGGGAACGAAGATGCCGTACTTCCAAGCCACCCAGCAGGATTGGTGGGACGAAGACGCCGCGTCACCGACCTACAACACCCACGTGCACTCGACGCAGAACCCGTCGTCGATTACCGAAAATCTGTACGATTCTGGCCCGGTCTACGACTACGCGGTTAACATCGCGGTCAACCCGAAGCGAATTCCGGGCAAGGTGTCCGGAATCTTCCTGCACGTGACCGACGGAAATCCAACCTGGGGATGTGTGGGAATCGGCCGCAACGAGATGCGCTCGATTTTGACCTGGTTGGATCCTTCCGCCGATCCGCGCATCACGATCGGCGTCGGAAGCCCGTCGCTGGTACCCGCAAAAACGTGACGTTGTGACCCCACCTGCCTCACGGCGCGATGTCCTGAAATACTCCCTTCCGGCCGTGGCGGCTGCGCTGGCCGGCGCTAAGGGTTTGGCAGGCGCGCCGAGGGCCGCCGGGGCGGGACTGCGCCTGATCGACTTCACCCACCTGTTGGTCAGTCCCGAGCAGATTAAGGCAGCGGGCTTCGACGGCGCCTTGGTCTACGTGTCCGAACTGCGTCCGGGCGCCACGTTCGACTTCAAACCCGCGACCCGTGATTTCACCGACGGCATGCGTGCACTGGGCCTGCACGTAGTGAGCTGCTATCAATACGGCAAGCCAGGCTGGGTGAACTCGCCCTCCGACTTCACCCGTGGATTCGACGGCGGGGTGGCCGACGCCAACACCGCGTTGCAACTGCACGGGGCGGCGGGTGGACCAGTTAATGCCCCGATCTTCTTCAGCGTCGACGAGCCGATTGACCAGGCGACCTGGAAGAACGTTGCCAGCCAATGGTTCCGCGGACTCAACTCGGTGCTGGGGGTGGAACGCACCGGAATCTACGGAGGCGTTCGCGAACTCGGTTGGGCTATCGCCGACGGGGTCGTCGGGCACTCCACCTCGCCGGGATTCCGCTGGGCGTGGCAGACGAAGGCCTGGTCCAACGGCCTGCGTGAGCCCGCTGCCGTGCTTTTCCAGCGGGAGGTCGTGACCGCGACCGACCCTGGCGCCGTGATCGACGGCATCCACGTCGATGTGGACGACGTGCTTGCGCCGGACTTCGGCCAATGGGATCTTCCCCGCTGAGTTAGTTTGCTGGCTGATAGCCTCGAGGGTGGCGCCGGTTGGTGTGCCGCCGCTCAGGAGGAAGTATGCGCACTTCGGCTAATGTCGGCAGGGCTGTCGGGTTGGCGGCCGGGCTGGGGATCGGTGCAGCCGTGTTTGCCGGCGCGGGCGCGGCATGGGCGGCTCCGGAGTCGGGCTCACCGAGTTCGACGTCGCGTTCCGCCGATGCCGGGCCCAGTCGGGTGGCGAAGAAGCCGGGACGGTCCGGCGCGGCCGCGCGATCGGTTCGCAGCGTCGCTCCGGCGGCCGGCAGCCAACGCACTGCGCCGAAACCTGCGGCTGCGATCGTGGGCGCCGTGTCGGTAGACGTGCCAGACTTGCCGGTCCGCAAAGGACGATCCTTCATTGTCTCTCGCGACGCCATTGCCGAGACCGCCGCCAGATACGTCGATTCGGGCGGCAGCCCCGCCGACAGCGCCCGATTCTTCTTCGGGGACCTCGCCGTCACGAGTTTGGACGAACTGGCTGCTCCCAACATCAGCCGCGACCAGGTTCGCACCCGGCTGGGCAATTTGGCGGTCTCCGGCTATTTCGGCGGGATTTGGCTGCGAGACAACCTGCGCGACAACCCAACTGCAACCGCCGCGACATCGGGGGCCAGTGCGCAGACGGCCAACCTCACCGCCTCGGCGGTGGCGATCAAGATTTTCGACGGGCTCGCCACCGGCCTGACCGCCGCCGCGTCGGAGCCTAACTGGGTCGTGCGAGCCGTCGCACATGCGTCGGTGCCGGTCCTGCTGGCGCTCTACGGCTACAACCGTGGCTATTTGCAGGTCATCCTCGACAACCCGCCCGCTGGCGTGCCATCAATGCAGGACACTCTGTCCTGCAACGGATTCCTGGATTGCAACTCCAGTGCCTTCCCCTTGGCGATTGCGACTCGGTACGACTCGGTTCTGAGCCAAATCGCCGATCCGTCAACCCTGGGCTGGCGTGAGATGGCGCTGTGGACCACAGTGCTTGAGGGGGCGACCAACGCTGGCCGGTCCGTCTGGGAGAACATCGCCGCTGAAGGAGCGTTCTCGCCGAATTCCTATGCAGCGCTGGTTGATCTGAGTTCGGCCTATCTGATGGTGAGCAAGGCGGCGGTACTCTCCAGCATGCTCGCAGCCGCAGGCGGCGATACTTCGGTGGGGCGCAGTTCGTTGCGACTCCAGGCCGGATTATGGATGTGGTCGGGGTCGTACTTCGGTGGGCTCGCGTCGACCGCCCCTACGGGGACCTTGCCGTCGATCAAGGTCACTTAGGCTGGCATAAGACTGATGATGTCGACGCCGCAGCGAAGGCGATTGAGGCCAGCGGTGGCGCCATGGTCAAGGGGCCGTACAACGATGCTCATGAACGCCGCGCGGTGGTCGTAGCCCCGACTCTCCGCAAGGGTGAATCGACAACCCCTCGGGGCGGTTTTACGGTTGGGCGCCGAGCCGCAGGGCGACGACGTCGCCAACCGAAGGGACCGACTTGATACTCAACGTCAATGAAGCAACTGTCAGTGCCTCAGCGGCCGCGGAAGCCGGTGTCGCCGCTGAACTCGGAACGGCCGGTTACACCGCCGCGGCAGCACTGCTGGGCGTGATGCCGATGGGTGCGGACCTGGACTCGGTCCAGTTCGCCGCCGCGCTGAACGCGGCGGGTGCTGCCTATCTGGGCACAGCCGCCGAGCACGCGGCCAACCGGGAACTGTTCGCAGCCGCGCAGAGTCTGGCGGCTGCGACCTACACCGCCTCGGATATCATCGCTAAAACCGCACTGGCACTGTAGGTTACATGCCGGACCCCCAATGGCCCTGCTTGCCTCCCGAAGTGAACTACCTCCGGCTCACCGGAGACGCAGCCGCGGGTACGGCAACCACCATCGCCAGTGCGGCTGCATGGCAGGCCATGGTGGTAAGCAACGAACTCGCCGCCGCTCTGTCGACGTTGAACACAACAGTCACGTCGTTGAACTTCGAGGGAATCGGAGCCTTGAGTTCAACGACGGCGGTGACCGGCCTGAACACCGCACTGCAGTTGCTCTGCGCATGGATACAAGAGAAGCCGTCGATCGCCGCGAGTGCCGTGGCGGCGTATCAGACAGCGGTATCGGCGATGATTCCGGCCGAGGTCAGCCTGGCTAACCGTGCTGAGCAGGCGGCCGCCGTTGCCCTCAACCCCCTTGTTCTGGGGGCGTTGACGCCTGCGATCGTCGCATTGGACGCGGCCTACTTCGGTGAACACTGGCCGCACAACGCCGCCACCGGCGGCGCCTACGGCGTTGCGCTGACCGGACTTGCTGCGGCACTGGCGGTGCCGCCCCCGCTCTCGCCGCCAGGCGCCTCGCTTGCGGCCCCTACCAACGTCGCCGGTGGGCTCGGAGAGAGCCTCGGCGGAGTGATCGGAGGCGAAGGTACGAGCCAATCCGGGCCCGCAACCGCGGCTGCGATCGGTCAGGTGGGCGCGATGCTGAGCCAGCCAATCCAAGCGGCGCTGGGCTCGATGGCGCCGACTACCGGGATGTTCCAGACCCCGTTGCAGGCGACCGGAGCACTAGCCGGCCTTCTGCCGACCGCTTGGCGTGGGGCATCCGTCGAGCCTGCGGACTCTGGGGACGATGGCGAGTGGGAACCGCTCGCCGGGGAGGTCGACATGCTCGAACCGGACTTTCTTACGGGCGAGTTCTGCGATGACGGCGGGGGCATCGGCGCGGTCGGGGGCACGGGATCCGTTGCTCCTGTGATCGGTGGTCTTCCCGCCGCTGGACTTACCAGCTACGTCCGGCCTCAGAATAGTTTCGAGGCTGCAGGCCCGGGCCGTGCAATGGGCCCTCCGGTGGGGCTCAGCAGCGGATTGCTCAGCGCGACTGCGGAACTGCAGGGAGCATCGATAGGAGGTGGAATGCCGGTATCGCCCACGCATGTCGGAACGAACGCGAGAGAGGCAGTCCAGAAAAAGGATGTGGACCACGCACAGGTCGTGCTGGAACGAGGCGGGGTCTCCACAGGGGTGAAGTGACACCCCGCGGGACGACGACAAAACTCCTGTGTCGCAGAGGTGGACAACGAAATCCACCCGCAGGAAGGGAAAACATGACACTTGTCGTCACGCCGGAGGTGCTGCGCAGCACTGCGCAAGCGATCGAGTCAGCGCTTCAGAACGCGACCGCTGTCGCCAACCGTTATCTCAGCAGCCATGAGGGATTGGGCTCCGCGGTGTGGGGAGGCCAAGCTCAACTCGCCTCGGTCAATACCGCAACGCAGATCAATCACGATCTACAGCAGACGATTTCGGGTGGAAGGCGGCTGGCCCACGGTCTGGGTCAAGCAGCAGCGATGATCGAGCAACACGAAGCGGACGGCTCACAAAGCTTGATCAGCTTCGCGATCTGATCACCCAGAACCGAAAACGAGAGGGAGACAATGTCGGACAACATCACCTACAACCACGGAGCGGTATCGGACTTCGCCGCCGACGTAGGCAGCCGATCGGCCCAACTGATGGAGATTCACGACGATATCCACCAGCGCACGACAGCCATCGCGGACTACTTTCAGGGTGCCGCAGCCACCTCGTTCCGCGGGGCGCAAATGCAGATGCTCCAAGGGCTTGAGGGCCTGATCGACACGATGAATCAACACGGCCGGACAATCAGCCAGGTCAACGACAGTGCTCACCAAACCGACCTGATGATGGGAAACATTTTCTAGACAGAGGGTCTACCTGCCGGAGAAAGGCGCGCAAACCCTTCGTCAGGACTGGGCAAATTATGTTGACGACAACCGTTGATGGGCTATGGGTTCTGCAGGTTCTGTGTGGAATCGAAACAGTGGCAGCTGAATTGGGCTTGAGACCACACTTTCCGAGGGTCGAGGGCCCAGAGGTCGCCGTGGCCCACCCGGAGGCTGAGGAACTCCGCCGTGCCGGTGTTATCACCGATTGCGGCAACGTCGACTCTTCGGTTCGGGAATGGCTTACCGTGCTTTCCCGACGGGACGTCGCGGTAGGGGTATTCGTTCAGCACCCGAGCGGACAATTCGCGTCGGACCGGGTTCTGTTCGCGCGGTTCTCGTGCTGGTGGGTCGCTCTGGAACGCTGCGGCTCGATGGTCCGGCTGAGCGCAGTGGGCAGGGCCTATGACGAACGGACCGCGAGCATGCTGCTCGGCGCGCAGATCGACAGACTGTGCGGACAGCGGGCTCCCGCCCGAATGGATTCGCTAACAATCGATGTCCAGGAACTGACTTCCTCCGTCCTCGATGGCGAAACGCTACAGAGCTACCTGATCCGGCACGGCCTCGACGTCGGACAGGTCGCCGCCCTGACGGCGGCAGCCGACTCGAAGCGTTCCCGGCAGGTCTCGATCGTCGCGATCCAATCGGGTGTCACAGACGCCCCGGCGGGGATCCATGTTGACCCCGGAGTTGTCACCGTCATCGACTCGCCGCACGGACGCCTGATTTCGGAGCAGCTCAATCGTGACGGCAAGACCTGGATGATCGTCGGCCCCGGATCGCAGTCGGCGATGTCATCGGCGGTGTTGGCGATGCTGCGTCGCCTCCCCGCCGAGGACTGGTTCTCTCACAGAAGGGCCGTCTGATTGCGAAGTCGAAACGCGGCAAAGACTATCGGCGCCCGTTGCTCTGTGGCGGTCGTCTGTGGTGAACACATCGTTTCCCAGATGTATCCGGCATCAGTGCCGGTCGAGGTGTTCTTCGACGACATCGTCGAATTAATCGCCGAGGATCTGAGGCGACGTGGCGAGCCGGGCCTGGAAACCGCCCCTGGCTATGACCTTCTCAGGGCGAACGGAGCGCGTCTGGATATCAGCAAGACCCTCGACGAACTCGATGTGCACGATGGTGCCACACTGGTTTTGGCCGTTTCAGAAGACGGTGAGGCCTTTGAGGCCCAGTGTGAGTCGCTGTCGACGGCGCTGGCGCAACTCGGAAGAAGACTCTTTCCTCCGGTGACGGAGCGGACCGCAGTCCAGACCGCGATAGCGGTATTGGGTCTGGTGGCTTCCGTCATCCTCGGGTTGGCCTGGTATGTGCGGATCGGAAGTGAGTCTTGCGTGCCCGCACTTGTCGCTGGCGCCTACGGTATCGCCCTCGCGGCTGGTGCCGTTTCGGTCAGACGGTGGTGGCCGGAACGCAGTGATCTCCTGCTCGGTCTCGGCTGGCTTGCGACACCCTTGCTTGCCTCGGGGGCGGCAACCGCTACGCCTGGCCGGCTGGGGGCCCCGCACCTGTTCATTACTGCGCTCGCCTGCCTGGCTCTGACCGTCGCCATGGCTGTCCTTACCGGACACGACAGCTCCGGAGCCACTTTTGTGGCCACATTATGCGTAATCGCGGGAGCTGTTGCCGCTGTTCGCATGTGGCATCCGATTTCGGAGCGATTGGCGGGGATAGGCACCTTGACAGGACTGCTCTTTCTGCTGGCAGAGGCGCCATCGGTGGCACTGTGGGTCGCCCGCGTGCGTCCGCCGCACTTCGGGTCGGTCACCGGGCGAGATCTGTTCAGTCGCCATGACGGTCTGCCGGCTGCCGCTGTATGCCCTGTCGACGCCGGTTCCGGTGACGAGTTGCTTGCCGACCCGACCCCGAGTGGAGCGAGGATTGCTGCTGCCGCTGTCCGCGCCAACGGGGTTCTCACCGGATTGTGTCTGGCGTCAGCTGTTGCCCTGCCGATGGCTGTCTGGGCGACGTTGGCGCCTGCCCACTCCCGCGACGAAGGCGCCGCGATAATCGGGGTGTTGTTCGTCATGATTTTCATCAGTCGGGCCAGAGCGTTCGCGGACCGTCGGCAGGCGGTTGCTTTGGTATGCGGTGCAGCGGCTGCGTTTTGCGCCGGAGTGGCGCGTTATGTGCTGAGCGAATCAACGAGTCACGCGCTGCTGTGTGGAGCACTTGTTCTTATCGGCTTCGGTGCCGCCGGATTGGCCGCTGCGCTAGTGGTACCCGTGACACCGTTCACGCCGCTGGTTCGAATGGTGAGCGAATGGCTGGAACTGATCGCTATCGTCGCTGCCTTGCCCTTGGCCGCCTGGGTCGGCGAACTGTTCGTGTGGGTCCGGATGCGATGAGGTTCGATCACCTTGGCCGGATGGCTATCGCCGCGCTGGTTGTGATGACCGGATCGGCCTCCAATGCGGTTCTTGCGCGGGCAGCTCCGCCGCCCCTGCCCGACCCGGCGATTGTCCCGGCCGACGGTCCGCCGGGGCCTCAGCAGACCATGCGGCAGAGCACCCGTTGCGCGCACCCGGTCGTTATAGCCGAGCCGAACGTGTCCGAGCTCGCCCCGGGGCTAGGCATCCTGAATATCCGGGATGCATGGCAGTACTCGACCGGCAACGGCGTGGCCGTCGCCGTCATCGACACCGGTATCAGCCCGAACACCCGGCTTCCCGTTCTGCCGGGTGGCGACTACATCATGGGCGGTGACGGCCTGACGGACTGTGACGCGCACGGCACTATCGTCGCTTCCCTGATTGCAGCTGCGCCGCAAGGGTTTCCACCGCCGACTCCGATGCCGGTCCGCCGGGCATTCCCAGCGCCGAGTGTGGCGGCGTCCACGCCGGCGGCTCCTGCTGCGGAACCTGCAGTACCCGATGGAGTCGTCGGAGTCGCGCCGCACGCAACCCTTATTTCGATCCGCCAGACCTCTCGCGCCTTCGCGCCGCAAAATCCGCAGCATGGGGACCCGGCGACGGCGGGAACTCTCGCAACGCTTGCCCGGGCCGTCGTGCATGCGGCCAACCTGGGGGCCAAAGTCATCAATGTCGGCGTCACTGAATGCCTTTCCACGGCAGAAACCCTGGATCAGAGGGAAATCGCGGCTGCTGTCTGGTACGCGGCGACGGTCAAGGATGTCGTAATCGTCACCGCCGCAGGCAACGAAGGCGAAGACGGTTGCGTGCAGAACCCGGCCGCGCTGGATCCACCGGGCCTTGCTTCCCGAGGGTGGCATCAGCTCGCAACGATTTCGTCGCCATCGTGGTTCGCCGACTACGTGCTGGCGGTCGGCGCTGTCGATATTGCAGGGGCGCCGATCGCAAAGAGCTTGGCGGGCCCATGGGTGGGGGTAGCCGCACCAGGGATGGGGATCACGGGGTTGTCTCCACAGGGTGGGGCGGCGGTCAACGCCTACCCGCCGATGCGACCGGGCGAGGCCGCCGTCCCCTTCTGGGGAACCAGCTTCTCGGCGGCCTACGTGAGCGGGGTGGCGGCACTGGTGCGAGCGAAATACCCGAACCTCACTGCACGCGAAGTCATCCGCCGGATCCAACAGACTGCGCATAGTCCGGCCCGGGGTGTCGACAATCGGGTGGGCCACGGAGTTGTCGACCCAGTGGCCGCTCTGACCTTCGACGTCGGGGCTGGTGAGGGGCTCCCGCCTCACCCACGGACCAGAGCGCTGTCAAGGCCGACACCGCCGCCGCCAGCGGACCAGCGTGCGTTGAGGGTTGCCGTGACTTTCGCGGTCGCGGCGGCCGTTTGTGCGCTGCTGGCCGGAGCGATCGGCCGGGCCAGGAGGGCGCGATGACCGACTCGGAGCGGATGAGGGTGGCCGTGGCCGTCTCGATGTGCGGTATGGCTGGCTGGACGGTCGGTGGTCCGACCGGCAGCGGGATTGGTCTGCTGACGGGTGTGGCGCTGGGCGTCATGCCCTGGCGCGGTCAGCCGCTGTGGGTCTGGGCACGGCTGTGCTTCAAGGGTGCGCAACCTCTTACGCTCGCAGACCCGGTGACGCTATCCACCGACCAGTCCTCTGGTGGGGTTCGATACCAGGACGGCGTGGCCGTATCGGCAATCCGGGTGCTGGGCAAGGCGCACCAGCCGACAGTGGGCCCCACGGTGACGGTCAACGCGCTCGACGTCAGCGAATTGCTGTCGGGCATGCACCAGAGCATCGGACTAACGGTCGACTCGCTCAGCGTCGTCTGTGTTGGCGCACGGCGCCGCAGCACCGGCGACTATCCGCGGATTTACGACGCCATGCTCGGCCCGGGGCCGTTCGCGGGCCAGCGCGAAACTTGGCTGATCGTCCGAGTTCGGTCCGCAGAAAATGCCGAGGCCCTGCGGTGCCGGGGCTCGGTGGGCGCAGCCGCGCTGGCCGCGTCCCACCGTATTGCTGCAGGACTGCGTTACCGGGGCGTTCGGGCCCACGTTGCTACCGCGGAACAGATCCTCAGCCTGGACGGGAAGTTGGGATGCAAGGCGTTGAAGCGCGGAAAACATCGATGGCACTCGGTTCGCGACGAAGACGGCTGGCTGACCACCTATGCATACAGCGTCGGAGACGTCAAAAGTGATGTTCTGGAACAAGTTTGGGCTCTGCGTGCCGATGGGGTGATCCAGAACGTGACGATTTTTCCGGACGGGACCGCGATGGCAACCGCAACTCTTCGCCACGCCCAGCCGCCGAGGTCGTCACCGAGCCTGCGTTTCCGGACGCTTCCCGGCCAACAGGGACCGGGCCTGGCAGCTAATCTCTGCGGGCCGCGCCCCAATCTCCGCGGCGTGGGCCGGGCTGAGCTCGTGCCGGCCCTTGCGATGCCGATCGGGCCCTCAGGTGTGCTGCTCGGGAGGCTGCCGGATGGAAACCGCCTTCTGCTACCTCTCTCCGACCCCGGCAGGGCCACCCAGGTGCACATCGCCGCTACCGATGCCGTCGCCAAGCGTGTCGTGATGCGGGTGCTGGCGGCCGGAGACCGGGTGACAGTGCATACGAGGGACTTCCATCGCTGGATGAGTCTCCGAAGTCTCGGCCTGACCGTTACTGATCAACAGCAACCCGATGACGGAACCACTGTCAGCGTTGTGGACGGCACAGCGGTGGAAGGCACAGGATTGGACGGCACAGCGATGGACGGCGGAGGGTTGGACGGCGCAGCGTTGGACGGCTCACTGGCAGCCGCAGCGCCCGTGCCCTGTCCCGCGACCGTGATCTTCGTCGGTTCGCCCAACGCGCCCGACCTCGCCGGCGCTGACGTGGTTATTCGGCAGATTGGGCCCGCCGTTGTGCAGGTCAGCACCGCCGGTCAGGTTCATCTCCTCGATGTCGAGTTCTTCGAGGCTGAGGACCGCTACGTAACGCGGATGGCCGGGTGACTGGCAACTCCACGGTCTGGGCCCGCCGTCGGTTCGACGAAGCGATCAGACTGATCGGCACTGATCCGGCTGCAGCGCTGCTGCTCTTTCAAGAGGCGACGAGCACCGACGCCGACATGGCGGACGCCTGGCTGGGCCGGATCGCTGCTGGGGACACCGAATTGTCAACTCTCGAAAGGCTCTACGCGTGCGGGGCGAGGTTGCGTCGCGAGTCCAATCGGCTGGGTGTTGTGCTGGCGGCACCGATCAAGGCGGGTCCTTACCTGTCGATCACCGTGACCGAGGCCTCGCACGCCGGGATCGCGCTGGCCAGCGCGTTGGTGGACGTCAAGAGGTTCGACCGCGCCGAATCGGTACTCGAGGACCCGGCGCTCCTGGACACCCCCGAAAACCACCAGTGGCGACAATATGTCCGGTCTCACTTGATGTCGGCGACGCAGCGATGGCCGGACGTCATCGCCGAGGCGACCCGCGGCCTGCCGACGAACGCGGTCGTGATGTCCGCCGTCAGCGCCGGCATCAATGCGTTGGCGGCCCACGCCGCTGCCCACCTGGGGCAGGCTCGAGTCTCGCTGGAACGGGCCGATCGTGCGGCGGACCTCGTTGACCCCGGCGCCTTCCCTCTGATCGCCGCGGACCTGGCCTACGTCCGGGGGATGGCCTATCGCCAGCTCGGTGAAGAACAGCAGGCCCAGATCTGGCTGTCGAGGGCCACTGTCAACGGGGCCCTGGTGGAGTCGGCACAGCAGGCGCTCACAGAGCCCCAGCTACAGCTTGCGGTGACCGACGGGGACGCCATCAACAGCCGGACCAACAAGTGGGACGTCGCCACCGAACGCTCCAAGGAAGACCATTGTGACGAAGAGCGCCGCGGACGGCGGGCCGAACTGCTGGCCGAGGGGCGCGTGCTGCTGGAGAACCAGGTCGGTTTGGCTGAGGTCAAGCGGGCTGTCGCGGAACTCGAGGACCAGATCGAAGTTCGAGACCTACGGCTGGCCCACGGGCTGCCGGTGACCAATCACACGAACCACATGCTGTTGGTAGGGCCGCCCGGGACCGGAAAAACCACCACTGCGGAGGCGCTGGGAAAGATTTATGCGGGTCTGGGGATCGTCCGAGAGCCGGAGATCCACGAGGTGAGGCGAGCCGATTTCTGCGGGGAACACATCGGCTCCTCCGGGCCGAAGACCAACGAACTGATCAATCGCTCGCTGGGCCGGATTCTGTTCATGGACGAGATCTACAGCCTGGTCGAGCGTCACCACGACGGCCGGCCCGACATGATCGGGATGGAGGCCGTCAACCAACTCCTGGTCGCGCTGGAGGTGCACCGCTTCGACTTCTGTTTCATCGGCGCCGGATATGAACGCGAAGTCGACGAATTCCTCGAGGTCAACCCTGGCTTGGCGGGCCGGTTCAACCGCAAGCTGCGGTTTTCCTCCTACAGTCCGGACGACCTGGTCGAGATCGCAGTCCGCTACGGACGCCCCCGGGCGACAGTCATTGACAACGGTGCTCGCCAGGCCTTCAGCGCCGCCTGTCGATGGCTGCGCGACTATCTAGCCCCCGATGGCAGCCATGGGATCGACGTCATGCAGAACGGGCGCTTCGCCCGCAATGTCGTTGAACGGGCCGAACGATTACGTGACTCCCGGGTGGCCGCGATGAACCGCCTCAGCCGAGGTTCGGTTTTGATGGCTGATCTGCAGACCCTGCGTAGCCAGGACATTCTTGCGGCGGTGTCGGAGGTCTGCGCTGAGAAGCGAGTGCCCATGGTCCTCTGACTCCGCTCCGCGGCGCGCGGAACGGCCTTATCCATTAGGCTGGCCTAAGTTGGCATGTCAGCCTATGTCTGCCTATCGTTTTGTTACCGAGTGAGGATCACAGAAGGGCCACCGTTCACTGAAGCACGGAGGCACCCCGGACGGGGCGCAGCACCCAGCTACGAACCACGGGTCGAGCCGCTGCGTGACATGTTGTGAAGGGTCAGGTGCTTATGACCAGCAGTGTCGGGCTTTATAACTCTGCCTACGAGCACGATGCGTGCGGCGTGGCCATGGTTGTCGATATCCATGGTCGGCGCAGCCGGGAGATCGTCGACCACGCGATCACCGCTCTGCTGAACCTCGAGCACCGCGGGGCCGCGGGCGCCGAGCCGAACAGTGGCGACGGCGCGGGGATCATGATCGGAATCCCCGACAAGTTCCTGCGTGCGGTCTGTAGCGAACGGGAAGGCTTCGACCTGCCCGAGGAAGGCTCCTATGCCACCGGCATGGCATTCCTGCCGCAGTCTTCCCGCGATGCCGCTCAGGCCTGCGAGGCTGTGGAGAAGATCGTGGAGGCCGAGGGCCTGACCGTTCTCGGGTGGCGCGATGTTCCCATCGACGAATCCTCGTTGGGGGCGTTGGCACGCGACGCGATGCCGACCTTCCGCCAGCTGTTCATCGGCGGCGCCTCCGGCATGGAACTCGAGCGGCGCGCCTATGTGATCCGCAAGCGTGCCGAGCACGAATTGGGCACCAAAGGACCCGGTCAGGATGGACCCGGTCGCGAGACCGTCTACTTCCCGAGCCTGTCCGGCAAGACCTTCGTCTATAAGGGCATGCTGACCACCCCGCAGCTGAAAGCCTTCTACGTCGATCTGCAGGACGAGCGGATGGAGAGCGCGCTGGGGATCGTGCACTCCCGCTTCTCCACCAACACCTTTCCGTCCTGGCCGTTGGCCCACCCGTTCCGACGCATCGCCCACAACGGCGAGATCAACACCGTCACCGGCAACGAAAACTGGATGCGTGCCCGCGAGTCGATGATTGCCACCGATGTGTTCGGCACCGATGTGGAGAAGGTATTCCCGATCTGCACTCCGGGCGCCTCGGACAGCGCGCGCTTCGACGAGGTGCTCGAACTGCTGCACCTGGGTGGGCGGAGTCTGCCGCACGCCGTGCTGATGATGATTCCCGAGGCCTGGGAGCGCAACGAGGACATGGACCCGGCCCGGCGGGCCTTCTACGCCTACCACGCGGCGTTGATGGAGCCGTGGGATGGACCGGCATCGGTGTGCTTCTCCGACGGCACGGTCGTGGGCGCGGTGCTGGACCGCAACGGGCTGCGGCCCTCCCGTATCTGGGTGACCGACGACGGCCTGGTGGTGATGGCGTCCGAAGCCGGTGTGCTCAACATCGAGCCGGCTCGGGTGGTGCAACGCCTGCGCCTGCAGCCCGGCCGGATGTTCTTGGTGGACACCGCCCAGGGCCGCATCATCTCCGACGAGGAGATCAAGGCCGAACTGGCTGCGGAGAACCCCTACGCGGACTGGCTGGCATCCGAACAGTTCCACCTCGATGACCTGCCACAGGGTCCCTACATCAGGATGCCGCACCACCGTGTGGTGGCGCGTCAACAGGCCTTCGGATACACCTACGAGGAACTCAACCTGCTGGTGGCGCCGATGGCCCGCAGCGGTTTGGAAGCGCTCGGCTCGATGGGCACCGATACCCCGATCGCGGTGCTCTCCGCCCGGCCGCGGATGCTGTACGACTACTTCCAGCAGTTGTTTGCCCAGGTGACCAACCCGCCGCTGGACGCCATCCGAGAAGAAGTGGTGACTAGCCTGTCGGCCACCCTTGGCCCGGAGCGCGACCTGCTGAATCCCACCGCCGAGTCCTGCCATCAGATTCTGCTTCCGCAACCGATCCTGCGCAATCACGAGTTGGCGAAGCTGGTCAACCTTGACCCCGAGGACGAGGTCCACGGGGATCGGCATGGCATGCGCTCGGCGGTCATCCGCTGCCTGTACCCGGTAGCCAAGGGAGGTGCCGGCCTGCGTCGTGCCCTCGACGACATCAGGGCCGCCGCCTCGAAGGCGATCGCTGGCGGAGCACGAATCCTCATCCTGTCGGATCGGGAGTCCAACGCGACCATGGCGCCCATACCGTCGCTGCTGACGCTGTCCGCCGTGCATCACCATCTGGTCCGGGAGCGCACTCGTACCCACACCGGTCTGGTGGTCGAGTCCGGTGACGCCCGCGAGGTGCACCACATGGCGATGCTGATCGGGTTCGGCGCCGGTGCCGTCAACCCCTACATGGCCTTCGAGTCGATCAGCGACATGATCGACCGGGAGATGATCACCGGAATCGACCGTGAGAAGGCCCTGCAGAATTACATCAAGGCAGCCGGCAAGGGTGTGTTGAAGGTGATGTCGAAGATGGGCATCTCCACCGTCGCCTCCTATACCGGCGCTCAACTGTTTCAGGCCATCGGCATCTCCCAGGGAGTGCTCGACGAGTACTTCACCGGTTTGACTTGTCCGGTGGGCGGGATCGACCTCGACGACATCGCCGCCGACGTCGCCGCTCGGCACCAACTGGCCTATCTCGACCGGCCCGACGAGCGCGCACACCGCGAACTGGAGGTCGGCGGGGAATATCAGTGGCGTCGGGAGGGTGAATACCACCTGTTCAACCCTGACACCGTGTTCAAGCTTCAGCACTCCACCCGCACTGGGCAGTACGACGTATTCAAGGAGTACACCCGGCTGGTCGACGACCAGAGCGAGCGGATCGCCTCGCTGCGCGGCCTGCTGAAATTCAAGGAGGGACTGCGCCAGCCGGTTCCGATCGACGAGGTCGAGCCGGCCGGCGAGATCGTCAAACGGTTCTCAACCGGTGCGATGAGCTACGGCTCGATCTCCGCCGAGGCCCATGAGACCCTGGCGATCGCGATGAACAGGCTTGGCGCACGGTCGAACTCGGGCGAAGGTGGCGAGGCGGTCACCCGCTTCGAACCGGACTCCAACGGCGATTGGCGGCGCAGCGCGATCAAGCAGGTAGCCTCCGGTCGGTTCGGCGTCACCAGTCACTACCTGACCAACTGCACCGATATCCAGATCAAGATGGCACAAGGCGCCAAACCCGGTGAGGGCGGTCAACTTCCGGGCCATAAGGTCTATCCCTGGGTTGCCGAAGTGCGGCACTCCACCCCCGGCGTGGGGCTGATCTCCCCGCCACCGCACCATGACATCTACTCGATCGAAGACCTGGCGCAGCTGATCTACGACCTGAAGAACGCTAACCCGCAGGCTCGCATCCACGTAAAGCTGGTGAGCGAGAACGGTGTTGGTACGGTCGCGGCCGGTGTCTCCAAAGCGCACGCCGACGTGGTGCTGATCTCCGGCCACGACGGCGGCACGGGTGCTTCGCCGCTGACTTCACTGAAACATGCCGGCGCGCCCTGGGAGCTCGGTCTGGCCGAGACGCAGCAGACGTTGTTGCTCAACGGGCTTCGCGACCGCATCGTCGTACAAGTCGATGGCCAACTCAAGACGGGCCGCGACGTGGTGATCGCGGCCTTGCTCGGCGCTGAAGAGTTCGGCTTCGCCACGGCGCCCCTGGTGGTATCGGGTTGCATCATGATGCGGGTCTGTCACCTGGACACCTGCCCGGTCGGGGTGGCCACTCAGAACCCGACGCTGCGCGAAAGATTCACCGGTACACCGGAATTCGTGGAGAACTTCTTCATGTTCATCGCCGAAGAGGTCCGCGAACTGATGGCCAGGCTGGGCTTCCGCACCGTCAACGAGATGGTGGGGCAGGTGGGTGCGCTCGACACCGCGAAAGCCGCCGCGCACTGGAAGGCTCGCAAACTGGATCTGACGCCGGTTCTGCACGAAGTCGAATCGGCCTTCATGAACCAGGATCGTTACTGCAGCTCAGTGCAAGACCACGGCTTGGACAAGGCGCTGGACCAGGAGTTGATCGCGCGGTGCCGGGAGGCGTTGGATTCCGGTACTCCGGTGCGGTTCTCGATGCAGATCTCCAACACCAACCGGACGGTCGGCACCATGCTCGGCCATGAGGTGACGAAAGCCTACGGTGGCGATGGTCTGCCGGACGGCACCATCGACGTCACGTTCGACGGATCGGCAGGCAACAGCTTCGGAGCGTTCATCCCACGCGGCATCACGCTTCGCGTTTACGGCGACGCTAACGACTACGTCGGGAAGGGGCTGTCTGGTGGCAGGATCGTGCTGCGGCCTTCGGACGATGCTCCCGAAGGCTATGTGGCCGAGGACAACATCATCGGCGGCAACGTGATCTTGT
The DNA here is from genome assembly GCA_020438845.1 of Mycobacterium sp. GTDB lineage: Bacteria > Actinomycetota > Actinomycetes > Mycobacteriales > Mycobacteriaceae > Mycobacterium. The sequence goes on along the minus strand of JAGQTV010000026.1, from coordinate 13,171 downwards.
TCGGTGCCACCGCAGGCCAGGCGTTCATCCGTGGTCGGGTCGGCGAGCGTTTCGCAGTCCGGAACTCCGGCGCACACGCGGTTGTCGAGGGTGTGGGAGACCACGGCTGCGAGTACATGACCGGTGGCAGGGTGGTAATCCTCGGGTCCACCGGACGCAACTTCGCCGCGGGCATGTCCGGCGGCATCGCCTACGTCTACGACCCGGAGCGGCGATTCGGTGAGAACCTCAATTCAGAGATGGTCGATCTCGAAGAACTCGACGACACCGACGTCGAATGGTTGCACGACATGCTGGTCGGTCATCGCGACGCTACCGATTCGGCGGTGGCCCAGCGCGTTCTCGCCGACTGGCCACGGCAGGCAGGGGATTTCGTGAAGGTGATGCCGCGCGACTACCGCCGTGTTCTGGCGGCGATCGCCGAAGCCGAGCGCGCCGGCGAGGATGTTGACGAGGCGATCATGGCGGCGTCCCGTGGCTGACCCGACCGGCTTCCTCAAGTACACCCGCCGCGAAACCCCGGGGCGGCGGCCGGTACCCCTGCGTCTTCGGGACTGGAACGAGGTGTACGAAGATTTCGAACACGACGTCTTGGAGCGCCAGGCCTCTCGTTGCATGGATTGCGGAATCCCGTTCTGCCACAACGGCTGCCCGCTTGGCAACCTGATACCTGAGTGGAACGACCTGGTGTACCGGGACCGGTGGCGCGATGCCATCGAGCGATTGCACGCCACCAACAACTTTCCGGAATTCACCGGTCGGCTGTGCCCGGCGCCCTGCGAGGCGTCCTGTGTTCTGGGGATCAACTCCGACCCGGTGACCATCAAGCAGGTCGAGGTCGAAATCATCGACAACGCCTTTGACGAAGGCTGGGTGCAACCCAACCCGCCGCACCTGATGACCGGCAAATCGGTCGCGGTCGTCGGATCGGGCCCCGCCGGGCTGGCGGCCGCCCAGCAGCTCACCCGCGCCGGTCACGAGGTGACGGTGTTCGAGCGGGCCGACCGTATCGGCGGGCTGCTGCGCTACGGCATCCCCGAGTTCAAAATGGAGAAGCGTCATATCGACCGCCGTCTGGAACAGATGGAGGCCGAGGGGACCAAGTTCCGTCCGGGGGTCGACGTGGGCGTCGATATAACCGCCACGGAACTGCGGGAACAGTTCGACGCGGTGGTGCTGGCCGGCGGAGCCTGCGCCTGGCGCGATCTGCCCGTACCGGGCCGCGAGCTGGACGGTATCCACCAAGCCATGGAGTACCTGCCGTGGGCCAACAAGGTGGTGGTGGGCGATCCGGTGCTCGACGCCGACGGCCAGCCTCCCATTACCGCGAAGGGCAAGCGGGTGGTCATCATCGGCGGTGGAGACACCGGCGCGGACTGCCTGGGCACGGCCCACCGGCAGGGCGCGGCCAGTGTGCACCAGTTCGAGATCATGCCGCGGCCGCCGGAGGAGCGTGCGGCATCTACGCCGTGGCCGACCTATCCGCTGATGTACCGGGTTTCGTCGGCACACGAAGAGGGCGGTGAGCGGGTGTTCTCGGTCAACACCGAGCGTTTCCTCGGCGAGGGCGGTCGGGTGACCGGCCTGCGCGCCCATGAAGTGGTGATGAAGGGCGGTCGGTTCGAGAAGGTCGAGGGCAGTGACTTCGAACTCGAAGCTGACTTGGTCCTGCTGGCGATGGGCTTCGTCGGTCCGGAGAAACCCGGACTGCTGACCGATCTCGGGGTGGAGCTGACCGACCGGGGGAACGTCGCACGCAATACCGACTTCGAGACGTCGGTGCCGGGGGTCTTCGTCGCCGGCGACATGGGCCGCGGGCAGTCCCTGATCGTCTGGGCGATTGCCGAAGGCCGCGCCGCTGCGGCTGGGGTGGATCGGCACCTAATGGGACACACTGCCCTGCCCGCACCGATCGCACCGACTGCGGCACCCCAACGGTAGAGCCGGCGACGCAGCTATTCGAAACGCGGCACTTCGGCGTGTCTCCCGTCGCTAGCGGCCGCTACCTGGTCTAATTGCTCAGGTAGCGGCCTTGCGGTAGGGTCGAATGCGGTTGCTGGACGATATCCACCACAGGAGCGATCCTCGTGAACTCACACATCCCGGTTATGCGATCTCGAGTCGGGCGCATCGCGTGGTCGTTGCTGCGGCACCCCGTCAAGAGCCGAGAATTTCCCGCTAAACAAGAACGTCTCGTCACCCCGGACGAGTTGGTGCAGTACGGCATCTGATCGGCGTCGATCAGGTCGCCGACCGCCATAATCCCGAATCGCGTATCGCCTCGGCCAGCGGTTCGATCACCGAGGCGTCATGGGGCACCGGTAGATAGACGATCGCGAGGTCCAGGCCCTCGGCCCCGAGTGCGATGCTGTCTTCGATGACGCCGCGGTGGCCGCGTTCAGGGGAGAGCTGAATGTGGGCGGACAGCAGAATTTCTTTCGGGTTGCGTCCCACCTCGGCGCAATGTTTCTTCAGCACGTCGCGTTTGCGGGCGAACTCCTGCGGCGTACCGCCGGGGAAGTTCCAGTGTTGGGCGTATTGCGCGGCAATCCGCAACGTGCGCTTTTCACCGTTGCCACCGATACAGATCGGCGGATGGGGCTGTTGTGGCCCCTTGGGTTCGTTGCGGGCGGCCCGGAGTTGGTAAAAGCGGCCATCGAAGTCGGTTGTCTCCTGGCACAGGAGGCCGATGAGTACCTGGCACGCCTCCTCGAATCGGTCAAAGCGCTCCTTGAGGCCGCCCAGTTCGATGCCGTAGGCGCCGGACTCCTCCTGGTTCCAGCCCGCTCCGATTCCCAGTTCCAAACGCCCGCCGGAGATGATGTCCAGCGCGGAAGCCATGTTGGCCAACACGGCGGGATGCCGATAGTGGATACCCGTGACCAGGGTCCCCAGGCGTAGCCGACTGGTTGCTTGGGCCAGCGCGGTGAGCGTAGTCCAGCCCTCCAGGCACGGACCGGTGTGGTCGGCGAAGATCGGGTAGAAGTGGTCAAAGGTCCAGCCCGAATCGAATACCTCGATGTCGTCTGCGGTCCGCCAGACCGACAACATGTCGGCCCAGGTCGTGTTCTGGGGTGACGTCTTGAACGCGAAGCGCATCGTGCAGACCTACGGCGGCGGTGGGACGTCACCAGGTGGTGGCGGTGGCGGCTCGAAGGCCGGCGGCGGTGGCGGTGGCTCCCAAGCCGGCGGTGGAGGGGGTTCCGGAGCGGGAGGTGGCGGGGGTTCCGGAGCAGGCGGCGGTGGGGGCGGTGGCCCGGGCATGGCCGGGATGGTGATCGGCGGCAGGCCCGGAATTTCGATTACGGTTACCCCTTCGGGCGGGGGGGCCATCTCAGGGGGCGGCGGCGGAATCTCGTTGTCGTAATTGCTGTCATAGCCGGGGTCGTAGCGCGGACGGGGAGCCTGGTACACCGGCGGCGGAGCTGGAGGCGCAATGCCGTTGCTGGTGTTGATGGTGATGATCGAACCCGGCAGAACCTGACCCGAAGGGGTGGTCCCCACCACGGAGTCCTTCGACGCCAGGCTGAACACCGGCGTAGGCACGTCGGCAACCAGGAATCCGGCATCCCGGACGCGTTTCTTGGCCGCATCGAGGTTGAGGCCAGTTACGGGTGGCACGGCGACGCCGGGGGCGCCGTTGACATAGCGGGGATCGGTGGGAGGCATCGTCACCGGCCCGAAGCTGGTGGCAATCGGGTTCATGGCCAAGAACCACGTCTGAGCGGGCGACGTTCCGCCGTACAGATTGCCTGCGCCGCCGCACTTCCGCAGCGGGAAGGCGCACAGCGCTCCCGGCTTGGGAGAGTCGTCGAAGACGTAGCTGGCCGCGGCCAGCTGGTTGGTGTACCCCAGGAAGCCGGAGGACCGGTGGGACTCGGTGGTGCCGGTTTTACCGGACATCGGCAGCCCCCAACCCACCGAGCCGGCAGCGGCTGCAGCGGTACCCATGGTGGTGTCCTTGGACAATGCGTTGCTCAGGCTGTTGGCCAGGCCTTCCGGGACTGCCTGTTCGCAACTGGCGGTGGAAAGTGAGATCTCTTTGCCGTGCCGGTCGAGCACCTTGTCGATGGGTGACGGCGGACACCACATGCCACCGGAGGCCAGCGTGGCAGCGACGTTGGACAACTCCACCGGGTTGGTCTGGAACGGCCCGAGGGTGAAGGAGCCGATGTTCTGGCGCTTGATGTAGTCGGCGAGGCTTTCGTCGCTCTTCGGTTCGTAGGACTTCGCGGAGCCGGGCTCGGCGTAAGAGCGCAGTCCCAGTCGGACAGCGACGTCTACGGTGCGCCCGACGCCGACCTGCTGAATCAGCTTCGCGAAGGCGGTATTCGGCGACAAGGCCAGAGCGTCGGTCATGCTCAACGGGCTGCGGTATCCGCCGGCGTTCTTCACGCACCACGTCTTCGGCGGACAACCGGGGGTGTTGCTTTCGCCCAGGCCGGTGGCCTGGAAGGTAGGGGGAACGTCGAGCATCGTATTGATGCCCATGCCCATCTCCAGTGCCGCAGCGCTGGTGAAGATCTTGAAGATCGAACCGGCGCCGTCACCGACGAGGGTGAAGGGCTGGGGCTGAACGGTCTGGCCGGCCTCCAGTTTGAGCCCATAACTGCGGTTGTCGCCCATTGCCAGAACCCGGTGTGCGTCCTTCCCGGGCCGGATCACGGTCATCACGCTGGAGACGCTGTCGAGCGTGGGACTGGCGACGGTGTTGATGGCCTCCTTGACGTGGTTCTGGACGTTGGGATCGAGCGTGGTTTTGATCAGATATCCGTGGCGGGCGACATCCTGCTTGCTGATGCCCGCCTTGGCCAGGTAGTCCAGCGCATACTCACAGAAGAACGCGCGGTCGCCGGCGGCTATGCAGCCCTGCGGCAGCGAATTCGGGTGCGGCAGAACTCCCAGCGGTTGCTCCCGGGCCTCCCGTAGCTCGTCGGAGTACTGCGGCAGGTTCTCGATCATGGTGTCCAGCACCAGATTGCGGCGTTCGAGTGCGCCCTTCGGGTTGGTGTATGGATTCAGCGCGCTGGTCGACTGCACCATGCCGGCCAGTAGCGCAGATTGTTGCCAGTTGAGCTGAGCGGCGTCGATTCCGAAATAGGTCTTGGCCGCGTCCTGAATCCCGTAGGCGCCGTTGCCGAACGGCACCAGGTTCAGGTAGCGGGTGAGGATTTCGGGTTTGGTCAGCGACTTGTCCAGTGCCAACGCCATCCGAATCTCCCGTAACTTCCGGGTGGGCGTGATCTCTACGGCAGCCTGGCGTTCGGCGTCGGTCTCGGCGTTCACCAGGAGGTTGAAGTTCTTGATGTACTGCTGCTCAATGGTGGACCCGCCACGGGTATCGCTGCCACCCCTGAGGAAGCCTGCCAAACCGGTCAGAGTGCCCTGCACGTCGACGCCGTTGTGGGCGGCGAAGCGTTTGTCCTCTATCGAGACGATGGCCAACTTCATGGTGTCGGCGATGCGATCCGACGGCACTACGAACCGCCGTTGCACATAAAGCCAGGCAATCGGATTGCCCGCAGCGTCGACCATCGTCGACACCGCCGGGATTTCCCCGTCGACGACGTTGGCCGACCCCTGGGTGACCGACTCCGAGGCTTGGTTACTCGCCAGGCCCAAGCCGGCGACGACAGGGAATAGCAGAGCCGCGGTCAGAACCCCGGCCAGCAGGCAGAACAGGGCCATCCTGGCAAGGGCAGGCCTTGCCGGCGGGTACTGCTCGGGCATGGGCACAGACTAGGCGGGAGGTTCCGGCACCGTCCAACGGGGGCGGTTGCTCAACTGGCCGGGACTACCACGATTCCGTCGTCGTCGCTGTAGGCGATTTCGCCCGGAATAAAATCGACGCCGCCGATGTGCAGCACCACATCGCGATCGCCTGCGCCGGTCTTGGTGCTCTTGCGCGGGTTGGTCCCGAGAGCCTTGATACCGATGCCGAGGGTGGACAGCGTCGCCGCATCGCGTATCGCGCCGTGCACGATCAGACCGGACCAGCCGTTGGAACGGCCTAACTCGGCGATAACGTCACCCACCAATGCGGTGTGCAGGGAAGCGTCGCCGTCGATGACCAGGACGCGGCCTTCCCCGGGCTCGGACAGGATTGACTTCAGCAGCGCGTTGTCCTGGAAGCAGCGCACCGTGACGATCGGCCCGGCGAACTGTGCCCGGCCCCCGAACTGGCGGAACTGGACGTCGCAACTGCGCACATCGGGCCCGATGTCGTCAACGAGATCTGCGGTCGGGCGGAAGGTGACGCCCACGGTCAACTTCGCCGGAGCCGACGGATCAACACGGCCAGCAGGCTGGCGACCGCCAGGCCGACGGCGACGGGGAGGCGGACCTTTCCGGCATCATCTTGCACCGCCGAAGGGTCGACGGGCTCGGCGCCGGCGGCCGGGGGCGCTGAAATTCCGGCGGTCAATGCGGCATGCTCGGGTGCTGCCTCGAGCGCGGGAGCGTCCGGAGCAGCCTCGAGCGCGGGAGCTTCGGCTGCGGCCTCCAGTGCTGGAGTATCGGGTGCCTTCTCGGCGACCGTCTTGGCGGGGGGCGCCTTCTTCACGGGTGCGGCCGGCGCCGGCGTTGCTTTGATCGGTGCCTTCTTTGCCGGAGCCTTCTTGACGGGAGCCTTCTTTGCCGGTGCCTTCTTGGCCGGGGCTTTCTTTGCCGGTGCCTTCTTGGCCGGGGCTTTCTTTGCCGGTGCCTTCTTGGCGGGTTCTTGGTTCTCAGCCACTGGTACCGCTCCTTTGTCGGCTCGAGTTAGCGGGCAGCCCAATCATGCCAGTGCAGGGGTACGCCGGTGTGAGGCCCCGCGGAGCGCGCTTCTTCGAGGTCGTCAGAAAACACCGAGGCGCGCCATGAGATCGGCCTCGATGCCATCGAGCTGTTCGCCTATCGATATGTGGGCGGCTCGCCGACGAGGGCCGGGCAGGTTCTCTGCCGCTGTCACCCCCGCTGACAACGCAGCGAGACGGTCGGTCATCGCAGCGACGAACTTCTTGGTCTCGGCGTCTTGGTGGCCAGGCTTGGCATTGTTGGAGGTGATGAGTTCCAGGGAGTGTTCCGCGCTGGAAATGCGCGCCGACAGTCGGCCGCCTTCGCCGGAGAACTGTCCCAACCGGGTGACCGGGACACCGAGGCGCTCGGCGCGCCGCTCGTCGATCACCCCCCGGGCCGCCATCGCCGCCCGGTAGACCACCGGTACCAGTACCGGTGCCAGCAGTCGCGACGCCGTCATCGTGCGCCGAATCCGGCTGGGGGAGAGCACCTTGCCCTCCCGGGCAGTCCGCAACTGGGTCTCGGCGACACGGACCGCGGTGCGGTCGGAATTCCGCTTCGCCTTGAGTTCCGCCCTAATCGCTTTGTTCTCGGATCGCTCAGCTGCCTTGATGCGCTTGGCCTCGTTCTTGGCAGCAAGTTTTGCTTCCATCTTGGCCTCGACCTTGGCCCGGGCCTTGAGAGCCCGAGCTTCGGCACGCTTGGTCGCACGGCTCTTGCGTTTGCTGAACAGACCCATCGATATCGCCTTCCGGGGGTTGGGGCGGGGCGCAGTGCGCTACCGGACCAGTGGCCTAAACACTATCGCCTGTTATTAGTGCTAGTCGTACCACCTGCGGATATGCCACAATTATTAAATAACTGCAAAACGCCGGCGCCGATGGCGGCGCCCGATGCCTCTGAGGAAGGGTTCGTGAAGCGGTCGCGTGGGCATATCGTGGTGGCCAGTTGGCTGGTCGCCGCCGGTTTGCTCAGCGTCGGATCCGGAATTCTGGGCGCTGCGCCGGCGTCGGCCGAACCGGGTGGGAGACCGGGTGTGCAGAGCGGGGCCAGCCGCCCGGGCGACAGTTCCAAGCAAGGCTTCATGAGTTCGCAGGCCGGGTTGGGTCGGCAACAGCCGTCAGGACGGACAAGGGTCAGCGCAACCGGAGGCGACAATCCGGCCCGACTCGCAACGCCGGCAAGAAGAACGCTCCCGGCACCGAAACTCGGAATGCCCGCCGACCGGGTGCCGACAATATTGGTGTCGGACACCGCCACTACCACATTCGGAGAGCAGCCGGAAGCTGCTGAGACAGCGGCCGACACCGTCCCGCCGGCGGCCGTCCCCGCGAGCGTCAGTCCTGCTGCGGCTGCGGTGGAACCGGTGCTGGCGCCGGTCGTCCGCCCGGTGAGTAGCCCCGCGGACGCGGTGGCTCCGGAGCCCAACCGGAACCGGCCTATTGCTCTCACTCCGCGGTCATTGCGTTTGGGCCTTCCCGCCAACGTGAGTGACGCCGCTCTGCCGCAGTTCGATCCATTGGTCGTTCCCGGATTGGTCACGCTCCTGGGTTTGACGGCTATCGGCGCATTCATGGGTTACCGCCAGGCCAAGCCGGGCCTCTTCCCGACCTCTGCGCGAACGCGGTTCCTGCAGTGACCCGATACCCGCGACTCACAATGACCCGGCTCCGAGGAGGCGGTGAGATGTCAGTAGGCCGACGTGTGACGAAAGCGGTGAATGGGGTCCTCGTTCTTGCCCCCCGTGAGGGCGAGGTCTCGCTGACGCGGTTGGTAGCGGCCGTTGGAGAGGACCGCGGCCGTCCGATCGACGTCAGCATGGCCGAATTGCCCCCGGGTGTTTCCGGTCAGTGGCGCCAGTACGCCGACCACGATGAATTTCTGATCCAGCACGGGCTACCTACCGCGGACCGAACGCTCGCTCACGAACTCGGCCACCTGGTATTGGGGCATGACGGGATGCCCGTGACCGAGGTGGCACGCGGTGCCACCGACTTCGCCAGCGACGATCTGATCAGTTACATGCTCAGCCAGCGGACCGGGTGCATGGGCCCCGGCGGCGAAGACATCGAGCAGGAAGCCGAAGATTTTGCGGCCTTGCTGTTGTACCGCCTCGGCCGACTGCGTAGCGACCGTGCCTCGATTGCCCAGGTTCGCCTCGGAGAGGCATTTGGTTGATCGTCTGGGTGATTGCCGGCCTTCTTGGCCTGGCCACCGGGCTGCGGATCGGCTGGGCGCTGGTCAACCGACAGTCAGTAGTAAGCAGTGGGATGATCGTGGCGTTGGGCAGTCTGGGGGTGTTGGCTGCTCTTAACTGGACCCCGTTGAGTCTGCTGGTGGACCGAGCGCTGCGCTGGCCCAATATCTCGGTCGCGATCAGGGAGATTGCCCTTATCTTCTCGGCTGCCGGCAGCTTCGTGATGATTACGTCGGTGGCCTCCAGCCAACGGCTGGCTATGACGCGGAGATTGGCGATCGTTCAGTATGGGATCGCGGCCGCGATCTCAGCGATTGCGCTGGTGCTGTTCTTGACCGGTGAGCGTTTTCCGCAGATGGATCCGCAAGATTATCTCGAGCGCTATCTGAGTTCGAATACGGCATTACCCTGGCTCGTGCCGCTCGTCTACGTGCTGCTGGCCCTGACGCTGGCTTCGTGGGTGGGTCTTCGGCTGTCGAATTCGAGCCGCCGGGGCCGGGCCCTGTTCTTGTTCACCGCGGGAATTGCCCTGATCGTGGCAGCAAGCGCCTTCTTCCTGATTCGGGCGTTGGGAACCACGCATTTGATCGGCGTCGGCACGGCGGCAACGTTGCTGGTCGCTGCGATGGCCATCGTGGCGGCCGGGTCGTTGCTACCGTCGAGCGAGGACTGGGTCGGCGCCCGACGAGAACTGCGCCTCATCCGCCCTTTGCAGCAGGAGTTGGTCAAGCGCCACCCCGATGTTGGTATCGGAGTGCGGCCACGCGGACCGCTGGTGTTCCGGGTCGCTGAACAACTTTCGCTGATCTCCGATTCGATTTACCTGGAAGCAATAGACGGTGACGAGCCGGACGGTGACGAGCCGGAGCCTCCGGAAGGGGCCAGCACGGCCGACCAGGCCCTGGCAGTGGCACGTTGGATCTGGGCCGGCAGCGATGGCGGCGATCCCTTGGCTGCTGCAGCCGCCTTCCCAGGCAGAGGCTGGTTGCGCCAGCCTGAGGACTGCTCCGACCGCGAATGGATTCTCGAGATCGCCCGTCAGTACCGATTTCTCCTGGAGAACCCCGATCGCGGCCGTGAAGCGCAGTTGGGTCCGGATGACCTGGATGGGGACGTCGATGAACCTGAGGCTGATGCCGAGGTAACGGACGTCGACAATGTCGTCGCCCTGAGGTTTGAACGGCCGAGTGGTCGACGTTCCGACTAGGGGTCGGGGCGTTCCGCCGGAAGGCGAGTGAAGGGCACCACCTGCGGGGCTGGCTGAGCAGATCGAGCATGCCGGTTCGGCGTGCACAGCAGATGTTCGAGGAGCCCGCACAGAAGCCAAAACGACACCACCGTCGACGTGACAGACGTCGACGGTGGTGTCGTTTTCAGGTTTTGGACGGCCGAGTGGTCGGCGTTCCGACTAGGCGTCGAGGTGTTCCTCGCGGCGCAATTCGTCGACCTTCTCGACGACGGACTGCTGTGCCTCGGGCGAGAGCCCAACCGTCCGGGCTGCGATGCGCCTAATACCCTCGTCGCGCATGTTGGCCAGCCAGGTGAGTTCCCGGTCCAACTTCGCGTAGTACTCATCGTCGGTGAAGTACTCCGGCTTGATCCGGAAGAAGTTGGCCAGCGCGGTCATGGTGCCGGCCGATGGGTTGGTCCGGTTGCCCGAACGCAACTGCGACAGGTACGGAGCCGACATGGTGATGCCCTCGGCCTTGAGGGCCGAAATGACCTCGGCGGAGGTGTGCGGGCCACGGCCAGGCGGATACACCGTCTCGAACAGACGGTTCAAGCGCGCTGAGAACGTTGTGCTCATCTATTTCCTCCAAGACACGAACACGAAACTCCTCCACCCAATAGGTGGTTTGCTACCCAATACTAGCTTCCCTTTTGGGGGCCGCCAAGTGCAAACTCTCGGGCGAGTCTGATAGTAGCCAGGTCCGAGGGTTCGGGCAAACGTTTTCTGCCGTTTTCCACAGGGGAAATTCCTCGCATACCCAGTATTGACGACGGCGAGTCGAACAACTGGACCGTCTCGGCCAGCCAGTGGGGCGCAATCATCGTCCGGCCGGGTCTGGAGAATTCGGCTGTCACGCTGGCAACTATCAGAATTTCTCAGTACCGCCGGAAGATGCTTTGCTGCGTGGGAATGAGCCAGGACAGCAGACGGGAGCCTCGCGGCGTCGGCATTTACGACCTCCGCGCCATGTCGGCAGCGAGCTAAAACCGAGACAGGGCGTCGTGTCAGTGGCCGGGGGAATCGGTCACCGGGTCCGCGGAGCTACGCGGCAAGCAGCATCGCCAGGATCGCGGTGTCCGGATGGCTGATCGGATCGACTCCCACCCGGCTGACCATGCTGGTAACCGTCCCGTCGGCCTCGGCTTCCACCCATGCGGCGCGATGCTCCAATCCGAGGTGCGGCAGACCTGGCAGCAGCACGCACCCGGAAGCAGCCCCTGAGCATTCGGGCAACGAGGGCGTAGTTTCCGACGGGGGATGCAGCATGATCAGGGCGGGTGGCTGCTTGGTGGCGAAATGTCCGGGGGGAACGGCGGCCTCGCCGACAACGGTGCCCTCGGCAAGTACCAGCCCCACCGTTCCCGGCGCCGGCCGCTCCGGCAGTTCTTCTCGAACCCCAAAAATGGTTGTGGTCGAGAGCAATCCGGGTACGGATGCGACCCGGACGGCCACCATCAAAAGTTGAGCCCATTCCTTTGTCGAGTTAGGCCACCGGCCGGAAACGACGAAACCCTTCAGGCAACCGCGGGCATGAAAAGGTGCAATTTCCACTGCACGCCCTGAACTGCTCTCCATCTCGCCTCCGCAACACTCCGTAGGGAACCAGTGCGACACGCCAGCGGGCCGGTGCGGAACAGCATGGGGCACATAACGGCTGGCACACAATAGGACGGGAGTGCTAATCGGCCAGAATGGAATGCCGTCCTGAAATGCGAATAGGGGCGCCACAGCGATCTGCGGCGCCCCTACCTCTCGCGACTGTCAGCCGAAGATGAGGCCTTGCGTCTTCGAAATCGCTGCGGCGTAGCGGTTTTGGACGTCCTCCCAATTGACCACATTCCAGAACGCCTTGACGTAGTCGGCCTTGACGTTCTTGTACTGGAGATAGAAGGCGTGTTCCCACATATCGACCTGAAGCAACGGGATTATCCCGAGCGGTACGTTGGCTTGCTGGTCGTAGAGCTGGAAGGTGAGCAGTTTGTCACCGAGGCTGTCATAGCCGAACACGGCCCAGCCGGATCCCTGCAGGCCGTTGGCTGCGGCGGTGAATTGTGCCCGGAACTTGTCGAATGAACCGAAGGCGTCGTCGATGGCGGCGGCCAGATCTCCGGTGGGCTTGTCCCCCCCGTTGGGGGAGAGGTTCTTCCACCAGATCGAGTGATTGACGTGACCACCCAGGTGGAAGGCCAGGTTCTTCTCGTTCAGGAAGATCGCGGCGTGATCGTCGTTGGCGCGCGCCTCTTCAAGCTTCGCGACGGCGGCATTCGCTCCTGCGACGTAGGCGGCATGGTGCTTACTGTGGTGCAACTCGTTGATCTGGCCGGAGATGTGCGGCTCCAGCGCGCCGTAGTCCCAGTCCAAGTCGGGCAAGGTGTAGTCAGCCACGAGACCTTCCTCTGTCGATGTTCAGCTGTCGGTAAACCACTCTCGGGGATTAACACTGCTGCATGACCGCCCACACCGCAAGAAGCAGGGTCAGACCTGTCGAGTGACAGGCTTAGAGCACGACAACCAAGACCAGTATGACCAGGAGAACGAGGGCGATGGCCGCGGCGCGCACGGCAGCCGCGAGGTAGGAGCGGTCGCACGCCGGCGGGTAGGCATACCAGGGTGACACTTGAGGGGACGACCCTGAATCGATTGGCTGTCGGGAGGCCATCACAGTGCCTCTGCCTGGGTCGCCAACTTACCCACCTCGACGTCCGGTGAAATGTGTCACAGTCATAGAGATCATATCGTGACCTCGTGGGCCGGATCAAAAGTCGGACCGCTGAGCTTGGACGACTTGTTGATGAGGGCTCTGCTGATTATCCACAGTCGATGCTCTTAATTCCTTGGTCGGGCCTTGCCCCCATGTAGTGGACACGGGATTTGTGGTTAGGCGGCTTCGGGCAGCGTAGCGGTCGTCAGGGTCCTTTCGTAGGTGGCGGGGCTGGAATGGCGGCATCGGGAGTGTCGTCGTTTGG